>JBGTHM010000130.1:0-37687 GCA_041746255.1 Fibrobacteria bacterium | reverse complement strand
GAAGGATGGCTACGGAAACCAGCACGATACCGATGCCGCCTATCCATTGGGTCATGGATCGCCATAGAAGTAAGGCCCTGGGTAAGGCCTCGATATCCAAGAGAATGCTTGCTCCCGTGGTGGTAAAACCGGACATGGTTTCGAAAAAAGCGTCAGTGAAGGAGGGGAATTCTCCGGAGATTAAAAAAGGGAGGCAACCGAAAAGCGAGGCTATTATCCACCCGCAAGAAACGATGGCGAAACCTTCACGCGCCCCCAAGCCCTCCCGGTGTTCCCGGAACAGAAGCCATAAAACAATTCCCGCAACGAGGGCGAGTGAGGCCGAAACGGTTAGAGGCGTCGTGGCTCCATCGCTATCCATGATAGCCATTGGAATCAACAGGGCCATCAATAGTCCTACGAAAAAAAGCAGGAACCCCAGAATGGCGGCTACGGCCTTGAGGTTCACGTTCATCGGAAAAAGCGCTCGACTGCGGAGATGGCCTTAGGTAGAGTGAACACGACCACCCGATCACCCGAATCGATGGTGGTGGTACTTACGGGAATGGTCACGCCGCCTTGATGCATGACGCAGCCGATGATGGCGCCATCGGGAAAATCGAGCTTCCCCACGGGTTTTTGGGTCGCTTTGCAGCCTTCGCGCGCCACTAATTCCAATACTTCCGCGCCCACGCCGTGCAAGGTGGCGGCAGTCACCACTTCGGCCTGCCGGATGAATTTGAGCACCGAGGTGGCCGCCGACAGCTTTTTGTTCACCAGGCCGTCGATACCGATGGCATTGGAGAAGGGGACGTAATCGGCTTTTTCGATACGCGCTATGGTTTTCTTGACCCCAAGATGTTTAGCCATAAGGCAGGAAATGATATTATGTTCGTCGTCGGGGGTGACCGCGACATAGGCGTCCATATGCAGGATGCCTTCCTTCGCCAACAAATCGAGATCGCGCCCTTCATTGTGCAGAACCAATGTACGTGTCAGTTGCTCCGCTATTTTATAGGACCTTTCGCGGCTCGATTCCAAAAGCTTGACGCTCATGTCTTTTTCAAGTTCCAGCGCCACCTGATGGCCGATTTCGTCGCCCCCCAGAATCATTATCTTGCGGTAGCTTACTTTTCCTTTGCCTACCGTATCGAGCATGGCCGGTACGGCTTCGGTTTTGGAAATAACGAAAATCTGATCGGCCCGCATGAAAGTCGTTCCCCGCTTGGGGATAAGCGTCTGCATGCCGCGCGAAATGCATACCGCACGATAGGCGATGCCGTCGGGTTGGGGAATGTCTTCGAGGCGCTTGCCGATGATGGGGCTATTGTCGTCTAATTTCAGACCCAGGAGCTGGATGCGTCCGTCGGCCAAATCGACCACTTCGGTGGCGGCGGCGCGGCGGATGAGACGCACGATTTCCTGCGCGGCGGCGCCTTCCGGATAAATCACCATGTCGATTCCGAAAGCTTCGGCTCCGGCGGGACCGAGGCCCGACATGAATTCGGTATTGCGTATGCGCATGATTTTCTTCATGCTGCCCAGCTTTCCCGCCAACATGCAGGCGGTAAAATTCACTTCTTCGGAGGAGGTGACGGCGATAAGCATGTCGGCGCGGGAGGTTCCCGCCTCTTCCAGCGTGCCGAAGCTGGTGCCGCTGCCGTGCAGCGTCAGAACGTCGAGGTTGTCGCTTACGCGCCGAAGGTTTTCTTCGTCGGTATCAATGATGATGATATCATGGCGTTCCTGCGAAAGGAAACGAGCGAGATGAAAGCCCAATTCGCCGGCGCCGATGATGATGATTCTCATGGAAGGACTCCGCCCAGAAACTTCTTCTGGATTTCCAGAATATCCTTGCCGCCTTTCTCCGCCAAATCGAGCAAATCGTTGAGTTGGCTTCGGGAGAAAACCGTTTCCTCGCCGGTTCCCTGCACTTCTACGAAATCGGATTTGTCGGTAAGTACCACGTTCATGTCCACTTCGGCTTCCACGTCCTCAGTGTAACACAAATCTAGCAGCGGTATGCCACCTACGATTCCTACACTCACGGCGTTGACATAGTGGCGAAGGATGGGGCGGTCTGCAGCTTGCGCCATTTGCGGGGGAAATTTTGCTTTCATCCTCTTCAAGGCGGTGGCCAAGGCTAGAAAACCTCCCACGATGGACGCCGTACGCGTTCCTCCGTCGGCCTCGATGACATCGCAGTCGATCATCACGCTGCGCTCCCCCAAGGCTTCCAAATCGCATACGCCGCGCAAGGCCCGGCCTATCAGCCTTTGGATTTCCTGAGTGCGTCCCGAAATCGCTCCCCGCTCCCTTTTCACGCGGGTATTGGTGCTGCGCGGGAGTAGGCTGTATTCGGCCGTCACCCACCCCTTTCCCGAACCCTTCATCCAGCGGGGGACTTCGTTTTCCAAGGTGGCGTTGCACAGGATGCGTGTGCGGCCCACTTCGATAAGATAGGACGCTTCCGCGGATTTGACGAAATCCTCGGTGACCGTAATCGGCCTTAATTCGTCGTTGCGTCTTCCATCTGTTCTCGCCATGTTTTCAGTCCTTCGTATTGCGTCGTCGTATAGTTTTGTGGATGTTACGGGGATTATTGCTTCGCGCGTTCTTTCGCCCGGGGTCGTTTGGGAAAGGAAGGATCGCGGGCATAGGCGCCTAACAGCCGGTAATCGTTTACGATTTCCTGGAGGTGATCCAAAGCCTTGGCGACGCGCTTGTCGGCGGGGCTTCCGGCGAAATCGAGATAGAAGCGGTAGGCGAAGGCGTTCTCCGGATCGGGGCGCGATTCTATTTTGAGCAAATCGATGTCGCGCAGGGCGAATACGCCCAGCACACGGAAAAGGCCGCCCACCTGGTTTTTATCCGGCCGGAAGGTGACGCTGCATTTGGCCGCCGTCTCGGCGGCGGGCTTAATCGGTTTACGAGCGATGAGCAGAAAGCGCGTATAATTGTGGGAACGGTTTTCGAGATTCCGTTTCAGAATCTTCAAACCATAGAGTTCGGCGGCCTGTGCCCCGGCAATGGCTCCCAAGCGGGAAGACGCAGCCTTGACCAACGATTCCGCGGCCCCGGCGGTGTCGAAATACGCCGTGGCTTTGATTCTGGGATGCCTGGCGAAAAAACCGCTGCATTGCGCCAAGGCTTGCGGATGGGAGCGAACCTCTTCCAGCGAAACCAGCGACGCGGAGGAATGGCCCATAAGCACATGTTCAACTCGAAGATGGGTCTCACCGACGATATGCAAATCGTGCGCCATCAACAAATCGTAATTCTGGTGAATGCTGCCGGCCAGCGAGTTCTCAATGGGTATGACGCCGCGGTCGGCCTTGCCTCGGCTAACCGCCTCGAATACGTTTTCGAATGCCGGCTTGGGAAGGAGCCGACATTCGGCCCCAAGCAATACCTTGGATGCCATCTCACTATAGGCGCCATGAACGCCTTGAAAAGCTGCTTTCATGGGGTATCAAATAATAGTAAATCCACGTCCCGTCTACTCCTGCCGCATTAAGGCAAAATGCGTCTTGCGCCCGCATACCGCGGTTTGAAAAAGGGGGAATCCAGATGGGTGTAGGAAACCCCATGGGTGGAAGAAGAGTGGATGAAATATCCTCCTCCCATATAGATTCCGGCGTGAAAGACAACCGTCAAGCGTTTGAAAAATACCAGGTCGCCCGGCTTCAATTCATCGCGCATCACGGGAACCCCTTCGCCGTATATCGCCCCGGTGTAACGGGGAAGCTTGACGTTGGCCGCCTCGGAAAAAACCGTTTGGATGAATCCGGAACAGTCCATGCCGGCGCGCGTGGCTCCCCCATAGCGATAGGGCACACCGAGATAGGAATCGGCGGTTTTTTTCAGCTTGGTTACACCGGTAGGAAGAGTTGCCGGGTTGAGTTTGAGCTTGTCGACCGCCGGAACGCGGCCAGGTGGAACGTGGTGTGGCCGCGAGGCGGGATCAGAATAGGCGCCGATGGAACGTTTGAAATACGGTCTATCCCCGGTTCCGGAGCAGGCCGCCAAAAGCAGGCAAACCAACGCAAGGAACGCCCTGTTATGCGAGGATTTTTTCGACAGCCTCGGCAACTTGGAAAAGCTCTTGTTCTTCGAAAGCCTTGCCCATGAGCTGAAGCCCCACGCTCAAATCGCCCACCTTATCCACCGGCATGGACAGGCCGGGTAAACCCGCCAGGTTCAGGGCCACCGTGAATATGTCCTGCAAATACATCACCATGGGATCCTGGAATACCGCTCCCACCTTGGGAGGCAGGGTGGGCATGGTCGGAGAAGCGATGATGTCGCAGCTTTCGAAGGCCTTCTGGTAATCGTTGGTGATAAGACGGCGCACTTTTTCCGCCTGGATATAGTAGGCATCATAGAAACCGGAGCTGAGAACATAGGTGCCCAGCAAGATACGCTTTTTCACCTCGTATCCGAAACCTTCGGAACGGGACTTCGCGTACATTTCATAGAGGTCTGTGGCCTGGGAGGAGCGATAGGTATAGCGCACTCCGTCGAAGCGCGCGAGGTTGGCCGAGGCTTCTGCCGTGGCGATAACGTAATAAGAAGCTACGGCGTATTGAATGTTGGGCAGCGAAATCTCCCGGATAACCGCGCCGGCGGACTCGAGCTTGGCGAGCACGGCTTCCAGGCTTTCACGTACTTCTTTTTGCAGGCCGTCGCCGAAACATTCCTTGGGAAGCCCCACCACCTTGCCCTGCAAGCCGCGGCCCAGGTTGGCGGTAAAGTCGGGCACTTCGCGTGGCGAAGAAGTGTTGTCCTTAATGTCGTAGCCACAGATGTAATTGTGCAAATAAGCCGAATCGGCGACATTACGGGAAAAGGTTCCGATTTGGTCGAGGGAGGAAGCGTAGGCCACCAATCCGTATCGTGATACACGGCCATAAGTGGGTTTGACTCCGACTACTCCGCAACAACTGGCCGGCTGCCGGATGGATCCGCCCGTATCGGAACCCAGGGCCGCTTCCACCGTACCGGAAGCCACGGCCACGGCCGAACCTCCGGAAGAGCCGCCCGCGATTGCAGTGGATTCGAGCGGGTTGATGGGCGCTCCGAAATGGCTGGTTTCGGAAGAGGAACCCATGGCGAATTCGTCCATGTTGGTTTTGCCGATGGGAATGGCATCCTGCGCCAAGAGCCGGGCCACGGCTTCCGCATCATAAGGGGATTCGAACTTCTCCAACATGCGCGAAGCGCAGGTGGTACGTCCTACAGAAGTGACGATGTTGTCCTTAACGGCGATGGGTATGCCCGCCAAGTCTCCCAGCTTCTCGCCCTTCTCGCGCCGGATATCCACGTTGCGGGCGCGCTCGAGCGCATACTCATCCAGCACGGAGATGTAAGCATTCAGGGATTCTTGGGAGCGGATGCGTTCCAGGCCGGCCTTCACCAGGGATTCGGCGCTTACTTCGCCGTTGCGTACCTTTTGCGCGGTTTCGGCTATTGCCGCCATTGCGCTCATTTTACTACCTCGCAGACCATTTCATGATATAAAGACTGATGACCATTCCCAGTATGCTGCATACGTTGAACTTGAAACCCAAGCCAATACGCAGCTTGACCATATACAGGTCGAGCAGAAATCCCTTATCGCCGGCGCCGAGATCGATGACCAGCGGATAGACGAAAAAATTCCGGATGGGATTGTCGATATCCCCTCCGCTTAAAACGCCTATCTTTCCCAGCAAAAAGCCCAGGGACTCGCCCAGGATGCCCCCTACGATAAGGCCCACAAAGATAAACACTATCAGTCGGGCGATGCTATTGTTCTTCATAGGTTCTTTCAGGTTGCAAAGTTTTTACTTCTCTTCCAGGATGAGATGGGTGGTGACGCGCTTTCCATCCCGGAAAAACGTGATTTCCACCTTTTCCCCTACCTGGAAAAGCTTGAATACGGCTTGTATGTCCCTAACGGCATTGAGCTTTTTACCGGCTACGGTCTGAATGATATCTCCGCGCCTAATTCCCGCCTTCTCGCCGGGAGAACGGGGATCCACTTGAGCCACCACCACCCCCACGACGCCATCAGAGGTACGTCCTAAGGCCGGTGCCGCGTATATACCGGTAGTGAAATCGCGTATGCGTCCGAAACGGACGAGTTCGTCAAGCACCAGCATGGCCTTCTGGATGGGAATGGCAAAGCCCAAGCCGATGGAGCCTTGCGATTCACCGCCGCCGGTAAAGATGAAGGTGTTGATGCCGATGACCTCTCCCCGCGAATTGACCAGCGGTCCTCCGGAGTTTCCGGGGTTGATGGCCGCGTCCGTCTGGATCATATTATGATAATGTAGGCCGCTGCCGCTGCTGAAACTTCTCTTTATCGCGGAAATCACCCCCACAGTCACGGTGGCTTGGCCGTCGCCGATAAGGTAGCCGAAGGGGTTTCCGATGGCGACCACCCATTCGGCGATGAGATTGTCGGGCTGTCGCTGAATGCGCGCGATGGGTAAATCCTTTCCGGATATCTTCAGCACGGCGAGGTCGTTGTCGGGGTCCTCGCCTATCAGTTCGGCCTCGAAGCTTCGCCCATCGCCCAGGGAGACCAGCACCCGCTCCAGTTTACCGCCTTGCCTGCCCCCGACCACATGGGAATTGGTCAGGATATAACCTTGCTCCGAGATGATGACTCCCGATCCCATGCTGCTGAATTCTTCCCGGCGGTATTGTGGTCCGAAGAAGTCGAAAAAGGGGTCGTTATAGAACGGATTGCGATAGCGCACCACGGCGCTGCGGGTGACGGCGATGCTGACTACGGCCGGAGCGGCTATTTCGGTGGCGACGACCAGAGCGTTGCGACGGCTTTCCGCCGGAGCATAACCCGGAAGCGGATCGGCGGCGGGCCCCGTAGAAGAAGCTGACTGTTTGGCCAAGGGCGCTGCGACCTGTATTTTAGGAAGGCCTGTATGGGATAATCCCGAAACCCATGATTGCATGGGGCCTTGCAGCGCCAGAGTCAGCACGACGCCTATCACAAGAAAGAGGGTGTTTCTAAATATCATAATCCTGGTAAATCACCTTTTCGAGGCAAAGCCCCGTCGGCGGCACCCATTGCCATTCGCCGTGGAACTCATTATTCAAAATGGCCCGAACCGTGCCGGGCTGAAAATGCCCGCGGGCCACCTCGAAACAGGCTCCCACAATAGCGCGCACCATTTTATGCAGAAAACGGTTCGCTTCCAGGCGAACCGACAAAAAATCTCCCTCTTTCTCACATTTCGCGAGAAAAATCTCGCATTCCTCCGACTTTCCATCAAGGCGAGAAATACAGAAATTAGCAAAATTGCGCCTCCCCACCACCTGCGCCAACTCTTCCGCGAAGAGGGATACGTCTACGGGAAAGCCGCTATACCAGGCAAGCGAGTTATAAAGTGCGGTGGGACGCAAGGCAATCGCATATTGATAACGACGGGAAAGCGCCGAAAACCGGGCATGAAAATCGGCCCCACAGGGCTCAAGCCGCCGGATGCAAATATCGGCGGGAGTAAGCGCGTTGATGGATTTTTCGGTTTTCCGGATATCGAGGGCCTGGGGGAAATCGAAATGGGCTACCTGTCCGAGGGCGTGGACCCCGGCATCGGTGCGCCCCGACCCCACCACGTCCACGGGGGTTTTGAGCGCAATGGCGAAGGCCTTCGCGAGCTCACCCTCGACGGTGCGCCGTCCGGGCTGCACCTGCCATCCGTCAAAACCAGTGCCCAAATACTCGACGGCGAATCGATAACGTTGCATGATGGGCCCAAAATTAATTAAGGACCACGGTCTCGGCTGTAAATCCGTAGCGCTCGCGATTGCGATCGACAAGAATGATCGCGATGATTTTGGGAACGTATTCCGCGGTTTCCCGATTCAACAAACCCAGCCTGTACATATACCAGAAGTCCCTGTCCGCTACGGGGTCTTCGATTTTGTGCAAAACACGGCGCATACGCCCACCACCTGAATTATACGCCGCCATGGCCAAGGGGGCGTCGCCCAATTCCACGTAAAGCCGATGGAGATAGCGGGCTGCGGCGTGCGTGGACTTCCGCACATCGGTGCGCGGGTCAGCTTCGGGAGGCAAATCTTCCCAGTTTTCCGGCACGTCCAAGCCATAGCCCCGAGCGGTGGCCGGCATGAATTGCCAGAGACCCCGGGCCCCGGCCGGGCTTAGCGCCAAGGGGTCGAGTAGGCTTTCCTGCATGGCCAGATAGAAAAACAATTGAGGTAATTTTTTGCGAAGTAATTCCTCTTGCACCAACTTCGAATATTTCGATTTCCTCTTCCATACAACCTCTAAGGTCGGGCGCATGGAAGGCGAGGTGAAGCGGTGGATATGCTCCTCCACGAGCTGAATGAAATTTTCGGGGACGATAAACCCTTTTTTACCCAACTCTTCCAGTACAGCGTGGATTTCCCAGCCGAGGGGATGAGAATAAGCGTCAAGCCGGTCGTTGGCTTTGATTTCCCCGCGTAAGGCCAGAAAACGTTTCTCCGCCTGCGATAGACGCCTGACCAGATCATCGCGCTTATCTACCAGGTCATTTTCACCGGCGTCGCGAAGCAACGCTTCCCATTCCTGAATTTGCCGCAACAACTCCGCTTGTTCGGTGAGTTTGGATCGGTAGTGGGCATTTTCCAGTAGCAGGTAGGTTACGGATATGACGGCGAACAGGGTGACCGACCCTAGGATCCAAAGGAATTGCCGGCTGCGGCGCGAATAAGTGCGCGAAGCTCCCGCCAGCAAGGCTCCCAATTTTTTCGGGAGCAGACCTTTTCCCACCATGCGCCCGACTCGTGCCGGGTTTGTCAACAACCGCCCGAACTCGGTCTGTCCCAGGCGGTTTTCCTTCAATTGTTTGGCCAGCAGAAAGGTCTTTCCACCTTCCGGATCGGAATCGTTTTCCACAATCGCCGGAGGCTCGGATGTCGGTAGGGCCACGCGGGTGGCTCCCGGTTCCCCCTCGCTCCGGCCCTTTATGCGGGCACCCACGAAGCGGAGACGGGGGCCCTGCAAGCCCAGTGAAAAGGTGTCCCCGAGGTTAAGCTCCGCTTCCGTTACCCTATTGCCGTTAACGAAAGTTCCGTTCGTGCTGGATAAATCCCGGATCCCCAACACATCGTTTTGCTGCCCACGCCTTTCGATGAGGGCATGCTCGCCGGAGACGAAAGCCGCTTCGGCTCCTTCAGGTTGCCAACCGCAATTCGCATTGCGTCCCAGGATGAGTACGCTTTCCACCTCGATAAAGGTGCCGTTTTGTTTTCCGGTTAGAATTTCGAGCGAAACGCCGGCCATACTATAGGAAAAACCGCGTCGTGGCAGCCCGATGGAATTCGGATTGCCAAAACGCCGTTTACCCGGCCATTATACCACCGAAGCGGAAGCTATGGGTGAGTGAAAATGTTTTTTCGGCCGATCCGGGAGGCTAGGTGCGTAAACGAACCCGAAAAAGCGGCCCCCCTCTTTTTCCCGATTGGCATGATGGAGGCGATGGACGGCCACAATCCTGCGCAAATAGCGGTTCTTGGGTCGGAAATGCCCCCCCAGGCGGCGATGCACCAGGCAATCGTGCAAAAGGAAATAACTGAGGCCCCAGGCCGTAATGCCCAGACCGATAAACAGGGAGACGGGCCGCCCTTTGACCCCGCGCGCGATCAGAATTATGGACAGCACGCTGTAAAATAAGCCCACGGAATCGTTGGGTTCGAATCCCAAGAAGCGGGGATTGTCGGGAGAGGGATGATGGTGGCCCCGGTGCCAGCGCCAGAGCGGGCCATGCATGACATATTTATGCGTGGCCCCGCCTAAAAATTCCATGACAACATAACTGACGAGAAAGACCATCGCGTTCCCTAAAAATTTCATGGCGTTTTCTCCAGAGACCTTTCGTAAAGTACCACGTTTCCCAGCAGCAATAAAAGGGAATAAATCGGGTCTTCCATGGGAATGCTTCCGATGCGCCGTCCCAGATTGGCGGAATCGTTGTAGCGCACGACGGGAAGCGCGGTGAGCAAACCATTCACCAGGAAAAAGGGTATGAGGTGAAAAAGATAGGCCGACAGGAAAAGTCCCCGGTAACGCTGGCGTGGCGCGAGTGCGAAAGCGAAAAGTGCCGGAGCGGTGAGCAGAGAAACCAGGAAGGTGTAGGGACGATGGACATTGCGAATCGCCAGGCAGCACAAACCCAGGGCGGCGGCCAAGAATACCGCGCGGGAGGGGCGCTCGGGAAGGTGCAAATTGGGGCGCTTGCGAAGGATGTCATAAATGAACAAGCAGGAGAAGGGGATGGCCCCGAAAAAAAGCACTTCCTCGGCAGGGAGGTTGAACAGCCTTTTTCCCGTCAGGTACTTTTCGTTGAAACTCCAATAGCCTTTACGGGTAAAGACCACGTCCCACGCAACGAAAGGCAGGGCCGTCATGATTATGGCCTTGCCTGCGGACTTCCACCTTTTAACGAACCCGATACGGGGATGGAAGGAGAACAGGAGCGGAAGCAAAAGGCTTCCGAGATTCAGCAGCAAATAGGTATGCTTTTTCCGCAAAATTCCTGCGCCCTTTTAAACCGTGCGGAGTCCACCCGCTTTTTTGACGGCGGGAAAATCCTCGTGAATGCATTGCATGGCCGCTTCGGCGGAAAGCAATACGCCGGGAACCCCCGCTCCGGGATGCGTGCCCGCACCCACCAAGTATAGGTTTTTCACGTCTTCGCTACGATTATGCGGCCGGAAATAGCCGGTTTGCGACAGGCGCGGCACCAAAGCGAAGGCATTGCCATGCAAGGCGAAATAACGGCTCTCGAAATCGACGGGCGTGAAAATACGTTTGACCTCCAGGGATTCCTTCAATCCCTCCATACCCCAGTCCTCCAGAAAATCGATCACCTTGTCGGCGAATCCTTCTTTCTTTTTTTCCCAGTCGATGCTGGAAAGCTGATTGGCCACGGGAATAAGCACCATCAAACTTTCACAACCTTCGGGAGCCATGGAAGGATCGGTGATGGAGGGCGCATGCACGTACATGCTGAAGTCGTCGGGAAGGATTTTCTTCGTGAAAATATCCTGGAGCAAGGCACGATATCGCTCCGTGAGAATAAGGGTGTGATGCTTGATCTCGGAAAAGCGCTTTTTACATCCCAGGAAAAGCAGAAAACAGCTCATGGTATAATCGAGCCGGTCGATGCGGGGCTCGGTCCATTTTTTACGGTGGACGGGGTCGATGAGATGACGATAGGTATGGCCCACGTCCGCATTGCTCACAACTAAATCGCAGGGATAGGTTTCGTCCCCAGCCACAACCGCGGTGGCGCGGCGCTGATGCACTTCGATGCGGGTGACCGGCTTTCCGGTGAGAAGCCGCCCCCCCTTTTCCAGGAAAACTTTTTGCAGGGCCTCGATGACGCTATACATGCCTCCCGGCGTATACCAAACCCCTTCATTGCGCTCGAGATAAGGAATCAAAAGATAAATTGCCGGTACGCGAAAAGGATTTCCGCCAATATACAGGGGATGAAAACTGAAAAGGAAGCGGTGACGGAAGTCACGAAAAAACCGATTCACGAATACTGTGGCCGGCAAAAAGGCTTTGAGCCGGAAAATCGTGGGCAGAAAACGCGCCATGGTGGAAGGTTTGTGAAAAGGCGTGGCGCCCAGTCCGTCCTCCATCACCGCCGCGTGGATAGGGCGAATGGCGTCGATGAAATCGTCGTAACGTTCGGCATCGCGTTCATTGAACCGAGCCATTTGGCTCATCATTTTATCGCGATCGCCGCAATAGTCGATGAGGGTTTTGTCGTGAAAAAATACCCGGTAGTAGGGATCCAGATGAATGAGCTTAAGATAGTCGTCCAATTTTTTTCCCGCCGCCGCGAAAACCCGGCGCAAGGTTCCCGGAGCGGTGATGAGACTGGGTCCCATATCGAAGGTATATCCGTCCTGCCGCCAACGACTGGCGCGCCCTCCGGCCTTTTCCAGTTTTTCCAGCAACGTGACTTGGAAGCCGGAGGATTGCAAGCGAATGGCCGCGGAAAGCCCTCCGAAGCCTGAGCCGATAACAACGGCATGGGGTTTGGGCGAGTCGCCTCCGCCTTTAAGGCTGGGAACAATCGGTTCGGACAGTGAAACAGCGGAGGTGCTCATGGTGTGTTTCCTGGCAAGGTGGTTTGGCGGGTGCCGGAGATTTTGTGGGAGGCATCCGATGTTCCTGAAAAATTTCCGGCGTTCACTGCAGGACTCCCTTGTGGATTCGGTAGCGAGCGTCCTTTCCAGGTAAGTGTCCCCCGCCGCGATCCCAACCAGGAACGGATGGCGATGGCCGGAACCAATAAAGTTCCCAAAGGCGCCAACCAAGGAGAGCCGGGGTCTTCCCGGAATATCCGGGCATGGGCCAGACGGCTGCCAACGAGAATGGAAAAGGGAAGCAACCAGCCTTTTCTTCCGCGCGCGCCGATTAGCAAAGGCAAAAGCCAGGGTAAAATGAAAATCAGGGCAAACCCCAAAACAACCGCCAGCGGTTGCCAAAGTCCGCGCCCCGTCAACGAGAAGAGGATTTTTCCGAACCCGTCCCAGACCTCACGAAAGCCACGGTACATACGGGTTTCCAGGAGATCGGGAGCCAGCGCCGCGCCCAGGCGGTAACCACGCTGTTTGATTAGCCGCCCAAAAGCCATGTCTTCCGCCACATGTTGTCTGACGGCAGCATGTCCACCCACGGCGAAATAGGTTTCGCGTTGGAAAGCGAACCACTGCCCCACGCCGATGGAGAGCAGCGGTAAAGGATGTTTGGAAATAGCCGCCAACGGAAGGAAGGAGAGAATGGGCCAATACAGGATGGTCGGCACCACGGCTTTTTCGGCCCAGGTTTCCGTGCGTTGCCTGGGTAGGCAGGTCAAGGCCGTCAGTTCCTTTTCCTGCATCATTCCCACGGTCTTGGCCACGGCCTCCGGCTTCATTCCGGCATCGGCATCGCAGAAAATCAAGATCTCCCCGGTGGCGGCTTCCGCGAGTTGCATGCAGGCCCAGTTTTTACCGGTCCAACCGTTGGGCAACCGGGCGCCGGTCAGCAATCTCGCCGTACCGGAAAAAGACCGCACCACTTCGGCTGTTCCATCGGTGGAGTGATCGTCCAGGATTATGACTTCCAAGGGATGGTAATCGATGCGCGCCAATTGCGGCAGCAGCCGGGCGAGATGGTCCGCTTCGTTACGCGCGGGAATGAGTAGGCTGACGCGCGGAAAGCTCCGCGGCGAGCTCGCGGCCGAAAGCCGGGGCGCCGTGCGCCAGTTGAGCAGCGTACCCGCGGCCATGGCCCCGGTCATACCCAGGGAAATACTGCGTAAAAATTCTCCCGCCCAGTTGGATGCCTTCATCGTGTTTATCCTTCTCCCGATGAAACGGTCGATTTGGTGAGCGCCTCGCGTTGGACCGGAGTGGGCTTTCCGCGTTCAATCACATGGCGCACCAAGCGCTCATGCCACCAATTGGAATGGTCATTAGCCCGGGCGGGTATTTCGCGAGCGAGCCATTCCCCATCGGCCTTCACGGTTTCCGAGTCCTTGAGAAAACCCGGCAAAGGCTCGGTGCTGGCGTGGCGCAAAAAGCGCACGTCCGAATTTTCGGGCGCCAGCGCTACGGCGGAATCCAGCATGGGCAGCGCCTTGTTCACCGCCTTAAGCTTCGTACCGGGCCACACCGCGTATTTGGCTTCCAGCATGGCCACCGCCCCTGCGAATGCCAGGGCCGTAGCCCTTAAGTCGGGCGCGGCCAAGGCTTCCTTTTCCAATTCCAGGGTGAGCGAATCCACTCGGGGAATCGCCTGTTTAGATTCGGCGGCGGCGAGATACGCGCGCCTGATATCGTCCAGGCGAACGTCGGCCTCCACGTTGCCCGCGGAGGAAAGTACGCCCGCAAAGGCGAGTATCAGCGCGGGAAAGGCCCGACGGAACCGACCCCAACGTACCGGCGACCGAGGCGGAGCCTTCATTTGTAAACTGCCAAGATGCAAGAAGGCCTTGGCGCATAACCAGGTTTTTTCCACGACCCCGGTATGGGCGCGCTTCGTCAGGTTATCGCAGCCGTTACGCCGTAATGCGCCATGTATGCCTCGATAGATATACGCGGCGGAAACCACCGAAGGCCGGAAAAACTTCGGCAGTGCCGGTACGGCCTTAAGGGAGCGCGCGTAAAGAGACTCCGCGTGGTTCAGCAGGGCTTCCGTCATTCGCACATAGCGTTGGGGAAGTTTCTCTTGCCCGCGACGCCAACGTCCTATCTGATCCGGAGTAATGTCCCATGCCCTGAGACCGTCCTCGGGCAAGTACAGCCGTCCCCTATCCCAATCCTCGCCGACGTCGCGCAGAATGTTGGTAAGTTGTAACGCCCGCCCGAGCATATCCGCATGTTCCAGCACGGTTGCGTCCTTCACCCCCACCAATTCCGTGAGCCACATGCCCACCGAGCCCGCCACGCGGGTGGAATAAAAGTCGAGATCAGGGAGTGACTTATAGGCCACGGGAGCCAAATCCATGCGCATCCCTTCGAAGAGCAGGGCCGGGTAACGGAAATCCATCCCCTTGGCGCGAAGGTCTCCCATGACACGATCGAGCAATTTGAGTCCGCTGGGCCGACCGTTAAATACCGACAAAGAAAGCTCTTCCCAATCATCCAGGCACTCCCCTCGCATTTGGGCGCCGCCGGGATAGGTGTCGGCCAAGTCGTCGGTAAACCGGCAGAAGGTATAGACATCGGCCACCCGGGAGAGTTGCTCCCGTGGAAGAAAGCGCGCCGCGAAACGAAAGGACAGGCTGTTGCGGGCAAATGCTTCGGCAGGGCGCTCCAGTTTTTCCCGCAATCGGGGCTCGGCCAACCATCGCGGTAATCGACTTACCCCTGGCTGAACGCGGGATTCCGGGCGGAGGTTATCGCGGCAGTCCGTATTCATTTGACCTCCAAGATTTTCCCATCCGTGGCCTCTTTCACATTTGAGTTAGGAAATAGAGATACGACCCATTGCCGGAAGCCTTGCACGCTGCCGGCCACCTTCAGGCGTCGAAACGGTACAGCCTCCAATTCCAAGGCGGGGCTCTGCAAAGCCTGACCGCCTAGGCATAGGGCATAGGGAGCATCCGTACGATAGAGCGCCGCAAGGATTTTAAGGCAGCGCTTGGCGTCATGGTTCGATAACGGGGAGACGAAGGAAATGCACATCAAATCGGCCTTTTGCTCTTCCTGAAGCGTAGCCAATTCTTCAAAGGGAACGTTTTGTCCCAGGTAGAAGACCTCCCACCCCATTTCCTCCAATACCATGCGACAGAACAAGGCGCCGAATTCATGTTGGCAACCTTCGGCGCACCCTACCAAGGCCTTGCCCACCGGAGGCAAGGACGGTAAGGGCAAACTCAGCCTGAGAAAATGCAGAGCGTCAAAAAACCTTTGCGTGTAGCGATGCTCATGGGCTACGCTCAATTTACCGTTTTGCCATTCCCTTCCCACTTCCTTAAGCGCCAGTCCAATACCGGAATCGAATAGGCGAGGCAGGGAAATTTCCATTTCCAAGCGCAGGTATTGGAGAAACAGCGCCAGATATTGGGAGGGACCTTCCCGGCAAAGTCGCAAGACCAAGGCGGCGAAGGGCTCAAAATTGTTCCGTTCCCGACAGGCCAAGGCCGCAAGACCCACTTCCTCTTGATACGGGCCAAATTCGAGCAGTGCGGATCGCATATCCTTTCGACGCGCGAAATCGAGTAAGGATGCAAGCGGAATCCGGCGATGTCCGCCCTTGGTTTTATCGAAATCCAAAAGTCCTTCGCCGCTCCAGCGCTTGATCGAAGATTCGTGTACGCTGAGCAAACGAGCGGCTTGGGATGAAGTGAGTAGTGCGCTTTCCATCATAAAGCCTAAGATAACCGTTGAATAAACGGATATCCTGTTTTTCGTATTAATGGAAACGATTATATGGGGAATAAAATCGAAAAAGAGGATTAAGCGCGAATATCCAAGCCCCTGGACGCCAAATTGTCCAGATTCTTGTCATTTTTATCAATTTTGTCGCGCGTTGGGTCATTTACAAGCCAGGAAGTGAAAGTGAATGATTTCACTTTAAAATCGAGATGATCCAGACGCGTCTCCAACTCTTTAATCGCTCCCGCGAGGAGCCCTCGAGCTGCGGGATTCTCGCTGCGGAAATCCAACGATGCGCCTTCCGGCAGCACCTTCACTTTCACCTCAACCTGACCTAATTGCGGCATGGTGGTTTCCACAGCGAATGCAAAGGCCTTGTTCGCATCGTCCCCTTCCCCGCTTTTTCCCTGGCGGCGCCATAATACACGCAATCCCTGCCACTGACCCTGATGCCAAACCTGAGCGGGATGGTTTTCTCCTTCGGTGAATTCTCCTGCGCGTGCCAAGTGCACGGACAAGGCCTGTTGCAGGAATTTTCGCGCTGCCGCTTCCCGCGGTTGCAGCGAAGCCTCCTCCATAAGCCATTCCCGTAATTTCGCGGTGGTCAAACCCTCGGGAAGCCTTTCCCAAGGTGGGGCCTTTTGCAATGCGTTTTCCGCCGCCGCCTCCATCGGTGCGGGTGCCAATCCGCCACTTGGACCACTTGCCGAGGTCGGCGCACCCTGCGTGGAAGGTTTCAGACCGAGCTCTTCCGTAAGCAAGGCCGACCCGGCGGCGCTTCCCGGCTGGAAATGCCCCAGCCATTGGGTCAGCCGCGAGTCTAAGGGACTTTGCATACCGCTCCAGATATTTCCTTGTTGCGCAGCCGCCCGGGGTTCTACCGGGAAGGACAAAAACAAGCGGAGAAGCCCTTCCAACTCACGCGGGGCGGGCAGGTTCCGAATCGGCGCTTCGGCATTCGCAGGAGGATCGTAACGGCCTCCGGCCCGCAAGATTTCCCCGAAATCGCGTACCAGTTGAGGGAAAAATTTTTCGGATTTGAAATCGCCGAGAAACTCCTGGGCCGCGAAAAAAGCGGGGTGGGGCGCCGCCGTTTTTTGAGGTAACGCCAGCAATACCTCGGGGGAAAGCACGCTCGTGATGGGAAGAAAATGCGCCCGCAGGGTTCCGTCTACGCGCTCTAACCGAACGGGTACGGCTTCTCCCGGTGTTCGCGATTCCCGGGAGAAAGCCTCGGCGGTCCAGGTGCCTGCATCCAGAGTATAGCGGAATACCGGCTCGCCTAAAATCGGATTCAAAGACGCGATTGGTGAAGCGGGAGACGAAGGCACGGCGGCCGTTGGCGCAGGGAAAATCGGGTTGGCGGGAAGGGAGACAGGAAGGACGGGAGGGACAAGGTTGGCCGGCAGCGGGACAGGAGAAACAGAAGTGGCGGGGGTGGCTGGAGTGGCAAATAGAGGGGCTGGGGCGATTTCCTTTTGAATTCCCGCGGTAGCGGAGCTTGCAGCGAAGGGCAGAGCCGGTTCGCGCGTGAGAACCTGAACCAGTTTGGGTAACAATTGGGTTTCGGTCGGTTCGCGAAAGGGCGGATGCAACAATGGCGCGGAATGCGGTCCCGTGGTAGGCGTAGAGGGGGCCCAGCCTCGAAAGAGCGATTGCAGAATGAGGCGCGCAAATTCGGTGGGCGAATCGGGTAATACCGCCGCAGCGCCGTTAGGGCCGGGCATTAGCGCCGAAGGCAAGTGACCGCCGAATTCCGCGAAGAGTTGTCGCGCCAGCTGCAAGATGAAATCGCGGCCCCCCGGCTGGGAGGCGATATCTTTCATAAGTTCGAATAAGGGTTGGCGCTGCGGCAACTCCGGTCGGCCCGCTTGCCATTCGACCAGTTTGGCCTGAAACTCCCTAAGCACAGCCATGCGCAGGGTTGAAAGCGTGTCGGCCCGAAAGGCCGGTGTGCGCTCTCCCGACAGGTAGGCTAACAGAGATGGATTCGAGGCCTGGAGCGTTTCGGGGTCCAACCGCACCGTTTGACCCGGTGAGAATTGCCCTTCGGCCATAACCTGAACTCTTCCGGCCGGGGTCTGGACGGTCAGTTTTTGCCCTTCCCGACCCTGTTCCACGGCTGTCACCACCCCTGCAACGGACTTGTTGTGGGAAGTGTTTCCCGAGGGAGAAGTGAGGGCCGATTGAAGTATTTTTAATGGGGTCTCCACCTTCTTTTATCGGCAGGTAGAGCGCATTGCTTGATTTCAGCCTTTATCGCGCTTCAGTCGGATAATCATTTCCACTTGATCTTGGCTCATACGCAGCCGGCGGGAAATCGCGGAGGACGTCATGCCTTTGCGGGCCAGCCGTAATACCTCTATTTTCCGGCCTTCGGCCCTGTCGAAATCATTCTCCTCAAAGGCGTCGGGAATGGCCTCTTCGTCCTCCATGGAGAGTTCCAACTCCGGAGGGTGGGCCGTTTGAATTTCCAACGACGGCTCTTCATCGGAGGCATTGTCGATAATCGGGAGGTTTAGGAAACGGGTCTCTTCCCAACCGGGATCTATGATATCGGGACCCGGAAATAGGGCAGCGTCGGATAGGGGCTGTGCGCCCTTTGCCTCGGGAAGCGGGTCGTGGCCGACAGGGTTGGGAGGATTGGCCTCGGGTTTCTCGACCCGTCGAAGCAACCAATAACAAAGCGGCAGCAGTACTACCAGCATCATAAAGGGCAGGTACCATAACCCGACTAACCAGGATTGCAGTCCCCCCAGGGAAGGCGAGGCATGGCTTTGCGCCAATCGCAGCGTTTCCTCCCGTACAAACCCATATTTTTTCCATAAGCCCGCCTGTCCTTCGACCAGAGCCGCCGCCGTGGTCGAATCCGACATTCGGATTTGCATATCCGCCTGGGAAAGGGAATCGCGAAGCTGCGCCAATAATTCCCGATGGGCTCGGTATTCCCCATGCAATGCCTGGTAAACCGATGTCCGAGCGGGGGAGAAATAGAGAATAGTCGGCAATAGCAGCGAGCCGACCAACGATGCCACCCCGGCTGCCATCCATGAATGCGAATTTTTCATTTCCAACTTCAAAGTATAGCCAATTGGGAGGCACGCTCTCAATGGCCAAATCCCGATTCACATTACCATTGTCAAGGGACGGGGACGATGCTATTATCCGGTAACCCTTTCGAAACCGCTTATGCCTAAAATAGTCATTCATCATCAAGGAGATCCCGTCGCTGAGAAACCTTTGCGCCCGGGCATACAGGTCATTGGCCGGCTGCCGGGACAGGATATCCGCTTGGACAACCTCGGTATCTCACGCCAACATGCCTTTATCCTGGGCGACATTTCCGGCCGGGTTTTCATTCTCCAGGACATGAAAAGCCTGAACGGCACTTTCGTCAACAAGCGCCGAATCGAGAAATGCCTGCTGAGGCCCGGAGACGTGATTGCCATGGGCGAGAACAGGCTGGAATACATGGCCGACTCCCTCCCGGAAAAAAAAGCGCAAAGCGCAGGCACCGGACCGGAAATCATCGAGTTGGAATCGGGGCGCAAGCATAAACTAAACAAAGACGTGATTTATTTCGGCAATAGCAGCCAGGACGACGTTCTGGTGCCGGGATTGATGGTGGGAAAACGATTCGCCAGCATAGATAGGAAAGGAAATCTCTGGGTCGTCAATTTGCTGGTGAAGCGGTTTTCGCGCCTGCAATTGAACGGAGAGGACATTCATTCCGCCAAACTGAAAGACGGCGATGAATTGGACGTGGCCGGAGTCAAATTTCTTTTTCATCTACCGGCTCATTTACGAGCGGCCTGACTTATCGCCGCTGCGCGGTTGCCGTGCAAATGGCCTGTATTCCCAATCCTTTACCGAAATCGGTCAAACCTTCGCCGCTGGTCGCCGTGATTCCGATATCCTCGACCGGAATTCCCGCCAACACCGCCATGCTCCGCCGGATTTGTTCCATATGGGGAAGGATTTTGGGTCGGGCGCATTCCACTGAAAGCGAAAGATGGGTAAGGGAATAGCCTAGGGCATGTAAATCCTGTAATGCTTTACGCAAATAGACTGCGCTGTCTTTGATTCCCTGCCGGCATAATGCGTCGGCTACGGGACCCAGAACCGGCCGGCCCGTGATTCCGGAAAGGGCATTGGTCGCGGCATGCAACAGCACGTCGGCATCACTGTTGCCGGCCAGAGCGTAAGTTACCGGAAGAGTATGCCCTCCCAGAAGCAGCGGCTTTTTATCGGCGTTCTCCGCTTCTTCCACTATGCGGTGACTGTCTTGACCAATACCGATTTTAATCATCCTGTTCCGCCTGACCCTGCAAAATCCGTTCACGCGTCCATTGCGCCCAATCCCAATCCTCGCCGTGCGTGAGCTTGCGGTTGCGATCATGACCCTTGACCCAATGCACTTTGAAACCGGCCGCTTCGGCCATCTGGGCTTCGTCGGTCGGCGCCGAACCGCTCCAATCGCGCGCGTATAAAGCCGCGAGCACCGCGCGGGGAAAACCCTGGGGAGTCTGCACCAAAACCAGGCGGCTTCTGTCCAAAGTGCGCACCACGGCGTCGCCTTCCACTTCTTTTACCGTGTCGGTGGCCGGCAGCGCCGCTAATACGCATTCGCCCCCGGCGAGAACCTCCATGCAACGTCGGATGCAGCCTGCCGTTACGAACGGTCGGGCCACATCATGAATCAGAACATGCGAATACGATTTGTCCAAGGCCTCGAATCCCAGGGCGACCGATTCCCAGCGCTGCTCGCCTCCCGGAACCGTCACGAGCTTGGGCCATCTTTCGAGCGGCAAAGCGTCGCGTGCGGTTTCGAAATTAAGCGCGGGTAGAATCAATACGATTTGCCCGACGGCCTCGAGGTCATGGAAAGTATCGATGGATAAGTGGAGAACGGCTTCGCCATCCGCGAATTCACGGAATTGCTTGGGCCGTGTTCCGCCCATGCGCAACCCCGCCCCGCCAGCCGGCAGCAATACCCCCAGTCGCAATCAGGAACCTTTTCTTCCGGCACGGTCGCTTTTAAGCAACAGGGCCCGAGTCTTGAGAGGCAGCCCCAAGCATCGGATGAATCCGTTCGCGTCTTGCTGGTTATACATTTCCACATCACTGAAGCCGCCCAAACCGGCATCGTAAAGCGAGAAGGGGCTTTCCATCTTGGCCAAAAAGATATTTCCCTTGTATAGGCGCAAGGTGACTTGGCCCGTCACAACCTTCTGGGTGGAATCGACGAAACTGTCCAAGGCTTCACGCAAGGGGGTGAACCAGAGACCGTCATAAACCATTTGGGCGTATTTCTCGGCCACCAAGCGTTTGAACGCCTGGGTATCGCGGTCAAGAACCAATTGTTCCAGCAACTCATGCGCCCGATACAGCAGGACGCCCCCCGGCGTCTCGTATACTCCCCGCGATTTCATGCCGACCAGGCGATTTTCCACCATGTCCACCAGGCCACAACCATACTTGCCTCCGATGGTATTCAACTCCTCCAGCAGGGAGACGGCGTCCTTCTTTTTACCGTTGACCGCCGTGGGAATCCCTTTTACGAAATCGAGGGTGACGTAACCCGAGGTGGCCGGGGCCTTTTCGGGAATGGTCGTGAGCTTGAGCATATCGAAGCGATGCTCTTTTCCCGGGTATTCCAACACGCCGCCCTCGTGGGAGAGATGCCAGAGGTTACCATCTTCGGAATAGATTTTTTTACGCGAAACCGTAAGGGGTATCTTGCGCGCTTCTGCGTATTCGATGGCGTCTTCGCGCGAGCGGATATGCCATTTGGGATCTTTCCAGGGAGCGATGATGGTCAGCTTGGGGTTCATGGCCATATAGGTGAGCTCGAAGCGCACCTGGTCGTTTCCCTTGCCGGTAGCGCCATGGGATACCGCGTAGGCGCCTTCCTTTTCAGCGATCAGCACCTGGTGTTTCGCTATGAGCGGGCGCGCCATGGAAGTTCCCAGCAGGTAGTTGCCTTCATATTTTGCGCCTGCCTTGAGGGTGGGCCAGACATACTCTTCCAGAAACTCGCGGCGCAAGTCGAGCACATGACATTTGCTCGCACCCGTAGCCAGCGCTTTGCGCTTCAGGGGATCCACTTCGATTTTACCTTGGCCGATATCGGCCGCGAAAGCGATGACTTCCACGTCATAATTCTCGATTAGCCAGGGGATGATAACCGAGGTATCCAGTCCGCCCGAATAGGCCAGTACCACCTTTTTTTTCCCTGGTTTTTTCGTCGGTTTTTTCTCTTTCTGCTTGGCCATGAAAACGCGCGTCCTTTGGTTAATCTTTAGCTGGTAAATGTAATTCTTGCGTGGCCGGCTTGAAGCCCCCGTCAAGCGCACCTCGCCTCCCCAAGCAAGCGCGGGACCGAAAACACTATTAACGGACCTTGGAAGCATTTATTTTGCCCATGGGGGTGGAAAGCGCCGATTCGGCGCCTCACCTCCCGTCCGAGGGGAAGGGGAAATATATGCCCGAAAAAAAACTAACCCAATCGGTACAAGTGATTTCGGTGGAAGAAGGGCCGATGCGCGACGGCGTAGAAGCGGTTAATTTGGAAACCAGCCATGGCCGCATCGAATGCCGGTTTCATCCCGGGGAACCCGGTGAAGCCGCGGTCTTATGGGTGGGAGGGGTCGGAGGCGGATTCGATATGCCGGCCGGGGGGCTCTACGCTCGCATGGCGGAAGTTTTGGGGCGTGAAAGTATCGCCTCTTTGCGCTTGGGATTACGCCGGGCCGGACACCTTTACGACAGCATCCTCGACGCCTTTCACGGTATAGAATTTCTCCTCATGCAGGGCCGAAGTCGTATCGCCCTTGTCGGGCATTCTTTTGGCGCGGCCGTGGTCATCAATGCCGGAGCCATGCATGAAAAGGTGGTGGCCGTAGCGGGATTGGCGACGCAAAGTTATGGTACCAGCCTGGTTTCCAACCTCAGTCCCAGGCCGCTGTTGCTTTTACATGGCGCGAAGGATTCGGTATTGCCGGAAGCCTGTTCCTTCGACGTGTACCATCGCGCTCACGAACCCAAGGCCATCAAGTCGTATCCGCAGTGCGGGCATGCTTTCGAGGAATGCCCCGACGAAGTGGAACATGACCTGCTCACATGGCTGCGGGAAATTTTGGCGGTTTCCGTCCTGTCGGACTAGAAATTCATTCCGGCGGATCTGCGAAGAGGCCGGCGGAGGAGCGTATTTCATCCTCTAGCGTACTGGGATTGGACTGTTTTTCCTGGACGTCGTCCGCGGCGGTTGCGGATTCGGGGACATGCACGGAAGCTTCTCTCTCTTGTAATTTAGCGGTCGCGTCCAAAAGACGTTCGTTGGTGATTTGCAAGCGTTCCACCAGAATCCGAAAGAAATTTCCCGCCCAAGAGGGAAGTTTGCCGATTTGTTCTTCGAGCATGGCGGGTGTGATGATGATGATTTGCGTGAATTCCAAGGCTTTCACATTCGCATCCCGACGGCCCCCGGGCTGAAATATTCCCATTTCGCCGAACAATGCTCCCGGGCCCAACCGGGCCAATTCCACATGGATGATGTTCATCTCCGCCGGCATGGTTTTGTAAACCGATACCATTCCGGATAGAATGCTGTATACCCCGTCGCAGGGATCCCCCTCACGGAAGATCATTTCCCCGGACTTGTAGTTGCGTTGGATTTTCTTGAATATTTTCGTCACGGGACCCGGACACGTTGGAGACTTGCATATTCTACCAACGCGCCCGCAAGGGCCGCAACCAGTTCCTCGATTTCCGCCCCCGATACGTTCAGGGGAGGAAGCAGGCGAATCACGTCGTTTCCGGCTTTGTACACCAAAACGCCTCGCCTTCGGCATAAGCGCATGAGTTCGGCCACATCGCCGGTAAAACGGAATCCCAATAAAAAACCCCGGCCTCTAAGAGGCTCCGGAGCCAAATCGGGATGATCCGAAAGTTTGGCTGTTAGGGTTTTCCGCAGCAATTCACCGTTTTGAGCCCGCCCTTCTGCGAAACCCGGACGGTCTAGCTCGTGCAGCACGGCCACCCCCGCAGCGCAGGCCACGGGGTTCCCGCCGAATGTGGTTCCATGATCACCCGGCGCAATCGCGTCGGCAATCTGCTGGGTCAGCAATACCGCACCTAAGGGAAGTCCTCCCCCCAGGGGTTTTGCCAAAGTGACAAGATCAGGCTTAACGCCGAGTCGTTCACTGGCCAAAAAGGGACCTGTCCGATACAATCCCGTCTGGATCTCGTCCGCAATGAGCAATATGCCCCGCGATTGCAATTCGAGCAAGGCTTCACCCATTTCCGGGGAAAGGGCAATGATTCCTCCTTCGGCCAAAATCGGCTCGAACAGGACGGCCGCCGTCCCCTCATGCACCGCCTGGAGCAAAGCCTTGGAATCATTTGCGGCTAGAGTTCGGAACCCTCCGGGAAGGGGTCCGAATCCCTGTTTGATTTTAGGCTGGCCCGTGGCCGCCAGCGATCCATAAGTACGCCCATGGAAGGAAGACTCGAAGGTGATGATTTCGAAGCGTGAGTCCTCGCCTCGCGAAGAGAAATAACGGCGCGCGAATTTGATGGCGGCTTCATTGGCTTCGGTTCCGCTATTGCAGAAAAATACCCGGTCGCATCCAGTACGGTCTTTGAGAAGACCCGCCAATTCCAGTTGCGGGGCCTGCAAGTAAAGATTGCTGACATGAATAAAGGCATCGCATTGTTTTTTTATGGCCGCCACCACCGCGGGAAAACCATGCCCCAATGCCTGCACGGCTATTCCGCCGATGCAGTCCAGGTATCGGTTTCCCTCCGAGTCGAAAACATAACTGCCTTCGCCTTTGACCAGTTGCAACTCGCGGGGGCCGTAATTCTGCAATAAGTCGGCGCGATCGCGGGCAATGGATTCAGTTAATCGAAAGGATGGTTCCATGATTCCGCTTTCCCCGCAATTGCTCCGCGAAGGAGCCGGCGCCTCGCCAGGCGCAGATATGCACTTCGCCAACACCCTGTTGTAAGGCTTCGCGGCAGGAATGCAATTTGGGAATCATCCCTCCCGATGCCACTCCGTCGGTAATCAAAGACTCGATTTCTTCGGGCCGGATTCGCTCGATGCGGTGCTTATTTTTGTCTTGGACACCCTCGACATCGGAAACGAATACCAATTTCACCGCCTTCAAGGCTCGAGCCAAGGCGCCTGCCGCATCGTCGGCATTCACGTTGTAATGCTCCTGCTTCGCGTCGACGGAGATGGGAGATACCACGGGAAGATGCCCCCCTGCCACCAGCGATTCCAGGAGCCGGGTTCTCACGGAGACCACTCGTCCCACGCGTCCCAAATCAGGATGAATGGGCTCGCAAAGCAGTAGGGTTCCGTCCACCCCGCTGATACCTACCGCGTCGGCTCCATGGACGTTGAGGTAACCCACCAACTTCTTGTTCACCAGGCCGCTCAAAGTCATCTCCACTAACCGCATCCCCTCGGATGTGGTGACCCGTAATCCATCGCGGAAAACGGGTTCTTCCTGAAGCCAGGCGAGATGGCGATTGATATCTTTGCCCCCGCCATGGGCGAGAATCAGGGTAAGCCCCTCATTTTTCATCTCCGCCAAAACCCGGCACAAATCACGCAAGTCATCATCATGCTCCATCATTGAGCCGCCGATTTTGACCAGGATGGTGGATTGCAATACGCCGTCGTTCATGTACAGATCGCCACCGGCATTAAAGCAAGCCCGTCACGGGATTAAGCCCGAACATCAGGTTCATATTCTGAAGGGCTTGTCCCGAGGCGCCCTTTACCATATTATCTATTACCGAAACGAGAATCAGTTTTCGGGAACCCTTCGGCTGGTAGGCTTTGATATGGCAATGATTGGTATTGGAAACGTCGCCGGTTCGGGGAAAGTCGCTTCTAAGGTGAACGAAAGGTTCCTGAGAATAGGCTTTCGCCAAGCAGGCTTCGGCCTCATCTTCGCCCTTTCCGGAACTTAAATCACAATAAATAGTGGAAAGAATACCACGCTCCATGGGCATGAGATGGGGAGTGAACAAGAGCGAGACCTTTTCACCGGAAGCGAGAGCGAGCTGTTCTTCCATTTCCGCCAGGTGCCGATGCTGATCGCCCACCTTATAGGCAGCCACAGATTCGTTGCAATTCAAATAGTGGGTGGTATCGGTAGCCTTTTTACCCGCGCCGGAAACCCCCGACTTGGCGTCGACGATAATGCCGGAAGCGGCGATGATGCCTCCACGCAGCAATGGAATCAAGGGAAGCAAAACCGAGGTGGGATAGCAACCTGGATTGGCAAGCAGGCGGGTATTTTTTATCGCTTGCCGGTTTAGTTCACATAAACCATACTCTCCTTTATCCGCCCATTCGGGCAAACCGTGGGAGCCGTAGGCTTTTTCATATGCGATTTTATCCCGAATTCGGAAATCCGCGGAGAGATCGATAACCCGGGTTTTTCCATTTTTTAGAAAAGGAGCGATTAGGCGTGCCGAGGCTCCATGGGGTAAGCAGGAAAAAACCAAGTCGGGGATGGTATCTCGGACTTCCGATTCCGGCACCAGGATATTCACCCCTCTAGGAATTTGATTGAGAAATTGGGGGTAGACGCCGTCATAAGGACACCCGGCCTGTGATTCAGAGCCGAGCCAATCCACCTCCACCTCGGAGTGGCGCATAAGCAATCCCATCAACTCACGCCCAGTAAACCCGGTAGCCCCGAGAATGCCTACGTGAACCTTGGTTGAGGTATTTTGCGTCACTCCAAACCTGCTTCCCAATTCCAAAAGGCGGGTAAATATATAAATTCTACATACAGTTCAGCTGCATGGGTTAGTTTGCCATCAGCCTATTATGGATTCGACCGGTAGACTCTCCTCACCTTCATGAATTCGACCGCATCCTTCCTTTTTAAACCTTTAAGGGAATTGAATTCGTGCGTTTAAGGTGTTATTTTAAAAGAGAATAAAATGTCAAGGCACTTTTCCATGCAACTTTGGCAAAATGGGTAATTTGGCTCATTTTTGGGGATTAGGTAAATTTTCTTGTCCAAACCCCTATATTAGAAGGAAACAGGAGTTAATAAAATGGCCATAACCCGAGTGTGGTTGGACGAATCGGAAAATGAATGCACCATGTGCGGCGCTTGCGAAGCGACATGCCCCGAAGTTTTCGAAGTCCCCGAAAAAATGATTATTAAAGAGGGGGCCGTTTTTGAATTGGTTGATGAAATCGTAGAATCGGCTGAAGGCTGCCCCGTAGGCACCATCGGAATCGAATACGACAATAGCGGCAAACGCGACAATCCGATGTAATTTGCCGGGTGGTCCATCCACCGGCACCCAGAACCTTTTCATGTCCCCATTCAACCGATCCCAAGGGGATCGGTTTTTTTGTCCCATTTACCTTCCTAATTACTCAGCCTTCTCAAGAATCCCACCCTATTTATCTCAAAATCCCCAATTCAAGCTTACCTTGAACCAGAACCTGGTAAAAACCTTAAAGTAATCCGCGAGTTCTTCCGAAGAAGATTTACAAGGCCGCAGGGACGTGGCCGGACTCGAAACCCAACAAGGAGGTTATCCCATGCGGATTAATCACAATATTTCTTCCATGATCACCCAAGGCGCTCTGGACACCCAGCGCAACGCCCTGGGCAAGTCCCTCGAAAAACTATCGACCGGTCTGCGTATCAACCGCGCTGCGGATGACGCCGCCGGCTTGTCGGTATCCGAATCGCTCCGTTCCCAGGTTCGGGGAATGGGTCGCGCCAAATCGAATGCCGAAGACGGCATTGCGCTCCTGCAAATTGCGGAAGGCGCGACAGGGGAAATCAACAATATCCTGCAACGTATGCGCGAATTGGCTATCCAAAGCGCCACGGATACGCTGACCACCACGGAACGTTCCTATACCAATCAGGAATTCCAGGCTCTGATGAGCGAAATCACCCGCATATCCGGTTCCGCCGAATATAACGGTATGACATTGCTTGACGGCGCAGCCGGGTCCTTCGGTGTGACGGGCGGTACGAATTCCGTTCTGCATATCGGTGCGGGTTCCAATGCTTCTACCGACACCATGTCCATTTCCGTCTCCGCCATGACCCTGGGTGCCCTGGGCCTTGCGCCGAATACAACCGCCGTGACGACCCAAGCGGCCGCTACCGCGGCCTTGACGGCCATCGATACGGCCATGGGATCGGTTAACGCCATGCGCTCCGACATGGGTGCCTACGTAAACCGGCTTGAATTCGCCATTGCGAATCTGGGTAACCAGATTTACAACACGCAGGACGCCGAGAGCCGCATCCGCGACGTGGACTTCGCCAAGGAGACCACCGAGTTTACGCGCGCTCAGATTCTCACCCAGTCGGCTACCTCCATGTTGGCGCAAGCCAATCAAGCACCTCAAAGCGTACTCTCCCTATTGGGATAATCCGCTTTTAGTGCAGCTATTCAATGACCGGGAGGAGTACCTCCCGGTCATTTTTTTATGCAAACTTTAATGCCACGCTTTAACTTCAACTTCACCTTTATGCCCCGTTTATTAAAAAAAGCCTCTTAATTAAGCCAAAAAGGGCATTTTTACGTGGGCCTGTTTAGACCCAGTTAAGCCCGAGCGCAAAATCTCCGACAAATCAAACAACTACCGGCCCTCTAAATGACGGACCGAGACGAGACGACGAGATCAACACGGAGGTTACCAACCATGAGAATCAATCACAATGTATCGGCCATGATCACTCAAGGGGCGCTGGAAGGCCAGAATAAATCCCTTAGTAAATCTTTAGAAAAACTGTCCACGGGCTTACGCATCAACCGGGCTTCCGATGATGCCGCCGGCTTGTCGGTGTCGGAATCGTTGCGCTCGCAAGTGCGGGGCATGGGCCGCGCCAAGTCGAATGCGGAAGACGGTATCGCGCTCCTGCAAATTGCGGAAGGGGCGACGGGCGAGATCAACAACATCCTGCAACGTATGCGCGAATTGGCCATCCAAAGCGCCACCGACACTTTGACCACCACGGAACGCGCCTATACGAATACGGAATTTCAGGCCCTCATGACGGAGATAACCCGTATTTCCCTCTCGGCGGAATATAACGGCATGACCTTGCTCGACGGCGCGGAGGGTTCCTTCGGCGTTACGGGTGGCGTTGCCTCGGTTTTGCATATCGGCTCCGGGTCCAACCCCCTCACCGATACCATGAACATCTCGATTACGGCCATGACCCTGGGAGCTTTGGGACTGCAGCCCAATACCACCGCAGTCAGCACCCAGGCGGCCGCTACCTCGGCCTTGGCCGCCATCGATAACGCCATGACTTCGGTGAACAGCATGCGTTCCGACATGGGTGCCTATGTGAACCGTCTCGAGTTCGCGATTGCGAATCTGGGCAACCAGATTTACAATACGCAAGACGCCGAGAGCCGTATCCGCGATGTGGACTTCGCCAAGGAGACCACCGAGTTTACGCGCTCCCAGATTCTCACCCAATCGGCCACATCCATGTTGATGCAAGCCAATCAAGTCCCTCAAAGCGTACTTTCCCTGCTGGGATAATCTCCTTCTCCGTAAATCTCGTCAAAAGCCGGGAGGATATCCTCCCGGCCTTTTTTTGTTCGACCGATTACTGGTTTTTCCACCCGTGAAACAACCCCCTTAGACCGAAAACAGCCCGTCCTAACCCGAAAAAAAGCAGGGAAAAAGCTATCTTTCCATCCCCACAAGCTTCACCAAGACGGGTTTCAGTGCTGTCATTATCGGAATATCTCAAGGCCGCTCCCAAATCCTACGTACTCAAGATTTTCCGGCGTGAAAATCCACAGGCCGGCCTGATGCAAACGGCCCAGGTCAGTCAAGCGGCCTTCGCTTGGCTGGAACGGAGCGAACGTATCGGCGAAGTCGTCGAAAGACTGACTCCCACGCTGCGGAACCTGCTGCTTTTCATCTATGCCTGCGAGGAAAGAGGCGTCCAGGAAGAAGAGGTTACCGTGCAGATGGCCCCCCTCGATTCCGACGAAATCCGCCACCACTTGCGGCATCTTGAGCATGAAGTCTTGATTTATTCCCGGGAAGGGGATTATCGGACCTACCATGGATTCGAGGAATTCGGGCCTTATGTTCTCGAACATGGCCTCAAAGAGAAAGCTTTACGCGATGGCGAGGCCGCCCAGGCACAGTGGATGGTCTATGCCCATTTTCTCAAGTCGCATCTGGCGCATTTTCTGGCCCAAACCGCGTTGGGAAATGTGAAGGTGACCCAGGGGGGCGAATTACACCGCAAGGATTTACAATCTTTGGCTGGACGCTTTTCCCTGGCTTCCAAATTGTCTCCGGCTGCGGGAGAAGAAGAGGCGGTATTCCTCTACCGTTTCGCAGCCGAAACCCGAGCCGTAAAACTGGATGAAGGACGTTTGCACCTTTCCACCCAGGGTCGGGAAATAGTCGAAGGCGATTCGCCCACAGCCGTTACGGGACTTTTGGATTGGTGGCTGGAAAAAAGAACCGGCGGCCTTCGCTGTTTCCTTCAGGTTTTGGCTTCCCTCGAGGCGGGTACGGTTTTCCGGATCGGCGCACTCGCCGACCTCATCTGGGCCTATGGCGGCGTCAAGAAGAAAAATTATGCCGAGTTACGCGGAGGAATAACCTGGGAGAACCTGCCCAAGCCGCTACAGGAACTCTGGCTGCTGGGCTTCCTCGATTTCGGCATGGCGAAAGGCCGCATTCAATTCGCGCGACTGAACCTCGACTATGCCCTACCGCTTATCGCTCCTTCGGGAACCGAAGACGTTCCCGCGGTGGAGCCCTCGGGTTCCGGTCCCATCGGGTTGCCCAATCTGGAATGCCTGGTTCCGGTCATGCTTCCCCTGACCTCACAATACCGGGTGGAGCTATGCAGCGATCGCGAAAATGACGAAATTCTGGCTCGCCACCGGTTCACCAAGAAATCGGTGGTGCAAGGTTTACAGGTCGGCCTTAAACTGGAAAGTTTCAAAGAACTCATTTCCTGGCTCGGTTTCGACCCATCCGCCCAAGGTACCCTGCTGGAATGGGCCAATACTTATGCTTCCACCTATTTTCTCGATGCTTTGGTACTCAAGGTCTCCGATACGGGACGCCTGGGCGAATTGATGGACATCCCCGAATTTCTGGCCTTAACCCGTGAAGTGATACCCGGTTTCGGTTTCATCGTGGAACGCGAACAAAAGGATAAAGTTCGCGACCTTCTCGGCCATCTGGGTCTCATACCCGGAGAGGACCCGCGGCGAATTTTGCATTTGCAACCAGTTTCCACCGACATGCAGGCCGATACCTGGAAGTTACCCAAGCTGGATTACGGGGATTTCCGCTATTCGGAGGCGGACATTCCCAAGGCTCCCCGCAAGGGACCGAAAAAACCGCTTCCGAGCGAAGCGGCCCAGGCAGGGATATTAAATCCTGAGGAGAAAATAACTTTGGTGGAATCCGCCCTTGAGACAGGCAGTCAACTGGAACTCAAGTTGGGGGACAAGTCGGCACGGGTGGTGGTTTCTCCGATTCTGCTCATCAAGCATCGTAATCCCGCCAAAATCATCGGCATCGAAAAGGAAACCGGACATCGTAACGAGTACGTTCTGGATCAAATACGCTTCATGCGCACCCTCAAGAAATAGACCATGACCCGTCGTTTCGTCCATTTACATAATCATTCCGAATACTCCATGCTGACAGGCATGGCGCGTATCGCGGAAGTCATTAAAAAAGCGCAAGCCTGCGGTCACAATGCCTTGGCCCTCACCGACAACGGCAACATGTTCGGCATGTTGGAGTTTTATCGCTCCTGCAAAAAAGCCGGTATCAAACCCATTATCGGATGCGACGTTTACTACGCACCCGATTCGCGGAAAAATCTCGTCTACCCGGGGGGACAGCCCCTCCACCATCGGTTGACCTTATTGGCCCGCGACAATATCGGTTATCAAAACCTGATGAAAATCTGTTCCGATGGCTACCTCGACGGGTTCTTCCAAAAACCCCGCGTGGACGCCGAGTCGCTGGAGAACCGAGGCCAGGGTATCACCTGCCTAACGGCGAACCACCAGGGCGAAGTGGGTTATCATCTGCTCCGCAACCATCGCGACAAGGCGCTGGAAGTTCTGGAGAATTATGCCCGTTGGTTCGGGAGAGAAAACGTCTATCTCTGTTTGCAAAACCATGGGGTTGCCGAGGAAAACACCGTCAACCGGCATTTCCTGGAGTTGCATCACGAAGCGGGATGGTCGTTGGTGGCTGAAAACGACGTCCATTACCTGGAACCGGAAGACGCCGAAGCCCATGAGATCCTGCTGTGCATCGAAGGCGGGTTCAAGTTCAACGACGCCAATAGGACGCGCTTTCCCTCCAATCAATACCATTACCGCACCACCGAAGAGATGGAAGCGTTATTCGGCGAATATCCGGGCGCCATCGAGAACACCTCCCGTATCGCCGACAGTTGCGACGTGCAAATCGAATTCGGTACCTTGCATTTGCCCCAATTCCCCATCCCGCCGGAATTCCAAACCGCCGACCTTTTCCTTGCCCATCTATCCCATCAAGGCCTGAAGGCGCGCTACGATACCGTAACTCCCGCGCTAACCGAAAGGCTGGAGTTCGAGTTGGAAGTGATGCGCAAGATGAAGGTGGCGGGCTATATGCTCATTGTGCAGGACTTTATCAACGCCGCCAAAAAAATGAATATCCCCGTAGGACCGGGACGCGGTTCGGCCGTAGGCTCGCTGGTCTCCTACGCCATCGGCATCACCGACGTCGATCCCATCCGTTACCACCTGCTGTTCGAGCGCTTTTTGAATCCCGAACGCGTGACCATGCCCGATATCGATACCGATTTTTCCGATCACGACCGGGCCCAGGTGATCCAATACGTAGTGGATAAATATGGCAAAGAGTCAGTGGCGCAAGTAGTGACCTACGGTCGCATGAAAGCCAAGATGGTGTTGCGCGACGTAGGGCGGGTGCTGGGATTCGAAACCGGCCGGCTCAATTTTCTCTGCAAACTTTTTCCCGCCTTCAATCCCTTCGCCGATTTACGCACCGCGCTCGACGAGTCGCCCGATCTTAAACAAGAGGTGGATAACGATCCCGCCTTGCAAAATCTGGTGCAGGTCGCGCTGCGGCTGGAAGGGCTGGTTCGACAAGCCGGCATGCATGCCGCGGCGGTGATTATCGCGCCGGAGGCCATCGTCAATTTCGCCCCGCTTTTCCGACAGCCGGGATCCGATCAGGTCATGATCCAATACGACAAGACTTACTCGGAGGATATCGGCCTGCTCAAGATGGACTTTTTGGGCCTGCGCAATCTTTCCGTCATCAAGGATTGTTTGGAGCAGGTGGAGCGGGGCGAAGGGGTGAAGCTGGACCCCCTCAAACTGCCCGAAAACGATGCACAAACCCTGCAGATGTTGGGAAAGGGACTGACAGTAGGCGTTTTTCAGTTCGAGTCGGCGGGTATGCAAGAATACCTGAAGAAGCTTAAACCCTCCAAACTCGAAGACATGATCGCCATGAACGCCCTCTATCGTCCCGGGCCCATGGACTTTATCGATCAGTACATCGCCCGCAAGCACGGTTTGGAACCGGTGGACTGTTACCACAAGGATTTGGAACCCATCCTGATGGAGACCTACGGGGTCATCGTATACCAGGAACAGGTGATGCAAATCGCCCAGGTGCTTTCGGGATTCTCACTGGGCGGCGCCGACCTCTTGCGGCGCGCCATGGCGAAAAAAGACCTCAAGAAAATGGACGACTTGCGGCCCAAGTTCGTGGGTGGCGCCAAAGAGCGCGGATACGAGCCCAAACTGGCCGAGCGCATTTGGGACATATTGGTTCCCTTCTCCTCTTACGCCTTCAACAAGTCGCACTCGGCGGCTTACGCCACGGTGGCTTACCAAACCGCTTATCTCAAGGCGCATTATCCGTCGTATTTCATGGCGGCCAACATGAATTCGGAAATGCACGACACCACCCGATTGGTGGTCCTGCTTAACGAATGCAAAGCCCTGGGTCTTACGGTGGAGTTTCCCGACATCAATCTCAGCGAAGCCAAATTCAGCGCCAAGACGGGGACCATTGTTTATGGTCTGGGTGGAGTGAAGAACGTGGGCTTGGGCGCGGTGGAAAAAATCGTCGAAGTGCGCCGCGAGCACGGTCCATTCAAGTCGGTTTTCGATTTATGCAAGCGCGTCGACATGCAAATGCTGAATCGGCGCGCGTTGGAGTCGCTCATCTTCGCGGGAGCGCTGGACGCCCTTCCGGGAAACCGCGCCCAGCAATTCGCCTGCGTGGAAACCGCGCTGTCCTACGCACAATCCATTCAGGACGACCGGGCCAAGGGCCAGACCTCTTTATTCGAAGGGGCGGGCTCTTCCCAACCCTTGGACGAACCCGCGCTTCCGGGCGTGGAAGCATGGCCTTACCATGAAATGCTGGAAAAGGAAAAAGAGGTTCTCGGACTCTATCTGTCTGGCCATCCCATGGAACCCTTCCGGCCCGAGCTGGAAGGGTTCGTCACCTGCGTTTTGGATCCGGAGCGATTGAAGGCCCAAAAACCCGGAACCAGCGTGATATTGGGCGGCATGATCACCCGGTTGAAAACCCGCATCAGCCAGAAGGACAACCGCACTTTCGCCTTCGGCGAATTGGAGGATTTCTCCGGTAAAATCGAGGTGGCCTTTTGGTCGGAAGTTTTCGAAAGCGTGCGCCATCAGGTGGAAATCGATTCGATGGTCTTGATACGGGGAACCCTGCAGCAAAACGAGGACGGCGAGTCGTTGAAGCTCATCGCTTCCAAAGTGCTGCCCATGGCGGAGGCGCGCGAAAAACTGACCAAAAGCCTGCATGTGAAAGTTCGCACGGTAGGCACTCACGAAGAGGACGTGCGCCGTCTGCACGATCTATGCCAGGGATTCGAAGGTCCCTGCCAACTCGTCTTACATCTCGAGTCTTTCCAGCACGGCGAAGTGGCGATGGTGAGCGAGACGGTTAAAGTTTCCGCTGAAAAGGAATTGACCGAAGTAATCGCCGAAATGTTGGGCGAAGAAAACGTCTGGTTGAGCGCGAAAGCCTATTGAAAGGGGTCAATGCACCATCAAGGGTAAAACGCGCCTTTGCTTTCCCATAGTGAAAGCCAGCCAATACATCCCTGAAGGAAGCGGTTTTTCGCAACGAAATTGCCAAACCCTCTCCGACCCTTTTGTATAATTCTCCAATGGGGATAAATTAACAACTCTTTTTCCGCTTCCATCAAAAAGGTGTAAGCGGGTAGGTGGAGCCTCTTTCACTCCATGAGACAGGGAAGTGGAAAGTTCAAGGAAATCCTTCCTGTAAAAAAGTTTGAACCGGTTTTCCTCCCGAACTTTACTGTTCGGCTTAACGAAGACTCCCAGCGCCTCGCTTGTGATCCAGGCACGAATCAAATCTAAACCCTGTTCGTCAACCGCTGACTTCGCCAATGGGGGCATGGCGCCGTTTCCCAAGGCGGCCAGACGGCGGTAAATTTCCGAATCATCCGGGTGGCCGGGTAGGATATAACTCCTCCTCTTTCCATCGCTACTGTTTGTTTGCGACAAATTGAAAAACCCTACGTTTTCAGTCGCGGTAAAAAAACGCATGTCCAGGTTACCGCGTCCGAATCCTCCGGGCTGATGACAGTGCGCGCAGTTCGCATCCAGATAAGACCTCGCGCGCGCTTCCACATTCCCCGCCTTGTCGAAGGGATTTGGCTGATAGGGAAGTGACGCGTAGTCCTGGGTGGAAGGCGGTACCCGGAAAATAGCCATATGCTCCCAGGTTCGGAATTGATGGTCCGTAACCTCTCCGTAGTCATGCAACTTGTTGAGCTGGCTGGTTTTGAATCCGAGTAGAAATTCCGCTTTCGGCGAATGACAGGTCCGGCAATCCTCCCGGCTCGGAAATTCATGGGTTTCGAAACGAACAGCATCGTCTTCCTTTGGGAACCGCACAGCAAATTGTACCGCCGTATCTCTTGCCAAAAGCCTGGCATCGGTACCCTCCTGATTCCACATATAACTATAGCCGCTCCAATCGTTAGCCACGGACTTTTTCACCAAAACCCGGGTCTCGACTATTCGTCTTGAGGTAGTATCTCCCGCCACGGTATCTAAATAATGATTTTCCACGAAAATCGATTGAGTGGGAAGGGTCCATCCTCCTTCATGCTGATATCGAACTTGCCAATGCACGGGAAGAGAAAAAAATCGATTCTTGCTTTTTCCGTTCGACCAGCTGGGCGCATTGATGGAATAAGGAATGACCCAAGGATTGGGTTGCTGGGTACCGGGATTTTTAAAAAGCATGGACGCCGAGATGCTCTCGGGAATATTTCCCTTTTCCTCGGCCGAATTCTTGCCTAATTGGAAAATGGCGTTCGCCTCCCCAAGAATGTAGATTTCGCCCACCTCGTCTATGCCAAAACTATAGATCGCATGAGGAGCCACGGCCAACAAGCGTCTATCAAAAGCGCCGTTTTCCCCCGGTACCAGTCCCCAAATCTGGCGGTTCATATAATCCCCGAAAATATAGACCCCGTGTAATTCAGGAAAACGGGATCCACGGTAGACGTATCCTCCGATTACGCTATGGCCGACCTTATGGTCGTAGGCATGGATGGGCGGTTCATAAGTACCTTCTGAGCAGGATTGGTGGCAAAAAGACCCTTCAAAATTCGGCCAACCATAATTTTTTCCCCGTTTAACAATATTCACTTCCTCCCATTCGGTTGCACCCACATCCCCTAGCCAAAGCTCACCGGTTTCAGAGTCGAAGCTGAAACGCCACGGGTTACGGAAACCCCAAGCCCAATTTTCCTCGCGCCAACCCGACACGTTGCCGATGAGGGGATTATCCGCGGGAATACTGTATTCCAGGCCCTGCGTTCGGCCATCCACATCGAGTCTAAGTAAAGCGCCGAATAGGTTCGTGTTATCCTGAGCCGGATTCCCGACAAGCGTGGGAACTCCCCCGTCGCCTTGCCCCACATAGAGAAAGCCGTCCGGCCCAAAGGCGATTTGAGCCATATGATGCGCAACATGGGGGTGAGGAAGGGAAAGCAGCACTCGTTCGCTCTTGATGTCGGCCGAGTCCGGATTTTCGGGAGAAACCGTAAACTCGGATAACACATTCAAAAAGTCCTCCGTCCCGATTTTCCCCGTGGTATACGTAACATAAAATTTCCCATTTTCGCCGAAACGAGGGTGGAAAGCCAACCCTAACATTCCGGATTCAGAAAGGGGATTCACTTTCAACGACAAATCCAAAAATATTTTACTCGACGAAACATCTTTAATTTTGGGAAATACCCGGATAACTCCCCCCAAAAAAACAGTGAATAGCCGATTGGTACCGTCTTGTGCGGATGTCAGGAAGGCGGGCAAAACCTTGTGATCAAAAGTTTCATAATGGAAGACAAGGTGCGGGAAAGCCCTTTCTACGGTATAAGCATGTTCATCACCCGGTGGAATGAAAATGGACTGCGTATTTTTTGGAGGTACTTCTAGCCCATATGGCTGAGCCTGCACTTTGGTCCAGGACAATGTGGTCAATAACATCGCACCCAACAGCCCTGAATAGAACTGCCGCCTTTTCGACTTCACCATCGCCTCCTTTACGGGGATTGAACTGACCCCCTGACACCGGACACAACATTCAGGTAGATTTACCTGAGAAAGGTGTCCAATGAAAAACGAAAAAAGACGAGCATTTGATGGGAAATACAAGGAGCGTGCCGTGGCCTTGGCGAAGGAACGG
>JBGTHM010000129.1:0-53296 GCA_041746255.1 Fibrobacteria bacterium | reverse complement strand
TGGATTGAGAAGGACGAAAACCGGTCACTTTGAACCGGATTTTCACCCTCGGGTCAATCGTCCGAACCGGTCATCTTGAACCGGATCGGCCGGTCACTTTGAATCGGATTAGCCGGTCACCATGAACCGGATTTTGCAATGTTTTCACCGTCAACATAAGAGCGGTTTTTAAGTCGAATTCTTTGGAGAAGAGTATCCTATGCCTTCAATCACCCATTTCCTAAAAGACCTGTTCGAAGCTCAGCCACTCCTGTCCCGATTGGGGGTTTTTCACCTGGTTCTAGCCATTGGGTTTACGGCGGTGGGACTTTGGGATGAAAGAATTGTTCTAGGAGTGAACGTCTGGCTGAAACCGACCAAATTTGCCCTGTCCATCGGCGTTTTTTTGTTGACCATGGCTTGGATTTTACGCGGCTTGCGGGTTAGTAAACAGTGGAAAAAAATTTTCCCGGTCGTAATCGGAGGCTCCCTCCTGGTGGAAATGGCGGCCATCGCTTTGCAGGCGGCTCGCGGCGTGCCTTCGCATTTCAATGAAGCGACCGCTTTTGACGGGGCGATTTTTTCCTTGATGGGATTGGCCATCATCGCCAATACCTTGGCTTGTTTGTGGATTTTAACGCTGTTTTTTCGCAGCGGGAATATAGATATGTCCATCCTCCAGTCCCCCCCATTGCTGTGGGGAATTCGTTTCGGCTTACTCCTTTTTCTGATAGGAAGCGCTGAGGGAGGCATCATGCTTTCCCTGGCGAAACATTCCGTGGGAATGGATGATGGAGGACCGGGCGTACCCCTTATCCACTGGAATGCCGAGGCCGGAGACTTGCGAATCGCACATTTTTTCGGCTTGCATGCCTTGCAAGCGCTACCTTTATTTGGGGCGATTTCACAAAAGTTCGGCAATCCCGCTTCGAGTCGTCCGGTTTTTTTATTCGCGGCATTTTATTTTGCGGTTTTCAACGGCATGCTGGTGCATGCGCTTATGGGTCGGCCTTTATTCTGAGGTATCTTCGTAATGGGCATCCCGAAAAGGAAAACTGCATCTTCGTTTTGACATGGAAAATGTGAAAAATTGCACCCATCGTTTGCATACTACGCAAAAAATATCTCCCCTGATTCCAGAAGAGATATTCATCACAAATAAGTGATACCTAGTAGCCGTTCGCCGCACCGTTTGCAAACATTTCAAACTCGGCGCAAGCAATGGGAACCGTTGCGCGGCCTTGATCACCGGGCTGGGTTCCGGGTGGTTGCATTCCCGGCACGCGTTCGCCTTCGGGAATACCCTGGACATAGAGCACCATGTTCTCGAAACTCACCGTTTCCATTCCGAACTGTTGTCGCGCAGCGTTTTCCAAATCGCTTCGGGAAAGGGATTGCTGGAACGTATAGCCGCCTTCCGTACCCTGCGGCAATGCGGTCGGATCTTCCTGTAACAAAATCATGGGCATTCCGGAAGGTGTTTGAATTCCTCCTGGAGCGCTAGCTCTCTCATTTGCATTGCCGTTCCCTAAACCGTTTCCTGCGGTGGGGGGACAATAACCTACTTGATCCTGCGGAAAGCCCAGCAGTATTTGCAGATTTGCCACTCCGGATGGCAGTTCTTGCACATCCACGTTGATTTGTATGCTATCTTCACGAACCTGAATATTGGCTTGCCCCGATACCTGACCAAATTCCTCTACATTTAAAGACTGGATTTGCCCGGCATAACTTTGCACATCTTCTTGAGCGAGCCCCTCTGCCCTATCCTGGTTGTCCCTACCTCCGGCCGCTTGGCGATCAGGCTGCTGCGCACAAGCCGTCAATACGACCATCAATCCGGCTCCTAGACTCCATTTCGAATATTTAACCAAGTCCATAAACTCCTCCTTGAATAGAATTCAGCTCTTTGTCGAAAATATGTTTTGGCATTGTCCGTCGCCAGATTAAGTTGAAAACCGGTGAAATGAATTCTGTGACTATTTGTCCAGGCAAATTAACGGTTAAATAGAGGTGCTTCCGACTGAAATGGAATTTTATTTTTATTCTTTCATCTGGTCGCATTTCCAAATAGGGCTTAAGAGCATTAAAGGAATAGTTTGTCACCGTCAACCCTCAATCCAAGGAATTTCGAATGAAAAAATGGAATGTTATTTTCAAAACTTCCACCTTCACTGCAGCGATACTGGTCTCCTCTGGAATTCTCATAGGATGCGGATCGAGTGAGAAAGAAACGCCGCAACCTGCTACCGATACAGCAACCCAATCCGATGCCGCCGAAAACTCCGTACGCATTACAGGGAACGACCAGATGCGATTCGACCTGACCGCTTTTTCCGTTCAGGCCGGTCAGGAAGTCACTCTCACCTTCGCAAACATCGGTAATCTTCCTAAGGTGGCCATGGGTCATAACGTGGTTATACTTCAGGCCGGAACCAATGTCGATGAATTCGCACAGAAAGCCATGGTTGCCGTCGATACCGACTATATCCCCCAAGATGCCGGAGACCAAATCATCGCCCATACGAAATTGCTTGGACCCGGCGAAAGCGATACCATCACTTTTACCGCTCCGACCCAACCGGGAAATTATGTCTATTTGTGTACTTTTCCGGGACACTATGCAATCATGCAAGGCGTCATGACCGTCAAATAGCTTTGATGAAAGCGCCGGCCTTACGCTTGGCCAGGGCGGCGATAACCGCGCTGGCTACTTTGAGCTACACAATTGCTTACTTGCTCAATCTCCGCGGGACTTTTTTTCCAACCACTCCCATCGTGCGAATAGTTCTTCCATTTTTTTTTGCGCCAGTTGGTAGGCTTCATTCGTTTCCTGGATCACCGCGAAATCGCCTTTTGTAGAGGCCTCACCCAAGGCGGCTTCCGCCTTCTGTAGAGCGGTTTCCGCCGAGAGAATTAGCTTCTCAATCATCCCCAATTCTTTTTTTTCCGATTGGGTAAGCGAGGCTTTCTTACGAGGTTCAATAATTTGTTTCTCGGCGTGAAGCGGAGCCGCGGATTTGGGAAAGGGGTTCGCGTCCAGATAATCGCTGTAATTTCCGGGAAGCAGGCGGGTTTGACCATTGGGGCCAAACACCAGCATGGCCGTGGCCACGCGGTCCAGGAAATAGCGATCATGGCTGACAATGAGCGCACAGCCCGGAAATTTTTCCAGCGCTTCTTCCAAGACCTGCAAAGTGGCTATATCCAAATCATTGGTGGGTTCATCGAGTATCAAAAGGTTGGCCGGATTGCTTACCAGCGAAGCCGCCAATTGCAAGCGGTTTTGCTCGCCTCCGCTTAGGCGTGCCACCTGGGTTTGCTGTAGCGCGGGAGGAAACAAAAAGCTTTCCAAAAAGTTGCGCTTGGAAAGACGGCCGCCGCCGAACTCAACGTATTCGGCATCACCGTTCAAGGTTTGCCAAACCGTTTTACGGGGATCAAGCGATTCACGCTTTTGATCGAAATAGGCCATGACGGTATTTTGGCCAATCATCAACTCTCCCCCGTCGGATTTTAACTGACCCAAGAGGATTTTCAAAAAGGTGCTTTTACCGCAACCATTCGGGCCCAATATGCCGATGCAATCCCCGGGAAGCAAACTGAGATTCAAATCCTGGAAAAGTTTCACATCGCCGAAGGATTTGCGTAAATGCTTGACCTCGAGAATGGTTTTTCCGAGACGGGCGCCGCCCTGTAAGTCAAGCTCCAGCGTTTTGGCCTTGGCATAGCCTTCCTGCGCCTGAGCCGCTGCGAATCGATCGATGCGAGCCTTGGCTTTGGTTCCTCGCGCTTTGGGGCCGCGGCGTATCCAATCGATTTCATTGCGGAGAAAAGACAAGCGCTTGGCGTCTTGTCCAGCCAACTCGGCTTCGAGTTCCGCCTTTTTTTCCAGATAGCGCACGTAATTTCCCGGAAACCCGCGAATTTGCCCACGTGAAAGTTCCAAAATAAAGTTGACTACCCGTTCCAGAAAATACCGGTCATGGGTAATCAATATCAGGGTGCCGTTAAATTGCATCAACCGGTTTTCCAGCCAGCGAATAGAGTCCTCATCCAAATGGTTGGTGGGTTCGTCGATGAGCAATAATTCCGGTTCGCCGGAGAGAGCACGTATCAATTGGATTTTTTTCAATTGGCCGCCGGATAGCGCCGGAGTCAAGGTCCAGGCGAGGTCGATTTCCAATTGTCCGGCCAGGCTCACTACATTGCCGTAAAGGTGGAGCCCATGAGCATCGTCGATACGGTTTTCCAAATCGCCACGGTGCATGGCTTGATCAGGAAACTCGGCGGATTCGGAGGTCACGAGGTCGTGGTATTCTCCCAGAAGTTTACCCAACTCACCGAAGGAGGCGAAAATGTACTCGAAGATCCGCCAACCTTCTGGTAGCCCTGATTCTGGAGCGGACGCTTGGTGCAGCGGACGACCTTTACCCGATGATACAAGTTTTGCGTCCTGTTCCAGGTAATGCGTGCGTAAATCCTTGCGCTGGGTGACAGACCCGGTATAATCGCTTTCGCGGCCGGCCAAAATTTTGAGCAAGGTGGACTTTCCGCTGCCGTTCTGGCCTAAAAGGCCGACCTTTTGTTTTTTTTCGAGGCCGAAGGACAAATCGCGGAAGAGTACTTTATCGCCCCAGGCCTTATGCAGGTTTTGAACGGCGAGGACATTGTCGGACAAGTTTGAACTCCTAAGTGAGGGCGACAGGCTTACCCAAGTATAGGTCGCCAGATCGAATAAATGGTAGTTTCCGGCCATAGGTCGGGTTAGTCTCTGTCTTCCGGTAATCCGTCAAGAACCTCCCAACCTATAGTGGAAGCAAAAAAATATATTTTGCGAGCTACTAACAGGTGCCCGGAATGCGTTCGTTTTTCCTCCTCGCCTCCTTTTTGCATGTCGAAGTTGCAGCCTGGGTGTATATTTCTGGACGTGAAATTACAGCTATTCGCCTCTCTTTTCCTGGCTATTTCAACTATCCAGGGCGCGGCATTATCGGATCATCTCAAATTGGCCTTGAAGTCCGAAGTGGATTTCGGCCACGTCGTCAAGGGCGTTCAAAGCGAGAGCGGCCGCGAGATCGATATGCTTCCGCTTAATCGTAATATCGTGACAATAGGTACGCAGGCGAAATTCAACGAGAATTGGTCCTTGGAAGCGGGGTTCCGCAATATCCTTTGGTGGCCCTTTGGCGGCACGGGCGACATGCCCCATGAGCGGATTGTCCGCGTTGAATCCCAGCTTTCGATAGCCCGGATGACCGGGCATTTCGGTTCGCTGACGCTGGACGCCGGTTACTTCACCCACAAAAACAATCGGGATGCCCGCAATCTCGGCGAATACCTCCATCGCTCCGGAACTTATCCGGGTTATTTGGTGACCACCGAGGACTGGCAGTTGATGAACGAGGCTTCTCCCCAATTTTACGGTGTCCGCGCCAGCTATACGCAGGCGGAAGGCAGAGTGAAACATGACCTTACATTTTTCCTCGAAACGGAAGTGAATCCCGTGGGCGACATCTCCCCCGGCTATGAAATCAGCTTGAATTTCGGTCTCCTGGATTTGGGAGGCGGCGTCGCCTTGAACCATTATCTGTCTTTCCATCCCAGCCAATTACAGCCCAATACCAGCGATGACAAGAATGTTTACGTCGAGGTGGCGCCGTTCCAACCCGCGAGTGGGCCACCCACGGCGGCGTATGCCGGCCCGCTCAGCGACGCCCCCTTTGCAGTGAAGGAGGCTGTTGCGGCTGATTCTCTCCAGATAATAACACTCCGGAAATCCCGCTGGACTCATGAAGGCATAAAGCTGATGGGACGCGCCGCCCTGAACCTCGGCGGCTTTCTGCCCGAAGGTTTGCTCGGACCCGACGATTTGCGACTCTTCACAGAGGTGGCGGTGCTGGGATGGGAAAACCATCCCTATTTTTACGAATCACGTCAGGACAGGATGCCCATCATGGTGGGATTCAACCTGCCCACCTTCAAATTGTTGGATCTATTAAGCGTGCAAGTGGAACGCTACACCTCTCCCCACAACAGTTCCGCTTATTACAGCGACTTGTCACTGCCCATCTGGAAGGAACGACTGGACGAAAATGGGAGCAAGGTTCAAATTGCGGAGGATGATTGGAAATGGTCTGTCTTCGCCAAGAAAAGGGTGAATCGCCTTTTCGCAGTATATTTGCAGGTGGCGAATGATCACCTGCGCACCTTACGATACGACCAGGTAAAAAGTGAAAGTTCCTTGACCCAAGCGCCGTCCCATTGGTATTACCTCGCCAAGTTGGAATTTGGGATTTAATCCCTGAACGGAAGACGAAATGCATCAAAAAAAGCTTTGCCTAACATCCTTATCAGCAAATTCCATCCGAGCAGCATTGCTTATTTCGGTCGCCCAGTTTGCCGTCGCACCCGTGGTTGCCGAGGAGGAAATCGAATACAAGCTGAAGGTCAACTCCTACCTGGACTTCGGTCATTTGGTCAGCGGAGTGAATCCGGATGGAAACTCGGCCATCGATATGTTGCCCCTAAACCGTGGCAATGTAACCATTACCCCTCAAGTTTTTCTGGGTGAATCCTTCGACGTTATGGTAGGGATTACGGGGCTGATTTGGTGGCCCTATTCCGCCGACAACACCCAGCCCTCCAAGCGGGTGATGCGGGTGAAACCCATGGTGCCTCTCGCCCGGGGAAAATGGTCTTTCGGAGATAAAGGCGGATTCCACGGCCACCTGCAAGCGGGTACCTTTCCCTACAAGTACAACACGGAGGCCAAGAACCTGGGGGAATACCTCTACCGGTCAGGCACCTATCCCGGCTTCCTCTTTACCACCGAGGGTTGGTTGTTCATGAATCGCGCCGGCTTTTACGCCCACGGCTTGCAAATGCAGATGAAACACCTGGACGGAATGCTCACGCATAACCTCTCGCTGTTCATGGAGATGACCTATTACCCCATAGGTGATTTTTCGCCTGGCTACGATTTCGCCTTCAAGACCGCTTTCCTGGAACTGGGTGGTGGTGCGGTCTACCACCACGGCCTGCCTATCCGTCCCAGCTTGTTGAAGCTAAACCAACCGAATAACAAATACGTCCATATTCCCGCCGATACCGAAGCCGCTCCCCGGTGGCAGGAATACGTTGGACCGCTCGATTTGGCGCCTTTCGAGGCGACTTCCGATCCCACCGTGGTTCCGACGGTTCTGCACCATTATACCCACCAAGGCATCAAGCTGATGGGTAGGGCCACGCTGAACTTAAATAGTTTGCTTCCCGAGGACAGAAAAAGCCCCGAAGATCTCAAGATTTTCGCCGAAGTCGCTTTGCTGGGAGTTGAGGATTACCCCATCTACTATGAAAAGAAAGCGGACAGAATGCCCATCATGCTGGGTGTTAATATCCCCACTTTCAAATTTCTGGACGTGCTCAGCGTGCAGGTGGAGCACTACTCCGCGCCTTTCAATGACATAACCAAGCTCAACCAGGAAAGCTCACCTATCTGGGAGATGAACCAGAACGATTATGCGACCTATACCGACAGTCTGAATGCCGGGACCCTGGAAAATTGGAAAACGCTGGTTTCCAACCAAAAGGATGACTGGAAATGGTCCATTTACGCGAAAAAGCGGGTGAATGGGATTTTAACCCTGTATAGCCAAGTCGCCAGCGACCATTTTCGCCTTGTGGACTCTGACATGGCTACCAGCGTCAAACCCCTGACCTCCAATCCGAAAGAATGGTATTACCTTCTCCGGATGGAATTTGGACTCAATTGAGAATATTGTAAACTCAAATAAGGCCGGAAATATCCGATCTTTCCGGAAAAGTATAGGGCCTAAGTGGCCCAAATGGCCTAAATTAGAAAATGGAACCGCGCCGCTTGGGGCAATTCGTGCAGGAGAAAATGAAATGAAATCCGTCAGTAAATTCCTTTCAGTTCCGGTTTTCGCAGTGGCTTTCCTGGCCATGCTTCAATTCGGACAGGCTCAGACCCTGGAAATCAAACCACTGGGTACTTCGAAGTTGAAAGACATGAACGTATTGCTTTTCCAGGACGATATGACCGGAGAACATAATAGTGCCGCGATGGCCGCCGAGGGGCATTGGAAGGAATTCAGCAAGGATATCGGTTTCAAGCTCACCATCACCAACCGTGCCAGCGACATGAATGTCACCAATCTCCGGAACTTCCAGATCGTGGTATTCAACTACACCCGTCTCGTGAATGAAAAGTTCAATTCCTCCCAGCAGCAGGCCTTCCAAGGTTTCATAGAGGGGGGCGGCCATTGCGTCGGCTACCATACCGCCTCCATGCCTCGCCAAGGCGATTGGGAGTGGTATCGGTCCAATATCATTATCGGCTCCTACAATCCCAACTACCACGGCAACCAGATCGGTAAAATGGTCGTGACCAAGGACCAATCCATTCTGGACCTTCCGAATAGCAAGAATATCCTCACGGGAATGCCCGACCAGTTCCAATCCTCGGATGAATGGTATGCCTTCAATCAGGGCCCATTTTTCGCACAGGCCAAGGTGCTCTATTACATCGACGAAAGTTCCCTGAAACCCCATACGCACAACAACCTGAACGCTGAGCAGATGAGCCTCCCTGTGGAAAAACGTCATCCCATAATGTGGTATCGCGAGAGTACTAACGGAAGTCGGATTTTCTATACGGGTATCATTCACACCGCTACCGGTGCCCGCAGTGATTTCTTCAAGCTGACTATTTTACGTGCAGCCGAGTTCGTCGCCGGATACAATACAGTGTCAGCATTGGAAAGCGCCCGTTTTCTCAGGGAGTTTCCGGAGCGTATGCGTATCATCACGAAATCGGATCTTCTCACTGTGAAGGTTGATTATGCCGGTGAATTCACGGCTACCCTGCGGGACTTGAGGGGAAACGTAGTAGCTACGGAAAATTTCAATACAAATGAGCTCAGTTTCGAGAGAGGCAATTTGCCTTCCGGCAATTACCTCTTGCAGATATCCTCCCAGGGTAAGGCGGTAACTTCCCGCCTAATCAACTGGTTCTAGTTACGGCTCTGGTCTGGCTCTAGTTTTCGTTCAGCAAAACACCGAATCGGTCCAAGATACTCTGTACCCGCTTCCGGTTAACGCCCATATCGCTATGGCCAACTCGGGAGGCGGAGCGAATGTGGACGGATTCCGATTCCGGATCATTCCTTAATTCCAAATCGTCCACAAAGCGGAACAGACTCGAAGTGAACGTATAAGATCGGTAGTTTTCATTTTCGGAAGTAAGTATTCCCCCTTCCTCCCTCACCGCCTGATGCGCCAACGCCCAGACTAATTCGGAATCGACTCCCGTATGGCCGATGAAGGGAATATAATGCGCCGTATCCCCGGGGAATTCGCTGCTCACGCAATTCGGTTTATCCGGACAGGGCGCAAGACGGCCTGCGACCATCCCCGGAGCCTGGGCTTCCGCTGATTTACGCCCCAGCAGAAAGAACCAGGTAATTCCAGCCAATACGAGTAAGGTTAACAGAATCGCCGCGATAACAAACATATTTTTCATAGGGAATTCATCTATTCTCTTGAGGGGGAACCAGCTGGAATTTAACCTCTTATTAACGGCATTGACAAGCCGGGAGATAACCTTTTATGACCCAACAGGACTTTCCGCAGAAAAATAACGACCTAAGCCAAAAAACAAGTAATCCCCCTTGCGTACGTTGCGGCAAGGAGGGCTTTGTGGAAAAAGCGGACGGCGAGTGGTTGTGCGAGGAATGTTACCCGATTCTTGGATCATGCTGCGCCGAGTTTGCGGGAGATGATATGAACCCTAAAGATTGAGTTAAAAAGAAAAATCCCGCCTTTGAGGGCGGGATTCAATTTCATGACTCGCTTAAGAGCGGCCTGGTGATTAACTGTTCCCCTTGCCCGCTTTCTTGGTTTTCTTCTCGTCGCGTTTTTCCTTCAAGGTTTTCGCGGGAGCCTTCTTGGTTTCTTTCTTGGTATTCCGTTCCTTGGCCATCGGGGTAACTCCTTAAAATGGGTTGTATGAAGACCTTCCGCCCTTTTTAAGGGCTCAGGAAATATTTACCAATTTGGAGGTAAAAAGCAAGGAGGGGGAAAGCTTTACAGGTAGTCCAGCCCGAACCCTGTTCCCCTTAGGTTCAGAGAGTCGGCACTATCCAGTATTCCGGCGCGACCGAACATTAAGGGGTTATGAACCAGATCCGATTCCAAAAGATGGGTGCCGAAAGCTCCTTCCTGCGCCAGCACGTTCTCACGGAAGGCATTAGCAAGGGAGAGAGCAGCGCGTGTCAGTATGCTGGTTTCGCCCACGTGCGCGCCGATAATCAGGGGTATTTTCAGGTCCCCGGCCCGGGAAGCAATCGCCCGAGAGCGAATAAGCCCTCCCATCTTGGAGACCCGGAGGTTGATGATGGCTTTCTTCCCCAATTCCACGGTTGCATCGAAATGACTCCGATTAAGAAAACTTTCATCCAGGATTAACGCGACTGGAGTCTGCTTCACCAGGGCTTTCATGCCAGGATAATCGAGGGCCTGCAGCGGCTCCTCGATTGCGAAAGGCGTGATTCGGATCGCGTTGAGGTAACCCAAAACCTCCTCTGGTTTTCGCCAGAGATTATTCCCGTCCAGCCTGATACGCGAATCCGTTACCGAAGACTGGATAACCGCGAATTTGTCATTGTCGACCAGGGGATTTCCGCTGATTTTAACCTTGAAGTCCCGGAATCCCAATTGAGCGAAACGGGAAACCTGATTTGCCGTCACCTCCTGGGAAGAGTCGCCGAGCACAGCGGTATATTGGAATCGCCCTTGCAAAGGAGGCAAGCCCAGAGTCTCCTCCACCGGCTGTGACAAATCCTTGGACAACGCCTCGAGAATGGCCAACTCCAAAGCGCACCAAGCCGCCGGCCGCTCATCTATTTCAACCTCATGCCGCCAGACCCATGCTTCGAGATCGCCGAAAGTGTGGATGCTCCGCAGCAAATCCTCGCGATAACGTTCAAAGAATTCAAACCCTGCGGAGGAATCTTCATGCGTTACATAGCCGCGCGGACAGCCTTCGCCCATCCCCTTATTTCCCGCCGCTGTTTCGGCGCTGGCCAAGAGCGATTCGCCTTTTTTCCTATCGGCGCTGCTATGCTTAAAGCCTACCTTGAAAGGGATTTGCAGGGATTGAAGTTGCAGAGAGGTGAGATTCATATCGAATAGGACTCCAAAAAATCGCCGGGAATATCCTTTTTGTATTGCAGTAGCTGGGGCTTGAATTGTCCTTCGCGTTGCCCCTTGGCCAGGAAATGGGTTTTATAGGCTTCGAAGGCACCTGATTTCAAGCGATGTACGAATAGGGGTTGCAGCCTCCCCCCCTGTCGTTTGGTCCGGTATTCCAAGTTGGAATTTTGCAAAGCTTCATCCAGAAAATCCGCCAGCTCCCCAGCTAGGAACACGTCGCCCGAGGCCGGCTCGCAATAAAGGTCATAACGGAAACTTTCTTCATCGGCTACCATCTGAAAAAATGGGAGATCCAACTCGAACCGCTTCTCGGCCGCCCGCACCGCATCGATTACCTGTCCTTCGTAAAGCTTCTCGCCGGTTATATTGGTGACTCCCCTGCCCTTCTGTACGAATTTCAAAGTGGGGGTATTCTCCCATTTCCCGGCAACCCGCACGATGTCATTCATATTATAGCGATAGAGACCGGCCCGGGTGGTAACGAACAGATAATACTCCTCGCCCTGTTTGATTTGCTCCAGTCCCAGGAATTCGGCCACGCCGCTTTCCCACCTGCTTTTTTCCACGAACTCGAAAAAGTTTTCTTGCAGGGTGGGAAGACCTTCATTGGTTTCGGCTTCGATGGTGATGGTACCCCGCATCTCGCTGGAAAGGTATCCGATATCGATTACCTTGACTCCTTCGGGGAAAGCGGGAAGTATGCTCTTCAAAGGGATGCCGCAGCTCCCCCCCGTCCATGTCGCCAGCAGTTTCAAGTACGGCCAGAAATGCCGAAAAAGAAGTTTTTGGTCTTCCGCCCGTAAGGCCTGCAACTCCGACGCTCGAGTAGGATTGCGGCGCAACTTCTTCCGGATGGCAGCCGCCGTTGCGGGACTCAGGTCTTCCATATGCGTGCATCCGCCTTCCGAAATATCGGCGGTGATTTCGGCAAAGCGGGTGCGAATGACGTCTAGAAGCTTGTGAAAGGAGGACGGATTGGCACTTCCCAAATAGGTCACATCTTTATGTTCCACCGCCAGCCGCGCCATCACATAATATTTGACCTGATAATCCTCGATCTCGAAGACCTCACCGGGCAGCACATACTTCGACCGGGCCAAGCTGGGCATGGAATTGTAAATATGGCCGGACGCGCTTCCATAGGGCCTGCCGGATGCCAGCCGACCCTCGTTTGCAGGGCTGACCATTCCCAACAGCTTTCCCGAAAATGCTTCGGGACACACTTTGTATTGCAGGTAGGAAAATACCTTCTGAGATTTTTTCAACGCATCCAAGGTTTCTTTTACGACGGGGATATCCTTGGGGCTTCCCGTTGATCCGCTGGTCCGATTGTACATGAACGGCATGGCACGGGTCAGAATGGGTGCATTTTCCCTATCCTGGCGTTCGATTTGCGGCCGCAGGGCCTCGTAATCCTGTACGGAAACACGGCTCCGATAAGTCGCCGTATCGCCAATTTCCGAAAAACCATGCGCCTTTCCGAAATCGGTTTGGAAATTGTCACGCAGTATGCATAACAAAACCTGCTTCTGCGCGCGCTCAGGATCTGCCGCCGCCTGCCTTAGCTGTCTGTATTGGAACACTCCGATCAAATGCATGCGCAATTTGAGCAAGACGTTTACCAAAATGTCCCGGAAGGTTTGCAGAGGCAGCGGATATTTGTCTATGGCGCCGGAAAAGGGGGTTCTCAACATGGAGGCATAATCGTCCGGATAGGATGGATTAAGCAGTCCCAGCTCTTTGACATGTTTCCCGGCAGGCAGAAAATAGGTACCGAAGAGAAGGTCCCATACGATGATATTGTTCCCATAGTTGTTGTTCGACTCGGCAATGATGCGGGAATGATGCCAGCGATGAAGCTGCGGGCCGCTGATGACATAATTCAGAAACCCCATGCGGACATCGATATTGCAATGCTGGAAGAAACCGTTCACGGCATAGAATACGAAATAAAGTCCCAGTACCTCCACCGATACGCCGACGAGAATGAAGGGGAGCGCATCGAACAGGAATTGCAGGGTTTTTTCCAGGGGATGGAAACGACCCACGTTAAGCCAGTACAGCTTGCGGGAGGAATGATGCACTGCATGCAGCCTCCACAAATAGGGAATTTCATGGGAGAATCGATGCAGCCAATAGCGCAGGAAATCCGCCACCACGACCATGAGCACAACCTGCCAGCCGATACTCCAGCCATGCGGCCACAAATCCCGGGCCTGAAACCCCGTGCTTCCAAGTAGTACCAGCAAAGTGAGTGAGACTAGTAACGCAAGCAATCGCGGCAAGACCATTTGCATGGTGACCAAGAATAAACTGTCATTCCAAATTTCTTTTTTTTCCGGGTTCCAATTTCGTTGGTAAGGCATGCGCAGCTCCAAAAAAGTGATGGAGAAGGCCCCCCAAACCACGGGAAGGTTTATTTGCAGTAGCACCGGCCAGGAAAGGCCCTTGAGGAGGAAGAACAAACCCATGGCGGAGCCAAGGATGGCAGGATAGGCCAAGACCTGGAGGACCTCAGGGACTGGACGAGTCAGCGTACTCGATTTCATAGCTTCGTTTCCGCGAGTATAACATTTTCACCAATGGCCAGGGCGGCATTTTTATTGGCGCCGGAAAGCAGTTCCCTTCGAAAATCCTGATGGGTTTGGTACAGGAGCAGGTCGAACTCCGACTCCTCCAGGAAACCCGCCACTTTATCGGGGCGTAGGCCCCAGGCAAACCGTTCCCGCTTCAATCTCAACCAGAAATTCACGAGCGCACCGGCATTTTGGAATTGGAAATCCCCCGGTTTACGTTGTTCCATGCAGGTAAATACCAGGCGGGATGAGGGCGCGCTATGTTGCCGGATGAAAGCGAGCAGGGTCCGAATTTCCTCTTCGTTCAGATACATGAGCAATCCTTCGGCCACAAAGACCGTCCGCTTATTCGGGGCATAAACGCCGCTGCGCAATAGAGTGTCCTGCATGGTGCTCCGGGTTAAATCGAGGGGAACCAAATGCAGGTTTTTCCAATCCCGCTGGGTGCGGTCAATGCCTTTCGCCTTCCAGGTCTGCGTGGCCGGATGGTCGATTTCAATGACCTTAAGGGATGGATAGTCCGTCAACATTCTCAGGCTGAGCGTATCGAATCCCGCCCCGATTACCACCAACTGGTCTATTCCTCCGTCAAGTGATAGCCGGACCCAATTCTCGATGCACCGCTTCCGCATTACGAAATGCAGGTAAAATCCCGGGATGGACGCCCGTTGCATCAAGTCCGCTTTACAATGGCGGAGCAGCCTCCCCAGTCGGCCAGAAGCAGAAAATAACCCCGGACCGGTTCGGGAGACCATTTCCTCGTTCATCTGGGCCATCAACGGGGGAATTTCGCATCTCAGGCGGGGATGCTTCGAAATCCACAACAAGCCATGGGCGACAAATAGTGCGGTTGAGCTGGGCTTGTCTGCTTTCATGAATTTTCTTTTGACGAGTTATCAAGTTAATCGGTAACCAGTATGTGCATTCATGATGCCCCAAGGGCTCGATAATTTCCAGCTCCTTGAAAATTTGCGGATTAAGGGGCCTCCCAAGAATAACCAGCGGCCACTCCTTGCAGGTTTTTATTATCGGAAATGACATCGTGGGGTATCAACAGATATTTCCAGGGGTTACCCCCAGGCTTTGCCTCATGTTCGGAGGCATGTTTACACCATGCCACAGCGGCGGCCGCCATCGCGACGAACTTGTGGGTAATCCTTACAAGTTGCCTCCTCAAGAAGCTCCACCTCCAGAAGATTGAAAATCCGTGCCTGTAGGTGTTTTGTCCCTTCTTCCACACGGTTTTCCGATTCAACACAGGGCGCGTATATCACCCAGCAATAGCCAGTCTATAAGCGATAGGGTATATCCTCTCTCATCGAAACGAAATACCCTATTCCCCATTTTCTTGAGTTGACCTTCACCTTGTTATTTTTTCGCATTAACACTGCTTTCAAGCCACAACCTTCCCCTCGCAGTGAGGCGATATTGTTGTTTCCTACTTTTTGGCTTATCCGGGATGGTCATTTCCAAGTATCCGGCTTCAAGTGCCGGTGTGAGGTACAGTTTCCTGAAATTTTCTTCACTTTTCAAAGACAACACGTTCTGTAATTCCTGACGGGTCTTTGCACCCTTGCAGATTTGCATCAGTTTTTTGACTTCCCCTGCGACTTCCCCTGTGACTTCCCCTGTGACTTCCCCTGTTGAGTGGGGACCACCCTTGCCCCCCACAGCTGTAAAGGCTCGGCTGGGTTGTCTGCGGATGCGGGCCACGAAGCCATCCGTAAGCAAAAATTCAGGTTCAGGAAGGCCCGCCTCCCGACAGAGCTTAATCATATCGCCTGTGCCCGTGCCCATGCGCTCAATATATTTGGCCAGATAAAGGGATTCAGCCAATAGCGGATTACCGGGGACCGATCCGTGGGGAAGGCGAAGCTTTTTCAGGGTCAGTGCGGGTGGAAGGTATCCAGGATTCCAAACTTCAAGCCGGTCCGAAAAAAGCATAATTTGAACGCTCCCATTACTGGTATAGTCGCGGTGCGCCACGGCATTGACAATTGCTTCACGTACCGCTTCCGGGGGGATTTCATATTCCACAGGCGCTTGGACGGAGCGTTTTCGAGTGCCAACGGAAAGATTGATTTTGGAGAGGACGAAATCCAAGGCATGATCCACCAAGTCAAACACCGTCCCCTTGTAAACTTGATAGGATGGAATGGGTTTGGTAATCTCATTTCCGTGAAAATGGACACATTTTATCTCGGATGAAATCAGGAACCGCTGGGGAGAGGAGCCAAATAGTAGCAAGGCGGCATGGGTGGGGCTCCCTTTGTGTAAGAGGTTCAAATGTTCCAATATTTCATCAGAGTCTGTATCTTCGGAAAACGGAAAACCTCGCGCTCTTTGAGCTATTTTCACGAAACGGCGAATTTTTTCTAAGGATAAATCCGCCGTTGAAATCTCCGCTGGGCACGCAGCGTCAAAGGGACCATCGCGCAGTAATTCTTTGGAGGCTAGATAATCAACCAGACTGGCATAGACGGAAATAATCAGTTCTGGAAGCGAAGTAAATCGCCGCCGAATGAGTTGGTGACCCGCCTTCCGGATCAGCGCCTGCATTTTTTGGTGTTTGCCGGTGTCTTCGGACCCCTTCACGAAAATCAATCGAGTTTTTTCCAATTCACCCGCCCGTACGAATTCGCGTTCGGTGGGAGAGATATTATTTGAACCGGTACTGCCGTATTCTTCTCCGAAAAGGCCTAAGTAAAGGTCACTGGCGGCTACCTCGGACAAATACACCTCATCGGCGCGCTGGTCACTTGCCGGTAAATCCTCGAAAAGGAAGGGGACAAAAAATCGTTTCATCAATGGGTCGCTGCGCAAATAATCTCGCAGGGCCGAGCGCTCAGCTGTAAACTCCTTTTGGACGCTACTGATGAAAATTTTCATGCGATTTTCCAGAGTATTGAAAATAAGGATCGCAAGTCCAACCGCCGCCCCGGAGGGCCACCCGGATGCCCCCCTCCCTTCGCCTTTCATAAAACTAACCCACCTCCCGGGTCAAAATTTGTCCCCGCGCTTTGCTACCTTTTCCTGCTTCTGATGCCAGTACTTGCGCCACCTTCGAGGGGGCGCGGTACCTCTAAAAATTATGCCGGCACAACTTTATTTCAGCAATTCACCCGCCGTCCTTCTGGACAAGCTTGCCGAAAATCTGGCCTGGGACGACCCGTTCGCCTCCCCGAATATTGCCACCGCCAATCCCAGCATGCGCCGCTGGGTGCAGATGCGGTTGGCCGATAAGCTGGGGATTTCCGCCAATATCGACTTCATGTTGCTTGAGCGCCTATTATGGCGCCGCCTCGCCGAACTCGACGTGGAACGCGAAGCCGCCAATCGCAAACCAGCGAGACTTCTCGACGAACAAGGTTTGGAAGGGTTCATTTTGAGCCTGTGCCTCACCCACCCTCCCGACGAAATCCGCGCCTACCTCGACGAAGGCGCGTCCGATGCGACGGCCTATGCACAACGCCTGGGACAACTCGCCCGTAAACTGGCGGGGTATTTTCGGGAATACGAATACAGCCGGGTGCCGGAGCATGGCCGTAAAGGGCTGACGCAATTGTGGAAGGAAGGCGAGGATTGTTTCCGGGGGTTTCTCGATAAAAAAGCCGGTCGGATTGCCCATCGACAAGTCGAGAAACTGGAGAAATGGCAAAAGGCGGTCTACCATGCCATCTTTAAAACGGGAGGGTTGCGCGACACTTTGGGGGAGCGGACGGGACAATACGCCTATACCCTGCCCCAATTCGCCGAAATGGTGCTGGCCCAAAAGCGGCCGACCCCCGATAGGCCTGATACGCCCATTTACCATCTCTTCGGGCTATCCCAGATTTCCCCATTCCACAGGTCTCTCATCCGCCGCCTTTCCGATCCCGAAGCGCTGCCGCAACGGCACTCCGGCTTTTACATCTATTCGCTGAACCCGTGTGCGGTATATTGGGAAGACGTTTTGACCCCCAAGGCCAGGCGTAAAAAAATACAGGAAGATTTGCTGCAACGGCAACAATTCCTGGGGTGGAGACAACTCAGCGGCGATGAAAAGGATAGGATAAGACTGGATCTCGAAGCCCTCCAAAAGGAGGAATTGCATCTGGATGCCGATGAGAATCCCCTGCTCAGCCGGTGGGGCGGACCGGGACGCGAAAACACCCAACTTTGGAGCCAACTAACCGGATACGATTTCCACGACTACTTCGTCGAACCCGAAGCGCCCACGGTTTTAAGCACCGTGCAAAGAGCGGTCTTACACCGCAGCGGCGCACTCCCGCAATCCGAACGCCTCCGACAGGACTCCAGTTTGCAAATACTGGCCTGTCCCGAAATCCATCGCGAAGTCGAAACCGTACACGACAGCATCATCGCCAACTTGCTGGAAAATCCCGGCCTAAACCCGGAAGATATCGCCATCATGGTACCGGACATGGACCGTTATCGCAATATCATCGAGAGCGTTTTCACGCAAAGACGCGAAGGCGCTCCGGGATATATCCCTTTTACCCTCAACGATACCCGGGCCGCTTCCGAAAGCGCTTATATGCAGGGATTGGCCAGCCTGTTCGCATTGGGGGGAGGCAAACTCACCCGCCGCGAAGTCTTCGAGCTCATTCGCAATCCCTGTTTTCAGGCTCGGCACGGTTTGGGACGCGATTCGACGCGCTTGTGGATGCGCTGGGCCGACCAATTGCAGATATTCCGTTGCTTCGACGGAAGTCATAAATCCGATAACGGCTATCACCCGGGGTCGCTGCATACCTGGTGGCACGGCCTGCAGCGCATGCTCTTAGGCACCGTGATGGAAATGCCCGAAAGCGATGATAACCGGAACTTTGAGGATATCGTTCCTTTCGTCGATGGCGGCAGCGGGCAGCGCGAAGAGTTGCGCCGCTTTATCGAAGTGATTCAAGCGCTCCACCGGGATACGGCGCGTCTGCGCGACGAAGGGCCGCGCCCCTGGAGCGAGTGGCTGGCCCTTATCGACGATGTGACGGAATGCCATTTGGGTTTGCCTGCCGAGGCTCCCCTGGAAGCCTTTGTGCAAGCCGAGTTGCGTCGCCTCATGCTCTCCCTGCGCAATATGGACGCCATTGAAGCCGTGCTGCGCGAAACTCCACCGGCGTCCGGACACTCGCAAGGAAACTTACAGCCGGGAGTACGCCCCGCCCTGGTTCTCAACCTGCTTACGTCCCATTTGGCCAATCTACCCGTTTCACGCAAGCCCTTCCTGGCGGGAGGAGTCAATATCGCCACCCTGTCTTCCTTGCGGAGCCTTCCCTTCAAAATCACCTATATATTGGGACTGGGCGAAGGGCTTTTCCCCGAGGATGCATCCACGTCCACTTTGGATTTGAGGCGCTTTCGTCGAGTCATCGGGGATTTGGACGCCTCGGCGCGCAACCGGTATTGGTTCCTGGAAGCGCTTATGTCGGTGCGCGAAAAACTTTACCTCAGCTACGTGGACCGCGATCTTCTGGAAGACCGCCGCTATCAAATGAGTTCTACGCTCAATGAGCTGACGGATTATTTGGAAGCAGCCGTATTATCGCCTGCCGACGCGGAAGCCGGACCCGGAAAAAGAGCGCCGTTCCTACCCGTAACTGTTCCGTTACTGCCGCACAGCCCCGAATTGTATCAAAAACATTCCCCGTCTTTATTGGAAAAACCAAGGGGATATAGCCAAAAGGACGCTTTGCTGGCCTGGATGTGGGAGCGCAAAGAAGAAAGAGCCGATACAACTTTCGCACTGCCCGGAGAAGCGTTGCGGGTTTGGGTGAATGGAAAAGCTCAGGAAGCGGAAATTCCCACCGAAATCACACTCGACGATTTGGTTGCCTATCTCGACAACCCGGTGCAATATGCGCTGGAACGGCGTCTTGGCCTGTATGGCGAACGCGGCGGCGACACCCTGCATGCCGAAGACGAGCCGTTTTTCTCCAACGGTCTAATCCAACATGAAATCCTGGAAACGGTTTACCGTGAGGGATTGTCGCATTGGGAAGATATCAGCCTAGACCGAATGCAAGGCGCATTTAGGCGAGCCTACGAAGATTTGAGCCGGCGCGGTCGCACGCCGGAAGGGGATTACCAGACCTTGGACCGCGAAAGTTTAGCGCAAGTAGCGGAGTCTGCCGCCGAGGGTTTGATGGCGGCAGCGGCTAATATCCGTGCGGGCTCCACAGGGTTTACCGCGCTTCGCGACCTAGTCTTCGGTTCGGCTTCGCACACCCCGCTGGCCGAGGAACCCATACTAATGCCACCCCTGGAAGCGGAATCTCGGGATGGAACGAAAGTTTCCATCCGCGGTTCGCTTCCCCTGCTTTTGCTTCCGGATACGACAGATGCAGCCTGCGCTACAGTGGTTCCGATGAGCGGCGAAGTGAACCCGAGGAGAATGCTCAAACCGTTTTTGGTCTACTTGTTGGCGCAGAATTCGAATCACCCCCTACATGAATCCTTTCAAGGAAGGCCCTTCACCGTTCACTTCGTCGAATCCTATAAAAAAAGCTATCGAGCGCTTTGGTGGCGCTGTTTCCGCGTCACCCCCGAGGCCGCCCGGGATTTCTTCCATACCGTGCTTCCTCCCCTGTTATCGGGACGGGATTACGATCACCTTCCTTTGAAACTTATTTTCAAAACCCTTGCCAAATCCCGCCCCGATAAAAATTGTTTCCATTGCGGCTTCAGCATTACCGAGGCTTCTTCGGATTGGGCTGAATCCTTGCGGCTGGCTTTGGAAGATCCCTGGTCCAACTACACTCCTCCCGAAGCGGCGCGGCTTTTGGGAGCCAAAGTGCCCGATGATGCAGAGACTAAGATCCGCTCCCGCTTCCGACTCTTCTTCAATGGGGAGGTAAAATGAATCTACCTCCCGGAGGCGCGCGCATCGGTAAGCCTGGAACGATTTCCGGATCTCAGGGTATCGCCGCAATTACTCTTCCCCCACTGAGCTCGCCTTTGGTGGAGGCCCTCCATCTCGACCGTCCCGCCATCCTGGAAGCTTCGGCCGGAACGGGGAAAACTTATACCCTTGAGCATCTCTTCGTGCGCTTGCTTTTGCAGGAAAAGCCGCCCGAACTTCCGGAAATCCTGGTCGTCACCTTTACGGAAAAAGCCACCGGCGAACTGCGCCAGAAAATCCGCCAACGACTGGGAATGATACGCCGCCTGCCCGGCCTGAACCGAACGCAAAAGGATTTTCTCGACCAGGCTTATGTGAATTTCGATGAAGCTTCCATCCAGACCATCCACGGATTTTGCCATGGCGTGCTACGGCATTACGCCTTCGAGAATAAAGCCCTTTTCGACGCGCGGTTGGCTGAGGATAGAGCGTTATACCAAGAAGCCTTGGCCGAGGAAATGCGTTCCACATGGTTGAATGAATTTTCCTCGCCGGAGGATAAGGACGCCTTTACCCGCTTCGCACGGGATATCGGACTCAACGGCGGAGACAAATGGAGCGATGTCCTGATAAATATCGCCATGAATATGAACCTGGAAAGCGGCGACTGCCTATTGCCCCGACCGGATCCGGAAGCGCTGGAGCGCTTGCAAAAAGAAATTTCGCATACCGTAATTCAGTTACGGGAAGCCTTCGGTACCCGCGTAAGCCAGGATATCGCCGACTCGTCTCTTGCAATGAGCTTGAAAGCAATTCCCTGGAAAAACAAAGCCGTAAAAGAGAAGGCTCCCGGAATTCTATTCCAGGCGGCAATCCTTTCCACGCAAACGCTTCCCGGCCTCAAATCCGATGAAATCGTAGCGCCGCTGGCAACCTACCTTGATGACATTAACTTGCGGTTAATCCACCATGAGGGTTTCACCGCCCTCTTGCTCCCCGAGTCGCCCTCCTTCCCGGCTCTACCCGATGTATTGCAACATTTGGAAAGGCTTCGGAAATTGCACGAAAGACTTAAAATTCAGCAAGCCAATCTCCGCTTCCAGCACCACCACCGCATCATCGCATCTTTGCAAGAGCATGTAGCCCACATCAAGCGCACGCGTGGCCTATTGACTTTCAACGACATGATTCGGCAAGTACACGCGTCCGTCCTCAACCAACCGGAACTGGTGCAATCCTTACGATCCGCTTATAAGTACTGCATCGTAGACGAATTCCAGGATACCGACTCGGTGCAATGGGATATTTTCAAGAAAGTATTCTTGGAAAGCGGTGGAAAAAATCCGCTTTTCCTCATCGGCGATCCCAAACAGGCCATCTACGGCTTCCGTAGCGCGGATGTTTACACCTATTTGGAAGCGCGCGAACAATTACGCGCCATCGCCCTGTCCGGTGAGGCCCAAGGCCATGGGCTTTCCGCCAATTTCCGCTCCAGCGAAAAACTGCTGAAGGCCTTCAACGTACTCTTCTCCCAACCCGAATGGTTCGGTGCCGAACAACCCTCGGCCCCCGACTCCAACTGGCGGCTTCCCCAAGGCAACCGAGTGGATTATTGCCCGGTGGGCTTCGGAGGATCCCCCCGTCAATATTGCCGCACCGGCGCATCCGAAAAAGAATCCGCACCCATAGTTCTAGTCGACTTGGCTTCCGCTACCAAGGTTGAAGCAACCAGGCGTCTGTGGAACGGGTGGATTGTGGCGGAAATCCAGAACCTGCTAACCGGGCGGGTCGAATTACGCATTCCCGATGATTCCGTTCCGGGAAATTTCCCTGCTGATGGCCAACCCATGCGCCCCCTTCGCGCCTCGGACATTTGCGTTCTGGTCCGAACCGGATCCGAAAGGGCAAAATTGGAATCCCAATTCCAAGATGCCGGTATACCCTTCGCCGTTTATAAAAAGGAGGGCTTGTACCGAAGTGAAGAGGCCCTGCATTTACTGGCCATGTTGGAAGCAATGGAAGATCCCGGCGAGGAAAGGAGTTTCCGCCGGGCGTTGTTGTCGCAATTTTTCCAGGTAGCTCCCGAAAACCTGGCTTCGGTTAGCGGCGGAAATGGCAGCATCAGTGGAGAAAACGAAGAACACGGAAAAAGTGGGCAAGGTGACGGTACGGAAATCGCAACCCTCTTTGAAAAATGGAATCGCCTGGCTACCCAATCGCGCTGGCGTCGGCTTTTCCATTCGCTGCTCTACGATACCGGACTCTTATACCGCATTTGTGCGCTTCCCGACGGCGACAGACGGGTGATGAATTACTTGCAATTGACCCAGAATCTCACCCAGGAAGCCATGCGCAAGCATTTCGATCTTTCCACCCTCTTGGATTGGTACCGCCGGCGTCGGCGATCGGAGGGCAATTCCGAAGAGGCGAAAGATCACTTTCGCCTGGAATCAGAGCGGGACCTGGTGCAAATCATGACCATGCATATTAGCAAGGGATTGGAATTTCCCGTGGTCTTCCTGGCCGGTGGATTTTCCGCGGCTCGAAAATCGGATTATTTGCAATTCAAGCGGCGTGGCGCGTTCGCAGGTGAAAACGGTCGCACGGGAGGAACGGTTTTCCATCTCGACAATCAAAATCAGGAGGCCATCGCGGAGCTGGAGCGCCAGGATCTTGAAGAAGTGAAGCGGCTGTATTATGTCGCACTCACCCGCGCCAAATATCGCCTTTACCTCCCCTTGGTCCCGGAACCCAAGAAAAAAAATGGCGAGGAGAAAAAATCGAACCCCAGTCCCCTGCTTCATCTCGTCGGGGCCTCACTGCGTGGAGCCCGGCAACAAATTCCGGAGTTGTTTTATCATGTCCCCGCCGACGAAACCCAAGCCGTGGCTCGGGCATCTACGCAACTCGACCTACAATCCGAAGCGAAGGAGAACCCAACCACATCCCTAATGGCAGCGAGCCCTCCCACCGATCCCCCCCTCCCTTCCGAAGGTTCTGACTTCTCCTCGCGGCGCATGGTACTCGAATCCTATTCCCACCTGGCCTATCGCCTGGAAAAATGGGTGGGTGCGCAAACCGAAGGCCGCTACGAAAAGGAAGAGGCCCCGCCGGATTGGGAATCCGACAGCGAAGGCCAGGAGACCGGCACGGAGGAAACAAATCCCGGGCAATTGCTTCCACGCGGCACGCATATCGGTAACGCCTTGCACAACTTATTCGAGAAAATCGATTTTGCCCTCGCCGCGCAGCATCCGTCGCCCCGTGCCCTGGGCGAAGTGCCGCAAGTCCGCGATTTGATCGGCCAATCGCTGGAGCAGCATAAACTTCCGCCCGATTGCCGCGAAGGGGTGGAACATATTCTCTGGAACACCCTGCGCGCGCCCCTGCCGGCATTGGGGTCAGGCGCGCCGTTCCGGTTATGCGATGTTACGGACATGCGCCCAGAATTGGAATTCCTGTTTCCCTATGGGGAGAAGGCGGCGGGCGCGATTCCGGAAGTCCGCTCCAAGCACGGCTACTTATGGGGCTTCATCGATTTGGTTTTCCGGCACGCGGGCCGCTTTTATGTGCTCGATTGGAAATCGAATTATCTCGACGATTACGCACCCGCGGCTCTGGCCGAAAATATGCGCCAAAGCCGATACGATTTGCAATATACCCTGTATACCGTGGCCGTAATCAAATGGCTGAAAAGCGTGATAGCCGATTTCGATTATGAACGCGATTTCGGAGGCGTGTTGTATATCTATTTGCGCGGCATGCGCGCCGAGGAAGGGAAGCCTGGCGCAACGGGAGTATTCGCCCACCGACCCAATTCCGATGAAGCTCTGCGCGGATATCCGGCGTTGCTGGAACAAGCGCTCCGGGCTCCATTGGGACTCGCAAAGGGAGAAAACCATGTCTGATTTCACCAATACGCCGGGTAAGCCAGCGGGGTCGGGGCAGGGTATACCTTTCGGTACCTGGTCGCCGGAACCCCGCCATGCTTCGGTAGGCCACCTTTTCACTACCCTATGGCCCGAAACCAGCGCATTACCTTGGAGAACCCTTTGCATCGCGGCGCTGGAGCGCGACGCCCTCGACGGCGTGGATGTCTCGCTTATCCTCACTCTGAGCAATCTTTGCGATGGCTCCGAAGACCTTCCCCTGCTTCTCACACTGGGTTGCCTTTGCAGCACCGTTAAAACCGGAGCCTTGCGGCTGCGGCTCACGCAAGATCATCTGGCTTCCGCGCTGCGGGATTGGCTGTGCCTCGATCTGGATAAACATCCCGACCTCCCGCTTTTCGACGGGAAAACCCCGGCGCAACTTGGGCACGATTGGGCCCGGAATTTTCGGATGCAGGTGGAAACAGGTCGTTATGACCGCATCCTGGGAAAGCCGCCGGAATACAAACCCCTCTTGCTACACGACGATTCGCTGTATTTCCAAAAACATTTTGCCGCGGAAGCCTCGGTAGGAAATGCCTTAGGTAAAAGGTTAGTCCAGTCCCGAATTTCTACCACCCATGACGTGGCGTTACATTACCGGTCCGTGCTGGAGGAAGTGCTCTCCCACAATCCCTTGCTTCGGACCACACCATCGGGTCCGTTGCCGTTGAGATTGGCCCCCGAGCAGCAGGCCGCCCTGGCTCTGGCTCTGCGCGGGCCGCTCTTGGTTGTCTCCGGTGGCCCCGGTACGGGAAAGACCACCCTCATCGCGGCCTTGTTGCGCGTGATGACCCGGGCCATCCCCCTGGACGTGGCGCGCATCCGGTTGGCGGCCCCCACGGGGCGCGCCGCGCATCGCTTGGGGGAATCGCTACGCGAAAGCTATTCCTCCTTGGAAGCATCCGGCCGCGCGACTCCCACCGATATCGCATTAGGCGCACTCACCTGCTCGACTCTGCATAGGCTGCTAGGATACAACCCTGTAACCGGCCGGTTTCGCCACACGCGCTCCAATCCCATCGATGCCGATCTAATCGTTGTCGATGAAGTCTCCATGGTGGATATCTTTATGCTGGCCCGACTACTGGAGGCATTGCGACCGGAAACCCGCTTGGTCTTGGTAGGCGACCGCCATCAATTGCCCTCGGTGGATTCCGGCGCGGTTTTGGCCGATTTGCTTCCTGAGGATGAAAAGGATTATCGGGAAGAGGAAGGCACAAGGGAATGGATTCGAGCCTGCGGACTTGAACCTCCGGATTCCCCCCACGCGCTCCCCAACGGATTCTCAGTCGCTCTCGCGCGCAGCCATCGGTCCGCGGAGGGAATCCTGGAAGCAGCCGTTCTCATCAATCAAAACGCTCCCGAAAATTCCAGTCATTTTCGCGCTACGCTGAATTTCCTGGAACCGCGACCATTTTCCGATATGGGCGCACCCGTTGGTCCCGGCCAGGGCGGAAACGAAATCGTTACCCCGGGTTGCCGACTGCTGCTCGCTCCCGATAATAATTATCGAGCGCATCGCGACAAGCTTCTCTCCCATTGGGTCAATTTCCACTATCCGGAAAAATCCGGCCATGGCGCCTGTATACGTAAGATCGCTTCGCTTACCTCCGGTTCACCCGAGTTATCCGCCGAATTGGATAAAGCCTTCGCCGGCATTGACCGCGCCCGTATCCTGACCTTAACGCGCAAGGGACCTTTCGGTTGCGAGACGGTGAACCGCCGGATACGCAATCTTTTGCTCGGCTCTTCCAGCCGAAAATTTCCCCAGTCCGGCGAGGGTTTTCCGGGGGCTCCCATCCTAATCCTTGAAAACGACTATCGTAAACAGCTTTATAATGGCGACGTGGGTCTCATCGTCAACCTTTCCGATCGTCAAATCGCGGTTTTTCGCGGAGCCGACGGATTCGCATTCTATCCCATCCCCTTTTTGCCGCGTTTCGAATTGGCCTTCGCCACCACTGTGCATAAAAGCCAGGGATCCGAATACGCGCATGTACTGCTCCTGCTGCCGGAAAAAGACGGCAAACTTTGCTACCGCGAAGCCGTATACACCGCGATTACCCGCGCAAAGTTTTTCGCAGGGATTTACGGGTCGCCGGAAATTTTGGAACAGGCGTTAAAACGGCAAATTAGGCGCAATTCCGGCTTACGGAAATATTTTCTCGACCCCCCGCAATCGACATAAACTCTTCGTAGCAAGGCTCTCCCGTTTAATCTTCGCCATGGTTACGCGCGCGACGGGCCGACTCCGGCCGCCACCATTCAGCCCTATGGGCCGGCATTTTTACAGAAAACCAACCGTAACCGGGCATTATCCCCCCTCGGATTTTTTGCTTAGTTGTGGCCTTGAACCTATATTAGGTTGGACAGGAACACACTCATGGCGGCGAATCAATTTTCCAAATCGACGACTCCGATTTGGATCAGCTTCTCCTTACTAGTCATGGCCCCGTTAGCCGTGGCAACCGTTGCTGTATTCTCCCTGATATCCAAGGAAAGGATGGACTCCCGGATTCGCGAACCCCTGCTGGTTCGACTGGCCGAGGCGAAACGCGTCCACTTGCTGGCCCGCGACCAATCCATTTTCGTGCGCGGGTATTTCCTGACGGGAGAAAGGTGGATGTTACATCAGGCACAAATCCAAGGGGATTCCCTGATAGACGCCGCATCCGGGTTCCTGGCAGAGACTTTCCCGGAGGTGGAAAGGGCGGCGGCAGTGCGGATAATCGAATCGGAACAGGAATACCGGGCCTGGATGGATAGACAAGGCCCATTTGATTCAATCACAGGACTGACTCCCGAATTCCTCGCTCATTTTCGTGAGAATTTGGAACCCCGTCGACTGGCACTGGAAAACGCCGTAGCAGCGTTAACGGAATTACAAAGGCAAAATGTAGAAGCGGCGGAAAGGTCGATGGATCGTTATGCCGATTTTTGGACGCGCGCCGTCGTGGGCGTGGCGATGGCCTGCATACTCCTGGCGCTCGCACTGGCCGCTTCGCTGGGAAGGAGATTGGCCCGCTCCGTCAAGGTGCAGGAACAAAGCCAAAGGAGATTGCAAAGCGTGGTCCAATCCGCCATGGATGCCATAATTACCATCGATGCGAGTCAACGGATATTGCTTTTCAATAAGGCCGCCGAAAAAATTTTCCGGCTTCCCGCCGACAAGGCCATGGGCGAGCCAATCGATCGGCTCATTCCCGCACGCTATCGGAAACGCCATGAACAGCATATCGACTCCTTCGGAAAAACCGGTATCACAGCACGAACCATGGGCCTACTCGGCACTCTCTATGGTTTGAGAGCCGATGGCGAAGAGTTTCCCCTGGAAGCGACCATATCCCAGGCCGAGGACAACGGAGATAAATTATATACAGTCATTCTCCGCGACATTACCGATAGAAGGCGCGCCGAAGAAATCTTGGAATATCAAAGCCGGCTTACCAATACGATCATGGACAATGCCTCGGTGGCGCTTTTTCTCCTCGATGAAAACGAGCGTACAACATACGCTAATCAGGCCGCCCAAAACCTGACGGGTTACTCCTTGAATGAACTTCGCGACCTTTCTTTGCACGAAGGTATCCATTCTAAAGCAAAGGAAGAGGAGGGCGGCCATGAAACCTGTGAATTGCGAAATGCCCTAGGCGAACGGAGGTCCCTGAAAAACCATGAAGACGAACTCATTCGAAAAAACGGAGTGAAGATTCCCATTTTATGCGCATTGGAACCCGTAATCCAAAATGATCGAGTGGTCGGTATGGTATTGGAAATCGTCGACCTCTCGGAACGGAAAAAAACCGAACAGGCTTTGCATGATAGCGAGGAGAGATTGAGGCAATCGCAGAAAATGGAGGCCATCGGAAATCTGGCCGGCGGCATCGCGCACGATTTCAATAATCTGCTTACCGCCATAAATGGCTACAGCGAATTGGCGGAGACGCAAGCAACAGGCCAACCCGAACTTCAGGAAAGCCTTAAGGAAATCCGCCATGCCGGTCAACGGGCGGCCGAATTGACGCGCCAATTACTCGCCTATAGTCGCCGTCAGATGATCATGCCGAAAGTCCTGAACCTGAACCAACTCGTATCCAATTTTTCACGCTTGCTGGTGCGCCTGATCGGAGAAAATATCGAGTTGACGCTGGATTTGGATCCGGATCTGAACCTAACCCATCTCGATGCCAGCCAGGTGGAACAAGTTATTCTCAATCTGACCTTGAACGCCCGGGACGCCATGCCGGCGGGTGGGCGTCTGATTCTGCGCACCCGAAATGTTTCTCAATTACCCAAGGAAAGTCTCGCATTGGAGGGCCCCCCGGGAAATTATGTGGAATTAAGCGTTCAGGATTCCGGTTCCGGAATCTCCGCCCAGATTATGGGGAAAATTTTCGAGCCGTTCTTTACGACCAAAGGGGTGGGCAAGGGTACGGGATTAGGTTTGGCGAGCGTTTATGGAATTGTAAATCAGGCACAAGGAGCGATAGCCGTCGAATCCTCCCTTCAATCAGGCACCCTTTTCCGGATATTTTTTCCCGCTACCCTGCGAAAAGAATGGTTTCCCGCTTCGAATAACCAAGAGGAATCCACTCCCTTCAAGGCGAAAGGGGAAACCATTTTTTTGGTCGAGGATGAAAAATCCGTACGCGGATTCATTCATCGGATTCTCGTGAATGTCGGATTCAAGGTTGTGGAAGCCGCCTCGGGAATTGAAGCGAGAGATCGGATCCTGGCGGATAAACTCATGCCCGACCTGCTCCTTACCGATGTGGTCATGCCTGGTATGAGCGGTCGGGAATTGGCCCATTCCCTTCTTGCCATCAATCCGAAACTAAAAGTCCTGTTCATGTCGGGTTATACCGATGAATTGCTGACAGGGCAGGATAATCCTCCCGATAGCGACAACTTCTTGCCTAAACCCTTCAGTCCGGCTCAACTACTGGAAAAAATCAGCTTGATTCAATCCCTGCCGGCCTCAAAATCATTTCCTTGATCTCCCCGTCACCTTCTAATGCTATTATTTCTTTAGGGACAAGCCGTACTCAATGCGGTAAGCCCTGCGTCCACTTTAATAGCAAAGGCTTATCGGATATGCCCGTAGTGGAAATGGTCAGCAGCCCCGCCTATCCTGCTCGCAAGGTGTTTCCCCTGCAGCAAGGCGTCAACATCGTCGGCCGAGATCCCGGATGCGACATCGAAATACCCGACCCCAAAATATCCGCCAAGCACATGATTATCCTGCTGCAAGGGGAACGGGCCGAAATCGTGGACCAGAATTCCACCAACGGGGTCTTCCTCGGTGAGATAAGAGTAAGTCGTTCGGAATGGCGACTCGACCAACCCCTTTACATAGGCGATTGCGAATTGCGGCTTGTTCCGGACAGGCGCAGCGTAGATAGGCGGCTGGGTTTTCCCGCCCAAACGACATCCTCGAAACTGGAGCTCAATAATTCCCTTTTCGATTTCAATATCGTCCGAGAACGCAAGGTCCAAAATCTGGACGCTGAATCATCCTCCCCGGATCAAACTCCCCAGGTCAAAGACCTGTTACAGCGCATGCGGGTTACCAATAAATTGATCCGGTCCCTCAATGCCTTGGTTACCGTTCCGGAACTTTTTGATAAAGTCATGACAACCCTGTTTGAAGTTCTCCATTGCGATACCGGCTATATTCTCCTCATAGACCCGTCAGATCATGAAACCGTAAGCTCGCATCTGGCCTTCGAGAAAGGGGAACGGCGCGAAAACCTGGAGGAGAAGCTGTACAGCCGCACCCTGGTTTCCAAGGTTTTGCAGGATAAATCCGGCTTCCTTTTCGACAGCGCGGAAGGAGCTGCGGAGGATGCCTCCTTGAGTATCGTCAACCTTAAGATCCGTAACGCCCTCGTTTGCCCTATCCATTCCGAAGGGCAGGTTTTCGGCGTACTCTACCTCGACAACAAATCGAACAACTCCCGCTTCACCGGCGAAGACCTCGATTTGACTATGAACGCTGCGGGCATAGCCGGTATAGCCATCGAAAACATCCAGCTCGCCAAACAATTACGCACCGAAGCGCTTATCCGGGATAACCTGAAACGCTTTCTCTCCCCCAATATCGCCGACAAAATCATTTCGGAAAAAGGCAGTGCCGACTTCCATCTCGGCTCCCGCAAAAAAAATATCACGGTACTTTTCGCGGACATCCGGGGCTTCACCCCGCTCTCGGAAACCCTGGCCCCGCTGGATGTGGCCCGCATGCTCAACTTGTATTTTTCGGAAATGTGCGCCATCGTTTTCGCCAATGGGGGCACGCTGGATAAATTCATCGGCGACTGCATGATGGTGCTTTTCAACGCGCCTTTCGCGGTGCACAATCCCGAATTCACCGCCGTGAAAACCGCGCAGGCCATGCGTAAGCGTTTACGCGAAATGCTGCCGTTATGGACCACCCAGGGTATACCTCATTTCGAGGTCGGCATAGGCGTCAACAGCGGAGAGGCCGTCGTAGGGAGTCTGGGAACGGAGGCCCGCATGGAGTATACCGCCCTGGGCGACTGCGTCAATATCGCTTCCCGCGTATGCGGCCTGGCACAAGCTGACGAATTGTTGATTACCGAAAGCGTTTACGAAGCGTTGCAAGGCGCCATTCCTACCCGGAGTCTGGGCGCCACCCAACTCAAAGGCCGCGTACAAAGCGTGAACCTCTACGAAGTTCTGGATCCTCCGGGATAAAAGGCCGGTACGGCTTTCCTCACCTCCCGTAAAATTGTTCTTTGACTGGAAATGCATTCCTATCGAAAATTCGTAGACCCTTTGAATTTCACCTACGTCGGTTCGCTTACAAAGGGAAGGCTCAGGTGTGGTAAACAGGAGTTTGACTTCGAAACCCTGGGCACTTGCGAAGATATCTATTCCATCCGCGTCTCGGATTCCAAACTGTGGCCGCGAGATTTTCTCGTCGCTCCGCCCCGGTTCGCAGAGGATGCTTCCCCAGCCTGCCATGGAACCACCTCCTCTCTAACCATCTCTGATACAGGAGCCCTTGCATTATCCGACAAAAAAGGAAAATCCTTGCTGTCTTCCCTACCCGGCAAAGCCTTCGGAACCTCGGGACAAGCTTGGATGTTTCGTTTTCACCTCTCTCCCCATACGCAGTTTTACGGACTGGGAGAGAAAAGCGCTCCTTTCGAGCGCTCTCATCGCTCGTTCCGCTTCTACAATGTCGATACCTGGTCGGACCACGGCACCCATGTGGTTCGCGACGATTTTTATGACCCGGATTATATCTCCATCCCCTATCTCATCCTGAAGCGGGGAAATACCTATACCGGACTGCTGGTGAACAGCGCTTTTCCCGCCTTCATATCCACCTTTCCCAAACTCAACGTGGAAGGCACTCTCAAGCAAACCGATCCCGAAGCCCCGAGTTTTTTTCTGGGGGCATATGATGGACCACCTTCCCTATTCATCGTTCATGGCCCTTCACTGGGGGAGCTCACCCGGAAATTCCAATTCCTTATGGGAGTCACGCCCCTTCCGCCCTTGTGGGCCTTGGGGAACCATCAAAGCCGTTGGGGTTATCGCAGCTATGGCGACATGAAGCGCTTGGCCGATCAATTCGATAACCATGAATTTCCCGCCGACGGGCTCTGGCTGGACATCGATTATATGCGAGGCTATCGGGTCTTCACTTTTGAGGAGAAAAACTTTTCCGACCCACTCAATCAGATTAAAAAAATACAGGAACGCGGCTACCGGGTCATGCCGATTCTCGATCCCGGCGTCAAGCGGGAAAAGGGCGACCCCGTTTACGAAAGTGGAAAGCGCGGGAATGTTTTTTGCAAAAATCCGGCGGGCGGCGACTATACCGGTATTGTCTGGCCCGGCCATACCGTCTTTCCGGATTTTTCCCTCCCCGAAGCCCGCGCATGGTGGGCCAAGAAAGTACGGGATTTCGCCCTTTTAGGCCCCGACGGCGCTTGGCTCGATATGAATGAACCTGCCACCGGAGACGTCGACCCTGCGGATATGCTTTTCCAGCACGGTGCGGTCCCGCATGATGCCTACCATAATCAATATGCTTTGCTCATGGCTATGGCTACGCAAGAAGGATTCCTGTCCGCACGTCCGGATAGTCGCCCCTTTCTCCTTTCCCGAGCAGGCAGCGCCGGCTCGCAACGCTTCGCCGCTAATTGGACCGGGGATAATTTTTCCACCTATCGCCACCTTCACCTTTCCATAGGTAAAACCCTGAACCTGGCCTTGTCGGGAATTCCGTTCAATGGCGCCGATGTGGGAGGCTTCGGAGATAATTGCACCGAAGACCTGCTCATCGATTGGTATAAGGCCGCCTGTCTCTTTCCCTTTTTCCGGAACCATTGCCTATGCCATTCCCGTAACCAGGAACCCTGGTCGTTATCCGCCAAGGCGCTGCGCATCACGCGCCATTTCGTAAGGCTGCGGTATAAGCTGCTTCCCTATCTTTACAATCTATTTGTGCAGCACGAGGAGTCGGGAGAGGCGATACTCCGCCCGTTATTCTACGATTTCAAGGATACCCCGCGCCTACCGCTTGGATATATCAACGACCAATTCCTGGTAGGGCCATACATCATGCAAGCGCCTTTCACCCGCGAAAGAGAATCGGAGCGGTCGCTTACCTTGCCGGAATCGCTATGGTGGGACACGGAGAATTCCCGTTGGGTCAAAGGCGGGCGCGAACTCAAGGCGAAGAAGTTGGCGCAGACCACGCCGATTTATCTTCGCGACGGGGCTTTGATTCCTATGCTTCCGGGAATCCCCAAAACCAATAAAAAAGACCTTCGGCGCGTGGAATTACTCTGCTTGATATCCGCGTCGTACAAAGGAATATCCAAATCCCAGTACGTCGCGGACGATGGAGAGTCTTTCGCTTATCGCAAAGGACAGCGTTCACGGTATGCCCTTGCAGTAAGGCGTAAAGGAATGGAGCTGGAAATCCGAATCACTACGACGGCTGACGGTTTTGGAGAAATTGAATTCCTCCCCGTCACTTTGGAAGAATTTCGTAGGGTGGTTATGATTCGCGATGGACGTCGATGCGAATTGCAAAAAAAGCAGCGCAGGGAAAATTGCTGGGGGGCTGCCTCGGTGGTTTATTTTTGGGCGGTTGCATAGCCTGGCTCCTACGAGTTCCGGTTTTTATAGTCCTCGTATCCGAAACGCCGTACGACTTTCAGTTCACCCTGCTCCGTCCATATCGCCAAAGAAGGCAGTTGCACCCCGTTAAAAGTGGTGTTCTTCACGATGGTATAGTGGATCATATCTTCGAACACCACCTTATCTCCCACATTAAGCGGCTGAGCGAAACTATAATCGCCCACCACATCCCCGGCCAAACAGGTGAGGCCCGTCAGACGATATGTATGCGGTAACATGCCTGCTTCCGCTGCGCCGCGCACTTCGGGCCGATAAGGCATTTCCAAGACGTCCGGCATATGCGCCGAAGCCGAGGTATCCAGTATCACGATATCCATTTCATTGTGCACGATATCCACCACCGACGAAACCAACGGTCCGGTTTGCCAGCCCACCGCTTCGCCCGGCTCGATATAAACGTCGACGCCCCATTTTTCGCGAAAGGCCTTCACCACCCGTATCAGCCTATCCACGTCGTAATCGGCGCGAGTGATATGATGGCCGCCGCCAAAATTCACCCATTTCATTTTGGGAAGAAAGGAACCGAAGCGTTCCTCGAAAACCTTGACTCCGCGCTCAAGGGCATCGCTATTGTTACCGCAATGGGAATGAAAGTGCAGCCCTGAAATTCCTCCCAACTCCTCCTCGCGAAACTGCTCTTGCGTAACCCCGAGGCGCGAGAACCGGTAACAGGGATCATACAAGGGGGTTTTGACTTCCGAATATTGGGGATTCACCCGAATCCCGCAGGCAATTTTTCGCTGCGACTTTTCCACCACCGGGCGGAAACGTCGCCATTGGCTGAAACTGTTGAAAATGACATGATCGGCCAGGGAAAGGATCTCTGCAATTTCGTCGTCCTTGTAGGCCACCGCATACACATGCACCTCCTTACGCATTTCTTCGCGGGCCAGCCGTGCCTCATGCAATGAACTGGCCGTCGCGCCATGCAATACTTCGCGAACCCAGGGAAAGGCGCTCCAAAAGGCGAACCCCTTGAGGGCCAAAATAATTTTAGCCCCGGATTCACGCTGTACCCTGTCCAAAACGGCCAGGTTTCGCTTGAGGAGCGCCTCTTGCAGCACATAAGCCGGGGTGGGAACCTGGGTGAGATCAATAGGTTGCATCAGTCCTCGCTTCTATTTTGACCTGAACGCTCCAGCGTCTTGGAATTTGTTTGCATGCCTTGGCCATTTTCATACATTCTCTGGAAATTGAATTCGCCCGTACGTTCCCAATGGAGGGTCTCATGACCATAAAAGCAATCGATAAACAAAAGGTAGTGGAAAAACTCAACCGAATCCTGGAAATGGAATTGGCCGGGGTGGTTCACTACACGCATTATTCACTGATGGTTTACGGTTTCAACCGCATTCCCATCGTCTCCTGGTTGCGCGACCAAGCCAAGGAAGGCTTGACCCATGCGGAATTGGCCGGTGAATGGATTACCACGCTCGGCGAACATCCTTCGCTGGCCGTGGGCCCTTTGCTGGAAACCCATCGGCATAATATCGGAGACATTCTCAAAGAATCCATGGAGCATGAAAAAGCCGGCTTGACCTTATACCGGGAATTATTGGAACTCGTCCAGGATAAGGCCATTGGCCTGGAAGAATATTGCCGTACTCAAATCGCCCTGGAAGAAAGCCATTTGGCCGAAGTCGAAAAAATGCTGCGTTCGCCCGGATCCTGACTTTTCTATCTCCCTATCTCCAATACGCGCCGGGAGGAATTACCGCTCGGCGTATATTTTTTCGCTCCGGCATTCACAGCGCCAGCGCACTCTCCCTCTTCGCTTGCTCGCCGTAGTACACCTCTTCGGTCCACGGCAGCCCACGCACTAAAAGTTCGTTCATAAATGGAGTGGGGTCGAATTCTTCCACGTTGAAAACGCCCTGGCCCCGCCACTTTCCTTCCAGCATCATCTTCGCGCCTATCATGGCGGGAACGCCGGTGGTATAGGAAATGGCCTGCGATTCGGTATCCTCATAAGCTTGCTGGTGATCGCAGACATTATAGATATAGACTTTTTTCGGAATTCCCTTTTCCACCCCGGTTATCAGGCAACCAATATTGGTTTTACCCTGGGTTTTGGGTCCCAAACTGGAGGGGTCAGGAAGCAATGCCTTCAGGAATTGCAAAGGAACGATTTTCTGTCCCTGGAACTCAATCGGGTCGATGGAAGTCATGCCCACGTTCTGCAATACGCGCAAGTGGTTCAGGTAGTTTTGGGAAAAGGTCATCCAAAACCGGATGCGTTTCAATCCCTTGATGTTCTTGACCAACGATTCCAATTCCTCATGATACATGAGGTACATTTCCAAGGGGCCGATTTCCGGAAAATTCCAGGTCTTGTGTTCCGACAAGGGCTCGGTGGTAATCCACTTGCCGTTTTCCCAGTAGCGTCCCGGCGCGGTAACTTCGCGGATATTGATTTCAGGATTGAAATTGGTCGCGAAGGCCATCCCATGATTACCGGCATTGGCATCCATGATATCGATGGTATGGATTTCGTCGAAATGCTCCTTTTGCGCATGGGCGCAGAAAATATTGGTCACCCCGGGATCAAATCCGCATCCCAATAAAGCCATCAAGCCTTTTTCCTTGAACCTGTCCTGAAGGTCCCACTGCCATTTGTATTCGAACTTCGCCTCGTTGGGCGGCTCGTAATTGGCCGTATCGAGGTAGTCGACGCCGGTTTGCAAGCAGGCTTCCATAATGGACAAATCCTGATAGGGAAGCGCCGTATTGATTACCAGTTTGGGCTTTACCTGCCGGATGAGTTCGGCGGTTTCACGGGGGTTATCCGCATCGACTTTTGACGTGCCGATGGGAAAGGAGCGCCGCTTTTCGATTTGCCTTTTGATGTTCTCGCATTTTTCCACCGTGCGGCTGGCCAAATGCAGCTCGGAAAAAACTTCGGGGGCCTGACTGATTTTGTGGGCGACCACACCCCCCACTCCGCCCGTACCGATTAACAACACTTTACTCATTCCACCTCCTGATGCGCGGAAAAGTTAATTTTTTAAAGACACCCTGTCTCCGAAGGAGAATGATTATGAGCCTCGATACATTAGCGAAACAGGAATGTGTGCCCTGCAAGGGAGGCATTCCTCCCTTACAAGGCGATAAATTGAGAATGTGGTGGGACGACCTGGGGAGCGGTTGGGAGGTGGAAAACGAGCACCACTTGCGGAAAGAATTCGGATTCAAAGATTTTGCCGAAGCCCTGGCTTTCACCAATCGCATCGGCGAGCTCGCCGAACAGCAAGGCCACCATCCCGATATTTACCTCGCCTGGGGCAAGGTGGAAATCCGCCTTTTTACCCACAAAATCGAAGGTTTAACGGAAAGCGATTTTATCTTGGCCGCTAAAATCGAAAAGCTACCCCGTTGAAACCTAGCGGGGGATTTCCACCCAGGTCGCGCCTTTTTTGGCGCTTTCCACGGTTTTCACCACGAATTGCATGCCGCGCAAGCCATCACGAACGGTAGGATATCCGCCCTGGAGCGCTTTCCCGCTTTTCACCCGACGGATATCTTCGGCCGCCAACTTATAGATATAGGCAAACGCTTCCAAGTATCCCTCGGGATGGCCCGAAGGTAGGCGGGATGCGGCAGTCGCCGCCTCTCCCATCCCGGGACGGCCGGTACGCAGCACCTGCCAGGGCGCCCCAGCCAGCTTCACATAGAGCGTATTGGGCTCTTGTTGGCGCCACTCCAATCCGGCCTTGGAACCGTAAATGCGGATATTGAGGTTATTCTCTTCACCACAGGCGACCTGCGAACAAGTTAAAATCCCCTTACCCCCTTTTTTGAGACGGAGCAGGATGTTGGCATCGTCTTCAAGTTGACGTCCCTTGACAAAACTCGTGAAGTCCGCGCAAACGGAAGTAATGCTTTCGCCGGTAATGAACTCCAGCAGGTTTTCACCATGGGTTCCGATATCGCCCACGCAATTGGAAATACCCGCGCGCTTGGGGTCGGTACGCCAGGCTGCCTGCTTCTGACCGGAATTTTCCAGAGGGTCCATCAGCCAGTCCTGGAGGTATTCCACCAGTACTTTTCGCACCTCGCCGATTTCGCCCTTTTGAACCATCTCGCGCGCCTGTCGCACCGCGGGATAGCCCGTATAATTATGCGTCAGGGCGAAAACCACTTTCTTGCTCTCGACCAGCTTGACCAATTCTTGGGACTCTTCCAAGGTGAAGGTCATGGGTTTGTCGCATACCACATGAATACCTTGATCCAAAAAAGCTTTCGCCACGGGAAAGTGCATGTTATTGGGCGTGGTAATCATCACGAAATCAATACCGTCTTCGCGGGCGGCTTCGGCTTTCGCCATCTCCTGGAAGGAATCGTAGCTTCGGTTCAAGAACCAGGCTTGCGCGGACTCCCGGGCCCTTGCGGGGTCCGAAGACATGGCGCCCGCCACGATTTCGATTTGTCCGTCGATGCCGCTCGCCATGCGATGCACCGTTCCGATAAATGCGCCGGATCCTCCGCCTACGATGCCCGCGCGCAATTTCCTGCTGTTGATGTCTTGTGGCATTTTCCGTAATCTCCTGTTAAAGTTTCCGGCTCAACTCATCAACTACGATAGGCTTCGCGGCCGATTCCCTGCACGGGGATACCCTGTGCTTTGAGCACTTCGTTCTGTAAAGCGAACATGCAGGCCGCCGCCTCGTCGATTTTTCGGGTAAAGGCTAAAGAACCCGCCAAGATCGGCTTGAGTTTTTCTTTGTCCTGAATGCGGGCCCGGGGATACTCATGTTCCACGACCAGGTGGGTGTTGGCGACGTCCAAGTCCAGCAATTCGCGAGCAGCCAATTGATGGTCCAGCCAGTCCACCGTACGATTCTGCAAATAAGCCAGGGGGTCGTGCTTGGCGGTTCCCGGAAGCTCGTGTTCGCAAAGCACCACTTGTTTTTTCCAGGAGTTGATGAGATCGGCGGGGTTGGGAGAGATTTGACCGTTTTTCCAATCGCCTCTTTGCATGGTTTGACCGCCATAGCCCCAAGCCGTTACGCCTTTGGAGTCGACCACCTGGCCTTTGACGTGAAAGCCCCCGACCAAAAATCCGTATCCTTCGTCTTTAAGGTATTGGAAAATGGAGCGAGTATCCTGGCCCATGAGAATGGCATGCGAGGGATCGTAATGCACACGGAGTTGGTCGCCCAAACCGTGCTTCTCGCAAATCCGGTGCAAAGCAATCCAAGCTGCGGGAGTATAGCCGATATTATTATGCCAGCTATCCAAGGGAGTCCATCCGGGCATGGGGCATTGTTCCACGCGAAAGGACAGGCCCCGGGCCTTGGCTTCCTTGAGCAGGGGGATAAAGGTGCGCTCGAAGTCGTCAAGATTCTGATCCATACTCAGTGAGTAATTTTTACCGATGAATCCGCATATGGCATCGCAGCCCAGTAACGCCGCCGCATCGAAAGCCTTGAGCATGAAGTCGATTTTCTTCTTCCTCTCGACCGGGTCGCTGACCAGCATATTGTCGAAATAGGAGATGTCCGATAGGCCTACCTTGGTGGTCTCCATCGCCTTGAGAACCCGCTTCGCGCGCTCTTTGTCGAAGGGTTTCCGCAAATCGAGGGTGTTGGCCACGGGGTCCAACATGGCTTCTTCCGGTACGTCGGATTCGCTCGGATGCAGAGCCGTCGACAATTGGATATAATCGCTGCCGATTTCACGTGCGAAGCCCAGCCATTCTTCAATGGCCAAATCGGGATCGGGATCGCGTTTATTGCGGGGCGTAAGTTCTTGTAAAGCTGCGGTCAAAACGCCGAGTTTCATGAATTGGGGTTCAAAATTCTTTAATGCCATGAGCGAATACTCCTTTTGTTCCCGGAAATGCGCGCAACGAGGAATCGTTGCGCGAATACGTGGCAAAAAGAGCCGAAAATCGGCCCTTTTTCGATGTTAGGAATTTAGTTTATGGGTACTACCGGAGTCAACAGGACAACCTATTCGGAGTCATGTAAATCGTGGAAAACGGCATCTTCCACCTCGCCTTCCGAAAAATCTTCGGGACCCGCGCTTTTACCTCCGCCGTCACCCCCGTTCCCGCCCTCTTCGACTACCGGCACGGCATGAAAAGTGAACTCTTCATCCTTGAAGTCGATGGTCAGGTGATATCCACTCTTAAGCTGACCGGAGATGATGAGCTTGCTGAGCGGGTTTTCCAGCCGCGTCTGGATAAAGCGGTTGATGGGACGCGCTCCGAATTGGGGGTTATAGGACAAGTGCGCCAAAGCCTCCGCCGCCACGTCGGTAATCTCCGCGGAAATATTCCGCTCCCGCAGCCGCTTGGCCAAATCCACGAAGCGAAGCCTCGCGATGGGAACCAATTCCTCCATGGTGAGGGATTGGAAGGTAATGATTTCGTCGATACGGTTGATGAATTCCGGTCGGAAGTATTTTTGAATTTCAGGCATCAATTCACCGGGAGTCACATGCACTCCCTGCTGGAACTTCTGAGAACCGATGTTGGATGTCATAACGATGACGGTATTTCTGAAACTTACCGTCCGGCCCTGCGAATCGGTGAGCCGGCCATCGTCCAAGACCTGCAATAAAATATTAAACACATCGGGATGCGCCTTTTCCACCTCATCGAAAAGAATGACGGAATAAGGTTGGCGACGCACGGCCTCGGTAAGCTGTCCGCCTTCCTCATAGCCGACATATCCCGGAGGCGCGCCGATAAGGCGGGCCACCGCGTGCCTTTCCATGTATTCACTCATGTCGAGACGAACCACGTAATTTTCATTGTCGAAAATGAATTCGGCCAAAGCCTTGGTCACTTCGGTTTTACCTACGCCGGTGGGCCCCAGGAATAAAAAGCTGCCGATGGGGCGGTTTTCCCGCGCCAATCCCGCGCGATTTCGTAAAATCGCATTGCTTAGAGCTTCAATGGCCTCTACTTGACCTACCACCCGCTTGCCTAAATGGGATGGCAAGTTGAGCAGCTTATCTTTCTCCTCTTCTTTAAGCCGATTCACGGGAATTCCGGTCCACCTGGAAACCACTTCGGCTACTTCTTCTTCGGTCACTTCCTCGTGGAATTCCATGCCTCCCACTTGGTTGGCTTTGGCAGCTTCCATTCTCGCCGCCTCCAAGCGTTTTTCCGCCTCGCGCAAAGTTTTGTATTTAAGCTCCGCCGCCCGGGTCAAATCATATTCCGATTCGGCCCTTTCGACATCCTGTTTGATGCGATCCACTTCGGATTGTACTCCGCGTACCACTTCGATTTGCCGTAAACGCGCTTCCCATTGTCTTTGTAATGCGGTAACCTGTTCGTTCAAGCTTTGGATTTCGCCTTGCAGACCTTGCAGCCGCTTTTTACTCGGTTCGTCTTTCTCCTTCTTAAGCGCCTTTTCCTCGATTTGCAATTGCAACAGCTTGCGGCTGAGCGAATCCAATTCTTCGGGCATGGTATCCATCTGGGTTTTTACCATGGCGCCGGCCTCGTCGATGAGGTCGATGGCTTTATCGGGTAAAAACCGGTCGGCGATGTAGCGATGCGAAAGTTTGGCCGCCGCCACGATGGCATTGTCCTGTATGCGTACGCCGTGATGGCGATCGAATCGCTCCTTGATTCCCCGTAAAATGGAGATGGTGTCATCCACGCTCGGCTCGTTGACATGCACGGGCTGAAAGCGCCTTTCCAAGGCAGCGTCCTTTTCGATATGCTGCTTGTACTCGTTCAAAGTGGTCGCACCAATGCAATGCAATTCCCCACGCGCCAATTTGGGCTTGAGCAAATTACCCACGTCCATCGAGCCCTCGGCCTTACCGGCCCCGACGATATTGTGGATTTCATCGATGAAGAGAAGGGTATTTCCTTTGTCCTTTTCCAATTCGTTCAGTACCGCCTTGAGGCGTTCTTCGAACTCCCCTCGGTATTTGGCGCCGGCGATGAGGCTACCCATGTCGAGGCTGTATACCTTCTTTCCCTTCAATGATTCGGGCACGTCGCCGCGTACGATACGTTGAGCCAACCCTTCGACAATCGCGGTTTTACCGACGCCGGGCTCCCCAACCAGAACGGGGTTGTTCTTGGTTTTGCGGGAAAGGATACGGATCACCCGTCGGATTTCTTCTTCCCGACCGATAACCGGATCGAGTTTTCCTTCGCGGGCCTGGCTCACCAGCTCCGTCCCGTATTTTTCCAGAACCCGGTATTCATTTTCAGCATTGGCGCTATGGGCGGCGCCGGGTCCCCGTCCTTCTCCCGATTCTCTATTATTCATGATGGATTCCTTTAATTTTACGGGTTGTAACCGGTGTTTTTCGAAAATGCTTTTTAAATCGAACATTTCCGACTTTTCCACCAACGCCAGGAGGATATGTTCAATGGTAACGAAGCTGTCTCCCAGGTCGGTGGCGATTTTTTTGGCGCCTCTTAAGACTCGATGAAGGTCCGAAGCGACTCTATCTTCGCCTTGGCCATCCTGAGCCTTGGGCAGCTTTGCGGCTGCGGCTTCCAAATCCTCAGCTAGAGCGACGGGATTGACGCCGGCGCCGGAAAAAATTGGCTCGGTGAAATCATAAGCCGCGCGTAATAATCCAGCCGCCAAATGCAAAGAAGTCAACTCCAGACTTCCGTTCGCATCCTTGATTTCTTGGGCCTTTTGCAGACTGAGTTGGGATAAATGGGTAAAGTCATTCATGGTAATCACTCCCAAAGCAAGGACGGTGCCTAACAATCCCGACCCAAAATGCCTTTTTCAGATAAAAATCGGGGTACAAATGAGTTGATACCCAAATAACGAAATTTTCGTCCGCCAATGTGAATCATTTCGTTTCAGAACGAAACAAACCGGAAATACCTGCCGGAACCGAATCGTTTTCCGGCAGTTTTTGCAGGAGGCGTCTCACGCCCAGGTCGTTTCTGCCCAAAAATGCCCCTGATACTTTGGTCCGAGCTTTGCTTTTGCACCCGGTATAGGAGGTCGTATGGATATCCGCGATTATTTATTCGGAGGCGCTACGCGCCAAATCGTCTACAAAAGCCTGGATGCCGGAGCGCTGCGGGGCAAGGCCATCGCCCAAAACCTGGCCAATGTCATGACCCCAGGCTACCAACGTAAAGAAGTGAATTTCGAAGAGCAGCTTAAAAAGGCCATGGAGGTAAAGGTTCCTGGGGAATCCACCCAGCCCGGACATTTGGACATCACCAAAGGTAAGCGTCTGGCGGATATCAAGCCCTTTGTCTACACAGCTAAAGACCCCACTTTGCCGGGTGAAATCAACAATGTGGATGTAGACATGGAAGCCGCCAAATTGGCGGAAAACCAGATTCTTTACAATTACGCCATCAAATTCGCCGGTTTCGAAAAAATGAATTCCGCCATCAAGGGCCAGGCCTCCTAAAATTCATTCCCCATCGGTATTCGCAAGGCTTTCGCTGGAAGCCTTGCTACCCCTATTTTATAAAAAACACTTAGTTCAATTAGTCGCGTGCCGGTAGACGCAGCGAACGCCATTTCGGGCTAAATTGGTAAGAGTGGATTTCTTTATAAGGAAATAATGCATATGACACTTGCTACCAGCCTGTTCTGGATTTTTTTGGCAACCCCGACTTTGGCCGCAATAGGTGAGATGAAACCTTTTTACGATTTTAAAAAAACCAGTTTCGTAAGCGATGCCATTAAAGTGATCTGGATGGACGAAGTGCCCGGAATGCGCCAGCATTTCTGGGTACTTGGCTGGTACGGGGAAATTTACACCCTTTATCCCGACAATTACGATCCCAAATCCGTAAAACCGAATCCCAACATGGATTACCCCAAAAAACGCATCGCCGATTTCAAATCCAAAGTTCATCCCGCCATCAATGGTGAATATGGCGCATGGAACCTCTCTTTTCATCCGGATTTTCAAACCAATGGAAAATTTTATGTCATATACATGGCTATGAAACCCGGGCAAGATCTTAAACCTAAAACAGGGGGGTTCATTACCGTCGATGAATGGGTAGCCACCGGTGAAATGAAGGACCAGGTAAACTTTACCCGAACGATTCTATCCTATGAACACCTTCCCTCACATGGGGTGAGCTGTATGACCTTCGGTCCGGATGGGTATCTGTATATCGCTGTGGGGGATTATGCTAAAGACAGCCAGGACTTTACCACCTTGGCGCGAAAAGTTTTACGTATCGACGTCGATAAAAAAGAGGGGGGCAAAGAGTACGGTATACCCTCCGACAATCCCTTGGTGGGCCGAACGGAGCCTAACATCAGAAAAGAAATTTGGGCCTGGGGAATTCGCAATATCTGGGGTCTGCATTTCGACGATTTGACGGGAGATCTCTTCGCGGGTGAAGTTGGCCAGAACACGTGGGAAGAATTGAACATCATAACAAAAGGATCGAATGGGGGTTGGGCGGATAAGGGTGACGGCACGGGCAGTATTTTTGGCGCAGGGTTTTCGGGCCCTTGTTACCCGGGTAAAATGGTGACTTCCTTGAAAGCATCCCGGGATTGTTCCCAATTCATGAATCCTTTCTGGGCCTTCCCGCGTAATCCCACAACGGTTGCGGGTGAAATCGGAGAGGAAGGAAATTATATCCGGTTTTCAAGTATTCTAGGAGGGCGAACTTTTTTAGGAGCGAAGAATTCGCCTCTTTACGGTAATCACATTTTCTCGGATACCCGTTATGGAATAATGTACGCGACTAAAGCCAATCAACCCGCCACATACTCTTGGACGCAAAAATCGGATGGTTCCGGAGTGGTGACTATATCCGGCACACCTCCTAAACTGATCGGAAGATCATCCAACGCAATTTCAGATAATACGGATGGCCATGACGGAATCGTTTATATCGGGAGGGACAGCTTCGGATATCTGTATGCCGTTTACGCTTCCTGGAGAGTAGGCCGGGATTATCGGGAAATTTACCGATTTGACCATCCCGACATGAAACCCGCAATTACAGGCTGCACCGATGATAAATTTTCCGGATATAACAAATTGGCCGGTATACATGATCAAACTCAATGCGGCACTCCCGTGAGCATCGGGCAGTTACCTGCAGTCAAAAAAATGATGAGCCGCCTGGTCATTTCGAATGGCCGAGACAATTCCGTGGTGGATGTCCCTAAGGGCGTGCGCGGCTTTGTCGTCTTCGACGTAAAGGGAAAAAACGTCTGGAGCCATTCCCAGAACGACATCGGGCAGGATTATTCGATTCAATTACCGTCGAATATAGGCGAGGGCGTCTTCCGAATTAAACCTATGCTGGAATGAAAAGGCGTGGGCGATGGGCTCCCGTTGAGCTTCCCGGTATTAAGGCCCGCCCGGGTGACGGAGTCTTACAAAGCCGGTAATTTGATGATCTGATGATCCCCTTGATTTTCCACTTTCAGCCAGAAAAGGGAGCCGGACACGGGAGTAGGCAAAGCCACCGAATGCGTGCCGGCTTTCAAAATATCGACTCCCAGCGAGCCCATCCGCCGGCCGTCCAGGGAGAAAATCGTTACTTGGTATTTTCCCTCGACAGGCCAGTATCCCCCAAGCAGATTCCGGCTCAGGGAAAGATTTTCAACCAGGTTGGATTTTTTCGGAAGGGCGGCATTATTCACAACCAATTCCTTGCAATTGGGAGTCCCCTGCCCGCCCAGGTCCGTGTAATCCTTATGCACCTTATCCTCCAGGGACAACCAGTTCTGAAGGTTACCGTTTCTCTGCATATTCATGCCTTTGTACATGGAATCCATCAAAAGGCTGTAGTTTTTCCAATGGCACCAAGCCTGCCCGGCAAGGGTGCGGGCCGCGGGATTTTGTTTAGCGCTCAATGCAACGGCCGCTCTTACCTTATCCGCCAAGTACAGCCCCAGATAGGCCATGGCCCGGATATTCCCCCGGTCCACTTCCAGTTTATTGCTGTTGACCGGCCCTGTCAATCCCACGTGACCCAATGCCGCCAAGGAGGATACTTCCACTTCGTCGGATATCAAAACGGCTGATTTCAGGGTGCCGCAGGTTTTGGCGGCCGTCTTGGCAATACTGCATGCCTTCGATCCGGGCGGAGGCTCGGTGGTGATGAAATCGGCGATGGTTCTATACCCCTGAGTCATGGACAAATTGGCTTCCGGCCACCAAAGATGATCCACCTTCCAGGTGCCTTGCAGCAAGTCGGTTATTTTCGGAACGCCTTCCGATGCTTTGTTCCAGGCTGAGAATAATCCCGGGCCGGCTCCGGGATATCTCTGATCCATCAGTTGCTGCAAAACCGCGTCCGGCAAGTCGGGATTGTAGGAGAGCCGGCCCCAAAGCGTATGGGTATACCAAATCCTGCTGATATCCAGTTGCTTATCCGTCCATACCGCCTTGTTGATAAAAACCCGCGTGGGCACGAGCCCATCCTGACCCATGACGAATCCCTGGATGTATTTGTCGACCTGGGGAAGATTGGCGATGTATTCACGGGCAAAGTCCGGATTGCCCCAATGCAAGTAGAAGAAATCATCCGTGCGCAATTCCAGCCAGGTTTTCAGGTTAAGGGAGGATAGGCTTTGCAGCACATCGCCATTTTGGGACGAAATCCAGTCGGGAGTGGTAGTGGAATAGATGTGGGCTCCGGAATACTTGAAGGAAAAATCGAAACGCGTATTGGGGGCGTCGATAATAGGTTGGAAATTCTGGGCCGGCCCCGAGCCCGACAAGCCGTGATAGCGGTGTATGAAAACGATGTCCCGGTCCTTATGGGCGTTGGCGAATTTGAGGATTTCCTGGCCGAAAGTGGACCACATCCATGCCGGCCTTTGCGCGGCGGGAATGCTCCCCATACCTTCACTGGGGGACACGCCGAATCCGGTCAGATCGGGATAGGTTTCAAAGAGACTGTAGATGCTTTTCCGAAAGTATGTAACAGTCGCGGCATTTTTGGGATCATCGTCTATGCCGTATTTCCCGGTGGCTCCGTAGGTGTAAACATTCCAGGTCATGATATGGAATTCGAATCCCCGGTTCTTGGCCATCTTCATGACTTCGCGCCAGAAGGTTATTTTTTCGTCGATGGACATTTTCTTGGTAAACCCGTTGAACCCTTGAATGTCCTGTAGCGCCACATTGGGATAGTCGGGCAGCTTTACCATGGAAGTAAAAGGATGCAAGGACCATATTTGCAGCACATTGTATCGCATGCGGGCCATTTCATCGAACCACTCGCGCCAGAAATCCAGGTCCCAGACATGCTCGACGGCCACCTGATGCGAAGTCCCCCTAAAGTCCGTCTTGGAATGGCCGGCTCCGTAATAGGTCGGACTGCGCGCATCAAAGGGGAGATTGAACTTCGTCCCGCGGCGGAGGATATGGGGGGACTCCTCCATGTCCATGGCTTGACCCCAGCCGTGGATGCCGATGTTTTCCGCCACCTGGAGCGCGCCATACATCGCTCCATTGACATCGCCGCCCACCACCCATTGCGAGCGGACCTGGGCGCCGGTGGAGCGGATCCCGTAGGCTTGCGCCGAAAGGGCGCCCAAGGCCTTCCCGCCGGCAACAGTCATTTGTTGCAGGATGGCGGCGTTATCCTGGGTGGTAACCACGATTTTTGGTCCTGATACCGCCGCGGACAAGGCGCCCAGCGATTGCAGCGATACCGTCAAACCTTTTTTCTCGAGGGCCTTCTTGATATCACCCGCGGCGAAAACATGTTGGGGGATGTCGGCATTGAAGAAAAGAGAGACGGTTTCGGCTTGCGCCAGGAAGACTAAGGCCAGGACCTGGAACAGGCCTATGGCCAGCTTCCTGACTGGGATGAATTTAATCTGGATCATGATTTTCTCCGGTGCCTACCGATACAATGCCGGCAATTTGATGATTTGAGAATTTCCATGATGTTCAACCTTGACCCACAGAAAGGTATTGCTCAAGGCATGGGGCAATTTCAGGGAGTGGGTCCCGGGCTGGGCGATTTCAATTCTTCGCGACTCCAATCGGCGGCCGCCTACCGAGAAAACCGTAAGCGAGAATTCTCCGGCCGTTGGCCAATGTCCCGTCAGCACGCCCTGATGCAAGGAGAGGCTTTCGACCATACGGAGTTTTGCCTTATCCGGAAGGGTACTTACCACCGGATCCTTGCAATTGGGAGTACCCTGCCCGCCCAAGGCCGTGTAATCCTTGTACACCTCATCCTCCAGGGACAACCAATTCGCAAGGTCGGTGGTCCTCTGCATATTCATGCCCTTGTACATGGAATCCATTAAAAGGCTGTAGCTTTGCCAATGGCACCAGGCCTGCCCGGCATGCGTACGGGCCGCGGCATTTTGCTTAGCGCTCAATGCAACGGCCGCTCTTACCTTTTCCGCCAGGTGCAGTCCCAAATAGGCCATGGCCCGGATATTTCCCCGATCCACTTCCAGTTCATTGCCATTGACCGGACCTTTCAATCCCACATGACCCAAGGCCGCCAATGAGGACCCTTCCACTTCATCGGTAATTAAAACGGCGGATTTCAGGACGCCGCAGGTTTTGGCGGCCGTCTTCTTAATACTGCAGGCCTTCGATCCGGGTGGAGGCTCGGTATTGGTGAAATTGGCAATGGTTCGGAATCCCTGAGCCAAAGACTTCATGGCCTCCGGCCACCAAAGGTAATCCGCCTTCCAGGTGCCTTGCAGCAATTCCGTAATTTTCGGAACGCCTTCCGAAGCCTTGGCCCAGGCTGAGAACAATCCCGGCCCGGCGCCGGGATATCGTTGACCCATCAGTTGCGCGAACACCCCGTCCGGCAAGTCAGGATTATACGAGAGCCGGCCCCAAAGCGTATGGGTATACCAATGCCTTTTGAGCTCCAGTTGGTTCTTCGTCCAGACCGCCTTGTTCAGAAAAACCCTCGTGGGTACGAAGCCGTCCTGGCCCGCCACGAATCCCTGGATGTATTTGTCGGCCTGGGGAAAGTTGCCGATGTATTCACGCACGAATTCCGGATTGCCCCAATGGAGGTAATAGAAGCTGTCGTTGCGCAATTCCAGCCAGGTTTTCAGGTTGAGGGAGGCCAGCTGTTGCGGCACATCGCCATTCCGGGTCCTAATCCAGTCGGGACTCGTGGTGGAATAGATGTGGGCTACGGCATACTTGAAGGAAAAATCGAAGCGCACATTGGGCGCATCGATAAGCGGTTTGAAATTCTGGGCCACCGCATCTCCACCCGCGTCGTGGTAGCGGTGGACGAAAACGATTTCCCTGTCCTTATGGGCGTTGGCGAAATCCAAAATTCCCTGGCCGAAAGAGGACCACATCCATTTCGCCTCCTGCGCATCGCCCATTCCCCCCATATTCTCTCCGGAGGTCACGCCGAACCCGGTCAGATCGGGATAGGTTTCAAAAAGTTTGTAAATGCATTTCCGCATATAGGGAGCGGTGGCGGCATTTTTGGGATCATTGGTGATTCCGTATTTCCCGGTGGCTCCATAGGTGTATAGATTCCAGATCATGAAGTGGAATTCAAACCCCCGGTTCTTGGCCAGCGTCATGACTTCGCGCCAGAAGGTTATTTTCTCATCAATGGACATTTTCTTGGTAAACCCATGGAATCCTTGGATATCCTGCAGGGCCACGTTGGGATAGTCGGGCAGTTTTATCATGGAGGTAAAGGGATGCAAGGACCACATTTGCAAAACGTTGTATCGCATGCGGGCCATTTCATCGAACCATTCGCGCCAGAATTCCAGGTCCCAGACATGCTCAATGGCCAACTGATGCGAAGTCCCCTTGAAGTCCGTCTGGGAAAAGCCGTTTCCGTAATAGGTCGGGCTGCGCGCATCAAAGGGCAGATTGAACTTTATCCCGCGGTGGAGGATATGGGGGGATTCTTCCGTGTCGTACTTCTGGCCCCATCCTTGTAGACCAATATTCTCGGCCACCTGCAGGGCGCCATACATGGCGCCATTGATATCTCCGCCCACCACCCATTGCGATAAGGCCTGGGTCCCCGTGGAACGGATACCATAAGCTTGGGGAATGAGGTTACCTAAGGCCTGCCCACCCTCGCTCTTCAATTGTTGCAGTGCCAGAGCATCATTCTTAGTGGCTACTACGATTTTTGGACCTTGAGCGGCAGGGGACAAGGCGCCCAGGGTTTGCATGGAAACTCCGAAACCCTTCTTTTCGAGGGCTGATTTGATATCGCCCATGGCGAAAGCATGTTGCGGAATATCGGAATTCACATAAATAGTAACCGTTTCGGCTTTCGCAACAAGGGAAAAGGCCAGGGATAAAGCAATAGCCAGGCCGGTTTTTCTAGATGGGAAAGAACGCTTGGCCCCGAAACGAACATAGGTCACCATATCGTTATCTACCCTTCAAAATAAAAACCAACCATCCAGGTCATTTTCCAAGGTTGTGAAGCGGAAATTCCAACAGATACAACCCGAGGAATCCCAGGTGAAAAATATGTCCACACTTACCATTGGATGCGGGATCCATTGGGGGGATCCCCAAAAACTGTTTTTTAAATCAAACAGGTATGTGCCCTCCATCAGGCCAATACTGTTTCTTTTCTAATACAATATCTTCTCCGGTAGACCGGTAGGCTCAAAGCCAAATCCGAAACCCTACAGTAAGTTTTCTCAAACTGAATTCGCTTCGGTATGGGTTGGTCACCTCGGAAATAAGAATCAGCTTCCCGAAGATTTTGGCAAACGTAATGCTTTGGATTGCCGTAATTAGAAGAATACTGCGGTTAGCCAAGCTTTCCGCGAATATCACGGTTCCGTTTGTTCTGGGAACTACTCCTTTAGCGAGAACCAATTCCTTGAAAGCAACCTATCACTGCTAACACGTCCAATGCTGAAAACCCCAGGGTATTTTTGCAGACTGGCTACTCATATCCAGGAATTTTCAAAATAATCTCCGGAGAAAACGTGGAAAACATTTCTTTAAGTCGGCGCAAGTTTTTGAAAGACTCCTCTCTGGGACTTGCCGCAGTGGCGATTTCCGGAGGTTGGACCCAAAATATTCTGGCGGCTGAAATCAGCGGTGTTGGTATTGTTACCGACCCGGGTGACTCCGTAGCCGCATCCGCACCCAGCCAGTGGGCCATCAGCCAGCTGAAGCAGGCTCTGGAAGCCAAAGGCGTCAAAGTAAGCCTTGTCAATTCCGTTGCGGCGGCGGCCCCAACCGATCTCGTCATCGTAGCCGAAAGCCAACTGCATTCCATCGCCGGATTGCCTAATGCGCCCGAAGCCTGTGCGTTGGCCGAAGGGCAGATGAATAATCGTCCCGTATTACTGGCCTCAGCCAATGACGCCCGCGGAATGGTGTACGCTTTGATGGAGCTCACGGACCGGGTTTTGTATACAGCCGATATTGCCTCGGCGCTATCCGTGCCCGCAGCCACCATTGAACAACCCCATAACCAGTTGCGAAGCATCGCAAGGAATTTTGTCAGTGAAATTGAAGACAAACCTTGGTTTGTCGACAAGCAGTACTGGCAGGAATACCTGACACTATTGGTGACGAGCCGCATAAATTGTCTGAGCTTGAACTTTGGGATGGGGGATAATTATGGCAGCCCCACCAAAAAAATCAATGACGCCTATTTAGCCTTTACCTATCCATTTTTGATATCGTTAAAAGGCGTATCCGTAAGCGACCTCAGCGCCGGTGAGCAAAAGACGAATCTGGAAATGTTGAAATATATATCGGATGAATGCGCCAAGCGGGCCCTGCAATTCCATTTGGGTTTGTGGACGCATTCTTATGAATACGTTTCCACCAAATTCAAAGTACAGGGACTTTCCGGGGGAAGCGGCGGGGTAGCCCATGCCGAATATTGCCGGGACGCCCTGAGGGCCGTTCTGGAAGCTTGCCCCAATATTACCGGTATGACATTCAGGGTTCATAGGGAATCCGGAGTACCCAACGGCAAATATGCTTTCTGGAAAACGCTGTTCAGCGCCGTAACGCCATTTGTAAATGCCGGGCGTCCGCTGATAATAGACATGCACGCCAAGGAGTGCGTGCAACAGCAAATCGATGCCGCCACGGCAGCAAAAGCCACCACTATCGTTTCTCCCAAACGTTGGGGAGAACATCAAGGTTTACCCTATCACCAGGCGAGTATACGGCCTAAGGAACAATCCACCGACACCGATACCACCGCGCTGAACGGACAGGCCTCCCGGTATGGCTTTGCGAATTTTATGAAAGAGGACCGTAACTTCGGGATCATGCACCGGATCTGGCCTGGAACCCAGCGTTTGTTGCTCTGGGGCGACCCGTTATATGCGGCTGGCTACGGCAAAACCTCCAGCTATTGCGGAAGCCTGGGCATTGAATGGTGCGAACCCCTGTCCTTCAAGGGGCGCATAGGTTCCGGAACCACCGGCGGCCGCTGCGGATATTCAGACAAAAGCTTGAACCCCAAATACGACTTTCAAAAATTTGCCTATGGTTATCGCTTGTGGGGGCGGCTACTATATAATCCCTATGCCAACCCCGAAGTATGGCGCAGATACTTGAATACGGTTTTCGGCGCAGCCGCTGCGGACGTGGAGGCGGGACTGGGTAATGCCAGCCGGATATTATTGCTCACCACCACATTTCACGGGGCATCCGCGAATTGCAGTTATTACTGGACGGAAATTTATACCAACTTCAACATTGTGGATGGAGAACCGCTTCACCGCGATTCCGATAATCCGTTGAGAGCCGCCAGTTCATTCGATCCCCAGCTTATCATGGGTATAGACGATTATGTGGAAGCATTGCTAAGCGGGAAGGAACTCATTACGGGTCAATACAATCCCATTGATTTCGCCGCTTGGGTAGAGGACATGGCCAACCTTGCCGCGGAGCATATCAAAAAAGCCAGGAGCTTGATGCCCCCGGCAAATCCCACCGAATTCCGGAGATTTGAAATTGATGTGACCATATTAAGCGGCCTTGGATTGTTTTTTGCGGGCAAATTCCGTTCCGCGGTGCTGTGGTCCATTTACCGGAAAACCGGTGACGCCAACGCCAAGCAGCAAGCCGTGCAATATTATGAAGGCGCCCGGCAGGCTTGGCTGGATTTGTCCGCCGTGGGCGGCGTTTATGTCGATGACATCGGTTTCGGTGACCTTCCAATGCTCAAGGGGCATTGGAAAAACCGCACCGGGGAGATTACCAGCGACCTCAATGCCATGAAGGCCGCCAATCATTCGGCCAAAACCGCCATCACCACCCATCCTGGGCCGGCGCCGCAAGCCATCGCCGCCGCCAGGGGCAAACCCGTCCGTCCCGTAGCCGGCGCCACCCATACGCCTCCGAAAATATTTTCCGCAGGTAAAAATCTGGAAATCTCAGTGAATGCCGACGGAAGCACCACGGCGGTTACGCTTTTTTACCGCCGCGTGAATCAGGCTGATAAATGGCAGTCCGTCAATATGAACAAGTCGGGCAATAATTTTACGTCATCCATCCCGGCCAATTATACACAGACCAACTATCCGCTCCAGTATTACTTTGCCATTATCAAAGATAAAACAGGAACCCTATACCCCGGGCTGGACAGCACACTGGATAACCAGCCCTATTTCACCGTGAGCACCCTACCCGGTAATACATCGATA
>JBGTHM010000128.1:0-35240 GCA_041746255.1 Fibrobacteria bacterium | reverse complement strand
CTTCTGCCTGAATACCTCCAATGAAGCAAGCTAACGATGTAAGCATGTCCTTGGGAGAACTTGGGATCCTAAAATGGCTTGCTCTCCAGGTTTTGTTTGTATCCATGGCGACAGTCCTTGAGGCTGCGGAATCCCCGAATCCTCTGCTATCCTCCCGCATCGATGCCGCCTTCGGGGTGCATCAGTTGCAACAGCGCGTGCAAGCTGAGGGAGGAGACAACGCTCTTCACGTGGTTGATCATTACCTGCTCAGCCTCAACCTCTCGGGTTCATTCCATTTCAGTCCATACATGGCACTGGGTATGTTCCTTCATCTCGACGAGGGACTACGCACGCAAACTAGCCTCCATAGCCTCGATTCCCGTAAAAATCCCGTATCGGGAACCCAGAGCGGAGGCGCATACACGGAGTTCTGGCTGGGACCTTTGATACAGGTTTTCTGGGATCCCCTTCAGGCCGAATTTGGCTATGCCGCCATTGGCTGGTTGGACGATAATACCCGTGGAGATCTCAAAACCACCGGCGGGAGCTCATCCGGAAGCCTTTCCATGCGCCTGGGGTCCGGGTGGCTGCTTTCGCTCGGCGCCAATTTTCCTTTATACGATATTTACCGACTCGTCGCGAAGCTTGAATACCGGACCCGAATTTATGACGCGAGGGCCGGGAAAGCCCTGGCAAACGGTACCGAAATGCCCATGCAAAGCATTATGCCCTATTTAGGCGTGGCTTTCGGGTTTTAATACCTGAGCTATGTAGATTGTCTCCGCGCCCGGTTTTTCTCCTTTCACTTTCAATCTCCGGTCGCGAAAAGGAAATTTCCATGAATGTGATTTCATCCAGATTCTCTGCTTTCCTGGCGGTTTCGGCGGCCATCTTGCTTCTAATCGGTTGCGTAACGGTGGGAAGGCAATTTCCCGCCCAACATGTCGAGGGAATCATTATTGGTGAAACCACCCGCCAGGATATTCAGGCCAAGTTCGGCGAACCCTGGCGAACGGGGAGCGACGACGGCAACCCTACTTGGACCTTTGGATGGTACCGATATTCGGCATTCAGCGCCGCAAAAACCCGCGACCTGGTCGTTACCTTTGATAAACAAGAGGTGGTGATTTCGTACTCCTTCAATGCCAGTTATCCCCAGAGCGAGTAATATTTCTATTTTCTGGCCCGCATCGAAGTAAGGAAAGGTATCCGCCGTGTCATCCCTAAATGTCACTTTGCCCGACGGCTCTTTGAGGAGCGTGGCGGAAGGTACGCCCATAACCGAAATCGTGAGTGGAATCGGAGAGGGATTGGCACGCGCCGCCATCGCCGCAGAATTCAACGGACGCTTGCTGGATTTGTCTTCCCGGCTGAATGAATCCGGAAACCTGCGCATCCTCACCTCGCGCGACCAAGAGGCCTTGGAAATCGTCCGCCATTCCACCGCGCACCTCATGGCCATGGCCGTGGTGGAACTTTTTCCGGGGACCCAACTGACCATCGGACCCACCATTGAAAATGGCTTTTATTACGATTTCGACTCCTCCCATAAGTTCACGCCGGATGACTTTCCCGCCATCGAAAAGCGTATGGCCGAAATCGCCAATGAGGATCTTCCGGTCGAGCGGTATGAAATGTCCCGGATTGAGGCGATAGCCTATTTCAAGGACTCCGACCACGCCGAGCCTTACAAAGTCGAATTGCTTGAGGAGTGGAGCGACGAAAAAGTGAGTTTTTACCGTCAAGGCCCATTCGCGGACCTTTGCCGGGGCCCGCATGTCCCCTCTACGGGAAAGCTCGGCCATTTCAAGCTTTTGTCGGTGGCCGGGGCCTATTGGCGCGGGGACGTGCGTCGGCCCATGCTGCAGCGGATTTACGCCACGGCCTTCTTGAACAAAAAGGATCTCGCCGGGCATTTGCACATGCTGGAAGAATCCAAAAAGCGGGACCATCGGCGCCTGGGCCGTGAGTTGGATTATTTTCATCTCGATGAAGGATCGCCGGGAATGGTTTTCTGGCACCCCCGCGGATGGAAGCTGTACCTTAACTTGATGCAGTATATCCGCGAGAAGATTTCGCGCAGAGGCTATCTCGAAGTACGTACTCCCGAAGTGGTGGATGTCAAGCTGTACACCAAGTCGGGCCACGTGACCAACTACAGCGAAAACATGTTTTTCACGGAAAGCGAGAATCATCGTTTCGTGATAAAACCCATGAACTGTCCCTGCCATGTCGAGGTTTTCAAGCAGGGAGTGAAATCCTTTCGGGATTTGCCCATGCGCCTGGCGGAATTCGGCAAATGCCATCGGAATGAATTGGCCGGCACCATGCACGGGCTTATGCGGGTCCGTGGCTTTACCCAGGATGATGCCCATATTTTCTGCACCGAGGAACAAATCGCATCCGAGGTAGCCGATTTCTGCAAATTACTTATGGAAGTTTATTCCGATTTCGGCTTTACCGAGGTTCTGATCCGCTTGGCCGACCGGCCGGAAAAGCGGGTGGGCGACGATGCCATTTGGGATCGTTCCGAGGCGGCGCTACGGAAAGCTTGCGAAATGGCTGGAGTGGAATATGAGCTCAACGAGGGTGACGGCGCCTTTTATGGACCAAAACTAGAGTTTACCCTCAAAGACAGCCTGGGTCGCCCCTGGCAATGCGGTACCATCCAAGTCGACTTTAACCTTCCGCATTTGCTGGGAGCCGATTACATCGGTTCCGATTCTCAGAAACACGCGCCGGTAATGCTCCACCGGGCTATTTTCGGGTCCATTGAGCGTTTCATGGCCATATTAATTGAGAATTATGCCGGGGATTTGCCCCTTTGGATAAACCCTCAACAGGTTCGCGTGCTGCCCATTTCGGAAAAATTCATGGAGTATGCCAAGGAGGTCACGAAAGTCTTGTTGGATGCCGGGATTCAGGCCGAGGTGGATGAAAGAAATGATAAAATCGGTTATAAAATCCGGGAAGGGGAAAAGGAAAAGGTTCCTTACCTAGCCATTGTGGGCGAAAAAGAGCATTTAAATCGCTCAATCAGCCTTCGTCGGAGAAAAGAGGGTGATTTGGGGAATTTCCCCTTAGACGCAGCCCTGGAAAAATTTAAATTGGATATTTACGAAAGGAAAAACTAAAAGGGTGAGATTACCACGAAGACCATTTTTTGCCTCGAAGGATACGACCCGCATCAACGAAATGATTCGCTCCCCTGAAATCAGGGTGATTGACATGGATGGAGGCCAACTTGGATTAATGCAAGTTCCGGCTGCCCTCGAAAGGGCACGGGCCCGAAACCTGGATCTGGTCGAAGTGTCACCCACTGCTCGTCCACCGGTTTGCCGAATCATGGATTACGGCAAGTATAAATATGAAACCTCAAAAAAAGCAAAAGCCTCAAAGGCGAAGCAGCATATCATCAAGGTTAAGGAAATAAAATTCCATCCCAAAACCGGTGAAAATGACTATAATTACCGCCTCGTTCAGGGCAAGGAATTTCTGGAAAAGGGATTCAAGGTCAAGGCGACGGTGGTTTTTCGTGGCCGCGAGATGGCGCATCTGGATTATGGACGGCGCTGGCTTACGAAAATGACGGAAGATTTAAAGGGTTTCGGCATAGCGGAAGGGAATTCCGTGCAAGAAGGTCGCAATATGACCATGATTTTTGCGCCGGATAAGAACCTGGTCAAAACCAAAAAGCCGGATGGAAAAAGCGAATCGGATGACGATTCAACAGGCGATTCCCCGGACGATGAAGGTGATACCGGGTTTCCCGAAATGCAGGTTACGCGTACGGGCGATAAGTCCGAAAGTTGAGTGAAAAAGCGGGATGTCCGCCGTTCATTCATAAAAAGTATTTTCAGGAGGAATTTCAGTGCCTAAGAGCAAAACGCATAGTGGAGCCAAAAAACGCTTCAAGCTGACGGCCACCGGTCGCATCAAGCGCAAGGCAACCAACCGTAACCATATCCAGGCTAAAAAGGCCCCGGGAAGGAAGCGTCGTTTGGGAGCTGAACACTATATCAGCGCCGTGGATGAGCCACGAATCAAAAAGCTTTTGTTGGGCCGTTAATTTTTCCCCTATCACATTTTTCGCATAAGAATCTGGAGCTGACGGATGCCTAGAAGTACACACAGGGTTCCCTCGAGAACCCGTCGCAAGAAAATCATGAAAGCGGCCAAGGGCTATTATGGCCGTCGCAAATCCAACCTGCGTATCGCCAAGGAAGCGGTGGACAAGGCGCGGAAATTCTCTTACGAGCACCGGAAAGACCGCAAGGCGCTTTTCCGTACTCTTTGGACAGTACGCATCAATGCCGCGGCAAGAACTTTCGGCATCTCCTATTCGAAATTCATCGCCGGTTTGAAAAAAGCCGAAATCCAATTGGATCGTAAAATCCTCGCCGACTTGGCTATTTCCGATGCGGCCGCCTTCGAACAATTGGTTGGTCAGGCCAAAGCCGCCTGAATTCGCTTCCGCGGTTTGGTGACTGACGGGTGGCTTGTCACCCGCGTAACCTGTCTGCTTCTGTACGCGGGTGTGTCTTCACCCCGCATTTTCCTCGCACCTATTTACTACTCTCCGATTAAAGATGTTCAGCCTCTATTTGGCGACGGAGCAGTTGTAACTTATTTTACCCAAAACTGATTTTCACCCGGGAATACCATGGATGCAATCGCCGCCATTCGCGAAAACTTGGATCGGGACTTGAAATCCTTCGGACAAGAAGGAAACCGTCACGATCTCCAACAGGCCAAAAGCAAATACCTCGGACGCAAGGGGGAGATTTCCGCCCTGATGCGGAATATGGGGCACTTATCCGTCGAAGAAAGGCCGGCTTTTGGGCAGCAAGTAAATGCTTTACGCAGCGATGCGGAAGCGCGCTTCGAACAGGCGGAGCGCGAGTTGGAGGAAAGGGAGATTTCTGCGAATCTCGAATCCAGCAAGGTGGATCCAAGCCTTCCCGGCTGGCGCATCGGCCCGGGCAGCTTGCATCCCATCACCCGGGTTCGGGAAGATATCATCGCCTATTTCCATTCCATGGGTTTTGCTTTGGGGGAAGGTCCCGAAATCGATACCGACTGGTATAATTTCGAAGCGCTTAACATTCCCCCGGATCATAGTTCGCGCGATATGCACGATACCTTCTATATCGACGATAAGGTGGTTTTGCGGACGCATACCTCCAATGTGCAAATCCATGCCATGGAGCATGGCCAACCCCCGCTACGGCTGATTCAGCCCGGAACCGTTTATCGGGTAGACAACGACGCCACCCATTCCCCCATGTTCCAACAGGTGGAATGTCTCGTAGTGGATGAAGGCATCTCTTTCGCCCATTTGAAAGGCACCTTGTTCGCCTGGGCCAAACATATGTTCGGGTCCGATGTAACGCTTCGTTTCCGGCCCAGTTATTTCCCCTTTACGGAGCCGTCCGCGGAGATGGATCTCTCCTGCATCTTCTGCAAAAGCGAAGGGTGCAAAGTGTGCAAGGGAAGCGGCTGGATCGAAATCGGAGGCTGCGGCTGCGTGGATCCCAATGTATTCGAAAATGTCGGATGGGACTCCGAAAAATATACCGGTTTTGCCTTCGGCTTCGGAATCGATCGCATCGCCATGCTGAAATTCGGGATACCGGACATCAGTTTGCTCACTCGGAACGACGACCGTTTTCTGCGGCAGTTTTAAGCTGCGTCGCGAACTCCTTTTTCCGCTCATGGATTGGACGGCATCATGCTCATCAGTTTGAATTGGCTTAGAAAATACGTAGACCTTTCCGAATCGCCTCGCGAACTTTCGGTCGCCCTTACCTCGTTGGGTTTCGAGGTGGAAGGCTTTTCGCAAAAGGGAGCGGATATCGAAGGCGTGGTCGTGGCCGAAGTCGCCGAGTGCCGTCAGCACCCCAACGCGGATAAGCTGCGCCTCTGCCTGGTCAACGACGGTAAGCAAACGGTTCCCGTCGTATGCGGAGCTCCCAACGTCGCCGCCGGCCAGAAGGTTTTGTTCGCGCGCGTCGGCGCCGTGTTGCCCGCCGGGATCACCATCAAGAAAACCAAATTACGTGGTGAAGAGTCGCTGGGAATGATATGCGCCGAGGACGAGTTGGGTCTGGGCGACGGGCATGACGGTATCATGGTCCTACCCGGCGACGCCGTACCGGGAACGCCGCTCAAAGACTTGCCTGGACTTTGTGACACCCTCTTCGACATAAGCGTCACTCCCAATCGGCCCGACGCCTTGTGTCACCTGGGCGTGGCTCGGGAGCTCGCGGGCCGTTTCGGACGCTCTCTTAAGTACCCCGAGGCCAAACTCGTGGAAACAGGCCCCGAAGCCGCGACGCTGGCGGAGGTGAAGGTCGAAGATTGGTTGGGATGTTCGCGCTATATCGGCCGGGTCATCCAGGGAGTGCGCGTCGGCCCCAGTCCGGATTGGCTGGTCACGGCTTTGAAAAGCGTAGGGATCAAATCCATCAACAACGTGGTAGATGTCACCAATTATGTGCTCCATGAATACGGGCATCCCTCGCATGCCTTCGACCTGGATAGTATGGTGGGGAAGAAGGTCTTGATTCGACGCGCTAAGGCGGGGGAGAAACTGGTTACCCTCGACCATGTGGAACGGACTCTTACCGGAGAAGATTTGGTCATCGCCGACGGCGAGAGGCCCGCTTGTCTGGCTGGGGTAATCGGAGGCGAAGCGACCGGGGTGGGGGACGAAACCCGCACCGTGTTTCTGGAAGTGGCGTACTTCAATCCCGCGGTGGTGCGGCGCCAGGCTCGACGCCAGGCTGTGGGAACCGATTCTTCCCATCGGTTTGAACGCGGTGTCGATCCCCTTAGGCTGGAGGCCATGTCCGATTATCTCGCAGCCCTTATTGCGGAGACCACCGGCGGGCAAGTGGCGCGCGGGCGTATCGATAGAGTGTCGCCCCAGCACCCTCGCGAGCCGCGCATTGTGTATTTACGACGCGAAAGGGTGAGTCAGGTGCTCGGCTTGGAGCTGGACGGGGCGGCTATCACAAAGCTGCTGGAAGGAATCGAGCTGAAGTCGGCCGAGGCGCCCTCCGAAAGTAATGGAGAACGTTACGCTTTTAGCATTCCCGGATTCAGAGTTGATTTAGAACGTGAAATCGATCTCATCGAAGAAATCGCCCGCTTGCATAATCTTGACAACATTCCCTCACGACTGCCCGCCTTTCCCTTGCGCCATGTACCCTTGCCCGCAATGGAAACCCTGGCGATGCGTATCCGTCGCAACCTCGCCGCGGTTGGACTGCGCGAAACGCTAAGCTTGCGTTTCTCCTCGGAGAAGGCGCTATCGGGGTTGATGCTCGCGCCGGAGGATCCGCGCCGGAAAACCGTGCGTTTGCTTAACCCGCTCAGTGAGGATTGGAGCATCATGCCTTCCACCTTGCTTCCGGTTTTGTTGAATTCCGTCGTGCATAATCAAAACAATCAGGAACCCAACGTACGGTTTTTCGAAGTGGGGAAAGCTTTTTACACTGCGCATGACCGGCGCTCCGACAAAAATCCCGGCGTCCTGGAAGAGGACAAGCTTTACATCGTGCTGGCGGGAGAATGGAATCCGGTTTCCTGGAACGGCGCCGCCGAACCGGTTGGCTTTCACCATTTAAAAGGCATACTCGAACAACTTTTCACCCACTTGGAGGTGCCGGTGGCGTACCACTACCGCCGAGCGGAATCCTATCTGCACCCTGCCGAAAGCGCCCGGATCGTGGCGGCCGGGGCTGCGGGAGGTGTCCCCATTCCCGGAGAGGCTGAGCTGGAACTGGGTACCTTCGGAACCTTACATCCCAAAGCCGCCTTGAACTTCGGACTGCGCGTACCTACCGCGGTGGCGGAGATTTCCCTGTCGGCTCTGGTCAAGGTACCCGCGAAACAACCGCATTTCCGGCCTTTCGGCGCCTTCACCTCCGTCTCCCGCGAAATGAATATCGTAGTGGACGAGGCTGTTTTGCACGAAGAAATCCTGGCCAAGGTTCCCGCACATGAATTGAAGGACTTTCGGGACATGCGTCTGAACAGCATTTACCGGGGTCCCGGCATTCCCGAAGGGAAAAAAGCGCTCCACTTCAGCTTTTTTTATCAGAATCCGCATCGAACCCTTACGGATGAGGAAGTGAATGCAGTGCAGGCCAAGCTGGCCGAACACCTTACCCGCGACCCGCAAATCAGCTTCAAATAAGGGACACGAAATGGGGTCCCGGAAAGGGCCCTTTACCGTTCCCCTCCTTTTAGCTTTTTTTATACCCATCATTCCCAAAATCAGATTAGAATAGGAGTCATTATGGATTTCTCGCAATTCGAGGCCTTATCGGCCAAAGTGGAGCAGGCCATCCGGGTCATCGAAGAATTGAAGCAGGAGCGGGAGGCTTTGAAAACAGAACTGCACTCCGCCCTCGAAGCTCGAGGGAATCTTGAAAAGGAAGTGGCGCAACATCAAGAGGAATTCCATCAATTGAGAGAGGAACTCAGCAGTAAGTCCGACAATATCCACCAAGCCGGCGAAAAAGTGCGGGATATCGTAAATCGGTTGGAGTCGGTACTCGCCTGAATCGGTTATGCAGCATTCCTACAAGGTGACCATTTGCGGGGAAAACCTGCAGATCAAATCGGATCAACCGCCCCAGATCATTGAAAGGATCGCGGGATATTTGGATTTTAAAGTCAAGGAAATCGGCAAAGGCACCATGACGGCCGATAAATTCCGCTTGATGGTTTTGGCCGGACTCAACGTTTCGGGAGAATTGTTCGAGTTGCAGGCCAAGCTGGAGGAGTATGACAAGCATTCTCAGGAATTGGAGGAAAAGGTCCGGCTCCTGAGCGAAAGTCTCGACAAGGCCATGCGTGTAGTTTAAACCCTAGACCCTGAAAGTGAGCTCTGCCGCTCGTATCATGTGTCTCGACTTTAATAGCCTTAATAGATTAAATGGGACTTCTGGTCGACCAGAGTATGCCCCTCTCGCAGGGGAAACTCGAACCGGTTGGGGCTCATAACGAATTCAATCTGGCAAGGTCCGAGAACGATGATCGGTAAGTCGGCAGAGTTTCCAAAACTTCCCTTTTAACTCGCCTCCTCTCCGATTTCCCAGTGAACCGACGTTAATCTTCGCCACCCACGAATTTATAACCGGTGCCGTGGATGGAGAGAATGAGCTCGGGGGCCTTGGGGTTTTTCTCGAAGCGCTTTCGCAATTGCACGATAAAATTGTCGAGTGAGCGGCTTTGCACGTACTCATGGATGCCCCAGACTTTCTGGAGCAATTCTTCCCGGGAAATAACCTGATTGCGTTTTTCCCAGAAAAGCTTCATGATCATCGCCTCTTTATAACTCAACCGGACCGTGCGACCGTTGATTTGCGCTTCAAAGTTTTGAAAATTGATCCAAACATCACCGAAGCGAGCTTCGTCCGTTTTCTCCTTCTGGGCTACCCAGGAACGGCTGCGAAGCAGGGAGCGGATGCGCGCCTGCAGCACGTTCAAATCGAAGGGTTTGGTGAGATAATCGTCCGCTCCGCTGTCCAAGCCTTCCACCACGTCTTCCTTCGACTCCCGGGCCGTAAGCAGGAGTACGGGAAGGGTGTTGTTGGTGGTACGCAAGGTTTTCAAAAGCTGGATGCCGTCCATTTCCGGCAGCATCCAATCCAATACGAGAAGGTCGAAATCCGATTCCAGCGCCGCTTTAAGCCCGCTTTCCCCGTCCCGACAGACGGTTACCGTATAGCCCTCGGAAACCAGGTTGTATTCCAGTGCCAAGGCCATGTTGGCGTCGTCTTCGATGAGTAGAATTCGGCTCATGGGATGCGGGGAAAGCTTAAGGTGAAAAGGGTTCCGGGAGGCGATTCCGCGGCAGTCACCTTTACCTGTCCCTTATGGACCCGGGTAATGGTTTTGACGATGAAAAGGCCCAGTCCGACGCCGCTTTGTTTACGCGTCTGCCGGTTGGGTATCCGGAAAAATTTCCGAAAGATTTTTTTCTGGAATTGTTTGGGGATGGGTTCGCCCTGGTTCTGCACACTGATATTCACATGACCGTTTTCCGCGGCCGCGGCCAGCCGTGGTATGCCGGTCCGCCCGTATTTTTCCGCATTATTGACGAGGTTGGTGAGTGCGAACTCTACCAAAACCGGGTCGAGATTGGCGTATCCCTGCGGCCCCGCGACGAATTCGAGCGGCCGCGGCCAATTGTCCACGAATTCCCGCGCCATTTCGGTAATTTCCATGCGCCGCATTTCCAGGGGTAATTCCCCTTTTTCAATTTGCTGGGATTTCAGCAATTGGTGGACCAAAAAATTCATGCGTCCACATTCATCCAGAATGCAGTCCACAAATTTTTCCCTTTCCTGTTCCGCAACTTTCCGCTGCTTGAGGGTTTGGGCGAAAATCTGGATGGACGACATGGGCATTTTCAGTTCATGGGTCATCATATTGACGAAATCCTTCTGTTGCTGCTTGAATCGCGAGCCACGGAGGATATTCACGAAAAAGAGCGAGAAGATGACGAGGATGGCCGAGAAAAAGGCGATTCCGAGAGTCAAGACGGTCCAGCGACCGGTCGCGGGCATATTGCTGCCCAATTCGCGTATGGTATGGTAATCGCCTATGATGTAAAGATTCCAAAAAACCAAAAGCGTAATGATCATGCCGATCGCGAGCACGAAGGAGACGGTCAACAAAAAAGTTTTCAGCGACATGATCCGGATATAATATAGCAGCTTATCGCAGCGGCTTTCAGAGCCTTGTATTTGATTTGTATCTTTCCGAAAGGGTCGAAAGAGGATGTTAATGCCTGATAGAAGGTGGATGGGGATAGGTTTCGGCGCGCTCGTGGCGATGGTGCTTTTTTTGGGTGGTTGCGATTTTTTCGCGACAAGCGCCTTCACGTCTAAGCCATCATCCCCATCTAGCGTCTTACCCTTGGCCACCACCGGGGCTGAAATGCGATACCGGGTGGAGGAAAGCCTGTGGGGGTCCGAAAAAGTACCCCTGCTAAAACTTCCTGAGCGTGAGATCATACTTACCCGGCGGGGCGACACCTCGATTACCGGCACGGAATATGCGTTGTTTTCCATAGTGGTAAAATCCGATAAAGGCGTTATCCTGGAAGGAAAATCCCTATGGGTTCGGTCCGATTTGCAAGGACTGAACTATAGGGAAGTGGAGGCCACAGGCGGAACCCGCCTCTTCGCCCTTAAGTCGGGGCAGGAGGACGACGTGGATTTCTTCCATTCCCTACCCGCACATCTCTTCGAGGGCGCCCGTTGGGTGGCCTCGGAGGGGCTTCTGAACATCGATAGGGAGATAGTGGGATTGGATACTTTGAAGTTCCGTGGCGGCTTGGAGGAAACTTGGGTGGTGGAGGAAAAGCTGCGCCACGAGGGGAGCCTGGTGGGTCTTGGAAGCTACCGCTTTGGGGTTTCCGGAATGGTATTGGGGGAGTTGCGCTGGCCCGCATTCCCCTGGCGTTCCGAGGCGGGAACCGATTTGGGGCAAGTGGAATTGCGCCGGAGCCTGAGGCTGCTCTGACGTGGAAGCCGCGCTCGAATGCCGTCAATTGGTGTTAAGCTACCCGCGCGGAGAGCAGGTGGGGCCTATTTCCCTGGAAGTACCGCGCGGTGTATGCGCCGCCCTGATTGGACCCAATGGCGCGGGCAAGTCTTCGCTCATCTCCATGCTGCTCGGCCTGCGGCCTCCCACTTCGGGCCAGGCTTTTCTCTTTGGAGTCGAAACGTCGGCCGCCGAGGCGCGTATCGGAACCGGATATGTGCAGGAAAGCGTGGAGCTCCCTCCCAATAGCCGCGCCCTTTCCCTTCTTCGAGTACACGCCTCGCTCTGTCTGGGTGAAGAGAGTCAGGCATACCAGAATCCGTCGGGCTATCTCCAAGAGTTTGGCGAAGGACTCGCCGGCAAGCGACTCGGGGCTTTCTCAAAGGGCATGCGCCAGCGCTTGGCTTTGGCGCTGGCCATGCTCGATGCCCGTCGGCTACTGATTTTGGACGAGCCGAATAACGGCCTCGATCCCGCCGGTATCGCCATGCTGCGGCGTAAAATCCTGGAGTTGAAAAAATCCGGGGTAACCGTGCTTTTATCCACCCATCGTCTGGCCGAAATCCCCACCCTGGCGGACTTGGTTTTCGTCATGCACAAGGGCAAACTGGTCGGGTCCAGTTCCATCGACGCTTTCGCCGATTTGGATGCTTTGGAAGATTATTTTTTAAAGTTGACCCCTTGACCGTCACAATTTCATGAAAGAAAATTCACCTTCCGGAATAGGCGGCGTTTCTCCCTGGACGGCGGGCTTTCGCATCGCCCGTTTCGAAGCCGGGGAAGCGTTGCGCGGAACAGCCTTGTGGGTAGGCCTGGCGGTGCTTACCCTTTTTCTTTTGGGAGTGAAAGGACTTTTTTCGGGCGATTTCGTTCTTAACGGCCAAGCGCTGAGCCATCAGGTGAGGCTGGTTTATTTCCTCGGCGTGGGTTACTCCATGCTTACCTTTTTAACCACTTTATACGGTCTTGCTGTTTGCGTCGAAAGGACGGGGACGGGCTATTTGCGGGGCAACGATTTACTGCTGCTGGCCCGGCCGGTCAGCCGCTCGGTCTTTTATTTCGGCAAAATGGGAGGCGCCCTCGCCGCCGTATTTTTCTTCTCTGTAATCAGCGTATCTCTTTTTTGGGTAGCGCTTTACTGGTATTCGGGGGTCAATCTTTACGGTTTGCTCTGGTTGGTGGCGCCCCAATGCTTGGGGCTCGCGGCTTTGGTAAGCCTTTTTTTCTGGCTGCGGCAATTTTTAGGAAACGTGACGGTATTTTTCATTTGCATCGCCTTGCTCCCCTTCAGCTATGCATCCAACCTTTGGTATTATTATGGCGCCACGCTGCGTGAGAGTTTACAAACCGCCTGGAGCTGGCCCCAATTCCTACCGCAATTCGGAGGCCTGCATGCCTTCGCCCTGGGTCTGGTCCAGGATTTCTATTTCCGGCCGGCAACCTGGGTAGCCGTGGCCAATATCGGCCTGTGGATTTTGTTGGCGCTGGTGGCCGGAGCATTACGGTTCAGGCGGCGGTTGCTCTAATCGCAGCGCTCAAGATTTACCGTTGGGATGGCTGACTTTTACCTCATGGTCGATGCCGTTGAGGTAAATCCGACTGCGGTCGGCGGAGTAGTTTAAAAACTTGTAGTGAAGCTTTCCCTCCCGTAAATCGCCGCGCGATATAACCAGCGAGTTGATGTCTGAAAACGTCTGGTAGCGGATTACCTGCCCCTGCGGGCCGAAAATGATCAGCATATTCGGCGTCAGATTTACGGTATTGGCAACATGGGCATCCTTGGAGTTGTCGCTTCGCTTCCTATGCGCGTCGACAACCAGTCCTACGAAGCTGAATTCGCGATCCTTGACCGCTTTGGGATCGTGCCGATCGGGAGACCAGCGGATACGCGTACCGGGAGACCATTCGGCTGGAGTACGATAAGTGATGAAATTCGGGTCGGCGCCAAAGGAAGTGAGGGCGATATCCTGTACGAATTGGTTCAGGTCTTTCGGGGTAGTCCGTCCCTCCGGTGAGGTATAGACGTAAAGGCTATGGGCGGAGCGTTCGTCCAGGGTCAAGTTGGACAAGTTCATGCGGGATTCTTCCACCACGAATTTTTCTACTTGGGTCAGCGAATCGGAAAACGCCTGTTTGGGAACATGCAGCTGTTTTTGTGCGGAACCCACGTGGGTGGTGGATGTCAGCCGTTGGGGGTTTTTCCGGTTTAAAGCCACCTGGGCGTCCTGGTCTAGCTGAATATCGGATCCGGCTTTGAGATCAAAACTGCTTAATGCGCTCAAAGCGCTTTCCAAGCGTTGTTTGCGTTCGCGTTCGACTCTTTCCTGTTCCGCCCGAAGGGCGGTCATCCGCGCTTCCTCCATGCGACGGAGCTGTTCTTCTGCCACGAGCTGTTCCCTTTGGCTTTCGCGCATCCGGGCTACTTGAGCCAGACCGTCCCGCATGTTATCCTCCAGTCTTCGCCATCCGTCTATACGTTGCCGAATAGGCATCAAGTGCGCTACGGCCTGTGCTTTGAGCGACGATTCTATGCGTTCTTCGACACTGAGGGTGAATTCCACCCCGTCTTCGCTGGCCCGGGCGAGCAAGTCGCTGAACAGCATGTCGGTATGCAGGACTTCGAGCAGGTTATGCAGGCTACCCAAAACCGCCGATTTACGGGCCTCATAAGTCCGGTATAGTTCTTCGATGCGCTTCTGCGCTTGAGATGCGTCGCCGGTCGAGGCTTGGCTCCAATAGGAAAGTTGCAGGGATAAGTCATCGAAGAGCGCTTCGCTTTCATGGAAGCGGTGACTATTGAGCAGGGATTGGACGTGTTTTGAGAGGAAATCCACGCTATATGCGAACATCCACTCGGCTTTGAGCCGGGTGAAATCCGTTTGGAGGGTAGCAAAACGCATTTGGAAAAAACGCACATCCTTCATTTTATCCAAAGTTCCGGGACGGATTTTATGTTGGAATTCCAACCGCTTCTCCAGAGGAAAACTTCGACCGTCCCGCTTGAAATCGGCGTCGACGCGGCTTCCTAGATTCGAGATATTCAACTGATTCAGATAGGTATTGAAAGCCAGGCTGGAACTCCCCAGTTGGGAGATTTCCGTTTCGAAATTTTTCAATTTGGAATGGAAGGAGGGAGAGAGACTTTTTTTGTCTTCTGCCTGTTCGGCGAGCTTGGCATGGGTTTGGTGGGCCCGTTGCAGGCGTTTATCCCATTTCGGGAGGTCATATTCTTTTTCCAGACTACGTAGGTGTTTTTTCAGATATCCCTCCGCCCGGCGGATATCCCTATCCTGCGCCTGCAGGAGGGATAGGGAGGATATCCAGATCAAACAAAAAAACGCAATAGGCCCTTGGGGGCCCGGCTTTCCCTTCATGAAGGCGACTTCCTTTTTCCGTGCGGACTTGTCTGGATTTAATTTAACCCGATTTCCGGTTTGGATGCAAGCGACAGTTGCGGGTTTACCGGAATGAAAGTGGAACGGGTTAACGGATGGGCAGTCGTTTTACCAACCTGTGGGATTCTTTATCATCCCTAATTTCCGCTAAGAGGAAGTACATACCCGATGAAAGCCGATTCCGGCCTTTATGGCCAAAATCCTGGGAAAAGGTGAATCGATAGCGACCCTCGGCCAGCCTTCCGGGATTCAGTTCTCCCAATCGTTGTCCCTGCAGGTTCCACACACTTAAGCGTATGCGTGATAAACCCGGAATTTGCAGGCTAACCTGGAAATCACCGTCCATAGGAATAGCGCTCAAATTGAGCTTTTCCAATCGGGTCAGGTTGCGGAAATCGGCGATTCCCGCCATTTTGGCAGCAGGGCCCGCAAGGATTTCCAAGGTATCTCGGGATAACCCGGAGAGGCTAACGGTTGCCCCGTCGGGTAAGGGGAATTTCATGTTTCGGGAGCGGGAGAAGGCCCAAGCTTCATATCCCCCCGGGAGTATGGCCTTGGTGATGCGAATAGCCGGAAGGGAGTCGCCAGTGGCTTTACCGGCGAGGACGATCCGCCATCGCAGCAATTCCCCTGGAGCGAAATGGACCATATCGGTTTGCAAGGCGGTGGAACCTCGAACGGCCCAGGCGGAAGTGGCGCCACTTCGTTTGGGAAGGCTGAATTCATCCTCGATGCCCAGGCCATCGTCTGCGAAGGGGGCTGCGCCAAGCCAAATGGGGGTTTCCTGCTCAAGTTGCACTCGGAGTTCCACTCGATTGGCCGCGCTTTCTTTCTTCAATAAGATGGGCTTGTCGGGCGGGCGCGCAAGCAGTCTTACCGTCGTGTCAGCGGTGGCATAGCTATACACGAAATAACCTCTCCAGGGTTCCAATGAGTCGGGATAGGTATACGAGGCTGTTTGCGGGTTCCAATGATTCAAACCTTTGATGAGCGATGGGCCGTATTGGTCGGGAAATTCCCGGCTATGCGGCCAATAGAGCGTTTCCAAATAGGGGGAAGAAATGGTATTCCAACCCGGTGAAAGCTTGACCGTGATACTGTCCGTCACGAAATCGGCGGTCTCCAATTGGGGGAATTGCAGGATATTCACGGCCTTGGAGGAGTTCAACCAGAAGCCTTTCCCCGGTTTCATGCCCTCATGGGGGCCGAGCTTGGCATTCCAATCCGAGGCGGAAAAGCGGGTGCCGGAATGGCTTTCTTGCAGCTGCGAAGTCGTAATGGCTGGGTTGGCCTTGAAGGGAAAGCCTATCAAATCCCAATCCGAAGCGGCTTGGGGTTGGGCGATTCGGAATACCGAGGGACTTTTAACGTTGCGGAGTTTTTGCGGGACCCCGTAACGCGCTGTCGGGTTAGGAGGAAAAAACTGTTGATTGTGGTGATCGGTGACTATCACTTGGGCCAGCAAGGGTTTGAAAACGCCGGTAGGATGCTTGAGCATGAATTCAAGGATGTCTTGGCTGGAAATCGGAAGATTTTCCACCAACGTAACCGTATCATCGTTCCGCTTAATGCTATAGGACAAGTTGGATACGTTGTCTAGGATTTGTATGCGAATGCGTGTGGAGTCATTGGCGTCGAAACTTTTGTCCAGTACCACGATTTGAGGCGGTACGATATCGATCGCAAGAACGTAGAGCCCAGCTTCCGTAATAAGCCCGCTGTCCGAAGAGGAAATGAATTGGACGCGACCGTCGGATTGCCTACGGTAAAGTGCGTGATTCGAGCCGGGAGGGCCGGAAAAATGGAGGTGCGGAAACGACATGGAAGGGTCGGTAACGGCAATTTGCATTCCGAATCTTCTGTCCGAAAATCCCGCCACGGAAACGGATTCGCCCCCAACCAACTGGACCGAGACGTCGGATTGAGAATTAATGGGACTGGCAAGCGAATAGCCGCCGGGGAGACTCATCGTTTCTCCCGCCAATAGCAGGGTATCGCTGGCTCCCGTGATATAATAATTCTCCGTCAAGACTTCGCTGGCCTGGCCGCCTGAAGCGGTATAGGCCATAAGGGTCGATGTGGTGGTAAGCGTAATACCTTCCGCGGAGTTATAGACCAAGGCATTTCCCGCCAGCGGAGAGCGGCCATCGGTGGTATACCTGATCTCGACCCCGGGTGCATGGCCGGAGAGTTGTACGGTAACTCTGTCAACGAAATTTCCTCCCGCAGGAGTTGCGGTAGGCGTCGGTGGAATAAAGGTATACCGCTCTACCATGATTTTGGAATTCGGAAAACCCGATTTGACGGCGATTGCCTGTAAAATCACCGATTCCGAAATTTTCACGGGCGCCCCGGTATACTCCGTGCTGGCAGTTGTGGGTATGCTGCCATCCAAGGTGTAATAGATTCGGGATTCATAGGCGCTCCGCAACAACACGCGAAGGGTATCTCCGAAACTGGTGGCGGAAGGATTGGCTGCGGGGGAAGGGAGAGGCTCGCCTTCCTTGAGGTAAAAGTTCGTCAATACGCCACGGCTGGCTTTCCCGTTCAGGAAAGAAACCGCCTTGAGGATCCGCGAAGAGTTGATGAGTATGGGCTCTTCAGTATTGTATAACAGGCTATTCGGCGCAGGTTGTCGTTCGGCGGTAAGAGGGTTGGAGCCGTCGAGGGTGTAATGAATGGAGGCGCCCACGGGAGAAGTAAGTAAATCTACTTCGACCGTCCCGGCGAAAATCGAATCGCCCGGTTGTAATGAGGTAGGCGTGGTCGGTAATTGCGTGTATACCTCGATAAGCGTATCGCTGAGAAGGAGGTCGACCCTGCGGGCGAGGGCGCGCAGTTGCGTGGAACGTTTTAAAGTAAGTCCCGTTGCGGGGTTGTAAACCGGCCAATTAGCCGACTGCGCAGTGGAGTCGTTCAGAGCATAAAGAATTTCCGCACCCGATGTCTGGGTGGTAAGTCGAACCAGAATGGAATCGGAGAATTCCAGTCCTGTAGGGTCGGCTATGGGTTTGAGGGCGCGAACCGTGGGAATGAAACGCGTATACGACTTTTCCATTACGGTGCTGGAAAGAAGTCCTGCCTTGACTGCGATTGCCTTGATCCGGGTGTCACGGTTAATTTCGATGGGCGCGGAATATTTTGCGGACGCGGCCGTGGGTACGCTTCCATCCAATGTGTAATGAATATCGGCGCCTTCGGTTTCGGATATCAAAGTTACGTTCAACGAACCCGTGAAGACTGAATCCACCGGCTCGGCTCTCGGGGCAAGTGCTTGACCGGGAGGTACGTATGTATAAGTTGCAGAAAAAATATCACTATCCAGGTAGTCGGTCTGGAAGGCACGCGTTTTCAATACCACGGTTTGACCGCTCAAGATGATTTTCGCCGCCGGATCATACTTAGGGCTTTGTGGGGATGGCACGGAATTGTCCAGCGTATAATGGATAACAGTGGACGGGGTGTTGGTGCTGACTGAAATCGTCAAAGGCTCGGTGTAGGAGCGGGCTTCTGGTGTGGCTCTGGCCAATGCGACTTTTCGTTGGTTGACGTTCAATGTCGAAGATTTCGTCGCGTTGCCGTAGGGATTGGATACCACAACCGCATATTTGCCGGCGTCATCTAGCTGGGCGTTTTGAATGGATAGCACATTGCTGGTAGCCCCGGGAATGGTGGTTCCGTTCAAAGTCCAGCGATAGGTGAAGGGGGGCGTGCCTCCGGTGGTAGTCACGGATATTTGGTGGTTCTGGCCGACAAACTTTGTCCCTTGGGTAGGCGTTATGTCGCCTAAGACGGGTGGATTTCCTACCGGGGCTATGGTGCGTGAGTTGCTGAGATCGGATTCACCGGCGACATTGTGTGCGGTAACCGCGAAGGTGTAATTGGTGCCGTTTGTCAGGCCGTCGATTACTGAGGAGGTTACCGTTATGTTTTGCAGTTTGATGGAATTGGTTGTAGTTACCGTATTACCCTGTGCATAGTACACGGTATATTTTGTGGCTCCGCTTGACGCGGTCCAGGATAAGGAAATAGTGGCATCCTGAGCGGTGGCGGTCAGATTGGCCGGAGGGGCAGGGGGAGATTGGGGGTTAGGAGTCGCATTTACCTTGGCGCTACGAGGTGAGGTGCCGCCGGGACCCTCCGTCGATACGGCGAAGGCATATTGTTGGCCATTGGTGAGTCCCGATACCGTATATGAAGTTCCCTGGATATTGGAGAAGGTGATCGCCGAACTATTTACATTCACGCCGGCATTGTAGTGGAGGTTGTAATTAGTGGCGCCTGCAACGGCATTCCAACTAATCGTGGCGGAGTTGTTGCCGGGTGCGGCTTTGACCCCGGAAGGGGCGGGTAAGGTGACGGAAATGCTGATGATGGAGCTGTTCCCGCTGCCGCCACCATTATCGGTAGCCCGGGCGGTCAGCGCGTAGGTACCCGCAGGCACGGAGTTCCATGTGACCGGATAGGCGGGCCCCACGATGGATTGGCCGATGGAAGTATTTCCCGCGTAAAAATATTGAACCCGGGCAATGCTGCCATCGGGATCCGAGGCGGTGGACTCCAGAGTGATTTGTGCCCCTGCCACGAATTTGGCCTCGTTGGCGGGCTTGGTGATGGACACTGTGGGCGCCTTGTTTGTGGAATCGTTTACCGTAATGTTGCGGACCAGAGTGAGAGTTGAGTCACCCCTATTGTCGTAGGCCACTGCCCTGAGCGCATGGCTGCCCACGGGCGGAAGACTCCAAAGGTAAGTGTAGGTCGAACCTGAGGCGGGCTGCAAGACGTCCGCCACTTTGATATTTCCCCTGAAAAAGGAAACCTTGGCAATGGTCCCGTCAACGTCGCTGGCATTGGCGCTTAGCGAGATTTTGTCGGCCGTGGTGAAGGTGGAGTTGTTGGCTGGGGAAACCCAGAAGATTGTGGGAGGTTGATTTACAATAATCGTAACAGAAGCGGAAGTGGCTGAGTGTCCTTGGGCATCGAAGGCTTTGGCATATATTGTATAGCCTCCAGCTGCTGCGTCGCTGAGTGTGTAAGTATAGGGGCTGGCTGTGGCAGTCTGTTTAAGTTCATTATTGAAATAGAACTCCACTTTGGCTATGGGACCATCCGGGTCGGAAGCGGTTGCCGTGGCGGTGATGCTGGCGGGAGCCCTGTATATCGTCCCGTTAGCTGGAGAAGTTAAGGTCACTGTGGGTGGATTGTTTATGGTATAGACTTGCGTTAGTATGGAGCTTGCAACGCCGTCTTTTACTGCTATCGCCTTCAACGTGGTTGTCGCGGAAATGGAAATGGGGTTGGCATATAGGATCCCCGTGCTGACGGTTGGATCGTTGCCATTCAAAGTATACCTTATGGTAGCGCCGCTGGTTAATGTAGTGAGCGTGACGCTTTGAGGATTATTGTAACTTCCCCCGATCGGGGTGGCTGTGGGTTGCGCCGGAGGGGGGATAACGGGATCGGTCACGGTGATGGCCACGGCCGTTGAGGTTGTCGTTGCCCCTTGATTATCCGTGGCCTTGGCGGTAAAGGAATAGGCTCCGGCAGGAACGTCGTTCCAGCCAAAGGAGAATGGGGCTCCCACTTTTTCCCCGATTTTAGTGGCTCCATTGAAGAACTCGACCTTTGTGACGGATCCGTCCACATCGCTCGCATTTGCGGTGAGGGAGATATTCGCCGGTGCGAGAAAGGCTTGACCTTGAGTTGGAGAGGTGAGTGAGACGGAAGGGGGTTGGTTGGGCGCGTTTACGGTAATGGCCACGGCTGCGGAGGTTGTTATAGCCCCTTGATTATCGGTGGCTTTGGCGGTCAGGGAATAGGCTCCAGCGGCGACGTTGTTCCAGGCGAAATTGTAGGGCGCGTCCAGGTCTTCTCCGATTTTAGTAGCTCCGTTGAAGAACTCGACTTTGGTGACGGAGCCGTCCGCATCGCTGGCATTTGCGGAGAGGGCGATGTTCGCCGGTGCGAGGAAGGATTGTCCGGCTGTAGGTGAGGTGAGGGAAACCGTAGGTGGCTGGTTAGGTGCGTTTACGGTGATGGCCACGGCTGCGGAGGTTGTTGTTGCTCCTTGATTATCGGTGGCTTTGGCGGTCAGGGAATAGGCTCCAGGGGCGACGCTGTTCCAGGCAAAATTGTAGGGCGCGTCCAGGTCTTCTCCGATTTTAGTAGCTCCGTTAAAGAACTCGACTTTGGTCACCGAGCCGTCTGCATCATTGGCATTTGCGGAGAGAGAGATATTTGCCGGTGCGAGGAAGGATTGTCCGGCTGTAGGTGAGGTGAGGGAAACCGTAGGCGGTTGGTTGGGTATCGGCTCCGTTACGGTGATGGCGACGGCCGCGGAGGTTGTTGTAGCCCCTTGATTATCGGTGGCTTTGGCAGTCAGGGAATAGGCCCCAGGGGCGACGCTGTTCCAGGCGAAATTGTAGGGAGCGGCAAGCGCTTCCCCGATTTTTGTAACTCCGTTAAAGAATTCAACTTTGGTTACGGAGCCGTCGGCATCACTGGCATTTGCGGAGAGGGCGATATTAGCCGGAGCGAGAAAGGACTGTCCTGCTGTTGGGGAAGTGAGAGAGACAGTGGGTGGTATATTTGGGGGTGGTAACGGCGTCGCCGTCACGGTTTCGCTCAGTGGAGATAATGTGAGGTTGCCACCTAGAAGCAGCTTGGCCTGCACCGCGAAAGAATAGGCTTGATTGGCCTCCAGGGATGAGACGACTTGCGTCCAGTCAGTGATGTCACCGATTTTTTTGTACGAGGCTAAGGAACCTTCATCAAGTTTTTCCTCACCTTCGGAATAGTACAAATCGAAATTTTGTAATGAGGTAGCAGATCCAGTCGGCTCCCATGACACGGTAGCCATCTGAACTCCAGGCACCGCGTTAACATTAATGGGTTGACCGGGTTGAGCTCCCCCGGGCTGAGCTATAGCTATGATAGGGATAACGATTCTTAGCAGAACCATCCATCTCCAAAATTCTTTACGCATCAACAACCCAATAATTTTTTTAAGTAGAACGCGCCATAAGCCGGTCAAGCCGAGAGGCTTTTTCCTGTTTCCCGTAACTTCGGGAATAGCTTGGCTTAAAAGGTAAGTACTCATAATCACATTTACATCCAGATTACCCGGAATTTCCCTTACGGCTTTGAGTCCAAGTTTAGCTTGGGGTCTCTACACCCCATAATATGCTTTAATTTATTGGGGACAAAAATAGAGTTTTGCGAGAGTTGGGACCCACTTTGAAAACCTGGGGCACTTCCACCTAAACTCAAAAAATTGAAGTGTGCCTTCACGCCCGGTATCCCTCTATTCGAGGGCGCTTTAATGTATTTTCCATAAAATGGAGGTTGTGATGGATGGAATCATGAAAAATGGACAGGGAGAAGCGGTCAAGCCTTCCGGTTTTGCTCCATCTGACATAGTGGGCGCCTTGGCAATAAATCCGCGATATGCCCAGGAGCGTTGTTGGGTTTTTGGGAGTTCTCTTCCCTTGGACGGCGAAGATCCTCGTTTACGCGCACTTTTGGCCGAATTTTTCGCCGGCTGGGCCTCCCATGGCGCACCCCTGTGTGGTCGCTGGCAGGTTTGGGAGCAGTACTTTCTATTAATTATCTCAGAACCGGATGGAACGGCGCTCTCGGGGTGCAGCCTGGACAGTATGCAGCAGGCGATTATGCAGATCGAAACGGCCATGGGTACGCAATTGCTCGATTCCAGTCGGATTTTTTTCCGGAATCCGGATGGCATCGTGCAAATGGTCAATAGAAGCGAGTTTAAAGTCCTGGCGCAGACAGGGGAAATCGATGAGGAAACCCCCGTATTCGATACCACCCTGAGTCGAGTGGGCGATTTTGCGGAGGGGAAATTTGAAAAGCCACTGGGTCAATCTTGGCATGCACAACTTTACCGGAATGCACGCCGGCAAATGGTCAGCTAATCAGCGGCTCAAGAGGGGGAGGGCGTAGTTTCGCTTTCCCCTGCCGTCATCCACATCCAAACGTAGGAAATAGGGGCCGGCTTTCGTCTGTGTCCGCCTATTGAGGCCAGAGGGAAGTCCGATTGGCAGGCGATAATGTCCTGGAGCCAAGCCGAAGCCATGCGTACTCAGGAGGCTTCCAGCGGAAGTGTAAAGCCGGGCACGAATATCCAAAGAGTTGGAAAGCGTCAATATCAATACCGGTTCGCCTGCCCAGTAATTTAGCCTGTACGTGAAGTTTTCCGGTAGCGCATTTTTTTCCACCGAAAATCCACCTGAGCGTAATTGTTCCATGCTGCCAAGCCATACATCCAGGGTATCATCCAAGGTGCGGGATAGTTCCAGCGGGACTAGCGGCTGCAAAGCGAAGCTGATGCGCCGAGTGCGGGAAAAGGCTACCGCGGCATAGCCCTCCGGCCAGGCATTATCGACGACCCTAAGGCTTAAGGGACCCTGGGAACGTTGGGAATCGCCGGCTTTTACGATTACCTCCCAGCGCATGGGTCTATCCGGTGTGAAGGGGATTTCTTCGCGGGACAATCGCGCTCCAGACTGTCGGGAAAATAACGACAGACCTCGCGTGGGGGATGCGGGAAGAAACTCATCCTCAATACCCAGACCATCCCTGGCACCCTCCCGAGCGGAAAGGAAAAGAGGAGTGCTGATTTCCCAATCCCGGGCGGACGTCAGTTCCAATCGCGCGAGTGGCCCTTGTGAAGAGACTTTGGCGGAGGGCGTCGATGGAGGTGTATGCGAAAGGCGTACAATGGTATCCGCCGCATTACTGTACACGAAATAACCACGCCAGGGCTGTAATGAATCCACGGGTTGAAACCCGCCGGATTTGGCGTCGTAGGCATGGAGCCCTTTGACGGAAGACTGCGGGTATCCGGGATGACTCCTTGAGACGGGCCAGAATTTCGTGCGAAGATGAGGGCTGCTTACCTGGTTCCAGCCTCGGCTGAGTCGGATTTCCACCGTGCCCGTCGAATCGAAGGGTTGGGTTTGCACGGAGTCTAAGGTGACCTTTTGCAGGCTGTTCGGCGCAGCCACCCACAAGGCGGTCCCGGATTTAATGCGGGTATCCGCAGCGGCAGGTCGGTAATTTTTCTTTGTCGCATCCCAAGTGGAAACGTAGGTGTCCGCTGCATCCGATTTGCCGAAAATGGAGTTCGCATTCAAACCGGGATCAAGGTGAAATGGCAAACCCACCAAATCCCAGGGGGAGTCACGATGGGTTCCGATGGCGAGTACAGCGGGACTTTCGATTTTTCCGAAGCGTTGCGGAAGCGGAAACCCGGTTTTACAATCGACGGGAAAGCAGGTGGTATGGCTTCCATCCGAGATTTCCAGGCGCAACTCCAAGGGTTTGACCGTATTGGAGGGATTTTTCAAAGTGAACGTCCACTCTCCGGGAGAACGGGGACCATTATTTATGTCGCGTTTGGGGTCGTCGCTGCGGGCGATGTTTGCGCGCAAATTTTCCACATTGTCGCTCACCGTGAACGTGATGCGTAGCGAATCCCCTTCGGAAAATTGTTGACGTCCCAAAGATATGTGCGGCGGGTCGGTATCCCGGGCTACGAAATAGACGCCCGGCGCCTGAATTTGATGCAACCCATTGGGACTTATGAAGTAAGCTTTCCCCTGGTCAATCCGGTAGATACTTCTTTCCGTACCGTTACGGGGCTTCCAGGTGAGAAACTCCGGGCCTTGACCGCCTTTAACCTCAAGCGAAAAGCTGGTATCAATGGGTGCGAAGCCGCGCGGGATCAAGCTGCTGGAGGGCAATCCCAGTATCTCAATAGTAACGTTGGCGCCACCAGAGGGAAAAATGAGGGTGTCGCCGACCAAGGCCCGTTTTTCTCCAGACTTCAGTGTACTCGAATCGGTGAGAATGGGTCCGGGTTGCGGGACCGTGTCTTTGGGGATTATGGGTGTGCCTGGTATGGAGGTGACGGAGAGCGCAGCGGTTTCGGAAAAAACCGTATCGGTTCCATTGGTAACCCGACAATAGAAAATGCGCCCACTATCCAGGATAGCCAGAGAGGGTAGGGAAAGTTGGGCGGAGATGGCGCCGGAAAGGGAGTTGCCCGGCGTTTCCAGCCATTGGTATTTCAGATTCTGGCCGGTGGCGGTGATTGAGAAGAGTGCGTCTGACCCGGCGGTTACACTCTGGTTTTGCGGCTGCGTCGTTATGGATGGTGCGGATGCGAACGACACCATTTGCAATCCGGCCATGGCACCAGCATCTTTTAGACTTCTCGATATCACAACCGAATCTTGTTTCTGTTCATAGGAAAACCAGATTAAACCCACTTTGTCAGTGTATCCGACCGATTCCAATATCCGGCCTTGGCGTCCGAAGTCACCGGGTATGAAAAGCGCGGTATGTTGGATATCAAACGACTCGGCTATTGCTTTGCGAAGGTCGTTTTTTTCAAATTTTACGTCCCGATGGATTACTTGGGTCCCGTCATTAAACTCCATCACATAACCCAAAAATTCGACGTTCAGGTCTTTCGATCGATAACGCTGCAGGTTTATCGCACTTCCGTTTTCATTCAGGCGAAAGGAAGGCATTTCCTCCATGACCAACCATTGCATGCTATTCCGGATTCCTCCGAGGATAATGGATTGAGCCGGATCAACCGGAGCGATAGAAAAAGATTTAATGGATTCGCCGGTAGGTAGACTGGATTTTACTTTTTGCACCGTAGCGCCCGCGTATTCCCAGACTTGCCATACCACCTCCTGGGGCGCATCGCCCGGGCCATCCCAAAGCTCGATTCTCAAGTTTTTTTCGCTGGTCAGGTCGGTAGTCAGATATTCATTGGAACCCAAAGCTGAGCCGTCCGATCGCATATCGCCCATGGCCACCGTCTTCGACAGGTTAACCGGATTCAAGGGAACATCATAGACTTTTATGCCTTCCTTCAGGGGGAGCGTACCTCGCTGAACACGGACTCCGCTGGAAAATTCCAATACCTGCCAATTCACCGTAATGGATCCATTTGATTTTGTGCGTTGCAATACAAGTGTTTGGGGATCCAAAAATGTTACGGTAATCATGACATTATAGGGTTGGGGATCAACGGCTGAAAGGGAATGGAGCAGGAGAGAGCGCGTAGTGTCTACGGGTCTGGGCAAGGGGATGGTAACTTTAACCTTTTCGTTTAATACTGCCTGGCCGCGTAGTATGGAAACTTCGGCACGGAGAATTCCGGGAGCTGCCAGAAACAACAATAGGGGTATCAAGGCTTTACGCATTATTTACTTGATCGGGTGCCCACCCATTATAAGGGCTGGCGGTGGCCCGCAAGAAGTAATGGTAGGCTTTGGGAGCGGCCCTGTTGGGGAATTAGGGTTGTAAGGGGATTACTTTTCGCCGTGGCAGTTTGGAACCGGCTCCACCGTCGATTTCCAATAGGGAAAATAATTTTCCCCGGAAGGCCGGGAAGGGGGTTTGGGAAGAAGACTTTCCGAGGGAAAAGCGGAAATCGTAGCGGCCTTCCGCCAAAAACCCAAGAGCCTGTTCCTCCAATTTTTCCCCCAGCGCCGTCCACAGGGAAAGTTTCACCCTTGCCGGGGAGGGTAAATGCAAGACCACGCGCCAGGCACCCGATTCCGTCGAGGCCTGATAGTTGAAGGTGGGAGCTTCCCAAGCGGCCTGCCGCCACGCTCCGAGCCGCTCCAGGGCCGAAGCGGGACCGGCGAAAATGTCTAAGGTGTCCCCTGCCTGAAAGGCGGGCAACACCCCATTCGTTTCCAGTTTGAACTTTAAACCACGCAGGGACGAAATCGCCCATACCTCATATCCCCGCGGATAACGTAACTCTGAAATCGGCAAAGTCTCGCCGGGTTGGCCCTGCGATCTTTTGGAAGTTGTTACGCGCCATTGCAAAACGGAATCCTCACGAAAGCGCTGGATATCGGTAGACCACGCCTTTCCGCCACGAACCGCGAAAGCCTCCCATCCCCCCTGGAAATTGGGAAGTGCGGGCTCATCCTCCCAGGATGTCGGTGAGTCCGCGCCCGGCATCGCTCCCAACCACAAAGTTCTTCCGCCATTTCCCCGGAAGGCCATAAAAACATCAATAGACACGGCTGGAGCGGTCACCCCTTCACCGGATTTGGCGATGGCCTTCGGGGCAACCGGTTGGGAAAGCAGTTTTACCACGGTATCGCGACTGCCGTAATAGTAGACGAAATAGCCTCTCCAGGGTTCTAAGCTATCCGTTTTGAAATAGCCCGGGGAGTCGCCGGCTTTATAACCGTTTAGGCCTTTCAGGGGACTGGAGAAAAATGCATCTGGGTCGGAAGGGGAGGCCGGCCAATACTTTTTTTGCAAGCAGGGATTTGCAACCATGTTCCACCCGGGAGATACCCGGATCTCGGCGGTGAATTCCGGACACTGTTGGTTTTCGCTCGCTTCCAAGTGAAGAGCGGAGTGTTTCTCCGGGGTAGCCATCCATAGCGCCATGCCCGGAGTAAGGTTGCGGTTACTTTCCACTCGGGTATATTTTTTCTGTTTTTCATCCCAGGTTAGTGCCATCAATTCGGAAAAACCGCTCCGGTCGCGAAGTTTGGCCAAGGAGTATCCCTGCTGGAATCGCAAGGGAAAACCCACCAAGTCCCAGGGAGCGCTTTGGGTGTTTCCCAGGCTTAAGACGGAAGGCGATTTACCCGCCGAAAACCTCTGGGAAGGAAGGTAATCTTCGCCTTCCGCGGGGAATACCCGGGTATTGCGCCCATCCATGGCCTTTACCGAAAGCCCGATGCCTCGGACTTCGGGACCTGATGGTTTGACAATTAACCGGATTCGTCCTTGCTCATCCCGTGCCACATCGGTGATTACGTTGGGTTTGTCGCTACGGCGTAATTCCAGTTTTACATTTTCGATATTGTCGACGATTCTTACAATTACTTCCGTCGAGTCGCCTGCTATGAATCCTTCTTTCTCGAAGGTGATTTGCGGGGGCTGGATGTCCCTGCCGAAGAAATAAACCGCCCCTTGGTCAATCGTACCCGAATCGGCATGCGATACCGCCTGTATAGCACCCTTTTCCGTGATTCGGTAAAGCGATTTGTCCCCAGGTGGAATGCGGATGGATTTCAGGCTGAGTATTCCATTCGCCTCCTTGGCGGTGACCCGAAAGGCTTGGGTCACATCGGAAAATCCCGGGAGGTTCAAGCCTTCCGGTTCAACTTGCGCAATGGCGACTTCGGATCCTGAACCGACAGCATTGTTTTTAAGCAAGTATCCGGGCTCCACTGCATAGGTGGAGTCGCCGTGGAGATGGACCTGGCCGGGATTTCCAGCGGTTTCGGGTACTTTGAGGGGCGCGAAGCTTTGGGAAAGTTCCGCGCTGGGGGTATGGCCATCCGCAAATGCGATGGCACGCAAGGTAACCGGTGCGGTTATCAAAATCGGATCCGCATAACGGGCAGCGAGTTCACTGGGCTTCGAGCCGTCCAAGGTATAATGGATGCGGGCCGCGGAAGTTCCGCTCTTAAGGGTGACACGGGTCGTGCTATCCGATAAATGGAGGGCGACTTCGCCGGTCGGGGCTGCGGCGGTGGGCAAAATGATGCGTGTATAGGTGGTTGAGAAGACATCGCTCCATTCACTGCCGACGATGGCGATGGCTTTTAGGGTAGTAGTACGGTTTAATGAAATCGAATCGGTATAGCGGGCGCTGTTGATGCTGGGGGCGTCTCCGTTGAGGGTGTAGTAAAGCGTAGCGCCTGACGGCGACGCCCGTAATCCCACCTTAAGGCTATCCACGAATTCCAGGGGACCGGCGGGCGAAGCCACCGGTCTGGAAGGTTTTTCCAATTCCACCTTCAGGGAGGCTGTCCTGGTCGTCACGGTATCCGTATGGTTGGTGATTTTGCAATAAAAACCCTGCGGAAATTCACTGTAGAGCGCGGATGCGAGGGAATAGGTGTTCTGGGTGGCTCCGGCGATGGGTGTGCCGGTCAAGTCATACCACTGGTAAGCTTTGGCATTTTGGGCGCGTACTGTGAACATTGCTCGAGCCCCTGACAAAACCGCCACGTCCGCCGGCTGATCCAGGATTAGCGGAGGTGGGGCGAAGGTCAGTATTTGCAAAGGCGCACTCACCCTGCCCCCCGTTTCATTTCTGGTCAATATGGCTTGTTTACCATCGAGGTTGTGCGCAATCCAATAATTGCCCGCGGCCTTGTGAGAAAGAGCGTTGCCCGTCACAGCCCCTTGCCGCCCCAGCTGCGTGGGCATCCAGGTGATGCTGCGATTGATATTGCCGGTAAAGTCTACCGACTGACTCCTTACGTTCGCCGTGAAGGAAACGGAATTATGCGAGACCAGGCTTCCGTCGATGAATTCAACTACGTATCCAATCATCGATGTCAGGGAATTTCCGGCCAGGTCGCGCGAAAAAATAACCCTGTCGCCCGAGGGGGCCAATTGGCTGATGCCGATGTTGGCCGCGGAAGTGAAATCGGAAAAAGACTGCGTATTGAAAAGCATGGTATTTTCCATCACCACTTTTTCTATAGGCGCCTCCACCTCGACGGACTTTTGATCCAAGGTGGCTTTGACCTGTTGGACTTTTGCGCCTCCGTATTCAATTATCTGCCAGTGAACCCAAATAGGGCCGTCATTTGCCCGGTATTTATTCGCGGCCAGTCGGATTTTATCGGGTGCAAAGATGTCGAGCGTGATGCCGTCAGTCCCTCCATATTCATCGCTCGGTGATCTGACCTGCAGAATCGGAAAGGCTTTCCGCGTATCCACCGCTTGGATGGCTAATTCGGTGGGGCCGGTGATGGCTGACAGACCTTTCAGCACCTTCACATTTCCACTAAACTCAATTGTCTGCCACTGGATGGTTATGGGGTCGTCACCCTCGGTGCGGGTGAAGAGCAAGGAACCCGGCGCAGAAAAATCTCCGGTTACCAGATTATGCTGAGGCTCTTCTTTTTTGGGGGAATAGGAAAAAAGCAACACCGACCGGGAGGGATCCACCGCAACGGGAAGGTTCGCCTGCGCTGTCGTGGACTTATCCGGAAAAACCAGTTGTCCCCGCTGAATCTTTACGTCAGCTTGCACCATGGCAAGCGAAATAAAAAAGTGGATTAAGAGTGTAACGAAAATCTTCATTTAGTCTGGATCTCTAGGTCCGCCTCCGATTGGCCATGCCAACGGAAACTAGGGTAAACCGTCATGGTTATAAAGTTATGTTTTGCGGAGCGGGAATCAAATAATCACTTGAGCTCTAATCATTTGGGACTTTTACGCAAAAAAGCGTAGTTTGGGCAAACCTATCCTCAATTCCCGAAACCGAGGGGGCCGTTCCCTAGGCCCAGGCCCGGATTTCGCTGAATGGCCCACAGTACCTGGGATTGCGCCAGGGGTGTCGCTTCTAAAACGCTCATTCCCTGACTCAGGAACGCAGCGAGTGAGGAGGCGAAGGCGCATCCAGTGCCATGGGTATGCCGGGTTTCCACCCGCTGGGAAGGAAAACCCCGTACAGTTCCCTCAAAATGCAGGTAATCCACCGGGTCGCCGGGAAAATGGCCGCCTTTCAAAAGCGTGGCATAGGGTTTCGACTGTCCAAATCGCAATAATTCGCTTTCGCGGTTCTCCGGAGTAACTTCCCGGCCGGAGAGCAGCGAAAATTCCGGAGCATTTGGAGTTATCACTGTAGCCAAGGGAAGCAGGCCGTCCCGGAAATCCTCCAGGGCTCCCGGCTCCAGCATGTCGGCCCCGGATGTGCTTTGGATTACAGTATCGATTACAATGGGAATTTTCCGGACTTCGGAACGGGACAAGAGTCGAATCAGCGTATGCAGCATGGCTTTGCTGCCGACGGCTCCGATTTTAATCGCATCGGGGAACAAATCTTCGCACAGGCATTCATATTGCCGCACCAAAAAATCCGGATCCAAAAATCGAACCTCGCGGACCCCCAGGGTATTTTGCACCGTCTGTAAGGTCGGTATCGCCATGGCATGCACCCCCAGGCGGGTAAGGGTTTTCAAGTCGCCTTCGATTCCCGCGCCACCGCTGGGATCGGATCCCGCCAGCGTAAGCACGATGGGCATTTTGGGTTCACCTGATTTTTTTATGGAGTTGATCGCTTCCATGTCACTTTCGGGGCCCGGCTTTCGGTCCAGGTCCGGTTTTTTAGTCATCTATGAATCGATTGGCCCAGGCCCTTACCTGTTTCCCGTTGAGAATGTGGAACTTGCGCAGCTTTTGCAAAGTCTCCTGGCTGAATGAGCTGAGTGGAATCCAGACCAATCTTTTTTTCCACCGCGAAGCCAATTTCTTTTTACGCAGATCGGGCTTGCGCGCCGAGACATAGGCTATCACTTTTTCCCGGCTATTCTGTAAGGCGCCATAGAGAAGCTGCTCAGCCAGGTTATGAAAATCCAGCTTGCTCCGGCGCGAGAAGACTTCCGTTACCGGGCGGGGCGGGAAAAGCAGGCTTAGGCCCCCATATTCGGCTTCGGCAATGCCGGGCCCCAACATTTTTTCCATGGGGTCGGTGGCGTAAAACGTCAAAGTGCTTTCTTCCGCATGCTCCGCATACCAAGTGGCGCGATTGGGATAGCGTTCGTCGCGGTCTTCATCGAATATTATCACCACGGTATCGACGCGTCCGCGCGTAGGCGGTTCTTCCTTCACATAAATGCCCCCCGTCGAAACGCGACGCAGGGTTTCGCGCAAGTCGATCCCGTCTTTGAGGGAAGCCGTGAGTTTTTCCGGTGTGGATGAGGCTTGCAGCAAGGTTTCGCGGGAACGGCGTCTTACCGTTTGATTAAAGGCTTCGATACGAATGTCTTCGGGGAGATGTGAGCACATACCTCGCGGGTCCCAGGCATAACGGTAATCCACCTGACGTTTGCGCGAAGGTTCTTTTTTCAAATGCAAAGTTTTCCAGGTTTTGCCATGGTCTTGCAGCAAGTTCACGGCCGCGACGGGTTCCTCATCGTCCGGTTCCTGAATGTGATCGGGCCCCACGCGGATTTCGTCTACACCCGCTGGATCGAAAAAAGGGTAGTAGCGGGCGGCTTCGAAAACACGCGTCGCGAAGCCGGAACCGAATACCCCTTTGGCGGCGGTAATCAAGTCCAGTAATTCCGGCGTCAGTCTTCCTTCGAGCGCGGCGAGGTTGCGAGCGTAGGTCAGGGCGATTTGCAGTTTTTTCAGGGAAATACTGCGTTGTTGCAAGGCTTCGAGATATTGATTGCGGGTGTCCACGAAAATCTTTTTAACCAGGTCGAGATAAGCGCGCGGCGTCGCCAGCACGTTCTGTCTTTCCTTCTCCAGTTCCCCGGTATAAAAGGGCAATTCCCCCAGGGCGAAGTAAAGAAGGCCGGAGGCGATGGGAAAGGAACGCACCTCGAAAGTTTCTCCGTCGTTCTCCTCCTCCTCGGTATTCGTATCCTGCCGGGCATCGGTCATAATACGCTCAACCGACTCCTTGCTGAAGATTTTTTCCAGCGCGAAGAAAAGCGGGAAGTCGCAGACCAACAGCAACTCGCCGTCGCTTTCCAATGAGAGTCGACGCAGTTGGCGGTAAATTTTTTCGGCTCGCAGCCCGGTGTCGGCATCTGGGATTATCCGGCTACGCGCCAGGTCGGTGTATTTTTCCAGGCCGATGGCTTGCATCAAATAGGCGTCGGGCAGGTGATAATCCAGGGGGTTGTTCAGGAGATAGGTATCCTCCAGGAAGCGCAAGGGAATCCTTTTCTGCGTAGCCTGGCGCATGGCCTCGACGTAGGCGTCGCAGGGGTCCATCGGGAGGTAGGCGCGGGTTCCATCGGGATGGCGGGCGGTGACGGCATGGATTACCGGCAGGTGGGCCATGGCCTCTATGCAGCTCTCCTGAAGCAGCGCCGGTAGCGCGACGGTTACGCCGGCGAATTTACGATCCCAAAAAAGCTTGCGTAATTCCATGGCGAAGGGAGCGCTCCCATGAAGGGAGGGGAAAGCGGTGATGCCGGTATCCAGCGCGAAGGCCATCGGAAGCATTTCCTCGGGGCGGTTCAGTCCGGGCGGTCCGGGTTGAGAGGGTCGTCGTCGTCGAAAAAGAGGTCACCCAGATGCATGCCGGGAAGCGTCATGCCCAGTCGTCGGCGTTTTTCCGAAACCTGTTCCAGATTCAAAGCCTCGTCTCCGAGAATTTGTCGGATGGCTTGCGAGAAGAGGGCCGGCCATTGCCCGCCTTGCACTTGCTCGAGCTTTTGCGCATAGCGGATGGCGTTGAGGCCGTCACGCACGGAGTAGGGGAGATCGAGACCATGGGCTTGCTGCAAGAACCCCAGGCAGATTTTGACCAATTCGTCGGGTGCTTGCGGCAATTTATAGCGCAAGATCAACAGCTCGTCTTCGGCATCCGGAAAGGGCACTTCGATGGCGGGTTGAATGCGCGACATGATGTAATCCGGAATTTCGAAAGTGGAGTCGTCTTCGTTCATGGTGACCACGCAGCGGAAATCCTTATGCGCATGCACGGTTATGCCCGCCACCACCGATTCCACCGAGCGGCGGTCATCGAGTAGCGCGGCCAGGGAGGCCCAGGATTTCTCCGACATGCGGTTGCCTTCGTCCAATACCGCCACGCCTCCGGTCAACATGGCGGATACCAGCGCCGAAGCCTGGTATTTTATGGCTCCGTTGTGGCTTAACACGGGGGTTATAATGAGGTCTTCGGGGCGCGTGTCGGCGGTGCATTGCAGAATGTAAACCGCCTGTCCGCGCTGGGCGGCGGCGGCCATGGCCAAGGTGGTTTTTCCCAGGCCGGGATGGCCGACCAACCGGGGACATAAGGACTGATCGGTTTCCGTCAGTAAATGCCAACAGGCCAGGAGCTGGGTTAAGGGTGTTTGCTGGCCAATCCACTGGGGCCGGATTTCCACCGCCGGGGCCAAACTGATTTCGACGTCTTCGATTCTGATTTTTTGCATAAAGAATTATTTAGCCCGTTTTGAGCGAATATTGTTGCCAATCCGGCCATAAATCGACTGCAAGGCCGTGGCCCAAGACAGGGTTATCCCTGCGATGGTTTAGTAGATTTACAATTAAACCGGAAAAACGCAAGGAGTGTCGAAAATGGCTGAGAAAGTGGTGATAGTGGGATCCGGTCCGGCCGGACATGCGGCGGCGATTTACGCGGCTAGGGCCAATCTCGCCCCCGTTATGTTCGAGGGATTCATGGCCGGAGGTGTGGCCGCCGGCGGTCAGTTGACCACTACCACCGAAGTGGAAAATTATCCGGGATTTATCGGCATCGACGGTACCGAATTGATGAATCGCATGAGGGAGCAAAGCCTGAAATGCGGAGCCATCATCAAAACGGAAACCGTAACCAAAATCGACATGAGCACCCGTCCCTTCAAAGTTTATACCGACGACGTTACCGTGGAAACCGATACCGTGATTCTGGCCACCGGCGCCATCGCCAAACGCATGCATGTTCCCGGCGAAGAAAAATTATGGCAAAAGGGAATTTCGGCTTGCGCGGTTTGCGATGGGGCTTTGCCGATTTTCCGCAATGTGCCGGTGGTGGTCATCGGTGGGGGCGACTCCGCCATTGAGGAAGCCGGGTACCTTTCGAAATTCGCTTCCAAGGTTTATCTCGTACATCGGCGCGATCAATTCCGCGCCAGCAAGGTCATGCAGGACAGGGCCTTCAACAACAAGAAAATCGAAATCGTCTGGGATACGGTTTTACTGGGCGTAGAGGGCGCGGAACAATTGGAGCAGGCCAAGTTGCACAATTTGAAGACGGGCAAGGAATATTCGCTGGATGCCGGCGGTTTGTTCTACGCCATCGGCCACAAACCCAACACCGCTTTTCTTGAGGGTCAGGTCAAATTGGACGAAGACGGCTATATCGTCACCCAGCCGGGCACCACTAAAACCAGCGTTACAGGTGTTTTCGCCGCGGGCGATGTGCAGGACAAGCGTTACCGGCAGGCGATTACTTCCGCGGGTACCGGCTGTATGGCGGCTTTGGACGCCGAGCATTATTTGGCGGCGCTCGAAGCTTAATCGAGCTTAATCGCGGCTCAGCCTTCGCTCGGACGTCCGGGCGAAGGGTTTTTTGCAAGTGATAAAATGGCGTCCACCCGCGTTGCATACAGGTGATTGCTAATCACTCTTTCCCGGTTGGCACGCAGGGTCATTGCCTCGGGGGCGTTGGCCAAAAGGTTTTTCGCCCGGAAAACCGCGTCGTCGGGATGTTTGAAAGCGGCATAATCCATTCCCTGCAAGGTTTCCGTAACCAGCGGCGAATGTTCCGTAAGCAGTAGGCATTCTAATTGCAAA
>JBGTHM010000127.1:0-36612 GCA_041746255.1 Fibrobacteria bacterium | reverse complement strand
CCGAACAGGGGCTTAGGATCAATGGAAAAGAACCCCGTCAATTTGGTTCCCTGATGGGTGTAAAAGGTGGTATCTGGAGTGATTATCACCAGCTTATTACCGACCTTCATGGTATCGGTTCCCACCAATTTAGGTGGTTGGCCGGGAATGATATTGTCATTTTCATCCAGCCATAAGGTGTCGGTTTTGACATAGATGTAGTCGCGATCATAGTTAGAATTAATTTCACGTTGATTTTTGAAAGTGAAAAGCGAAGCACTCCGAGGATTCGTCAACTCATCGGCCACAGGCAGCAAATGGTAAAAATTCACGCCACCGCCGATTCGCAATACCTCTCCGAAATTGTACTTGGCAATGTAGGCAAGGGAAAAATCGTGATACGGAGGCAATTCGGTTTCCGAATTCAGAAGCAAATCGTGGCTAAAGTTTCCAAAGGTGTTGCTGAGTTTAAACCCCAGAATATTACCAATGGATAAAGTCTCCTTGGTTTCAAAACCGGAAATCAACACACCAGGATAAACCGGGCCTCTCAGCAGATATAACCCCAGGTTTTTAATATTGGGATTGTAATTATAGGGAAATAACCCCACTGTCACTCCCAACAAGGGATTTTCCCTTTCACCCAAAGAATAAGTATACCGAGCTTCAGTGAGATAGGCTGCAATACTCATTGACAATTTCGACGCATCCAAACTTCGGCCCTGCATATTATGTTGCTGACCAAGCCCTATACCCAAGGCACCGTCCCAGTTTTCGCTAAACTCTGCATGGGCCGTAATCTGGCCGGTGGCTGTCTGAATCCAATTTCCATTGAAGTTAACATTCATGGTATCGGTGGTTTGCTGTACTCGCCCGGCTTGCACCCATCCGGATCCATTGATTTTGATTTTAAGGTCGGATGCATAGACGGACAATTGGCCTACCAGCATGCAAAATAGCATAACCGTGATAACGGTATGATGCGGGGTTGTCCGGGAATTTAATTTGATTCTCATTTTGGAAAAATTCCTTTTAAACTGCATTAATTTCATCCGGTCTAGAAAAAGAACGTCGATTTCAACATCCAATACCAGTCTTTGGGAGAAGTGAAAGTTTCCTCGAAGGTATAGAAAGGATAAGGTGAACTGGATCCGATCCTCAAGTGGTCGCTTGCGATCTGCCCGCTTATTTTCACATGTCCGGCTAGGACTCGGGAGAGATAAATCGACCATTTCCAATCGTCCGCCTTCGCATCATAAGGAGTCGGTTGGATCTCATTACCATTTTCATCGTTCACCACCGACCTGTTCCAATAAGGACTTCTAGGAATCGGACTGGATTGGCTCTGAAGCTTCCCATAATCCGGCATATGTGTATTGGGGAAATACTCCACCTCGATCGCAAAATCATCCAGTAGTTTAAAGGTGGGAAAGTTGAATCCAAGCATTAAGGGAATGCGTTCCCAGATGTTGTTGTATATTTTCTTGTAATTCTTTACACCCAGGACTGCGATTTCGCCGTAAAGCTTCAAGTCGTTGGGTCCGAAGGAACCGGTCCCGAAAAACCCCTTAGGATCAAAGGCGAACCTGCCCATCAGTTTTACACCCCGAGTAGAATACCACTCCCGGTTGATAAGCAAACTGTCTTCAGGGCTGGTTCTCTGGGCCAAGGGTATAATAGTCGTGTCCAGGTCGAGCGCAAAGGTGCGATCCATTTCTCTGACGGGTTGGGAACCTCCGGGCTCCACCCAATCCCCTCCGATTTCTCCTCCTTCTTTCGGCGAGGAAAGCGAAGGTCGAACAGGTATCAGGTGGTAAAGATTGAAACCCGCGCCTAACTCTACGGTATTTCCAAATTTAAGATTGCCCACATAAATCAGGGAATAGTCAAACTTGGGCATCATATCGGATTCACTGACCAGGAGGACATCTTGACTATAGTTTTTTCCGAAATTACTGTGAATCCTGGCTCCCAGTAAATTCCCGATTGGGAGCATTTCTTTGGATTCAAACTCCGAAAGAATTATTTGAGGATAAACGCTGCCTCGAATGAGATACAGACCCAGATTGCGGATATTGCTGTCGTAATTATATGAGAAAAGGCCAGTTGTCAGGCTGAACGGCGAAGTGGCTCTATCCCCACCCGGAGTAAAGGTGAGCTCAGCCATGTTTACGAAAGTGGTCTGAAAGTATTGAAGAGCGCTCCAGTTACTGATCGCGCCTTGGGCCGTGTGTCCCTTAATGGCTCCGATACCAAATGAACCCGTGAATTCTTCGTTGAAATCAATCAAACCATTAAAGACCGCTCCATAATTCTGGGTCCAATTGCCCTGGTAATTATTCGATCCGGTAATGGTATCCGAAACATGCATGATGCTGCCGAATTGGTACCACCCCGCTCCATGAAATTGGATATCAAAACTGTTGTCAAACTGGGCAACGGCGGTATTCAGCATTAGGTGTGCGACAAGAGGTACCGCCCATGCTTTAAAATTCATTCGTGCGTCCTTTATTAATCTGTAACGATGCATAAGCTTTACCTGTGGAGGCTAAATAAGACCTTGACATGCCTTTCTTAGGGCAAGTTGACCGCTTTTATGCTGGCCGGAGCAGAGAATTGACTTTAAATTCGCCGGTAAAGCGCCGAGAATCCTTAATTGGACCGAGCTTAATCCACTCACGGTAATTCAGAAAAAATATCCGATTCTGAACATCACATAAAAATCTTCAGGCCGGGTAAAGGCTGTGGCGAACCTTTGCGTAAAATGCGTATCAATATATTGACCCGGTCGGAAATGATCATTGGCTATCTGAGCACTGAGTTTCATGTGCCTCATGAAAGTTCGTGAGAGGTAGAGCGACCATTTCAAATTGTCTTTGGTCATGTTTTCTATGTCCACGTCCGCAAAAAGCACACCCGGATTGCCCTTTAGGTAACCTAGACTGTCTACCTGTTGGTATTCAGAGCTTCCATTTCCGATGGGGATGGGAGATAACAGTTGTTTCAATTTAAAATCATCGTTTTTATATCGCGCACCGTAATATTCCACTTCGAAGGAAAACCTGTCCAGCAACCCAAACGTGGGAATATTAAAACCCATCATAACCGGAATCCGTTCCCGGATATCATCGTAGATGCCCTTGTAGTTTTGAGTTCCAATAACGGCGATTTCACCATAAAGCTTCAAATCTTCCGGACCGAGATTGCCGATTGTCATAAAAGCCTTGGGATCGAAAGTAAACCTTCCCATCAATTTGATTCCCCGATGGGAAAGGAATGTGGTATCGGCTTTGGAAACAACGTCAATACGTTCTATGTCCGTCCGAAACAACTCGCTCCCGGACACGGAAAAAGTGTCTACGCCCGCTGCCACCTGATTCAGGGGCACTCCATCCGTATTGTACCAGATGGTATCCGTAGGCACATAAATGTATTTCCGATCGTATGGAGTCACCACATTACGTTGCGGCAAAATATTTTTGCGGTAAGTCTCTTCATCCTTCAAGTCGGTGAGTTCGGGTTTGATTGCGAAAACCCGGTAAAGGTTCACACCACCACCGATTTCCAAAGCCGGTCCAAATTTGAAACTGGTGAGGTAAATCAAGGAAAAATCAAAAATCGGTTTTAATTCCACTTCGCTTCGCAAAATCAGGTCGTGGCTAAAAGAATTCCACAGCTTGCCGTGAAAATGTATTCCTAAAATATTCGCCACCGTGGGATCTAATTGGGGAGACTCAAATTCGGAGTATAGAAAGCCCGGATAAACCGGTCCCCGTAAAAGATATGCCCCTAAGTTTGTAACATCGGTATTGTATTGATAGGGAAACAACCCAAAGGTCGCGCCATATTCCAAAATCTCCGAGGAATTGCGGTAAGACAATCGCGCCTGCGTCACATATTGATGCCATCCCAATTCCATGCTGCGGGAACCCAGTGGAGAGCCTTGAGTGCGTTGCTGGTTTTGCAGGCCCCCAAAACCCATGGCCCCATCCCAATTCTCTCCGATTTTTGCCAGCACAGTGAACTGGGCCCCAACACTTTGTTGCCAGTTGTGATTGTAATTATAGGTGCTGATTAGAGTGTCGCCGCTTTGCACCACTTGCCCCAGTTGAAACCAACTTTTACTGCTAAGTGTTAGACCTTGCTCCGCATGAGCGGACAAAATCATGAGCGGCGCCACCAGCAGGGGCAGCTTAGGGATTGAAAGGAATTTTTTCAGTGTTTTTCGTGCATTTTGGAAATTATTCATTTTTAATTATTCAACTACATGGAAATGATTTTTGAAGTTGTGAAATTACCACCGGCATTTATCTCAAGGATGTAAATTCCGGATCGGATACCGGGAACTTCAAATTGAACATGTCCCCCATCTCCGGATTTCTGGATAACCGAGCGACCCTTGAGATCCTTCAGGTTAAGGGTATACCGCCCCGACAGAGACCCCATAATTTCCAAAACGTTGCCCCCCTTTATATTCCATTTCAACCCTGCTCCGGTTACGCTTTTATCGGAATGAGGCTTCATTCCGGACGTCGGTTTAGGGGGATATTTAAGCGTTCCATCCGGGTTTAATTCCCGAACTTTGATGTAGGTATACCGATTGGGGGAATTACTCCATGCAACTGAGCCATTATGCACCTGAATACCCAAATGTCCGTCATCGCCCAATTGTGGCGCCTTTTGAGGGAGCTTCAGATCACTTACAACGAATTTAGGTTTATTCAACCATGCATGGATAGTAGGCGGCTCCCCGAGTATTCGAGCAAAAATCTCGTTGTAACCGTTTGGGTCCCAAACCTCACTCCAGTCTTCAGACCAAGGAACTCTGACTTTGTTTATTGCTGTTTCCGACCTCAACGTGTACATGCGGTCTACTCTAAAGACATCCGTTATTTTCTCTCCGTAAACGCCGCCTAAAGTATTCGCATTTTTATAGTCCAACATAACCTGCCATGCTTGCCCGCTAATTGTTGAACGGAAAAAAATTCCGCCATCATTATTCCAAGTAGGCTTAAACCCAACCATGACTTCAAGGTCTTTATACCTTCTATTAGTCATCATCACTCCACCTGTGCCCACGGGTTGTTGGGTGGACCACAGTACTTTTGTCCCTTTTGCCAATTTACCCCGGTCCACGGTTTCAGGATCCTCATCCACCCACCAAATACTGCCACCCCCATGTGCGCTGGGCGATTTGAACCAGTATTTTTTCAGGGATTCAAGGGTTCCATCGAACAGCCATATCCAACCTTCCGCATCAACCCGTTCCGGTTCAGGCCCAGGATCGATACCTCGCGTTTTTTGAAGGTGTTCGGTACGTTGGCTGAATACCAGGGTGCCCAGAATAAGTATCAGGGCCAGAAATTTAGTGCATTGCATCGTAACTCCTATTTCAACTGACCGAATTTAGGGTCGGTAATTCCATCGAATATTTTAATCGTATTCTAGTCTGCCCATTATCCGAGAGCTTTTTCAATTTCACTGACTTCTGCTTACCTAGCACCAAATTGTGTAAATCCGGCGCCGAATTTTGCATCAGGAAATAGTAAAGAACGCGGGCGATTATCTGATCGGATTACTCTCCATATGGGGCTCATTAAAACCAAATAAGTTTGATTTTAAATCTATTGCCTTTTCCGACAAATGGAATGCGACGAGGAGAGGAAGTGTTTTATTTAAAATACAACTACTGATTTCGACTGTTACCGCTCCAACCTACAAGGGCGTTACCCACACCTTGAAAGTCTGTTTCTGCCGATCCTGGGAGAATGTGATGAAATAGATTCCACCTCGAACCTGCTGGCCAGTATTGTCGCTAAGATCCCAAGTGATATTGGAACCATTATTTTCGGGCCCGAAGGTTTTGATGAGAGTTCCCTTCGCGTCGCGGATGTTGACCGAACTCCAGGGTTTTCCCCAGCTAACCCACTGGTCCTTCCCCTTAACCATAAGCCGATGGGAGGCTGGCATTTTCAAATTCCCGATACTCGTTGGCAAGGCTTCGCTTTCATCCGAGGCAACCCATTCTTCCCCAGCGACTCCGGAAATCCGCAATTTTACCGCACCGGTCAAACCCGCCGGAACCTGCCATGCGTAGCTTCCGTTATTCGGAGCGGAAGCAGCGATATTATTCCAATTGCCCTGGGCATGGTATTCGATCTTCGCATTCTTCATTGGCCCGATAGAACGCCACTTGATGTCCACCGTGGCGCCCGGTATCACGCTTTGTGCGGTCCGGGGCTGGTCCAGGAAGAACCGGGTGAAATAACTGACCGGGCTTTTGGGATGGATTTCCATGATCTCCCAATTGCGGTACATTACTTCGGATCCCTCCGCTTGAACACCCAAACGGCCTTCGCCATAGGGTGTGAATTTGCCGGTTCCGGCAGGCACCCGATAATTATAAACCTCCATTCTCGTGATGCCATTGACTACGTGCTTTCCGCTGTCGGCTCCCCTTATGGTGGTTATCTTGACATTCCAATCATTATCCTTGTAGGGGTCCGGTGTGTTACCGGAGGTGAAGAACCGGCCATCTCTCGGTGAAACACCCATTTTAGAACTACCTGGTTCGTAACAGTTTTTACAATTGTTCGCAACGGGAATATCCACGGTCACTTGTTGGATAGAGTAAAACCAGCCGGCCTCCGGTTTTTTCATTTGATCTTCTACGGAACGGGGGTGTTTGTCGCCCATCCGGGGATGGGAATCGTCCACATGATACAGCAATCCGGCATTCCCGACGCCTACGATTTTCTGGCCGTATTTATAGTCTACTCGGACCTGGTAATGCGAATACACCTTTTTTGTAGCGAGATGGCCTCCCGCATTAAATGCCACATGGATCTCTTTGTTGTTAATGCTGAAAGCCGGGTCTACCGTTTCGGTAATTTCTTTTTCGTACATCCGGGAATACAACCCATCAAAATTTGTCCCGTTGAAAATAGGTACCCAACCCGAATCGGCGCGGGAAAATCCGCCTTGAGCATAGACGCCGGTTCCGAAGCATGTCCCCAGTAAAGCGAATAAGTAGGTTCGCGGCAAGCATCTTGTGGGCATGAATATTCTCCAAATTATTGTGGGAACCTCCCCGCATACCCCCCCAGTACAAATAGAGGTAAAGGCCATGCTGAAATTCCCTGCCTAGTCTGCCCCCAGGAGGAAGAAAAGGTGTTCCGGCAACTACATGTTTGAGTATAATCTAGGCTAGGGAGAGTATGGGCGCAGTAAAACCGGCTTAAATACCGTATTTTTAAAAAAACAGAATTTTCCAAAAGGCTTGGCTCAAATAGCCATCATCACCAGCCGCACTGCATCCAAGCGCAATTCCGCCGAGGCTAAAAAACCCAAAACTTCTTCCAGTTCGCTTTTCGCCGCCTTGATTTCGGCATCGGACACGCTGGGGTTGATATTTCTCAAGGCCGTGAGGCGATCCAGCTCCCCGCCTAAAACGGTTTGCGCGAGTTTACACGCATGCTGCTTTAAAACGGTTTCCTTAATACCGGCTAGGCCGGTGGCGGAATTCAGAAGCTTGGGTATCAGCTTGCCGAATTGGTCATGGTGTTCTTCCAATAGAGCGGTGGGTCCCTGGTCGGGATAAATTTCGTCGAGTTGGGTTAGCCAATCCGAGACGTCATCCCCGGTTTGATTCACCAGCAAGCGGATAAGTGTGGGCGGCAGAAAGCGGGCCATGTGCAGCCTACCCGGTGCGGTGGATTCCAAAATGAACTGGGTTTCCAATGCGAACCCCTGTTTGGGTGCTCCTTTCCATTCCACGAAAGCCACGGTGCCATCGGCATTGCCGAGAATCATCTCGACTGCGCCCAGTACCAGCGGATGGTCCACGCTCATAAAGGCCAAATCTTCGTGTATCAAGGCTTCGTCGCGATCATAGGTGAAGGCTATGCCCGCTTCGGGAAGACCGGGGAAAGTATCGATATACATTTGCGGACCGGGGAATACGAAATGCCCGCGCCTTTCCTTGGTTTTATCGATGTCGACACCGTAATGGTTGAAAACGGTTTCCAGAAATTGTTCCAAGCCGGAGTTGGCATCGCGCGACTCGATGGCTTCGATAAGCCCACGTGCCAATTCAGGACGGCTGGAGTTGATTTCCAACAGACGGTCTCGCCCTTTTTCCAAAGACTCTTTGACCTCCACCGCCAGCGCCCGCGTGCGTGCGACCAGAGCGTCCAGACTTTTTTGGAAGCCGGGGTTTTCCTCTGCGCCACCAGGAATTTCGGCGCCCTCGCCCATACCGGCCTCGGCATGCATGGCCTCGATGCAAACCCGGCGAATATCTTCGGCCTGAGCGTCGTAGAAATAGTCCGAACCCAATAATGGATGTTCAAATGCGTCCAACCCTTCGGAATACCAGCGATACAGCACCTCATGCGCGGTGTCCTTCACATAGGGCACGTGGATGTAGATGTCGCTGAGTTGCCCGATACGATCGAGACGACCGATACGTTGTTCCAATACGCTGGGATTGAGCGGCAAATCGAAAAGCACCAAATGGTGGGCGAATTGAAAATTACGCCCCTCGCTGCCGATTTCGGAGGAGAGCAACAAGCGGGCCCCGTCGGGACGCGCGAAGTAAGCCGCATTGCGGTCACGCGTAGTCAAAATCATGTTTTCGTGGAAGGCCGTAAAATCCACCGTGGTGAAAGTCGGTAAAATTTCCTGCAAGGCGAACACCACGCTTTTATGCGAACAGATAAGCAGGATTTTCTCGTCCGGTACTTCTTTGAGCAAGCCCACCAGCCAGTTGAGGCGCGGATCGCGCCGCCAGGCTTTAAGCAAAGCTTTTTCCGCTTCGGAGGCGGGAATCTTGAATTGACCCACATTATAAGCGGCGGGACCGTTGAGATAATTGGCCAAGTCTTCCGGTTTGTCGGGATGCACGCCCGGTCCCGTCAGCACCAGGGAAGTGAATTCTTTGTGTGCGGGAGAGTTTTCCAGGGGGGCGGAGCGGACGATGCGGCGAGGGAAGCCGCTCATGGCCTGACGGCGGTTGCGGAACATAAGCCTACCGGTGCCGTGCCGGTCGACCAAATCGAAGAGCAACCCGTCGCGGGATCCGGAGGCGCCCTGAAGGTAGGCGTCGATTTTATGCAACAACTCCCCGTCGCCGCTAAAGCGCTTGCGCAAGGCTTCCGCCACAGCGGTATCCGGCTCTTTTTTTTCGGTCAAAACCCGGGCGGCGTCGGCCACCTCACGGTATTCGCCCACCTCCTCGCGATACTTTTCCAGGGAGGGAAAACGATTGGCGTCCAGCAGGCGCAACCGACCGAAATGGCCCGCCTCGCCTAATTGCACGGGCGTGGCGGTGATTAACAATACCCCGGAGCTCACGGTGGCCAGTTTTTCCACGGCGGCGTATTCCGGAGAAGCCATTTCGGGTGACCAAGTCAAATGGTGGGCTTCGTCCACGATAAGCAAATCGAAGCCGGCCGCAGCCGCTTGCTCCACGCGTTTTTTGGAAGTCGAGAGAAAATCCAAACCACAAATGACGGTTTGGCGGCCCAGAAACGGATTGACCTGCTTATTGCCTTTTTCTTCGGAGCGGGCTAAGTCCTCGTCCATCACGGTGAACATATGGTTGAAACGGCGGTACATTTCCACCAGCCATTGATGCACGAGATGCGGAGGCGTCACGATGAGAACGCGGTCGACCTGGCCGGTTACGAAAAGCCGGTGGAAGATGAGACCGGCTTCGATGGTCTTGCCCAGCCCCACTTCGTCGGCAAGCAAGACGCGCGGATGGTGCCTTTGCGAAACCCTTTCCGCGATGGAGATTTGATGGGGCAGCAATTGCACGCGCGCGCCTACCAGGCCGTGCTCCGGCGAAGAGACGACTTCCCGGCGAAAAGCTTGCGTATGCATACGCAGGAGGTAATCGCGCGGCTTGCCCACTTGACCGGCCAACAGGCGTTTGTCCGGATCGGAAAAACTTAAACTGTCGAGCAATTCCTGCTCGGGCAAGTGCATGCCCTCGCCGCTATAGGTTAACACCCCGTCGGATTCCTGCACGCCGCGTACCACGAAGATTTTCCCTTCGCGGGTGCGGGCCCTCTCCCCTGCTTTGAGGCGTACCCGCCTGAGCGGGGCGCCCCTTTGCATATAGGTACGCACGGTGTCGGCCGCCCGGAAGGCGATTTTGACGTCGCGGAAACCCACTTCGGAGATTTCCCCCAACCCCAATTCGGGTTCGGAATCACTGACCCAACGTTGTCCCGGCTTGAAAACCTCCACTAACGCATCCCTTCGGCGCTCATGCGCGCAACAAAATATTCATGCCGTTGAACAGAGCCTTCATATTGGCCGCCACGGTATCGAGATCTTTCGCGCGGCCAATGGCGGCCTTGGCTTCGGGCTGCGCCTTCGCCGAAGCCTTGCGCTGCAATTTAATCTCCGAAATGGCATAGGCCGCGAAATCCAGATGCTCGGTATCCAACGCGCCCTGACTGTAGTCCACCAAATGAAAATACAGCCCGATGGTTTCGACCGCATGCACACAGGCGTCGATGGGGCCCGTGCCCTTACCGGTGAGCTTGTGGCGCTTGCCGTCATGGCTCACGTCGAAAATAAACTCCTGCCGGCCATCTCCTCCCGGAGTGGATTGGACTCCGTGGAACTCCAACGCTCCGGAAACGTTGAGGATTTCCCTGTCATATACGGCGATTAGGTCTTCGATGGATAATTCGCCTTTGCCGGCTTGTTCCGAAATGGTTTTCAAAATGGGCTGGATAAAGGCCGCCTCTTCCAGGGAAATAGGTAATCCCGCATTCTTGATCAATTCAAAAACCGCGGTTTTCCCCGATTGACTGGTAAAGCCCAGACGATCGCCTTCGCTGCGCCCTATCAATTCGGCGTCGATGGCGCGATAGGCGCCTTTCTTCATACCCTTGGTTTTGAAAGCCCCGTCCTGGTGGATGCCGCTGCGATGCGCCACCACGTCCGCGCCGACCAGCGGCGCCTTCTCGTATATGGGCACCTTCGACCACTCCGCCATTTGCAAAGCCGTTTCGTAAATCTCCCCCATGTTGATGGGCACGTCGATGCCACAATTATAAAGGGCGCAGGCGACCTCGTACATATTGGTATTGCCGGCGCGCTCGCCCAAACCGTTCAAGGCGGTTTCCAATTGCACGGCTCCCACGAAATAACTTTCCACCGTGGTGGCGGTGGCCATGCCCAAATCGTTATGCGTATGCACCGCTACCGTCACATGCGCGGGCAAGGCGTTCACCACTTTTTCCACCATGTCCACGAAGACGCGGGGACGGTAGCGCTCCACCGTATTGGGCAGATTGATGACCGTGGCTCCGGCTTCGACCACTTCTTTGAACACGTCGATGACGAAATCCAGATTATCCATGCAATCGCCGAAATGTTCGGCGGAAAATTGCACCGTTCCCTTGCCTCCCATCACTTTACGGCACAAGGCCACGGCCTCGACGGCTTTTTGTTTGACCGTTTCGGGAGGCATGCGCAAGACATGCTCCATATTGAAAGGGCTGGTGGCGATGAAGGTGTGGATGCGCGGCTGCTTGGCATGCTTTACGGCTTCCCATACCTTGACGATATCCCGCTCGACCGCGCGGGCCAATCCGGAGATGACCACGTTGTCAGGCGCCAACTTCGCCAAATGCTCGCAGGCCGCGAAGTCCATGTCGCTGGCGCCGGAATAGCCGACTTCGATGCCCTGCACCCCCAACCGGACGAGTTGGTTGAAGACCTTCTCCTTCTCATGCAGGTTCCAGGGATGGCGCAAGGCCTGATTGCCGTCGCGCAAAGTGACGTCATAGAAAAAGGGCTGTTTCTGTTGATTACTGACCGGCTTATCCATCGCCTGTTTCTCCTTTTTTGCCGCACCGCTCCGCGCAAGGCTTTATCCGGGACCCCCCCAAACAAAAAACCCACTCGGAGGAGTGGGCTTTTTGTTTGATCCAAATCGCGCGCACTCCCTAGGGGATATCTCCTAGAAGTAGTGCGATAACGTTTTGGTACATGGTTGCCATGATGGATATATGATAAATACTCTCCGCTTTTTCTTCAAGCTGAATTTTTGCCGGATTCGTGGAGCAGGGTCAGGGAGCCAAGAAAGCGCCAAAATCGGTCCCGCTTCGTACTTTTCTCACTATAATGAGGGAATCCAGAAGCAATCCAGACACTATCGAATTTTAGCGGACTATTGAGTATGGCACCCCAACGAAACTATTCGTATCTCTATTTCTGGGCAGTCTGCGCCATGGTTTGGGCCCCGAATTTATGCGGACGCCCACCGGATATCGTGGCCAACCCGGACTTCATCTCCACCGGGTTTTCCTGGACCTCAGAAGGCGCTCCTACCGCCCGTGTCGGCGATGTGATTACTTGGGAACGGCTATCCTTAGGCGGTCTATTGGAAGCAGCCAATGAAGCCCGCTACAATCAGGGATTTTTCCCCAATCACCATTGGAGAGGAATCGCCCTGTTGGACTGGAGGCTTTTTGCGATATCTGTACCGTTCTATGCCATTTCGCTGCATGGGGGAATGAAGCATGAAAGCGCACACCCGACCATGGGGATTCGCGAACACTCGGAAAATGCGCATGAAATGGTGTTTGACGACACCTATAGACGCATGATATTGAACTCTTTCAATGCTAAAGCGCACACCCAATCCCGAATCGCCGGTATGATCGTCTCGGGAGAATTCGCTTATCACCTTTTCTTCCTTTCCAAAAATACGCCGGAATTGGAAGGCGCTACCCTGGTAACAGGCAATGGCTTTACGCTGGGAACCGAATTCGAAAAAACTTTTCGGGATGGAATAAGCGGGTTTATTTCCCTGCACGACCGCATCATTTTGCGTAGCGGGGTAAGCGACGCAAATTTTGTTTACCGAGGGAATGGGGCCGAAATGACCAAATCCAGTGTCGAATATTCGGTGATGAACGCTTCCCATACATTAGTCGTGAAAACGGGTTTGGTTTATGACTGGATTCCGGCTAGGCGTTCAGCCTCCCTTTATGGTAAATGGTTGTTGGGAAACCCCTATGGATTCGCGGATAGCCGAGAAAAGCGCCGGCAATGGGCCTTCGGGTTCGAACTCTTCCAACTACAAAAACGATAAAAAAACCGAAAACGGGATTTTCTCCCAAGATCTAGACTTTATTACAACGCTTGGTTGCCATTCTGGCAAAATAACAGTCTAATAGAATATTATCGAATATGCATTCCCTCTTCTCTCCAAGTTGGAGGGGATGGCTTATGCCTTGGAAAAGGAAGTTGTGGCCATGAACCTCGAGAAAAAATCCGGCTTTTATGAAACCCTGTTTGAAAATCTCCTGGAAGGCTGCCAAGTAATCAGTCCGGACTGGAAATACCTCTACGTCAACAAGGTGGTTTGCCAACAAGCCCGTCGGCCCAAGGAAGCCTTGCTGGGTAAACGGATGGGAGAAGTTTTTCCCGGTCTGGAACAATCACCCATGTTCGCCAAATTGCAAAAATGTATGGACCAACGCATTCACATCAGCATGCTGAACGACTTTGCGCATTTGGACGGCTCGATGGGCCGGTTCATCCTGTCCATGGAACCTGTCTCCGAAGGGGTATTGATTCTTTCTACCGACATCACCGCCCAGGAAGAAAATGAAGACCGTGTCGCCAAGCTCAACCGCCTATACCGGGTTCTCAGCAATATCAATCAAACCATCGTTCGCGAGCGTGACATCACCACCGTGCTTGCGGCGGCCTGCCGGGTAGCCGTAAAGGAAGGTGGCTTCTCCCTGGCCTGGATTGGCGTGCCGGATGCGTCCCATACTAAATTGCATCCCATCGCGTATGCCGGGGTGGACGGAACGGATGCCTATTTAGACCAGCTCGATATTTCGCTGGCGGGAGATCTTTCCTCCATTGGACCCGTCGAAAACCTTTTCCGGGAAGGTAGACATAGTGTCTGCGCCGTACTTCCCATTCACGACCGCTCGGGATTGCTGGGAAATAGCGCTCACGCATTGGGGTGCCGGTCCGCGGCCTTCTTGCCCATCGGCCCTCTGAAAGGCCCTCGTGGTATCATGGGGGTTTTCTCCACTCAGGAAAATGTTTTCGACGCAGAGGAATTGGACTTGCTTAAAGAGATCGCTCTTGACCTTGGGCTGGCCATGGAAATCGCCGAAAGCGAAGCCCAGCGCAAACGTGCGGAAGCGGAATTGCTGGAGAGCGAGGAGAAATACCGGGTTTTATTCCAGAGCAGCAGCGAGGGCATACTGGTGGCCGATATGGAAACCTGGTGCTTCAGTTACGCCAACCCAGCCGCTTGCCGCATGTTCGGTTATACGGAACAGGAGTTTAAAACCCTCAAGGTAACCGACATTCACCCCCCCGAACATTTGCTGGAGGTTGGGACACAATTCGAAGCCGTCTTGACCGGAGCCAAGACGCAAGCCGAAGCGCAACCCTGCCTGACCCAAGGCGGGGCGACGTTTTACGCGGATATCAGCACCTCCCCCGTAATGATTCAAGGGCGCGCTTGCAACGTCGGTTTTTTTACGGACGTCACGCAGCGGCGGATATTGCAAAAACAACTTTACCAATCGCAAAAATTGGAAGCCGTAGGGCAACTGGCCGGAGGCGTGGCCCACGATTTCAACAATCTCCTCAGCGCCATCATGGGTTATGGCGATATCATGAAAATGCATTTGAAACACGACGACCCGCTGTATAAGAGCGTCGAACAAATCCTCAAGTGTAGCGATAGAGCCGCGGCGCTGACCCGGCAACTACTGGCCTTCAGCCGCAAGCAGATTCTGGAGCCGCAGGTACTCAACCTGAACACAGTTATGCGCGAGGTGGAATCGATGCTGAACCGCCTCATCGGTGAGCATATCGAACTGCAGCTTCACCCCGCTTCCGATTTGGGATCCATCAAGGCGGACCCCGGGCAAGTGGAGCAAATCATCGTCAATCTCGTCCTGAATTCCCGCGACGCCATGCCCAAGGGTGGGCGGCTGACCCTGGAAACCGCCGAAGTTTTCCTGGATGAGTCTTATGCCGAAAGGCATGTCGGAACGCTTCCCGGACCTTATGTGATGCTGGCGGTCACCGACACCGGAGAGGGCATGGATGAGGCCACCCGCTCCCGGATTTTCGAACCTTTTTTCACCACCAAAAAAGAAGGTATGGGTACCGGTTTAGGATTGGCCACCGTTTATGGAATCGTAAAGCAAAGCGGAGGTTCCATCTGGATGTATAGCGAGCTTGGAAAAGGGAGTACTTTCAAAATTTACCTGCCCCGCGTTGACGAAAAACCCTTGGAAAACCCGGCCACCAAAACAACGGCGCTTCTACGCGGGGGTGGGGAAACTATTCTGGTGGCGGAAGACGAAGAAGCCAACCGGGAAATAATCTGCGAGATGTTGAAGATTTCCGGTTACCTGGTCATACCGGCGAAGAATGGGGCCGAGGCCTTGCGCGCGGCCCAAAGCCATGAGGGTGCTATTCACCTACTGATAACCGACGTGGTCATGCCGGGCATGAGCGGCAAACAATTGGCGCAAGAACTCTCCGTCGCCAGGCCGGATATCAAAGTACTGTATACCTCGGGTTACACCGACAATACCATCGTTCACCACGGGGTGCTGGACGAAGGTACGGCTTTTCTGGAAAAGCCCTTCAACCTCAAGGGCCTGACCGGAAAGATACGATCCGTACTTGACGCTGGTTAGGTACAGATACGCAAGTCAATCCAGCTTGGAAACTTCATCCAGGTTTCTGGGAATGGTAAGTGCCTGTACCGGAATTTCCCCCAGGTTTTCAAAAGCGCCTTTTAGCGGCCAAGGCATGAACCCCATGAACAGTGATGCAAAGCTTCTTCCGAAGGGAGTTTTATCCAGAAGAAAGATGAAGAGCGAATTCAAAATGATACTGAATAAAATGGCGGAAAAAACCAGGTCCCGAATCAACTCGCCCCCTTCGATGCCTATCTGAAAAGGAATGGAGGCCAGTACGGCCGCCGCAAGACCCTTCGGGGCCATTATGGACATGAGAGATGCGTCCCTCTTGTTGAAACTGCGCGGCATGGTCAGCCACACCGTGGGAATGCGTAATACCAGGGTGAGAACCACCAAAGCGATGGCGCAAGCCATAATCCAGAAGTCGCCGAATTGCAGTGAAAGCCCCATGTAGACAAAGAAGAAGGTTTTGATAAGAAAAATGACCTCGGAAAAAAAAGCCATCTCCCTGCCCGTAAAAGCCACCGGGGCTCCGAAAATGCCGCGGGGAATCAAGGGAATGGGCAGTTCTCCGACGTTCGCCATACCCATGCCGAAAAAGAGCACCACCACCGCCCCGGGAATTCCCACCGCCTCGGTCAAGCCGTAAAGGATGAACACCAGGGCAAGCGTCATGAAAATATTGTTTTGCAACGAGCGCAATCGCTGCAGGAACATGGACCACATGATACCCGCGAAAACGCCCAGCAGGGCGGCGGCGCCGAAGGTGAGGAACATGGTACTCACCATGGGCCCGACCTCGACTATTCCCAGCTTGTGCGCTTCCAATAAACCCAGGAAGCAGATGATGCAAAGTACGTCGGTTAAAGCCGACTCCAGCATCAGGATGAACCCTGGTCCGCTTTCCATTCGCAATTGACGCACCAACGGGATCACGATGGCCGACGAGGTATTGCCCAAGATGGCCCCCAACATCAGGGAACGATTCCAACCCAGATCCGTGAAGGAATTCACCAGATATCCGGTAACGAACATGGTCAAGAAGAAGGCGACAACAATCAGCGCCAAGGAACGGCTCCAATTTTGTTTGATGATATTGAGACGGGAATCCTGGCCGCCCTCGAAAAGAATGAGAGCCAGGGCGATTTGGGCGAAAACAGGTCCGACGCTTCCCAGGTGATCCGGCTTGACGACCTCCAGTACGGGGCCCAGCAGTACACCGATGAAAACCAATAAGAGGATGTCCGGAATGCGCGTACGGCTAAAGACACCGGTGAAGAGGTGCGCCATGAACACCAGTACGCCTACGAAGGCAATCGCCAATGGAATGTTCATCGAAGAGTTATGCCGCCCGGGTCGGATTGATGGAAAAAGGCATGGGTATAATGTACATGTGACCTGCCATTATTTCAGCGAGCCTGTCATTTTGACAAGGCTCGGCTTTCGTTTCCAGGTAAACCTCGCATTTTATCCCACAATCATAGAATAAAACCGGCTCGGAATTCGCTTACGTATCCAATGGAACTTCACTAAAGGAATGATATGAAATATTTCCGCGTTAAATTACCCCTAAGATTGCCTCTTTACGGAGTCGGCCTTTTGCTTTCGGCATTCCTGATTGCCTGCTCCCATAGCAACCCACCCGTTTCGGGAGTCAAGGATATTCCGGGTCGGGCCTGCAAGGATCCGGATGCCTTGGTCGAGGTGCTTACCGAATTCTCGACTCATGTCGGGGCCCGCAATTACTATAAGGCCCTTTCTCTTTTAGACAAGGAAGACCAGGCCAAGATGATTGCAGCCGACGGCACCATTTCCGATATGACGAAAAGGCAACTGGATGCGCTCAACTTTCAAGGCTTGGCGAACAATCCTCAAATCGATATGGTAAAAGGGAAATTGACCGGCGTATTCAATTGCCTGCCTTGCCTGGACCAGGGAGAGCCCATAATCGTGGAAGAGACGGTCCCGGAGGAAAAGCCGGACCTTCAAGACCCCGACGAAAAGCGGCGTAAGGCGATGGCGGCCGCTTTTTTCAAAAACATTCAGAACGAGAAATGGCAGGAGGTTACCTCAGCCATTCACCCCAAAGAGAGGGAGGTTTTCCTTCCCATGGACAAGAAGGGATTGACCGAGCTGGACAAAAACCGCTTTCGCACCATCGAGGAATGCGACTTGGACGCGCTCAACCTTCAAGATGATCACCTTATCGGAATCGTTGTGTTGCTGGAACCGCCTCTCTCCGACTTGTGGCAGCGGTCGCAGGTATTTTTCGATGCCGTCGAAGCGGACGATGTGGAAAAAGTGCTTTCCATGATGATCGAAAGCGAAAAGAAACATTTCGTGGACAAGGAGGGAAAAGTCCGTTCCGATCGCTTCGCCCGGCTAAAAACCCTTGACCGCCATCAATGGCGCAAATTTTATCTTTATCACAATGTCTTGATGGGCGTGGTCGAAGCTTCGATCGGATACGATAACCTCTAGCTTAAGCAGACCGGAATCACTCCGGTCGTTCCTCATGGCCGTCCGCATGGCGGGCGAATCGACCCGCTTCCCTTGGGTGAACGGGCGCATCGCTCGGCCAGGGCCAGCCCCCGAATTGGGTACGCTGGTAATCTTGATAGGCTTGCTGGATTTCTTCACGCGTATTCATGACGAAAGGTCCGTATTGCTCCACCGGCTCTCCGATGGGGCGGCCTTGTAAAAGCAACAACTCCGCGGTTTCGGGTCCGTTGGTGAGGTTAATTTCTCCATCGGCCCGTAATTCGAGGCCTCGTCCGGGGGTGACCTCGGTACCCTCGACATGCAGACTTTTTCCCGAGAAAAAATAAAGCGTACGGTTCGTTCCGCTCCGGGCCGGAGGCAGTCGCCACCCGGCATGGGGATCCATGCGCAGGGTCCAAATCGCCAGGTCGGACTCGGGACGAGCCGCCCAGGAGTTGGGAGGTGGCGGTGGAGGCAACGGCGGCTTGCCGTTATTCTCCCGGTCTATCGCGCCCGCAATGAAAGTGACCTCGGTTTTGTTTCCCGTCTCGTCTTGGAAAACGGAGGTGGGAATATCGCCTGCCCATAGCATGGTGAAATAGGGTTCGGCCATTTTATCGGCTTTGGGCAGGTTGAGCCAAATCTGAAAGAGTTCCAGAGGATTTCCGGTATCGCGGTTCCGCAAGGGAAAGATTTCGGAATGGACTACGCCGCGACCGGCCGTCAACCATTGCGTATCCCCTTGTCCAAAGCGGGCCGCAGCGCCGAGCGAATCACAGTGATCAATGAAACCGCTCCGGACGATGGTCACGGTTTCGAATCCACGATGGGGATGCGCGGGGAAACCGGGTACCTTGCGACCATGGTACATGCGCCAACCGTCTTTCACGACGAAATCGTTTCCCAGCGTTCGGCCTTCCAACGATGCCGCCGGGCCCATGTCCGGGTTGCCGGCGGGATAATCGTCCCGATGGTAAACGCAGAAAAGAAAAGGATCCTGGGTTTCCCAGGGAAATCCCAACGTAAATTCCCGTATTATCGCATCAGCCATAATCCCGTCTCCTTCGCAAACCGCTTTCCGGTTTATCAACGTAAGGGAAAATATCAATCCTGTGACGGAAACACCATGTAAATCCAAGAAAGCCGGAACGCGTATGTAGATTTTCAACGGGGCGACGAAGCCCTCGCTCGATTCGATTCAAGGAGGAAAACATGGAATCACAGACCCTGAAATCACTTGGCGCCTCCGTGCTACCTGCGGGAAGGACCCAAACCGAATCACCGATGGCACAACGGGAGAGGATTCACCGGGGCCGTCTCGGACTGGCTCTTTCGGGAGGAGGGTTTCGCGCCTCGCTTTTTCATATCGGCACCCTCGCCCGGCTGGCCGAAATGGATTTGCTGCGCAGCCTCGAATGTTTGTCCACCGTTTCGGGCGGATCCATTATCGGCGCTTATTATTACCTCAAGGTGAAAGAACTTTTCGAAGTCAAATGCAGGGATGGGAAAAAGCCCTCGCGCGCTGATTACATCGAACTGGTGCGCGAAATCGAAAGTGATTTTCTGGAGGCGGTGCAAAGAAATATACGCATGCGCACTTTCCTGAACCCCATCGCCAACGCCAAGATGATGAAAGCCGATTATTCCCGCAGCGACCATATCGCGGAACTGTATAACCGCCATTTTTACTGGCCGGTATGGGAGAAGATTCGCGCGGCCGAAGGCTTGCCGATAGGATCGCCCGAAGAACTCATCCTGCTCAAAGACATCAAGATCAAACCTCCCGATCATTTGCTGCCCGAAGCTATGACGGAACATGCGGTTATCAAAGCCAGGGATTATAACGCCACCGCAGAATTCAAAATTCCCATGCTCAACATCAATGCCACCTGCCTGAATTCGGGTCACCTGTGGCGCTTCACCGCCTCGTCGGTTGGAGAGGCCGATGGGGACGATCCGCGGTATAACGATATCGATTTCAATATCCGGCTACCGCGGCTTTCCTTCGACGACACCTCCTATTCACCGGAACGCCGGGATAAGTTGCACTCCCTCACCTTGGCCGACGCCGTGGCCGCCTCCGCCGCCGTACCGGGAATTTTTCCTCCGCTTTCCATCCACGACCTCTATGAAGACCAGGACGGGAACCCCCTCGTGGTGCAACTCTCCGATGGCGGCGTCTTCGACAACCAGGGTCTGGCCTCGTTGCTGGAAAACCAATGTCTTTACGTGATTTGCAGCGATGCATCGGGACAGATGTCCGATGAGGCCGACCCTTCCGGCACAGCGCTCAACGTGGCCATGCGCGCCAACGACATCCTCATGGAAAGGGTGCGTAAAACCGGTTTCCATCAACTGGGGGATGCGCGGGAAATCAACGCCTTATTACAGAAATACCGACCGCCTTCCCTGCTTTCCGAAAAAACCCATACCGATCCCGAGCGCAAGTGGCACCCGAATGAATTCGCCTTTTTCCATCTGAAGAGCTGCTTTGAAAACCGCGATGATTTTCCAGCTATGGGGCAAGACGCTCGCAACCCCACCGACCGGGTTTATTGGCTGGCGCGAATTCGCACCGATCTCGACTCCTTTTCCGACCTGGAAGCCTACTCATTGATGTATGACGGCTATTGCCTGAACGGTGATTTCCTTGAGAAGGGGGGCGACTTCATGGCCGCCGCCGAATTAACCCGCGAGGAACCTCGGGGCCAATGGAATTTCTTGGCGATTCGCGAAGAGATCCGTAACCGGCCCGAAAAATTGTTCCGGCATTTGCAGGGTGGCCAACATAAGTTATTCAAACCCTTCCGTCTCCGCGACCCTTTCCAGGCGAGCCAACTGGGGAGTTATGCCATTTTGCTTCCTTACCTTTTAGCCATAGTTTTTGTGGGGTTGCTGGCCGTTCCTCCGATACTGTGGTGGAAGTATCCCCTGCCGATTCCATTTTATCCCTTGGAGTCGCTTTCAACCTATTGGGCCGCGCTTATGGATTTGCGGCTGGGCCGGACGCTGCAACTCACACTCCCCGCCCTGGGTTTGGCCGCATTGGGACTGTGGCCCCGTTTCCGTAAATGGGTGAAAAATTATCGCTTTCTTAAGCGCCTTAAAAACGGTTGGGGGATTATCGCCTCCTATTTGCTTCCTCCGTTGCTCGGGGCGCTGATATCGGTTACAGTTGCCTTCCACGTCTATTGTTTGGATCGTTTCTTTCTTCGCAACGGCAGGTTGCGTAAATGAATTGAGTTTCGAGGTTGATTTGATGCAAGTTGAAATCTGGTCGGATGTGATGTGTCCTTTCTGCTATATCGGAAAGCGCAAATTTGAAGAGGCCTTAAAGCAATTTCCTAGCAGGAATGAGGTTTTGGTGTCCTGGAAAAGTTTCCAATTGGATGCTTACTTGACAACCGACCCTAAACGCAGCCTGGACGAACATCTCGCCGAAAAAAAAGGCTGGTCCTTGGAATACACCCGACAAATGCAACAACATGTGGAGCGCATGGCCGAAGACGTGGGGTTGAAATTCAACCTCGACAAAGTGGTGGTAGCCAACTCCTTCGACGCACATCGGGTTTTACAATTGGCTAAATCCCTGGGACGTGACAATGAGCTGGAAGAGAGCCTATTCAAGGCTTATTTTACGGATGGAAAGAATACCGCCGATGCGGAAACCCTGGTGACGCTGGGCATAGAGGCCGGACTGGACGAGGGTGCTATCCGTAATGTACTTAACAGCGATGCTTACGCAATTGAGGTGAAACGGGATATCGAAGAGTCCAGGCGCTTGGGTGTGCGTGGGGTGCCCTTTTTCGCCTTCAACCGGGAATATGCTGTTTCAGGAGCGCAGTCCAGCGAGGTATTTTTACAAGTGCTGGAAAAGGCGTTTGCCGGGAAGGCTTGAAAACGGAGAATCAGAAATTGAGACTAACCCGCCCGCCTCCGAGACCCGGACCGATTTCCGGGGTGAAGCGCAATTGCGCTGTCGAGGGGGCGCTGGTTTTCTTATGCAAGTGCAAAGTATTGACCAGCGAAGCCAACCGGTTTACGGCCAAGGCGCCGATAGCGAAGGATACCGCCACTTTGGCGCCCCGGTAGTGGCGTAAGGTGGATTCGTAGCTCTGCCAGTTGAGAGTATTCTGCGGATTGATGGAACTTCCGAAATCCCACCTATTTTCGGGGTCCGGAGCGAGTTCGTAATTACCGTCGAGAATTTGCTCGTTTAACACCTGGGCCAATTCGTATCCGTCTTGCCGATGGTGCTTTTCTTCATAGGAGCGGTAGCGGGCCATGCGTTCCAGAAACTGTTCGTCCCTGCCGCTGGCATCAATGCCCGCATGCTCCGAGGCGAAGTTGCGGGCTGATTGCATATAAGACCCCTGCATAACCACCGAAGCATAGAGCGCGGCCCAAAACCCAACCTCAACGAGAAGGAAGGTGCGGGCTTTGTTGCGATCCTTTAAATAGGCCTCGCCGATACCCGGAACCGCGGCGGAAAGCAACAGCGCCATTCCCAGCGACTTCCCTTCGTTCTGGGAGCGGCTTTGATCGACTTCAATGGTGAACTCACCGCCAACTTCTTCCTCCTCTACGACGGTCTGGGCCGGGGTCATGCGCACCAGCAGCAGCACGGCCATCAATGCGACCAAGGCCACTCGTCCCGAGGAGGGTACGGGAATTGCAGAAGCCGGGGTTACATCCGAAGTGAACATCTCTAGGATCTCAGAAGGGGATATGCGCCAATACGGTAGGGACCGGAAGTCCCTGTGAATCGCGACCCAAAACGCTTTCCAGGCGGATACGATCGTACCAGCTTACTTCGGTCTGGTAAAGTGCGCGATTATGGAACCGAGCCGCCAGCGCGGCATCGAGGGCCGAAATGATGTGATTGAGGACAATGCCTCCCATGAAATAAACTTGCATGCGCGAATACTCCGTGGCTTGGGCGCGCATACCGATATAGCGGCTACGATGATCGCTCGTGCCGATTATGCTGCTGTCTCCGAATATCACGTCGTTCGCATCGGCCCATCCGGAAATGAACTCTTGATGTTTACCTATCGACTCATAGAATTGATGCACGTCCGGAAAGTTACTCCGGAATTCACCCCGCGCCTCCGCATCTCTATTCGCATCGCCATAAACCTCGCGGTACAGCGAATAATCATTGGTAGACGGCAAATCACGGCAGGCCTCGAAAAGCCTCTCGCCTTGCCCCGGGGTGCGGTTGACGACATAATTGCAATAGAATTCCCGATGGGGCGTCAGGAGAATCCGGGCTTCCTTATCGCGGATGGAAAGTACTTGCGAAACGGAATCCTCATATTTACTCTGGCTCCAATTCTCATCCGCGAATTGCCGGTAACGTCTCACCTGCCTGTCATGCTTGACCACCACGTAATGGCGCCAGCCGGCTATCATGGCCACGTCCGCGAGAACATAGGCGGCCGCCCGGTAATAATGGCCGACATAGGCCTGGCCCAGCCCGGGGACGACGAGCGACATGAAAAGCGCTTTTTTGGGCGAGCGATAGCGGCCCTTCAATTCATCGATGGTGTTGACGGTGGTCTCCCGCACGATACGCTGGCGACGTTCACTTTCCCCCGCGTCCTCCGATTTGGCCGGTGGTGGACTGGGTGCGGCGGCGCGACTCGTATCCGCTGTGAGAGCGGTATCCGTCACGGGCAACAATTCGTTGGCCACACTCGTAACCGACGTATCCGGTAAAATCGCCGTCGTGTCCGGTAGCGGTTTCGGGGCCTCGGCGGTTACCGAGGTATCGGGCGCAGTCGTGGTATCTTCCGGAACTTCCGCCGAGGGAGACACAGTCGCCCCGCCGGAAGGAAGATAAGGGTTCTCTTCGGCATACGGCCGGTTAGGTAGGAAGGAAACCGCTGCCAGAAACCCCAAAAGAACCCGTATCCTATGCAATTCCCCACCTCGGTTGGCTGACCCAAAAAGAGCGGAAACGACCGCGAAAACTCACTGGAATATACAACCCTTCGCTGGAGGCAACCACCGGGATAACGCGGATTTTCCGTAAAAAACCAGGATGGCTTCCCGGAAATTAAAGTTCCAGCACGTCGTGCATGGAATAAAGCCCTGGGCTTTGGTCACGCAGGAATAACGCGGCTTTGACGGCGCCTTCGGCGAAGGGCTGGCGACTATGGGCCACATGGCGGATTTCGATGCGCTCCCCCCCGGCCGCGAAAAGCACGGTATGATCACCCGCGATATCGCCGGCCCTCACGGCATGGATACCGATTTCACCACGCGGTCTCTCACCCGTCAATCCCTCTCGGCCATAAACCGCCTTGTCGCGCAAATTGATGGCATGGCCGCGCGCCACCGCTTCGGCGAATCCCAAGGCAGTTCCACTGGGCGCGTCTTTTTTTTGGTTGTGATGGGCTTCGATAATTTCCACGTCGTAATCGGGTCCCAAGGCGCGCGCCACGCTTTCGGTAACCTGGAAAAGCAAATTTACCCCGACACTCATATTGGGGGCCATAACGATGGGGATGGTTTTTGAAGCGGCTTCGATGGCCGCTTTGCCTTCGTCGGAAAAACCCGTGGTTCCGATAACCATTCCTGCGCCCCGATTAACGGCCACCGCCAGGGTCGCCAAAGTGGCGGTGGGCTGGGTGAAGTCAATAAGTACGGTTTCTCCGTCGACATGGGAGTTCACATCGTCGGAGATTTTCAAGGCCAGTCCGGGAATGCCTACGGATTGGCCGACGCGTTGCGAACCAGGCGCTTCGATGGCTCCGAATAGGGTCATGGGAAATTCGGACCGCTGGATACGGGTGGCGCAAGCCTGCAGGATCATCTGACCCATGCGGCCTCCTGCCCCCATTACGGTGATACGCTGCTTCTTAGCCATGGGATTTCCGCCGTTGGAAGAAGCGGCTCCTTGAGGAGCCGCTTTTCAGATTTATTCGGAAGCGTCGGAGACTTTGATCAGGAAGCGGATTCGTCGTTGATAACCCACAGCTTGATCTTGGCCTCAACATCGCGGTGCAATTGCACCTTGATGGTGAACATTCCCAACTGCTTGATGTTATCCGGCAGAATTACGCTGCGCTTGTCGATATCGTAGCCGGCTTCTTTAAGCTTGGCGGAAACGTCGGCGGCTTGAATCGAACCGTAGAGTTTATCGCCTTCGGAAACACGCGCCGATAAGGTAACGGAGAAATCCTTGAGCTTTTCAGCTCGGGCCACCGCCGCCTGCTTATCCACTTCGGATCGGGCTTCCGCCTTGACCCGTTCCGCTTCAATATTCTTTTTGGCCCGATCGGTGGCCATGACGGCCAGTTTTTCGGGAAAGAGATAATTCAAGGCGAAGCCATTTTTCACTTTGACGAGGTCGAGGGCTCTGCCCAGGCCTTGTATGTCTTGTTTGAGTATGATTTCCATGTCTTTATTCCTCGCTCGGACCGGTTAGCGCATGTTCTCGGCGACGAAAGGCAACAGCGCCAGGTGCCTTGCACGCTTGATGGCCGTCGCCAGCTGCCGCTGGTATTTTGCGGAAGTGCCGGAAATTTTACGGGATACGATTTTTCCACGTTCATTGACAAACTTCCGCAATAATCGCTCGTCTTTATAGTCGATATAGGGAATTTTGTTTTCGGTGAAAAAGCAGACTTTTCTGCGCTTCTTATTTTCTTTGGGGTTGTTACGCTCGGCCATCATTGTCCTCTCTTTCTCCCACGTAAACCGGTTCACGGTTATCTCTGGGTTCATCGGAGGGGATTCCCCCCGGAATGCCTTCGATGGTCAGCCATCTCAGGATGTTTTCGTTGATGCGGAAGCGTTTTTCCATCTCAGCGGGAAAGCTGGTGGGAGCTTCGTAATAAAACACGGTGTATTCGCCGTGGCTTTTCTTGCTGATGGGATAAGCGAGACGCTTCTTGCCCCAGCGATCGACCTTGAGCATGGTGCCGACGGCCTCGATTTGCTTGGCAATGGCGTCGAATTCCGATACCACGGCCTCCTCGGGGATCATGGCGTCTACGATTACGACGGTTTCATATTTATTCAAGATTAAACCTTCCTTTGGTCTTCCGCGCGCAGGCGGCTCGGTTCTAGTCCGGCTCAGCTAGAACAGGTTATCGGTGATTTTTCACCCCGGCAATGCGCCGAGGAGGGGTCCAAAGTAGTCAAAAGAAGCTTGTTTTGCAAGCCAGGGAAGGCCGCGAGCCCAGCCTAAAAAGCCAAACCGATACCTACGACCACGGAACGATCCTGACGTTCGCCTCGCTTCTCCAAGGGTAAAAAACCCGCCTGGTACTCCATGAAAAGATAGAGGGCCGGGACAATACCGCGCATTTCATCGGCAAAAGCCAATAAATCCACTGCAATTCCCGGTAAAACCCGCAAATTGACCGATTGTTCAGTCGTGTACTCGAGATTCGCCCCCAAAGTGAGCCCCACGAAGGGGAAAATCTTCCACCCGAATCCCAGGTCGAGGGCAAGACTGGGCTCGGTATTATTGCGGGAGGTTTCCAAAACCGTGGTCGTGTCATCGGGCGGCTTAGTGAAAAAATTGAGGTTTGCCACTCCAACTTGTACTCCCCCATACAGGGCGGCATGGCTCCAAGCCCGGTGGAAACGGGTAATGCCCAGATACCGCGTATGGATCTCCTGCCTAAGGTCGGAAGGCTCGCCTGCGGTAATCCGGCCACCGATACCGGCGGAAAAATAGGGGCGATAAAAATATGTGGTCTCGCCCTGCCATTGGAAAAGGCTGAAATCATTGCCGTCTTTACGGTACAGACCGAAGGCGATTCCCCCCAATATCCCCCTGGAGATATAAAAGCTGCGGTTGGGATAGGGAATGGATTTCACCTTTCGGTATACGGGGCCGGTCGGTTCGGGAATACGTCGGGGAGGTTCGGAAACGTCGGTATCGGCTTCCGGTTCAGCGGAAGAAGCTAATCCAGGGGTGGGTAACAGAGACGCCACCAGAAAGAGGAGTACGATAGTGGGGCCGAAGGCCGCCTTCACGGAATACATCACCGGGTCAAATCCCGAAATAATCCTTATAGCTGTTGGGCGCGCGAACGGGTCGGCCAAAGCGCTTTTCCAAATCGCCGGGACTGACATCGTCCAGGAAAAGGTTGTCGCGATTAAGCGAGTTGGGAGGTATCAGAATGGCTCCTTTACCGCGACTGCTTTCGAGCGCCGCTGCGAAATCGCGACCGCAGAGCAAACCGGTGGCCGTCACGGATTTTCCGAAAGTTTTATTCTCACAAACGATTAACTCGTATTCGAGGTCTTTTTCGATCCGCAAGGTTTCCATGATAGCCAGTTTGGTTTTATACGCCAACGCTGCGGTCAATACCGTCACCTGGGTTCCAGGAGCGGCCTTTGGCAGAAAAGGTTTTTCGCGCTCGAAATCGTCCATCAAGGTTCGCAATGTACCCACGCCATTTTCGTATTGCGAAAAGTCGCCGTAATGTTCGGCGGGAGGCATGGGTTTCTCTGCCAGCACATAGATTTCGTCCGAGGCGTAAATATACATTTCGCCGGTATCGGACTCGGCTTTGGATTCGCGCCCATGGCGCTCCACTCTTTCGAGGCAATCCAAGGCATCGTCCAGGGTGAAAGTCCGCAAGTCGGGAAGGTTTTTCCGATGTTCGGTAAGCCCGATAGGCACCACCGATATGGACTGTAACGCGGGGCGGAAGGCGCGAAGTTCACGGAGAGATCGCTCCAAATGTTCCCGGTCGTTCCATTCGGGAATCACTACCAACTGGGTATGGAATTCGAGTCCGTTGTCCATCAACCATTGCAATCGATCGAGAATGGGTTCGAGCTTGGTGTTTTTAAGTAAGCGCCCCCGCAATTCCGGTTCGGTGGCGTGTACGGAAATGTACAGGGGCGAAAGCCTCTGGTCGAGCACCCGCTGCCAGTCTTCCGGCTTCATATTGGAGAGGGTCGTGAAATGTCCGTCCAGAAAAGAATAGCGATAATCCTCGTCCTTGACATACAAGGACTTACGCATGCCGCGAGGAGTCTGGTGCACGAAGCAGAAAACGCAATTATTCTTGCAGAGGTGGATTTTCATCACCTCGGGTTCGATACCCAGAACTTGTCCGGGCTTACGCTTGAGTTCGAAGCGCATGGGATTCTCACCGCGCAGCACCTCGATGTCGAGAAATTGTTCGCTACGGTAGAATTCGAAATCGAGGCGATCGCGAATCTCTTCCTCGTTAATGCGCAATAATTTATCGCCGGGTAAAATACCGACTTTCTGGGCTTGGGAACCGGATTCGATGGCGGCGACTTTAATCATGGAAAGGTAAACCCTGGGCTCGGGCCCCTTAATTTATATAAAAAACGATATCTTGCCCGAAGAAGTATCTTTGGGATGTTTGTGAACCAAGCCGCGGCGATGCCGCCGCAATGAGGGCCCCGTCAAACCATGTCTCGGAAAAAATTGCGGGTAATTCTGGATCTCCGCCCCCTGCAATGCGGGTACGCCCGGAAAGGTGTAGGCCGTTATACCCGGGAAATGGCCCGTTCGCTGGCTGAGCGACTTTTAGAGAGTCCCGACCATAAATTGGAGTGCTTGGTCTTTGGTGACAAGCCCCACCCCATGCCCGAAATCCCCACCGGGATCAATACCCCGTCCTGGAAAAGGACGTGGCTTTGGGATCAGACGGTATTGCCGGTTCTTTTGAGCGCCAAGTGGGTTGACGTCTTCCATAATTTCGTGGCCCTGGGACCCTTGGCGGAAATTTCCGCGCCGGTTGCCTCCGGTCCTCGCACCTTGGCCACCTTGCATGACTTGCACATGTTTCACTCCGACGCCCCCGCCATCGATCGTTTCTATCGAAGGACCCGCCGCATCCGCGTCCAGACCTGGGGTTTGGACCGTTTCCAACAGTTGGTGGTCGATTCCGAACAAGTTCGCCAGGATGCGCTCGCGCGCTTCCCTCAGCTGCGCGAAAAGGATATCCATGTGGTGACACTCGGATCGGAACATCTCGATCGAGTACAACCCCTTGCCTTTTTGAAGGAAAATTTTCTCCTCTCCATCGGGGATACGCCCAATAAGAACCTCCCTTTCGCCTTCAAGGTGGTTTGCCACCTCCGTTCGCGCTTTGTGCATTTGAACTGGGTCGTCGTGGGATCGCGTAGCCGGGTTACGGCTCAATTAGGATTGGAACGATCGGGAGTTCCCGAGTGGATGGACATAGTGGAAGACCCCTCCGACGGCTTGTTGCGTTCCCTCTATGAGAAAGCGCTTTGCCTGGTGTTTCCCTCCACCCGCGAAGGTTTCGGCATCCCTCCGCTGGAGGCCATGCGTCTGGGCTGTCCGGTTTTAGCCACCGATACGGAACCACTGCGCACCATTCTTGACCACCCCGCCGCTTTACAAAGACTGGATGGGGTGGAAGGTTGGCTGGAAAAGCTGCAAGCCCTACTGTATGACGACATCCTCCGCCGGGAGATCGTAGGCCGGGGATTGCTGCGCTCACAGAATCACTCCTGGTCACAAGCAGCGGCAGCGATTTGCGATTTATACGAAACCTACCGGAATTAGGGGGCCTACCCAATGGCGATGCGTCTAAATAAAGGGTATGTCGGCCAATAATTGCATGAATTTTATCCCTGAACTAATTTTATGCGGACTTTCCGCTCTTAGAGCGGCCCGAGTGGCGGAATTGGTAGACGCTGAGGACTTAAAATCCTTTGGCCGCAAGGTCGTACGAGTTCAAGTCTCGTCTTGGGCACATTTCAGTGTGGAGGGCCTAGACCCCTTTTAACAACGGCATTTCCCATGCCATGCAGAACACCGCCTATCCTATGCATCCCCCGTTGAAAGCCCCCATTTATCCCGCAATTTTCCTCGATCGGGACGGGACTTTGCACCGGGATGTCGGGTATTTGATTGATTTCGCTCATTTTGAACCCCTTCCCGGGGTATTGGAAGCATTGAGAATTTTGCAGGAAAAGGGTTACCGGCTTTTCGTCACCTCCAATCAAAGCGGCATTGCCCGTGGCTATTTCACCTTGGACCAGGTACTGGCCTTGAACGACAGGATACGAAGGTATTTTGCCGAGGAAGGCGTGGATATCGAGGAGTTCGTCATCTGCCCACACCATCCGGAGGGTAAGGTGGAGAGTTTCCGGGCGTCGTGCCAATGCCGAAAGCCGGAGCCGGGCATGATCCTTTATTTGCAGAAAAAGTATAATTTAGACCTGAACCGAAGCTATGCGGTTGGAGACAAAGAATCGGATGCCCTTGCGGGATTACGCGCAGGAGCTCGCGGGGTATGGCTCAGGCAAGCATCGGTTCCAACGGTTGACACCGTAACGGAATATTTGGAATTTCAATCCCTGCTGGACTTCGCCCGGGATACGGGCCGAGTGCGGCAAGACTAGCGAGCGCCCCTAGTATTATACAGGCATGGGGTGGGAAGGCATGGAAGATATCGAACTCATTGAAGAGAGATACCACAAAGGCGAGTTGCACAGCATCACCGCCCACTTGGTCGAATTCGTAACCCGCCATCGTGACGAAATCCACGAAATGGTTAAGGCCAACGGCTCGGACCAACATTTGCTCGACGCCGTAAAGAACATGGTGCAGCAGCGGGGATCCATCCATCTCCCTTCGGAAATGGCCGATCAGATCAAGGAAATCAATAACGAGATCTGGTACCGCGGTGAAAAAGGCGATCTCGACCGCTCGAAAATAAAGGAAGAGTGGGCCATGAAATATGCGGCCATGTGGCGGCAATTCCGCATCAAGGAAATCCTTTACGTGGTAGACCGTAAGAAGGACGAGATCCTCTCCGTTTTACGGTAGGGGATCATCGCACCATAAAATGGACTCAGCTTCTCCCGACCGCCTATTCGCTTTTTTCGAACGCCTCAAAACCATGGGGTCCATCAAACGTTTCGGCACCTTGCCCATGAACGAATTCGAGAGCGTGGCGGCGCACTCTTACAACGTGGCCATCATGGCTCTCATGATTGCGGATTACGAAGAAAACCCCGCCATCAACAGTGAACTGGTGCTACGCAAAGCCCTTTTCCACGATTTCGAGGAAACCATCCTTTCCGATATCCCCCACCCCATCAAGCATCGCTTCAAGGGAGGGAAGCTCGGCAAGCTCCTCAGCGAAATCGTCCCCGAACTCATCGAAAAGGAAATTTTCAAGGAATTGCCGGATAGGCTGAAAACCCTGTACGTGAAACACGCGCTCGAGGCCAAACAGGATTTGGAAGGGCGTATCGTGGAAGCGGCCGATGCGATGGACATCGTGGTAACGGCCATTCGCGAGTTGAAGCTCGGTAACAAGTATTTCGAAAATATTTTCGATGTGGGTATCGCCATGCTGGAAAGGCATCTGGAATTCAAATTCCCCCGCCTGTTCATGCAAAGCGCGAAGGATTACCGCGCCAAGGGCGACAACTTCCTGTCCCAACCCACCTTCTCCGACGAATTCGTAGCCTGAACCCATAGCTTATCGGTTCGGCATCGCGCAAATCCGTCCCCAGGTGGGCCTCAAGCCTCTCTATATCGGTCTAATCAGGCTATAAAGCACCGCGACGGAATAGAGCGCGTTGAGCGCGTTATCGAACTTTCCCAGCGCATGCAATTTCTCGTTATATCCCTTGCCGTAAAAGACGGTCTGCTCGGTATAAATACCCACGCCCGCGGTGGCGGCGAATTTGGCCACGCCCGCCAACAGTAACACAGGCGCTATCTGGGCGAAATAAAGCAGCAGGAGATAAATACCCGGCAGCACGAAGTAAAGCACGATACTTGCCCAACGGATGCGGGACAATTCTTCGCCGCCATCCATCACTTTTTTGATTTCGGCGATGCGTTCAGAGAAATACGCATACGACAAGGTGAGCTGATGCAGGTTGAGTCCCGCGAAAATCACGGTGACGATGATGGCGATGCGGGATAGTGCGAGCGGGTCCATTCAATCCAGTCGAAAAGGAAACGATTCCGAAGGGAAGATATTAAGGGGCGCGGGGGTTCGGCAACAAAAGAATGGGCTTTTCAGCGTTTTTCGACTTCCACCAATTCGTCATACAGCTTGAGGTAAGATTCATAGCGCGTTTCCGATACCAACTCATCCGCCACGGCCGCCCTTACGGCGCAATCGGGCTCGTAACGGTGCAGGCAATTGCGGAATTTGCATTTTCCGAAATAGGGCGCCAGATCGCGGAAACAACCCAGCAACTCGTCTTTGTCTACGCCCCACAACCCCAACTCGCGAATGCCCGGGGTATCGATAAGCCGTCCCGAACCGGGTATATCGTACATGCGCGAAGAGGTGGTGGTATGCTTGCCCTTCCCTTCACCCTTACGCACCTCCCCGACACGCGGATCGGTTCCCGGTAATAATGCCCTAATAAGAGAAGACTTACCCACGCCTGAAGGTCCGCTGAGCACGGCATTCTTACCGGCCATGGCGTCTTTTAGGGCGTCAAGCCCGTCATGGGTGGCCGCGGAACATAGGACCAACCCGTATCCGAGTTTGGTCGCATAGGCGGCCTCTTCGGGGATCTCACTGGCAAGGTCGCTTTTGTTGAGGCAGATCAAGGGTAGGATACCCGCATTTTCGGCGATGACCAGATAACGGTCGAGTAAACGGGGATTGAAATCGGGCGAGCGGGTGGAAAGGACGATGACCAGCAAATCGACGTTGGCGGCGAGTATCAATTCTTCGGCATGCCGGTCCATGGGCCCGGGCCGGGAAATCTTGCTGGCCCGTGGGAGGATGGCGGTTATCATGGGTTCCGATTGGGGCGTGGCGAGCTGGAAGAGGACTCGGTCGCCCACGGCGAAGTTGGAAAACTCTTTGAGGTTGATCATGGGGCTGTATTGGCAATGGTGTTCGTCGCCTTGTAAATCGCGAACCTGGGCGGATCGGCGCTGTACTTCGACGAGGGTGCCCTCGAATTTTTCCTGTTCTTCCATGTGCCTTTTAATGAGTCCTTTTTTGCGAATCCCGACGACGCGGATTTTCCCCAGGATAACATAATATATACCCGACAATTCCACGGAGAGTAGTTGCTAATTTTTTGGCCATGCAAAACCCGTTATTTTCCCTGTTGCGTTTTCCCAATGCCGTCATTGCCGGAGCCGGTGTGGCCTTGGGGCATTTGTGCCTGCTTGAACCGATAGACGTGGGCAATCTGATCCTGGGAGTGCTGTCGCTGGCGGTGCTTGCCATGGCGGGCAATGTGCAGAACGATTTTTACGACCGCGATACGGACGCGGTGAACCGTCCGGATCGGGCTATTGCCGCGGGAGTGATTTCTCCGGAAGCGGCGCGGGGCTTGTCGATTCTACTGTATGTGGCGAGCGTGAGTTTGGGGCTCGGCATCAGTTTGGCGCATGGGATTTTGGTGGTGGGGATGGCTTTTCTGTTGGGGGCTTATAATAAGACTTTGAAGGGGATGCCGCTGGCCGGAAATCTTGCCGTGGCATTGCTTTGTGCTTTCTCGTTATATTTTGCGGAATATCCGGGATGGCCCTACTATACGTTGCTTCCGTCTTTGTTTGCTTTCGTGACGACCATGGCGAGGGAAATAATCAAAGATATCGAGGATATTCCCGGGGATGAAGCGGCGGGGATGGAGACGTTGCCTATCCGGTACGGGGTTGGGATAGCGAAGCGGTGGTTGTGGGGATTTCTGTTGGCGACGTTGGTGTTGCTGCCGTGGGGATTTTGGGTGTTTCCGAACGGCATGGCCTATGGAGTGGTGGTTGTGATAGCCGTATTGCCTACCCTGGGAATGGTCGGGTCGATGGTGGCCCGCAGGGACCCGGTATGGGGAGGGGCGCAGCGGTGGATGAAGTGGGTAATGTTGGCCGGTATGGCGGCGGTTGGGGCAGGGGTGGTTTAGGGGTTACACTAGAGGGAAAAGCAGCCCTTTCCGGTTATTAAAAGGGTTTCTAGAAAGACTTGTAGTGAAAATGAATGGGCCTTTGATGTGATTTTATACACTTTTGTTCGCGATCGAATGAGGTGTGTTCAATGGGGGTGCGAAAACCGGCTCGCTCTCGCTCACCTACCCAAGACTAAAACCGCAGCACGTCCTGTGCTGCGGAACCTTTCGATAAAAAACAGCGCGCAATAGAAAAGAGCATTGAAAGCCAAATCAATTTTCGTAGGTTTTGAACCATTCGGCGAACCTATAAGTGCCAATGGGGAGTTTTATGACGGAACTAGAAAAGCCTTTAGGCTACTTAAAAATAGAAATCGGCGGTCCTGGGTCAGCTAAGTACAAGTCTATAGACAACTTAGTTTGGGACGATATCCCCCCATTTGTAGTGCTGACAGGACTAAACGGATCTGGGAAAACACAGTTGCTTGAGTTGCTGGCCTATCGCCTGACGAATGCAGTGCATCCCCAAAATGGGGATTTAAGTGCAGTGAATGTAAAAGTATCTGGTGATACGTTTGGACCGGATTCACTAGCATACCTTCCTTATCAGTGGACAATTTCCGGATCTCAAGCACTTGGTATAGCAGACATGCGAGAAGTAAAACGAAACCTCTTTGAGCAACTGCAGGACCACCAAATTCGGGGTAATTTTTCACTTCTAAGCAGAAGAGCACGACTGGAAAGCATCCTTGGGGTGAAGCTAAACTCACTTAATCAAGAAACATTTGCTCAGCGCATTCCTGATGATTTTGCATTTATGCTTGAGGAGGCCAATGTCACAGAAGGACTCACTCATGTGTTTATTGCGTATAGAATTCGAGTAGCTGAAGAATTAGAGCGCGGTGTTTCAAAGGATGATACCGTGGTAAAATTAGGACCGCCTCCATGGGAGGTCCTTAACGAAATATTTCAGGCCGCTGAATTTCCGTATCGGGTTAAGTCCCCAATGTTATCTGGAATGCTTGATAATTATGATTTGCGACTACTTGACCCAACATCAGGAAACGAATTAAGGGCCATGGATTTATCTTCCGGAGAGTTGCGTCTATTAGGGCTAGTTCTCTGGCTGTATAGCTCAAAGCACCATGGGCGATTTCCTCGGCTTTTCCTGATGGATGAGCCCGACGCTCATTTGCATCCCTCAATGGCCCGACATTTTTTGAGTGTCATAAAGGAGGTTTTGGTAGACAAGTACAAGGTTAGAGTGATCCTCTCAACCCATTCCCCTTCAACAGTTGCGCTTGCTCCAAATGGATCCATATTCGAGATGTCCAAAACTAGTCCAAGAATTAGGCCATCTCGATCGAAAGCGGAGACAATCGGCCTACTTACCTCTGGATTGGTAATCGTGACTCCTTCCACGCGATTTGTATTTGTTGAAGATGAGGACGATACAGTCTTCTATTCTTCAGTAAGAGATATACTAACTGACTATGGACCAAGCCGCGACAATCGCGCGATCAAGTCAGCACCAAGCATAGTTTTTCTTCCCGCTTCAATTGGAAAGGGCTCCCAGAAAACTTCAGGAGGCAAAACGGTCGTTGAAACGTGGGTTGACAAATTCGACCAGCCTCCCTTGGATCAACTATTTCGTGGAATAGTTGATAAGGATATAGGAAATAACCCTACCAACCGGGTTTTTGTTTTGGGTCGTTACAGTATTGAGAATTACTTCCTAGATCCTATTGTGGTCTTTGGCGTTCTACTTGATCAAGGTACAGCGCCAACCATTGATGGGCTATCAATAACATCGGGTGACGAACACAGGATTCGTGCACTTACCCGATCTAATCTGCAATTGATAGTAGATTCGATTCGAACAATTTTGGAGCCAAAAGTCCCCAATCTTTCTACAGCGGAAACTGAGTTAGTAACTGTTCGATTTACAAATGGATCGGAGGCTGATTATCCGAAATGGATGATTGACCGTCGTGGACACGATTTACTTCCGCTATACCAGGCAAACCTTGGGGGATCAGGAATTGTTTCCCCTCCAAGACTTTACCGGAGCTTGCGTAGAATCCGTCTTATACCTATTGAACTGGCCGAAATTATGGAGAAAATACAGACCTGAATATTGCGCGCACAGAAACAAGATAATGAAAATTTTTGGAATCTCTGCTTACCTCGCACGTCGTGTGCTCGGCAACAAGACCGCACCCCCACTAAACACAACAGCTCCCAGCCTGGAGCCCGTGGGCATGCTCCGCATTGCGGGCTCGCAAATGGCTTGGAAAGGGTGCGCGGCCGTTCTCACTAACCTTCAGGATGGCGCAAAAGCAAATCGCTCCCTAACGGTCGCAATTTGTTTGCTGGCCCTCAGGTTGTGACTCACGGCATGCTGCTGGTGCGTGCTTCGGGGGTTGTAGCACCCGTCGAGTAGGCGGCCCCGTCACCGAGGCCACCTCTCACAGAACCGTACAAGTGCTGTTCACATACGGCTCTTCGGAATCAATGGTTTCAGGTTACCCATCCCCCATCGAATGGCGGCATCAAGCCACCTGGAATTCAACCC
>JBGTHM010000126.1:0-86952 GCA_041746255.1 Fibrobacteria bacterium | reverse complement strand
GCCTCCAAAATCGCCTCGGCAGGGGCCTCCGGTCCTCCACCGACTGTCGCCTCCAAACTTCTCCGTGATATCCGGCGTCTCCGGTTCAGACTTAAACCCTCCCTAGGTTCAGGGCAAAACCTTCCCTGAACCCGGTCGCATTGCTATTTATAGCCTAGCCCGCCCAAATCCGGATTCTCGGTCTAAATGGGTACGGCGGCCCCCGAATTATGTACAGACAGGAGATTTTCATGAAATCCAAGGCAATTTTAGCGGTACTGGCCGCAATGGGATTATGGGCATGTTCCGGCAACGATTCGCCCCGCCAGGCAGAAACTGGAGATGGCGCAACCGATGCCTCCGCTACAAACCTCTTCGTTGCAGGAGAGACCGTGGCCTCCCAATCCGGGGAATTTCGTCTGGTTTTCTCCGCAGATCCATTCCCGGCTCAAGTCGGAGAAAATGAATTGGTATTGGATTTGACCGATAAGGAAGGGAACCCGGTATCCGAAGCTTTTCTGGCCGTCGAACCCTGGATGCCCGCGCATAACCACGGTTCCGACCAGGAGCCGGTATTAGAAGCCTTGGGCGATGGAAAATACCGCATTTCCGGCATTTCCTATACCATGGGCGGACTCTGGGAATTACGCATCCATGTCAACGCCGGCGCCATTGAAGATGATTTCGTATTAGGGTTTCAAGTACCGCGCCCCACCCGGGACGCTTCTTAGGTTTAAATGCCGATTGATCCCCAAGGCCGTGTCATTCATAAATTACGGGTACAGCTTACCGATGCCTGTAATTTCCGCTGCCTCTACTGCATGCCCGAAAAATCGGCCTTTCTCTCCGCGCGCGAATTATTGACTCCCGCAGAATTGACGCGTATTTGCAAGGGCTTGCATGCCTTGGGAGTCGATGAATTACGGATTACCGGCGGGGAACCCACGCTTCGGTCCGATTTCGAAGCGGCCATGGAGGCCCTGGCCGAAATTCCCTGGTCCAGCATGGGGCTTACGACCAACGGTTCGTTGCTCGCGGGGAAATTGGATTTTCTCCGGGAAATCGGGTGTACCTCCCTGAACATCAGCCTAGACAGCCTCAATCCGCATCGCTTCGCCGAATTGAGCCGTCGCGATCAATTTTCCGCTACGCTCTCTTCCATCCACGCGGCGCTGGACAAAGGTTTTCGCGTGAAAATCAACATGGTGGTGATGCGGGGAAAAAATGATGCGGAGATAAAAGATTTCCTGGAATTTTCCATCCGGTATGGTGTGGCCGTTCGCTTTCTGGAATTGATGAAGGTCGGTCCCGGGGCGCAGCGGCATGCGGAACGGTTCGTGGCGGCTGCGGAAATATTGGAAAGGCTGGGAGAATGGGACGACGTGATTCCTGCGTCGGCGCCACCCGATTCGACGGCCCGCTTATTTACCACCCTTCGTGGTGGAAAAATCGGCATCATCGCTTCCGAGTCCCTGCCGTTTTGCGGAACCTGTTCGCGGCTGCGCCTCACGGCTACCGGAAAGCTGAGGTCATGCCTCTTTTCGGAAGCGGGACTGGATGTCCGTCATGAAGATACCTTGGATTTCCCCGAAATCCTGCACCGGGTGATGGGAATGAAGCCCACGGGTAGGCTTCCTTTGATAGCACAGGCTATGAATCAAATCGGAGGCTGAGCCGCTTCCGAAGTTTTAAAATCACTTTTCCCCCCGGTTTTCCGTATCAGGCGGATATCGCTTATGACGATATCATGGGAAAGGCTTTTGCACATATCGTAAATCGTCAGGCACGCGATACTGGCGGCGGTAAGCGCTTCCATTTCCACTCCCGTCTTTCCGAAAACCCCGGCTTCCGCCACCACGACCGCTTGGTTTTGGTCGTTCAGGGAAATTTCTATGCTGCAATTTTCCAAGGGCAGGGAATGACAAAGCGGAATGAGCGAATCGGTTCTTTTGGCGGCTTGAATTCCGGCCAAAATCGCGGTGTGGAATACGGGTCCCTTGGCCAAGAGCAAGTCTCCGTTTTGGAAACGGGATGCAATTTCCTGGGTCAAATTGACAACGGCTCGCGCCTGGGCGATACGCCGGGTCGGGGTTTTGGCATGGATGTCCACCATGGCGGGCATTTTGCCTGAGTTCAAATGGGATAACGGTTGCATAGCATTAAAAGGTAATCGCTTGGGATGTGGATGAGTGGGCCATAAGGGGTCGATTGATTACATTTTTCGGGCCATGGATAAGAATTTACGGAATGTAGGGGGATGGCGCATCCGCGCGGGAAGCGCCGAACCGGTGCGCGAAGTCCTAACCCTGGAAGCCGCCTTGCAAATCAAGATAAACGGCCAAGCCTATACCATGACCATGCGTACGCCCGGTGCGGAAAAATTTCTGGCTTATGGCCTTCTGCAAACCGAAGGAATTATTCGGAACGCTGCGGATATCACGGGTTATTCCTTCGAAATGGATGATTCGGGGCAACATGCCTTATCCGTAGATTTAAACCTGCCGGTTGAATTGCTGAGTGGGAAAAACCTGTTCAATCGGACGCTGCTTTCGAATGCGTCGTGCGGAATATGTGGGAAAACCGATATTTGCGATTTACCTCGGGTTTCGACTCCCCTGCATCGTCCCACCCAATTGTCGCTGGAGAGTTTACGCAATGCATTCGCCGCCATGCAGAGCAGGCAAAATGATTTTGAAGCCACCGGAGGCTGCCATGCGGCGGCGGCTTTCAATGGTTCGGGTGCGTTGCTTTCCGTTCACGAAGATATCGGTCGGCATAATGCCGTCGACAAAGTGATCGGGGAGTTGCTTCTCACCAACCGCCTAGCCGACGCCGAGTTGTTATGCGTGAGCGGACGCCTCTCTTTAGAAATCGCGGCTAAATGCACCGCGGCGGCCATACCGGTACTGGCTGCGGTTTCGGCTCCCTCCAGTTTGGCGGTGGAATTCTGCCGGGATGCGGGGATTACCTTAATCGCTTTTTGCCGCGGCGATCGTGCCACCGTCTACACCCATCCCGAAAGAATTATCGATTTAGGGGAAACCGTTTCCCTTCCCGCAGCGAGGAATTGAATGGACCAGGAAAATTTAGAAACTCCATATGCCGGGCCCGCGGCCGGCTGGGGAGCTTTGAAGCATTCGTTAAAGCATTTGGCGCAGGAAAAGGCGTTGCTTTCAGGAGCCCAGGCGTTATGGCGTATGAACAAACCCGGCGGCTTCGATTGCCCCGGCTGTGCCTGGCCGGAACCGGGAAAGGTTTCCCACGCCGAATTTTGTGAGAACGGGGCCAAGGCCATTGCCGCGGAAACGACTCGTAAAACCGTAACCCGGGATTTTTTCGGCGAACATACCGTGGAAGAACTGTCCACTTGGGAACATTATGGCTTGGAGCAACAGGGACGTTTGGCCGAGCCCATGCGCTACGATGCCGCTTCGGACCGGTATGTTCCCATTAGTTGGAGCGATGCCTTTGCTACCGTGGGAAAACATATTCGGAGCTTAGCGAATCCCGACGAACTCGTCCTGTATACTTCGGGGCGTACCAGTAACGAAGCTGCCTTTCTCTATCAGCTTTTCGGGCGATTGGTCGGGACCAATAATTTTCCCGACTGTTCCAATATGTGCCATGAATCGTCGGGGGCGGCCATGGGTGAATCCGTGGGTATCGGCAAGGGTACGGTCTCGCTGGAGGATTTCGAAGCAGCCGAGGCCATTTTCATTTTCGGGCAGAATCCCGGAACCAATCATCCCCGTATGCTATCCGAATTGCAGAGGGCCGCGAAACGCGGCTGTAAAATCGTTAGCGTAAATCCGCTGATCGAGCGCGGCTTGCAGGAATTTCTCCATCCCCAGGACGTATTGGGAATGGCCTTGAACCGGTCCAGTGCGATTTCTTCCCTTTATCTGCAACCCTTGGTTGGAGGGGATTTGGCGGTTATCAAGGGGCTTATCAAATGTGTTTTGGAGAGGGCATCGGAAAAAGGTGTGGAAAAGGATGGGAAATCCGGCGCGATTCTCGACACGGAATTCATCGCCAAGCATACCTCGGGATACGAGGAAATGCGCGAAGACATCCTCTCCACTTCCTGGAGTCGAATTGAAAACCAGTCGGGATTGAGCCGGGCCCAAATCCAGGAAGCCGCCGAAATTTATATGACCTCGCGAAAAACCATCGCTTGTTGGGCCATGGGCCTGACGCAGAACAAGCATGCGGTGTTGACCATCCAGTATTTGATTAACCTCATGCTTTTGAAAGGCAATATCGGTCGCCCCGGAGCGGGCTTGTGTCCCGTGCGCGGGCATAGCAATGTGCAAGGGGATCGCACCGTCGGCATTACCGAACATCCCAAAGCGGAATTTCTGGAAGCGCTAGGGAAAACCTTTTCCTTTACGCCGCCCACCCACAGCGGGATGGACACGGTGTCGGCCATTGAAGCCATGCATGCCGGAAAAGTCGGGGTGTTCATCGGAATGGGAGGGAATTTCGCCGCAGCGACTCCCGATACGGCTGTTTCGGAGGAGGCTTTGCGTAGGGTGGGGCTGACCGTACAAATCAGCACCAAGTTGAATCGCAGCCATGTGGTGCACGGTAAGGAAGCCTTGATTCTTCCTTGTCTGGGGCGCACCGAAATCGACATGCAGGCAGGCAAGCCGCAGAAAGTCACTGTGGAAGATTCCATGTCCATGGTGCATGCCTCGCAGGGCACCAACGCGCCGGTAACGGCGCATATCCTGTCAGAGCCTGCCATCGTGACCGGTATGGCCATGGCCGCCTTGCCCGATAGCCAGGTGGATTGGGAGGGTATGCGTGCCGACTATGGAAAGATTCGCGATAAAATCGCGGCCGTTTTTCCGGACTTCGGGGATTTCAACCGTAAAATTGAAAAGCCCGGAGGTTTTCATTTGCGTAATTCCGCCCGCGAAAGGGAATGGCGAACCGCGACGGGCAAAGCCCGGTTCGTTACGGGACCCTTGGCCGACCTTACCGTTCCGCCCGGCTATTTACGACTGATGACGCTGCGTTCGCACGATCAATACAATACCACGATTTATGGTTTGGATGATCGCTATCGCGGCATCAAGGGCGAGCGACGGGTGGTGTTTATCCATCCCGACGACATGCGGGAATTCAAGGTCGACAAAGGGGAGCGGGTCAATCTGGTCAGCCTGGACGAGGGCGGACGGGAAAGAATTGCCGAAGGATTTCTGGTGGTTCCCTATCTCCTACCCAGGGGATGCGCCGCCACCTATTTCCCGGAGGCCAATGTGCTGGTGCCTTTGGATTCCATCGCCAACAAAAGCCGCACCCCCAATTCCAAATTCATCGTGGCGACGATTCGAAAACTCCCTAAAACCTCGGATATTTAATAGATTGTGGCCTCCCGCGACGGAAACCGTTGTTTCCGCATGGGCAAATCATCATGCTAAAAGTGACCAACCTCTCCAAATCCTTCGGGACGCAAGTTCTGTTTGAAAATGCCGGTTTCCAAATGGACCGGGGCGACCGCCTTGGCCTCATTGGACGCAATGGCCATGGGAAATCCACGTTATTCCGCTTGATTTTAGGGGAAGACCTGCCCGATGGCGGCCAAATCACCCGTCCCAACAATTATCGGGTGGGGCATCTGGAGCAACACATCCGCATGACCGAAAAGACGGTTTTGGCGGAAGCTTCCAAAGGATTGCAACCCGGTTATGAGAATGAAACCTGGAAGGTGGAGAAAATCCTGGCGGGATTGGGGTTCAATCCGGGAGAATCGGAAAGGGATCCCACGACTTTTTCCGGCGGGTATCAAATCCGCATCAACCTGGCCAAGGTGCTGGTTTCGGAACCGGATTTGCTGTTACTGGATGAACCCACCAACTATCTCGATATTCTATCCGTACGCTGGCTGGCGGGTTTCTTGAGGAAATGGCCGGGCGAATTGATGCTCATCACCCACGATCGGCATTTCATGGACAGCATTTCCACGCATACCTTGTTCATTCACCGCAAACAAATGCGCAAAGTTCCCGGCTCCACCGGTAAATTACTGGAGCAAATCCGCGTCGAAGAAGAGGTGCATGAAAATGCCCGCCTTAACGACGAAAAAAAGCGGAAACAAGAAGAGAAATTCATCAACACTTTCCGTTCCAAGGCCAGCAAGGCCACGATTGTGCAATCACGCATTAAAATGCTGGAAAAACGCACCCGCCTGGAAAAACTCGATAATGTCGCCAACCTGGGTTTTTCTTTTCGCGGCGCACCTTTCGAAGCGAAGGTGATGTTGACCGTGGAGAATTTGAGTTTCGGATACGAAGCGGACCAGCCTCCTTTGCTGACGGGAGTCAATCTGGAAATCGGAAAACGCGATCGCATCGCGATTATCGGTCCCAACGGGCGTGGTAAGTCCACCATGATGAAGCTGTTGGCGGGAGAGCTCAAACCCCGTAGCGGGCAATATAAATCGCACCCGCAATTGAAACTCGGCTATTATGAACAAACCCATTCGCACCATCTGAATCCGGACCGGACAGTGGCTGAAGAAATCGCCGAGGCCGATCCGGAAAGGGATATGCGTCGGGCGCGGGATATCGCCGGTTCCATGATGTTTACCGGCGACCAGGCTTTGAAAAAAACCTCGGTGCTTTCGGGTGGCGAAAAAAGCCGCGTCTGCCTGGGACGTTTACTGATTGGTCCCTGTCATTTGCTGTTGCTTGACGAGCCCACCAACCATTTGGACGCGGAGTCTTGCGAAGCCTTGATGGAGGCTTTGGAAAAATTCGAAGGGGCCGTGGTCATCATTACCCATCATGAAGGCTTATTGGAAAGAGTACCCGATAGGCTGGTGGTTTTTCAAGGCGGCCGTCATTCCCTTTTCGAAGGAACCTATCCGCAATTTCTACGGGATGTGGGTTGGGAATCCGAAAAGGGTGATTCCAATTTCGATTCCGCCGACAATGGGGGCGGGGCCATCACCAAAAAAGAGATGCGCCGGTTGCGCGCCGAAAGGCTGCAATCGCTGGCGCCATTAAAGGCTCAGGTAAAGGAATACGAAGAGGCCATCGAGAAGGCCGAAATGGAAACCGAAACCTTGAAGAGCAGTCTGGCCGAGGCTTGTCAGGTAGGGGATGCGCCCGCCATCAAAGAAATTTCCGTCAAGCTCGCCCGCCTGGGCGAGACTACCGTCAATCTCTATCAAAAATTGGAGACCGCTACGGCAGAGGTGGAAAGCCGCGAAAATCAGGGGTGATTTATACCAGATTTACTGGACATGCAAGCCGCCCCGGGTTCGCCCCAACAATAACCACAGGAAAAAGGGCCCTCCCAGCAGGGCCGTGATAACACCTACCGGCATTTCGGCGGGCGATATCAGAGTGCGGGCTAGCGTATCGCACCAAGTCAGAAAGATCCCGCCCAGTAAAAAAGTGGCCGGAGCCAAATAACTATGTCCGGGGCCTAAGAGCAGCCGGCACATGTGAGGCGCCATCATGCCGACGAATCCGATGGGGCCGCAAAAGGCGACTACGCCTCCGATCATCAAGCTGGTGGCGAGAAAAACCTTTTTCTTTACCTTGTCCACTCGCACGCCACGACCCATGGCCACGGATTCGCCGGTGAGCAGTAAATCGAATTCGCGGTTCAAACTGAAAATCAAGGCGCTACCCACCAATGCGAAAGGCAGCAATTGCCACACTTGCGTGAATCCCACCACTTCGAGGCCGCCCATCAACCAGCGTAGAATTCGGAAGGAGTTCGTGAAGTCGCTCAGGTATTGGATTAACAGGATAAGACTGGAGAAAAAGAAACTCATGGCTACGCCGGCCAACAGCAAAGTGGCTCCCGGCAGCCGCCGTTCTGCAGTAACATGGGTGATACCGTATACGAAGGACATGGCCAATAAGGCTCCGGCAAAGGCCGCCAGAGGTAGTCCGTCGATACCCATGAAACCGATCACGACACCGAAGCTGACATAGGCGGCCGCACCCAGGGAAGCCCCGCTGGCGACTCCGAGGGTATAAGGTGTGGCCAGGGGGTTACGGAACAGGGCCTGGAAAGCCATGCCGCCCAATCCCAGTAGCGAGCCTGCTAGAAAAGCCACGAGTACACGGGGAATTCGCAAGGTCCATAATATTTGCGTTTCCAGGGCAAAGCGACCATCTTCGGCTTGGAGTGCAAGGTAACGGGCATTGTCCCACGGTGGGTGGAGCAGGGCTTCGAAGGCGATGTTTTCCATGCCCAGAAAGGGTGCGGTCAAGAGCGTCGCAACGGTCAGCAGCGACAAGACGCCGATTACTTTTTGTTTGCGATTCATAGGCCTACTTCGCCGGAAGGGAGATTCCCGAGGACAGTGTCGGGTACGATGAAAAGCCGATTGAGGCCGGGGTGCACAGCCTTGATGAAAGGACGTTTTTGCCGATCGAAGAGTTCGTCCAATAGCGTACCTTCAATCAGCTTTTCCGGTGGTAAGTCAAACAGGAGCTTGCCTTGTTTGAGGCCGAGTACGCGATCGCTTTCCAGCAAGGCACGATTGATGTCATGGGTTACCACCAGCAAGGTGCGTTTGGCGCGCTGGTGGAGCTCGAAAAGTAAATCCTCGATTTCCATCGATTGCCTGGGATCGAGAAAGGTGGTGGGCTCATCCAATAACATCAAGGGCGCATCCTGGGCTAAGGCTGCGGCGATATGCACTTTCTGTCTTTCGCCGCCGCTTAACGTCGCCAAGGTGCGGGAACGGAATTCCTCCAACCCGCAGAGCGTCAAAGCCGATTCCACCTTGGCACGGTCTTCGGGGCTGGGGGCTACGAAGGGCTTCAAACGGCAATAGCGGCCCAAAGTGACGAATTCTTCCACCCGGAATGGCGGGGCATCGCCTTCTCCTTGCGGCACCCAGGACATCAGGCGCGCCAATTCCTTTTGCTTGAGAGTAGGCAACGGAATTCCCTGTAAGGTGATTGCGCCGGTATACTGTGTATGGATTCGAGTGAGGCATTTTAACAGCGTCGTTTTTCCGGCGCCGTTAGGTCCGATAAGCGATACCCTTTCTCCGGTGCGAATGCTGAAGCTGATGTTTTGCAACAATACAGCGTCGCCGATACGGACGCTTAAATCCTGAATGGATAGAACGGTATCAGCCATCACTTCGGTTTCCGACAAGGGGAGGGGTATGACTCATATTCGGATACAGGGACGCCGCCATGGCTTCGAGCAGTAGCATAAGCCGGGGCCCCGGAATCACGGTAAAGCTTTGTGGAAAAATTACGACGCGATGATTCCGAACGGCGTTGATGTCGCTCAACCCGGCCCATTGGTTTTTTACCTGAGTAAGGGTAAGTCCTTTTTTCTCCAAGTTGGGCAGCATATCGAATATGAAGTCGGGATTCAACCGGAGCAGGCCTTCGGCCGTGATTTTAGGATAAGCCAACTTTCCTTGATAGGCGTTTTCTCCTCCTACTCTCTGCAATAAATCCGAATAAAAGGTGGAGGGGCCCGCGATGTAAGCATCCGTAATTGCGCCTGTCCCCATGGTTCTGCCTATGGAGATAAGGACGCGTGGGCGTCGCATTTCCTTTCCGGAAAAAAGCGCGGAGGCCTCCAAGGAGGCGGCCTCAATGGCGTGCATACGTGTGCGGAAATCCAGTAGAAGGGAATCGGCGGCGGATACGACGTTAAACCGTTCTCCCAGGATTGTGAAGGCAGCGAGGACATCCTCCAGGGTATTGTTGGAAGTTGCAACATAGCCGATACCCAAGGCATCCAGGCTTTTCTTCAGGCTTTCATTGTTATCCAATAACAATACGGCATCGGGTCGCAATCCGACAATGGCCTCCATATTGGGATCATAGAGACCGCCCACTCTGGAAATTTGCAGCGCCTCCGCCGGGTAATCGCAATAGCGTGTCGAACCCACCAGGTTTTCTCCCAGGCCCAAGGCGAAAACGATTTCGGTGAGGCTGGGAGCCATGGAAATCAAGCGCGGCTTATCAGGCTGCGTTCGGGGTAGTTCTTCGCCTTGACGACAACCGCATAGTGCGAATGCCAGGAGCATTCCAATCGCCACCCAATTCATCTTGCGATAAGGATAGGATACCCGGCCCGATTTTTTCATGCGTCGTCGCCGGATTCTTCTTCGGCGGCTTTCCCAGTCGAGCGCGCTTTACCCAATCCGGTATCCCACAAGTATTCGGGGGTATCGGACAAGCGGGCCACATGCCTTGCCAGCACGAAGAAAAAATCGCTGAGCCGGTTGATGTATTTCAGCGTATTGGGGAACAATTCCTCTTCGTCGGCCAAGCGTGTCATTATGCGCTCCACTCTACGGGTGACTGCGCGGCATTGGTGCAGGGCGGCGTTCAAGGGCGTTCCTCCGGGGAGTACGAAACTACTCAGCTCCGGTAAAGTTTCTTGCAAGGTGTCCATGGACTTTTCCAGGAAGGTTATCTGCTCGTCGCGGATAACCGGCATTCCAGCATAGGTTTGTCCCGGAGGTGTCGCCAATAAACTGCCTACGTCGAAAAGTTCGTTTTGCAGGCGGCGTAACAGGACTTCCATTTCCATGCGTTCGGAACCGGAAATACCACTATCCTCTCCCTTCAACAAAGTACGAGCCACACCGACATGGCATAGAAGTTCGTCCAGTGAGCCGTAGGATTCCAGTTTGAGGGCTCCCTTGGATATGCGAGCGCCACCGACCAGGGAGGTCTGACCTTTATCCCCTCCGCGAGTATAGACTTTACTGATACGAATCGACATAACGTTTCTCCTGTAAAAAAAAATCAGCGAATGACGGCCATACTTCTCACCGGCAATCCCATGGAAATGCCGCTGGATTGCTTTTCTGCCAAACCGGGAATGGAAAAGAGGCGCAAACCCCGGGCGACATCACTCAGGAAAAGGGTTTTTCCTTCGGCATCATAGGTCATTCCCGAAAATCCGTAAGCCGAAGTGGAGACGATTTCCTGCAAATTTTTATTGGAGGCATCGTATTGGAAAACCTTATCGGCGGTAAAGCTGGAAATACGCAGTATCCATTTCCCATCAGCCAATAAGGCTCCGGTCAAATCCCCCCCTAAATCCGCTTCGGTAATCAAGGTATCCTTAACAGCGAAGGTATTCAAATCGACGCGAATAAGTCCCCCGTCCTCAACCCCGAAATTGCCGTTGGCGGAAACTATCAAATCGCCATTCCCGTCCAAAATCAGTCTATTGGGATTGGTGAAAGGAAGAGAAAGGGTGTCGATGGAATTGTTTTCCAAATTGACGCGTAAAAGTACGGTGGGAAGGGGGATCCAGCCCGCATTTTGGTCTATTCTAGCCAAGGCGACGTACAACATGTTTTTCTCGATTAATCCCGTAGTGGCCTCGGCAATTCCATCGGAAGTATCGGCGTATGCCGAAATATCGATTTGGTCGAGATAAGCTCCGCTAAGGGCATCGTGTATGCGGATGCTATTGAGTCCGAAGAGAATGGCGTAGAGTTTGTTTTTGTGTTTCAGTAAATCGTGGGGATTGCTCAAGGAGGGCAGAGCGAATTGCCCCACGGTCTTCAAGGTGGACTTGTCGACGATTTGCACATTGTCTCTTCCATAGCTGTTGACGATATAGAAATTATCCCCTCCGAAATATCGCACGAAAGCATCGGCGTGAATGGGCGCTATCTTATTCTGAATCACCCTTCCATCCAAAGATATGGCGCTATAGCTTCCCGTTCTGTAATCGGATAGGGTTGCGACCACCATTTCCGGACTCAAGGCCAGGGTATCTTGATACAAAAGGGTATTTTCTAACTGGCTTTCCGGCGATGCGAATCGTCCCAAAAGGGTGTCAGCGACTTGCACCCATTGGTTTTCGGAATTCTGCACCCATTTTGCGCTGATGTATTTGAAAACGTATACGGTGACTTTACGCAGGGTCACCACCTTTTTCATATCCCTGACCACCGTATGCTCCTGCCCCTTGCGAAAGCGGGTTTCCCTTAATACGGTTTCCGCTACCAGGGAGTCGGTTCTATTGGTCAAGACGCTATCCAGAGCGAAAAAACGGAGGCTATCGGCGCTGGCGCTATCGGAGACGGTTGTGGTGTCCATTAAATGGCGAATGGTCTTTTCTTTATCGCCAATTTTCATGGCGCCCGTATAGGATTTGGTAATGGTGGATTTTTTCCGGTGCATTCTTTGGAAGGCTAATCCGGAATCAGGCGACATAAAGACGGTGGTATCGGTCAATACCGTCAATGAGGCGACGGTATCCGAGACGCCGGTAGCCGGGATACGGATGGTATGTAGGGTATCGTATTTTTCCAGGGTATCCAAAGTGCTGAAAAATGCGGAATCGACCGCTACGATCCCACCTTGCGATTGGGTGGTGACGATGGCATACTGCCTACTGGCGATATGCCGCAGGGTGCGCAGGTAATGACCCTGGAGGGAGTCGCCTTTGGCGTTGGGTTTAACGGAGGCGGTTTCACCGCTATCCAACAGGATGTTTTCCGCATGGAGCAATAGGGTATCCACCGTAATACGGGGTTCAAGATCGGTTTTTCCGACCTTTTCCGTATCGAAAATACAGGCGGAAAAGAATAGGGCTGTGGCCATAGCCGGCACGGAAAAAGCTTTTAGACTTGTAAGTCGGGGAAAGTGAAAAAATCCGAACATGAGTTTCTCCTTGGGGATGTGAATTGTTCAATACCGGGCCGTCAAGGCGGCCCCGAAGGTTCTGGGAGGCAGCGGACTGCCGTAAAAATCGAATAAGGGTGAATTACCCAAATTTTCCAGAGCGAATGAGGCTTCCACGGTTTTGCCGATTCGAAGGATCAACAGGATGTCGTGACGCGCCTGGATTTCACGGTTATCGGCATAAGGGTCGTAGAAGCTGGGTGAGCCCGAGGGATTGGAAAAGGTAAGGCCCCGAAAATGCCCAAGGTGTTTCAGCTCCATAATCTTATAACGGTATCCATGGGAAAACGCCAGGCTCCAAACAGGGATAAAGGGGAGTTGGGTATAGGAGCGGTAGGCGTCGCCGGCGCGGGAGGAAACGGCGTAGTGGCTTTGATGGGTGAACGCCAGGTTCGCGTTGTAACTGTCTAAGCGATGGAAGGATAGGCCCAATTCTTCGCCGGTTGCCAGGGTGCGGTCGGTATTTTCGAATACCACGATTCGTTGTGAATTGTGGTTGGCGGTAATGGCATCGCGGGTATGGCGGTGGAAAAGGCGGGCGGTGAGACTGAACGGATATTCGGAAGGAGCATAGCGCAGCCCCGCGGCAAGGGATTGGCTGCGTTCGGGTTCCAGGGCGGGGTTGCCTTTGACGACTCCCCGGTCTCCAAAGCGTTCCAGGAAGGTGGGATGGCGATGTCCCGTCGCCGCCTGGGCTTCAAGGCTCATGTCTCCGGAAAGTTTTTTCTGCCACGATGTCAAACCATCCCATTCCAAGCGTTCGTTGGTTTTATCCATGGGTACGCCGATATCCGTGAAGCGGACCCCGCGATAATATTCCTCACGCATCAATGTCGCGGCGCCTTGAAGCTTGAATAGACCCAGAATCGGAAACTCGCGCCACAGAGAGGGCTTCAGTTCTCCGGAATAGCGGTAAAGCGGTGGATGTAATATTTGTACTATTTTATCTTCATACTGGTGGACTTGGGTTTCGAGGTTTAGCAGCAGCGATGCGGACCAGTCGTGCACAAGGGCGCGGGTATGATGTCCACGGAGGGAAGCCAGGCCATAGCCGTTCAAGTCCCAGTTGACGCCGGTTCCGAGTACTCCCAGCTTATCGGAATATTCTTCGCTTTGACCGCGGATGTCGAAATTGATTTCGCTTCGCGATGTTTTTTCGTGCTGTCGCCACCAGGATAAACGGGCATAGGCGTTTCCGGACTCGCGCGAGGCTCCGAATGCCAAATCCTCATCCGCATCCACCTGCGGAAACCGTTTTTCAAGTTGCGAGATATCGAACCATAGGTTGAATCCCTGGTGGTCGTCGGGATAAGCCGTAATTCCCACCTGGCCGGAGGTAAGCGCATGGGCGTTGTGCAGTAATCTTCTTTGCGTCAAATCGAGGCGGGTTTTAATGCGTGCGCCACTGGAGTCGGTGATATACTCGAGACGTTGATCTCCTAAGTAACCGTAATTGTTGTCCCCTTGATTTTGTCCCATGCGCGCGTAAAGCCGGATTTTTTCGCTTCCCCAGTCGACCTCCGCCGCTGTTTGACGGCCTCCGAAATCCTCCAAAGCTCCGAGGGCGCGTACGCTCGCTCCTTTCAGGCCAGAGTGGGTCGTAACATGGATGACACCCCCGATTGGGTTGCCCGGAAGAAAGGAGGGAGAACCCCCTTTGTAGATCTCGATTTTATCCACGCGCGAGGGATCCAAATCACCGAGACGCCCCAAGCCGTCGGCGGCATTGTTGACGGGAATACCGTCGATGAAAACATGCACTTGCGAAGCGCCGGAACCCCAGAGGGAGAAGGCCATGTAGGAACCGATACCGCCGGTGCGAACTCCACTGACGCCGGGTAGGGAAAGGAGCATTCGATCGATTCCCAGGTGCAGGCCTTCGGACGGAGAGGGAGACCAGGAATCAGAAAAGGCATGGGGTAGGGTAGGGCCGCGGTCACGGGCGATTTCCGGAGGCAATTGCAAGGTGTCGCCTTTGGTAGGTTCAGCGGCGGCGGCCTGACCCAAGAACAGGCAGGTAACTCCGAGAATACGGAATAAGCGGATATGCTGCCGACGTTGACGTCCCAAAAGACCTTTCTTCCGGGAGCAATAAATACGAGAAAGGCTTTCCGGGAAGATGTCGCGACCGCAAAGAACGGAGGACGACGACCGGATAACCTAAACCGAATCCCAAGTCCTTGCTCCCGAAGGCTTGAGCCGAAATTTTCGTTCCAAGTGAGTATTCTGGCTTGCGGCTTGGGTGATGACGGTATCATGCACCCGGTTCTACTACCCTGCCTTCCCGGTTTTGCAACCAGTGGCCATTCGGGGTTCGTTCCGCTTACAGCGACGGGCTCGCTCCCGACTCGACCCTAATCCTCCGATTTGATACGGAGGTTCGGATCCCACGGGATTCCTCTTGGTCAACCATCGCGTCTGTATTTCCCGCTAAAGGAAATCAGCCCGGGATGGATAACCGCCCTGGAACAGGGAGAAACCTAATTCTCGGAAGGGGAGTTGTCTATAGGCAGTACACCCCCTGGGAAAAGGGGGGGTCTGGGAGGTATATCCGTACGTAATTCGACGCCGGGGGGGGTTAATCGATTAGAAAAACCTTTTGCATTTGCTTGCCGCTCTCGCCCTCGACATGGAGAAAGTGAAGGCCTCTACGCGAATGATTCGAACTCCAATTTACTTGATGGAAACCGGGTGAAAAAATCCGCTTGGCCAAAATCGTGCTTTTTCCATCGAGAGATTGGAGTGAAATTTCCAGGACTTCACTGCGAGAAAGGTGGATAGCTACGCCCTGGGGTAAGGTTTTCAAGGCGTAAACTCCCGTTGCGGGAAGCCCGAATCCATTTTGCAAAGCAACCGGGGCAGAAATCAAGGTAAGGGAAATCTGACGTGTAGCCAAAATTTCTCCGCCGGCGCCACTGTTCGTATAGGCGGTGGCGGTAAGCTGGTATTGTCCGGCAACCGGACGGGGATTCCAGGGCAAGGATGCGTCGGCGCTCTCGGAGTAAAGCGTATAGGGTTCCTGGTTTTCAATATGATCGCGGGATTGCGCTCCATCCTTTTGGAAATGGATGCTGCCCACGGCTTCTACGGGAATGGCCTCAATGGTAAAATTGGCGGGCAAGCCCGCTAAGTTGAGGGTGTCTTTACCGGTAAGAACTCGGATTTCCTTTTTAGCATCGACATCAAGGAGAGAGATACGGAAGAAATTGGGGTGTTCGAATTCGGCGACGGTTTGCCTGTCGGCGTTGACATTGAGGGTGCAGGTTCTATTCGTACCGGTACAAGCGCCCGTCCAACGTTTGAAAACCCAGCCACTCGATGCGGGAGTCGCCGTAAGCGTTACGCTTCCGGAGGGTAAATTCGCCGAGCAGACGCTCCCGCAATTAATACTGGATGCGGGATTACTCGTAACGGTGCCGCGTCCTTGTTTGGTCACCACCAATTTGAATCCGGATGAAGAGGTTGGAACAATTGTTTTCCTAAAATTCGAAACGGACTGCGACTTTTCCCGCATACCGCGGGCATTATCCATGGAATTCGCGACACCGGTGTAGTCGCCGTTATGGTTCACCAAGGGGCTGGAGAAATTATTGATGCGAGGACAATTACTGCACTTGGTAGCATAGGACATGATGGTGCGCCATTTTTTCGCATTGTTGATATAACCGTAGCGATACCCGCTCGGATTGGTCATTTGCGCCCGGTCATGCCCGGCGCCCATATTATGGCCCAGTTCATGGGTGAAAGTGCGGTTACCCAGTGCGGAGCTACGTGCGGTTACGCTGAAAGCTCCGTTCATATTGGCTATGCCGATTCCGTTGCTTCCATCGTCGATAATGAGGGCCACGAGGTCGGCACCGTATTTGTCGCGCAAGCTGGCTACGGCAGAATTCTCTCTTAGCCATCTCAAACTTGCGGAAGCGCCCGAGGCGTTTACGGTAATGGATTGATGGTGAACCAATCTGATTTTCTGAGGTATTCCGCTTCGGACATAAGCTTCGTTGCTGACCTCAATCAAAGCGTCCATAAAAGAGGTAACGTTGGTGTAGCGATTCTCTACGGCTTTTTCATACAAAATCATTACGTCGATTTCGGTTTCATTTGCATCCCACGCGGTGATATCCGGCGGTAAAGCCTCCATGGTAGTTTCCGTTTCCTGGTCGTCGTGTTGCCGTTCCAGTTCCTCGAATAGGGTTTGATCCAGTTCGGTAATACGATGGGTTTCACCGGTAATCGGTTCAACTTCGAAAACTTTTCCGTCAGTATGGATGACACCCGACATGACCCCTTTGTGCACCGATAGGGTGACGGTGCTGCCTTCGGATTCCCCCGACCAAGTAAACCTTTCCGAGCCTCTCCAGGCGATTCTTGTCCGTTTTGCGTTTAGGTTTACCTCGCCAGGCAAATTCAGATTCAACCATTCGGAGAGCATTGCTTGTGATAGGGGGGTTTTGGAACCAGCCAGCGATCGCCAGTCGATATTGACCAAAGTCGCCCGTTTACCAAAAGGGTGTGCTGTGATTTTTGCCAGCGCCGGAGTCTCGACTTCAATAAAGAGGGGAGCCGGGTTTTGTGCAAATAGGTTAAGGGAGAAGAGCAAAATCGCGTAGGGAATCAAACGGAACACGCGTGGCAATTTGGAAAAATTAAGCTGCATGGAGCCTCCAAAGTATAGGATACCCGCCGGAACCAAAAATCGGCGCAATAGAAGTAATATATTGGGGGGGTGCAGCCTGTGGGGGGCATTTCCATCGAAATTTCAGAAAAGTCCTCAATTTTTTAAACACAAATTTCCCTACAGAATTCCCGATTCAGGGAGCGATTATTAATATTGGAAACCCGATTGAGCCAAAGAGAGAGAAAAAATGGTAATAGACCTCTGTTCGTGCGATTCACAAAAATTATTCTCCGTTTGCTGCGAGCCTATTATTAACCGAGCGTCCTCCGCGGAGGCCGCGGTCGATTTGATGCGCGCCCGTTATACGGCCTTTGTTAAGCAGGAGATCGATTTCATCATGAACTCGGTATCTCCTTCCAGAAAAAAGGATATCGACAGAAAAGGCATAGAGGATTGGTCCCGCAAAACCAAATGGGCCGGCTTGGAGATTCTTTCCACGGAAAAGGGTGGACCTGAAGATTCAACCGGTCAAGTCGAGTTCATCGCGAAATTTATCGAGGATGGCGAAGAAAAAAAGCATCACGAGCTCGCAACGTTCGTGAAGGTAAACGGCATATGGTATTTCGACGACGGACGCTCGCCTTCAGTCAAGCAAGTGGTCTTGGATGGTCCTAAAATCGGTAGGAACGATCCCTGTCATTGCGGTAGCGGTAAGAAGTTCAAGAAATGCCACGGAAAATTGGAAGCGGTTGCATAATTTTTCCGATTGGATTCGTTTATTTGAAGGAGTCGCGCATGCCGAAATTTTTTCTTGTGGTTTTGACGCTTGCTACCCTGGTAATCGTACCGGTCCTATCCCAAATCCATCCCGAGGGCATTCGTGTCAATCCGTGGGCGAGCGAAGTCTATACGCTGCGTAACCTCTCGATGGGTGAGATGCAATTCTCCGACTCGCGGTTTTACAATTTATATGACCATGGTGGCTCTCCGCTTGGAATTTTGGAGTCGGCAGGAGAGCGATTGAACCTGTCCGCGGGTATTTTGAGATCGTCTCGGGCAAGTGCGGGCGACACCTTGAAAATCAGTCATCAGGATTTTCTTATTCCGCAGTTAAGCTTTAACCACTCTGGGATTTTCGCGGCCATTATTTATTTCAATCGAACCAACGAAGGCTATCAAAGCCAGGTAGGCGATAGCGTGGAAACCGGAAAGACCCGTTTTGGTTTGGATTTGGCCGCGGGCCCACCTTCCGGCGTACTTCGTTTCGGCCTTGGCCTCCATGCGTCTTTAGGCACGATGGAATATCCCGGCGAAGCCGAGCGCATGTTACTGGAAATCCCCTCCTTGCGATTTGACATAGGCAGCCGGGTGCACCCAGCCGTGGAAGTCGCTGCGTTTTTCGATTTCTCGGCTCGCTTTGACAGTTTAAAAAGTCCGGCGGCTCGTTTCGAGAGGGTTGCCGAGTTTAGGCTACCCAGCTATGGTTTCCTTGTCGATTTCGGCGGTTGGGAGTCATTACCGCTTCAGGGAAATATCGCATTGGAATTGGGGACCGAACGTTTTTTCGGTGAATACCGGCAGGGTGTTCCAGCGGGAATGGAATATCCCATCATCTGGACCGGTTACTGGGAATTGCACTCCCAGTGGATTTACCCAACCCTGGTGAATGATTTCCGGTTGGAGCCTGCGATACGTTTTGCTTTACGCTCGGAAGATGCGCAGGGCTATGCCGGTATTCAAGGCAATCAGAACCCGCTGGAAAAGGGGGAGAAATTGGATGAACTCAGTTGGGAACATGGTGTAGTTACTATCGGGTTGGGAGGGAGAGCCGGATACCGAGATTTGGCTACACTGGCATGGGAATGGGAAACTTCCGGTCACGATTTTATCTTGGATACCACCATAGATAGACGCTATAGCCGTTTGGGATTGGGAATCGAAAGTCCGGTAGAGCGATTCGCCGCCCTGCGCATACCGGAGGGAATGGGCTTGGCCTTACGGGCTGGATGGAACTGGCGCCAATTGCAGTCGGATCGTCCCGGTTACCGCCCCAGCCATTTTGACCCCTTCCTGCCCACATCGCAGGTGCCCAGCCGATTAGGTGTTTCCAACCCCCAGCCGGGTAAACCTACAGGATACTCCTCTTTTACTTTGGGGTTCGGACTCGGTTTGTGGGAACAGCGTGCAGTGTTGGACGCTCATTTAGGATTTCCCGGTAAGGCGGAAATTTTGGGTACGGACAGGACTGAAGAGGTGTCCGGTCTCGAATTTGGAATTCGCACTACATTTCGAATTTAACCCCCAAAGCTGGTTTTTTCCGGGTGGATGATTCAGGATGGCCTGTTATGCAGAATCTGTAAGCCTTTCAGAAAATTTCGCAGCAATTGGTCCTGGCAGGGGCGGTAATTCTTATGATCGGATTTTCGGAAGAGAGCGCTTAATTCCTGTTTACCGATGGGAAAACCCGCCGATTTCAGGATTTCGATGACAGCGATGTCGTTCAATTCCAAGGCGATTCTCAATTTTCGGAAAATGATGTTGTTGTTCAAAACCGTCTCGGGTGCGAAGGCGGCTCCTTCTTTTTTACCCCGGTTTTTGACTATCAATCCGTTTAAAAATATCGCCATTTGGGTGTCGTTTATTTCCTTATATCCAGGCTTGTCTTCTTGTTTCAGCCAATCGCTAATCTGTTCGCGCGTGACTATGCTGTCAGCCAAAGCGAAAATCGCGATCATGGTTGAATCGTTGAAATCAAAAACAAAGCGGAGGCGGCGGAGAATATCGTTATTGGTCACAGGAAGTTTTCATCCAATTCCATTCGTAATTAATGAGTACTAGGTAAAATTGCACCTTGGATCTGCCTTCCATCCACTTGGTAATCCAAAAACCAAACGGACCAGGGAGGGGTGGAAGTTGCAGTGGTGGGGCGATCACGCCTGGGAATGGATGTCGTGCTGACTCCATTCACCAGGGAGAAACGGGAAAGGAAAGCCCACGCTCTATCCGGAATCTTGATGTTCCTGTCGTTTAAATACAGCACATGCTCTCCTTCCAGGCTGCACAATGAGACTTCGACATCATCCTTGCAGGAAAGATAGCTTTCGCATTTGCCGGTACCTGAGAGAGCCAGAGTAATGGGAGCCCCAGCACACTGGTTCGCTTCGCTCCATTTCTTTAAGGTAACCTGGGCAGCGGGGAAAACATCATTTCCGGCATAGGGAACGGTAACATCCCTGTACCCGTGGAAGTTGATTATCGGCATGGGTCTTTTGGGTTGAGCGGGGACCAGGAGCATACCGGCTACACCGGCGGCGGCGGCGAATAGATCGGTGGCTTCTACGGCTAAACGTTGGGTCAGCGCCCCGCCATTGGAAAACCCCGTAGCGTAGATACGACGTTCGTCAATTTTGTGGGAAGCCTGGATGTGGGCTACCACGGACCGGGCGAAATCCACATCGTCAAGGCCTTGATTCAGGGCCGAACCGCAGCATCCCGCGCCGGCATTCCAGGAATCCCCGATACCCTGTGGCCAGGCAATGATAAACCGCTCCTTAATCGATTTGTCCCGCCATCCAGAAAACAAGCCTTGTTGTAAGGCGGAGGAGGTATACCCATGGAAGTTGAGTACGAGAGGCACAGAGACATTGCCTTTGTAGCTGACAGGAACATGAAGGATAAAGGTACGTTGCTTCCCCCCATGGCTGAGGGTAATGACGTCGTCCGCTTTCGCCGAACAGGCTGTGAGCAGGATGAACACGATACTGGCTAAGGTGGATACGAGGTTTTTTACCATGAAACCAATCTATAACAGAACCGTCTCCGACGCAAATCTATTTGTTCTTACCCGTTTTACCCGCCGCTGCCGCTTGACCGGCAACGTATCCGCTCGCCCACGCCCATTGGAAATTGAAACCTCCGATTCGTCCGTCAACATCGCAAATTTCACCACATAAATACAGTCCCGGGCATACCCGGGATTCCATTGTGGCCAAGTTTATTTCGGAGAGGGGGATCCCTCCCGCAGTGACTTCGGCTACCCCGAAACCCTTATCACCCATTACCGGTAACTCCAGCGTCGTAACCGCAGCCACCAGGGCTTTTCTACCGATGCGGTCCAACCTATGACCCGGAATTCTGGGGTCTATACCTGCTTCCATGCACAGTGCCAAAGCCAACCGCTCCGGCATCCTATCGCGCAACCAACCCAAGGGCGATGTCGGTCCCAGTTGTTGTAAACGGCTATCCAACTCCTCAGGGGTAACTCCCGGTAGCCAATTCACCCAGAGCGTGGTTTCGGGGTTGTCCAAATGCGCGTCCGTCCAAAAGCGGCTGATATTCAGAGCGCAGGGACCTGAAAGCCCGAAGTGGGTGCATAAGGTGGAGTCGGTGAATGCCTTGAGACGCTTACCGGCGGGTGTCCGCACCTCCAAGGTGGTGGGCAGGGTCAAACCGCTCAAGGTACGGATAAAATGACCATCCTTGAGCAACAGCGGAGCCAAGGATGGAAATATCCTCGGGGTGAGGGAGTGGCCCAGTGAACGTGCAATCACATAACCCTGGCCATCCGATCCGGTGGTCGGGAGACTCTTGCCGCCCGTGGCGAGAATAACCTTTTTGGCTAGCATTTCGCCCCAATCACCCTGTATGACGAAGCCATTTTGCGACTTCAAAATGTTATCCACGCGGCGAGGATGGCGTAATTGCGCTCCGCTTCTTTCGGTTTCGGAAAGTAAGGCCTCGAGTACCGTGCGCGCTTTATTGCTGACCGGGAAAAGTTTTCCGGTTTCTTCTTTATGGAGTTCTACTCCGAGTTTATGGAAGAAATGGATGGTTTCCTCCACCGAGAACCTCGACAATACCTTGCGAATGGCATTATGGGACGAACCGGCGTAGTCATTGGGGGATACTTCGAAATGGGTCACATTGCAGCGACCGCCTCCGGCGGCGAGAATTTTGGCGCCCACGCGTTTAGCACTATCCAGGAGAATAACCGTGGATGGCGGAGACTGCCTGGCGGCGAAAATTCCTGCCATTAGACCGGCCGCTCCCGCGCCGACCACTACGATTTCCGTAGTTGGGAAGCCCAGTTTTCCGTTTTCCATCAAGATCAGTTCTTTGAGTTTGTGTAGGGCCAAATTAGGAAGGGGTTGTGGATTAATCAACGACCATCCGAAGTACCCTCCTTGTTTAATTGTTTCATCGCTATCCGGTGAAAAGAGGGCATTTTATCGGGCTGATGGGGTTATGATTTAGTACGAAGATTAACCGGAAATGGAGGATTCGCATGGTTAACCCAATCAGGCAAGGCTTTTTTCCGACAATCGGTCTGATGCTAATTCTTACTCCGGTTACTTGGACACAGCCAACTCTGCAAGGGAGAGTTATCGACCCGACCGGAATGCCGATTGCAGGTGTGGAAATCGAGTTGATTGGGGAGCGGTTAAAGGTTTCCACCGATTCCGATGGGCGTTATCAATTTTCCTCGACCTTGTCGCTAAAGTCACCCACAATTGCGACCCACTTCGCTCCGCTTGTGGACCGGGGAAACCTGCAGTTTTACCTTGAGAAGAATAATGAACCGGTAAAGCTCCTGCTGACCGACGTGCAAGGCCGTCAGAAGCTGTTGGTGAGCAGCGACAACTTCTTACAAGGTCGAAACTCCCTTGATTTGCAGCGATATATGCAACAGGAATTGCTTCCTTCCCATCGAATTCTCCGGCTGGTGGTAGGCGAACGGAATTATGTCATTCAGGGTTCTTCCCAGGGCGATGGGCGGCAACCAGAGGCATTAGCGCCCCTATTCAAAACCGCCGCCGACGCCGATTCTTTGCATTTCAACAAAGCCGGTTCTGAGGATGCCGTGATGGCCGTAGCCAATCGGTCCGCTGGAAAGCTGCCGGACGTAACTTTGAAAAGGGGGGTGGGGTTCCAACAATTTTTTATCGGATCGGGCCTGGTAACCAATTTTGCCACTGGGAAGACCGTTAAGATTCCCAAGGAGGAAATGTATCATGTTTTATACTTGCCCGAAGGCTACACCCAAAAGGACATTGATGCCGGCCGTTATCTGGCTGATGTTAAGAGTTGGTATGCGGACGTTTTCAGCCTCGACCCCCTGAACTCCTTCAAAGAAGCTTTCGTCATCTGGACGCTTCCCGTGGCATCGGCTGCACATATGGGTGGAGATACCTATTTCAAAATCGAAATCGGCGGACATACCGGCAATCAAACGCATACAACGGCCAAGATTTGGGAGTTACTGAAACGCCATCCATTTTCTCCCAAGCATTTCGATGGAAGGGCCCGGAATTGGGTGGTCCAATTCGCAATATTCGATCCGGCCCGAGGACGCAGCGGATTTTCCGGTTTCGCCCGATCCCATGCAAATCCCGCCAATTCCAGGCAAAGTGTCAGCGTCGCCTATGCACTTTCCCAGCACCATGAGTTTTTCCATTCATTTGGCAGAGTTGCCGATGAATATTACGACCGGGGCCACGGACGGGTCAGTTTCAGTTCCATCAATAATGTCACCCCCGGAAACAAATGCGAAGAACTGCCTTGGAAACACCTGGTTTACCAGGGTGAATTTAATAAGAGCACCGATAAATTGGTGGGCGCTTTCGGAGTGGATGGGCGATACCATCCCGAATTCAAGTGTTTGATGAATGGGTCGCATCACAACGCGGATATTTTCGGAGGAAGCAATAATTTGAGGGTTTCCGACCGGCTGTGCAATTGGTGCCGGGAATTGGGAATCTTCCGTTTATTCCACGGTCTCGGTATTATTGAACAAAGCGCCAATCAGGCTTTCAGCCAATGGACCAGCGAGTATCGTCGGCCCTTTTATGAAACCTTCAAATTCAAGGCTCCCACCCAGATTCCTCAGACCAACAGCGTAGGCAAGGAATGGTTTATGCCTTGCGTTAAGTCCAATACCTGATTCGCCCATAGAAGGGTGTCAGATAAGCGGAAAATGGAATCCTTCCGGGAATGAGTTGAAATTCAGACTAGGATATCCTTTCCAAATATCAAGGACGGGTCAGGATTATCGGCTCTCCATCCGTAACCACCAGGGTATGCTCGTATTGCGCGACATAGCATCCGTCGGGAGCCAATAAGGTCCAATCATCATAGCCGGCTTCAACGAAAGTAGCCCCATTGGAGACAAAGGTTTCGATGGCAATTACCATACCCTTACGCAACCGACCCTTTTGCTTGGCATCGTAGTAATTCAGAATCTCCGAAGGGGCTTCGTGCAATTTACGCCCCGTGCCATGCCCGGCAAGATTCCGGATGGTGGTGAATCCTTGTCGATGCGCTTCATTTTCGATGGCTTTGCCGATTTGATTGAGTTTAGCGTTGTCGATGGCCTGAGAGATTCCCTTATGCAAGGCCCGTTGGGAACAATCGAGCAGGCGTTGGAGTTTTGGGTTGGAAGCCTGCACCAATAGTGTGAAGCCGGTATCCGCGTAATAGCCGTCCAATTCCGCCGAAACGTCTATGTTAATCAAATCGCCTGCTTTTATAACGCGTTGAGAGGGAATTCCATGCGCAGCTTCATGATTGATGCTGATGCAAGTGGTTCCGGGAAAATTGTAATCCTTGACGGGAGCGGATTGGGCTCCGTGGCTTGTGAGCACGGATTTTCCAATTGCGTCGAGTTCGGCCGTAGTCATTCCGGGTTTCACGCAGGCTTTCATGGTTTCCAATGTAACCGCGACAGCCTTTCCCACCTTGCGCAACGCCAGAAAATCGATTTCGTTTTGTATGGTCATGTTTCCCAGGCCTTTCTCTCACTTAAAATGACGGCACTAAGGTAGAAAATCCCTATTTGGGCTGGGGTTCAGAAGTCTGACTGGCAAGGTTTACAAGGAGCGGAAAGTGGTATCTTTCCGGGAATGAGCGGAACCACCTTCCAGGATATCCTTTCCCAACTCCCCAAAAATATGCCCCTCGATAATGCGGCCTTGCTGGATGCCTTCGTGGAATGGAGTCTGGAGCGGGGATTTTCCATCTATCCCGCCCAAGAAGCCGCCATTTTGGAGCTGTTCGAGGGGAAGAACGTCATCCTCAACACGCCTACCGGATCGGGCAAGTCGCTGGTGGCCTCGGTGCTGCATTTCCAGGCCCTGGCGCAGGGCAGACGCTCGGTATATACCTGTCCCATCAAGGCGCTGGTCAATGAAAAATGGATGGCATTGTGCAAGGAGTTCGGCGCTGAGAATGTCGGTCTTTCCACCGGCGATGCCACTGTCAATCGCGACGCCCCCATACTCTGTTGTACGGCCGAAATCCTCATGAATATCACCTTGTCCGAAGGCGCCGATTGCGGTATCGGCGACGTGGTGATGGACGAATTCCATTATTATTCCGATCGCGATCGAGGCGTGGCTTGGCAAATTCCCCTGCTCGCACTTTCCCAAACCCGATTTTTACTGATGTCGGCGACGCTGGGGGAAACCCGGTTTTTCGAAACCGTATTGGAAGAGCTTACCGGGCGTGAATCCGTCACCGTCAAATCGCAAGATAGACCGGTTCCCCTGGATTTCACCTATGCGACTACTTCTTTACCCGAAACCGTGCATAACTTGGTGACCCACGGAAAAGCACCGGTTTACGTGGTGCATTTTACGCAGGCTGAAGCCGCCAAGAACGCGCAGAATTTCACCAGCCTGGACCTTTGCAGCAAGGAAGAAAAAATCGCCATCGGACAGGCTTTAGATGGGTTCCGCTTCTCCAGTCCTTTCGGCCCCGATATCAAGCGTTGGTTGCGTCAGGGGATTGGCTTGCACCATGCCGGATTGCTTCCCAAATACCGGTTTCTGGTGGAGAAGCTTTCGCAGCAAGGGTTGCTGAAAGTAATATGCGGCACCGATACTCTGGGGGTAGGGGTGAACGTGCCGATACGGACGGTGCTCTTCACGCAGTTATGCAAATACAGCGGGGACAAAACCGCTATTCTCACGGTTCGTGATTTTCACCAGATTGCCGGAAGGGCCGGTAGAAAAGGCTTCGACGATCAGGGTTATGTGTTGGCCCAAGCGCCTGCGCATGTGGTGGACAACTTGAAACTGGCCGCCAAGAGCGGGCAAAGCGGAAAAAAATTCGTCAAACGCAAGCCTCCCGATAGAGGTTATGTGCCTTGGGATGAATCGATCTTTCGAAGGCTAATCGAAGCCGAACCGGAACGTTTGCAATCCCGCTTTCAGGTTACCCATGGCATGCTCTTGAACGTGCTGGCCCGCGATCGAGACGGATGCCGCGCCATGCGGAATTTCATAGCCCGTTGTCATGATACGACCAAGGAGAAAATCGCCCATAAAAAACGGAGTTTCCAGCTTTTCAGGGCGCTGGTGGAACGGAAAATAGTGGAAATCGTTCCCTTGAAAGATAGGGGTGAGGCGGAAAAAAGGCTGCGTGTCAACGTCGACTTGCAGCTTAATTTCTCCATGGATCAAACGCTCTCCCTCTATTTGCATGAAACATTGCCGTTATTAGAAAAAGAGAGCGACGATTATCATTTGAACGTATTGACTTTGGCGGAATCCATTCTCGAGGATCCTGTCCAGGTGCTGAGAAAACAGCTGGACAAGCTAAAAACCGAGAAAGTCACCGAGATGAAGGCCCAGGGCGTTGAATACGACGAGCGTATGGCGCAATTGGAAGAAATGGAATATCCCAAACCTCTGCGGGAATTCATATATGGAACTTTCAATGATTTCGCAGATAAACATCCTTGGGTCGGCAATGAAAACATCCGTCCCAAATCCATTGCACGGGAAATGTTGGAAGGATTTTTCACCTTTTCCGGCTATGTCAAAACCTATGGACTGGAGCGGTCCGAAGGGCTTTTGCTGCGGCACCTGAACGGAGTGTATAAGATATTATTGAACACGGTTCCCGATAACGCCAAAACCGATGCCGTGCGTGAAACGGAGAGGTTCTTTGGAGACCTGGTTCGGCGGGTGGATTCGACTTTGCTCGACGAATGGGAAAGATTGCGTGATCCCGATTATCGCCCCCCGGAAAATTTCGAGCTCTTGCCTCCGGGAGCGGAAGAAGCCGCACGTGCCGCCGCTCGGGATATCACCCAAGATCCCGTGGCTTTTACCGCTGCGGTGCGGGCGAGGATTTTCGGTTTTCTGGCCTCCCTTTCCCGGCGTGAATTCTCGGGAGCCCTGGACGCCCTTACTGAGGGGCTTGAGGAGGCGGGGGCGGAGTTGGGAGATACCCGCCCCCCTGTGGCGGGAGCCGCCCTACCGGACCGCGATGGGCTTGCCTGGAACGAGGACCGTTTACGTGACTGCCTGGAGGGTTATCGCGAAACCCACGGAATGTTCCGACTGGATCCTGAAGGACGGTCGCTTCGCCATACTTTGATTGAAAAGGAGTCCGTGGAAGGCGTGGCTCATCCCGGCTTTTGGAGTGTGCGGCAATTGTTGCGAGATTATCAGGAAAACGAGGAAGATTTCGCCCTTGAATTCGAAGTGAACCTGGGCGCCTCCCGAGTTGCCGGCATACCGATTTTACGGCTGATGGGGTGGTAAGGCCCGCAAGAATCCGATTTGGTTGATTCCTGTAGGCCGGGGTTTATTTACGAAGGCAATTCAAAGCCTCTATTTGTGGATAATAGCCCGCAAAGCTTCGCTGTCACTCATGGATGGCAAGGAAATGACCTGGGGTACGTCCAATTTGGCAACCATCGTGCTCCACACCATGCGGCCGTTCAAATTCCAAAGCTCCACTGAACGAGCGCCTGCGGGGACGTTAAAGGTCTTCGCGCCCGGGTAGAGCATTTGCGAAGGCATTTGCCGCAATAGGCGATTTGCATCGGAAAGGGCCGCGACGGTGCCAACGCAGGGTACGGGCCTTTCGGCTTTAGCGTCGAAGTCGGAGTAGCCGGGATCCATGCATCCCGGGCGACGCGGCAACATACCGGGATGCTCGACGCGGTAGATTTCGTGGAATTTGGTGTCTTTGTACCATGAAACGAAAACGCCGTAGAGGTACCCGTAGGAATCCATCCCCAGGTTTACGATTCCGTCGTGACCATCGTTATTCGCCATGTCTTCGTTGCCGATTTTGGCTTGGGACTGTCCCAGATATTTGGGGCCGGTTCCTTCGATGGTGAGGTTGTTGCCATTCCATTTATAGGTTGCGCGGTTTTTCGTGGAGGCGATTGCGAAAAGTTTGTTCTCGCGCGTGTCGCCAAAAATATATTGGCCGTACAGTGGCGAATCCTTGCTTCCCACGAATGTCCGTCCGCCCATGATGCAAGTGAGGCGGATATTATTTGAATTGTCGTTGAGAGCGCTCAGGACCACAGGGGCTCCGCCTTTTGGATCCGTAATGCGAGCGGATCTGGGAAAAGCCCAGAACGGCTCCTCGAACTGGTTGCAATTCTTGGTGTTGCCGGGATGGCAGGGTCCGCTGAAGCCTTCGCCGTAGTGATTACGGCCGCCTGCCGGGTAGGTTTCTCCGTTACCGCCGTCGGCCCAACCACCATTTGAGCCCTTTTTGATCAGATTGAGCTCTTCCCATTGCTCCTGGCCGATATCGGCCGTCAGGATATCGCCGGTTAATTTGTGGGCGTGGATGCCCCAGACGTTGCGTAAACCGGAGGACCAGATTTCGGGGGGGGTGCCGTCGGTTCGGCCCACGAAGGGATTGTCTGACGGAACGGCGTATTCCTTGCCTGGATCCTTGCGATCGACGTCTATCCGGAGCACTTTCCGTCCCATGGTTTTCATATCGTGACCGTCGACGCCATAGTCGGAGTTGGCGATATAGAGATACCCGTCCAAGCCGAAGTCCATGGAGGCGACGCCGTAGGCATGTTTATGGTTGTAGGTCCAGATGGTACGGCTCTTTTTCAGGATTTCGTTTTTCGCGCCGCTGGCGACCCATTCCTCTACGGTGGTCAAGGCCTTGTCGGTGCGATTGCTCCAGGGGCCTCCGTTCGGATCGATGAATATGATGTAAAACTTTTTATTAACCAGAAAATCAGGATGGAAGGATATTCCCCAAGCGCCCCATTCCGCGCTGATGGCCTGCGAGCACCTTTCGCTGAAATCTGCTATTTTTACCGAAGTGTAGTCGTTGATGACGGTAGGATCGGTAACCGGTTTTTCCGGGTATAACGAATAAATGAAACCTGATTGATCCAATACCCAGAAATGTTGCGGCATTCCCGGCACTTCGTCCATCCAAATGGTTTTGGCCTTCATCTTCACGAAGCTGGCTTTATTGAAATTGTAAAATTGCTTGAACTGCAATCCCTGGCCGAAACCAACTCCCGAAAGAAGTAGGGTAGCCAAAATTCCAACCTTAAAAATTTGCATAAACGTCTCCTAAGTAACTCCTGAAGGTGGACGGATTGGAAAAACTCCCTCGCACAACGTTTTCAACCATGGAACCATCACGAAAACTACCTCCAAAGTGGAAGTATTGCCCGCAAAAATCGCGACTAGCTGTATACTTTGGGGAACACACCCGCTCCCTTAATCCAAAAACGCAGTTTGTTCCAGGCAACTAAATTGCTCAATTTGGGCAATTTCATCCTGATGGCGGTGACGGGACTAATTGGGCAACAGTGCCGACAATCGATTCATAATCGAAATTATAGGGCTTAAGGCCGGGTCGGGGCTGGGGGGGGCTGGTGAAATGGTATCGGACCATAGGCGGTTATTTTCAACCAAATAAGTGTTCAACCGAATTTTAGAGTCCATGATAATCATTAATGAATCATACAAGCGAGGGTGTTCGGGGTAAAGGTTTTTAAATTGGCCGCGATCCGCAACCATATCGAAAACCTCCCGTCCCAGCTCCCGGGGCTCACGCCCAACCGAACCATGCACACGGTAACGACCTAGTTCCATAGTTCCCTCAAATCCATGAGCGGTATAGCTAAGGCTGTGTTCAAGTCCCTGCATGCGCAATAAGCTATGCCCAAGAAAATGGTTCGGGGCCTTGATGCCGGCTATATCCAGCAAGGTAGGGCCCAAGTCCAAGTGGCTTGCGGGGGTGGAATATTTTCCGCTGCCCCGAACCGCTGGGTGTTTTCCGTAAATAACCAAGGGCACCCAAGTAGATTCGGTGTATAGGCCATGGCCCAAATTGGATGAACCGTGCTCACCCAATGGGAATCCATGATCTCCGACAAAAACGAAAACCGTGTTGGCATACCAAGGTTCATCTTTAATGGAAAGCATAAATTCACGGACCGCGCTTTCCGTATACGTCATGGTCGCCAGCATCTTAGTTTGCAAAGATTCATTCTTACCGGGAGGCATTCCTGCCACTTCATTGAACGGGAAATGGTTGGTTTTGGTTACGGCCGTGAGCATAAAGGGTGTCTTTGTGTTTAGACTATCCTTCATCCAGCTACCAAGATGAGCGAACATATCGGCGTCGTTCTCCCGGCGTCTATCATAGGTAAAGCCTTGATACCAATTCCGCAGTAGGGGTACCTGATTGTCCCAGGAGGGGTCGGAGGAGGAAAAATAGTGGGTGCGGTACCCGTATTCCGCGAGTATGGTGGTGAAAGCCTTATATTGCAATCCTCTAAAATTATGCGAAATGTAGCGGGTCGGATGGCTCAGAACGGAATTATGGATAGATACCAAGGCGGAAACGGTTGGTAAACTGGAAGTGGAATACCGTGTCCATACTTTTGCGGATCCGGCTATTGAATTCAGGAATGGAGTTCCATCCGCCGATGCTCCTTCCGCCTGCAAAAAGCCGGATGACAGGCCTCGATGAGATTCCAAGACAATAAGGACGAAATTTGGACGCTCGGTGGAAATCGCTTCGGGGGAGGGTAATAGCCCATCAGCGCAAAGTCGTTCCAGCGACTCCCGCGGGGGATGAGGATTCAATTCGGGCGAATTTCGCAACCGGTCACAAGCTTGCGCCAAGGGTTCGCGGTAGTAAGGGAATTCCTTAAATGGAAAAACAAAGGAGCTATCCCCTTGTTCCAGCAACCATTGGGATTGGTGAACGAGGCTCAATTTATTCAAATCGGAATCATTGAGGTTAAATACGGATTTATGGTTTGCAGATTCGCGGAGGACTTCGATAACAGGTTTTAATTTTCGTAGTCGAAAACCTCCTCCCCAAATATGGTAAAGGAAAACGTATGAGGAAATCCATGCCATCAAAATTACAGCGACGACTTTAAATTGCGTCCGCTTGGCAGGCCAGCTAAAACGGTTCCGAAGGGTGAGGAAAAGAATTATTGAAAAGGGAACGCATAGGAAAAATAGCAGGTAGGGAATGGCGGAGACGGACTCGTCGTAACCGGTCATGGTTTGCAACTCACGAAAGGCGGCCATATTGCCATAGGTTTTTATAAGCGAGGCATCCAAGTGTACACCCCAATAACGGGCTACTTCATGGTCCACCACGGTCAATAGCAGAAGGAGGGAATGGCCACACATTAAGATTCCAAAAACTATCGCTAAGGTTTTCCGAAATTCAAATCGGGAAAGGAACAGCATTACGGCAACGAAGGGAAGGCTGTAATTCACTATCCAAAGAAAATCTATGGCGACTGCATGAAAAATATACCAGTCTGGTTTGGAAACGAATGGATGTCCGAAGGCGTCATTCCGGAATAACAATGCGCAGCGGAGAAGGATATGGGTAAGGAATACCGCGAATAGGTAGGTCGCAACCATCCGCATTTTTTCCCGTATGGGAGTTTTCCTGAGGACCTCCGTTCCGCCCGGCATTTTAGTTTTTACTTGCAAAGTGAAAATCCGCTGTTCAATTTGGGAAAATTTTCGAAGTTGGATTCAAGATGCGTAAAATTTATACTGAATTGTGAAAAATGGAAGGATGGTACTCGCTTTTATTCTTGTGGTCTTTCCTACTTCGATTCCAGGAACGGTTAAAATTATGCTTGGTCTATCCATCCCAAGTGAGTCTGGATATCATATGTATTGTCATTTCGGTTCCAAAAATAACCATGGACTTAGCTATACGGGTATTTTCGGCTATTCGACCTTATCCGAATCCGATGCCGGCAGCACAAAGATAAAAAATGTCTTTGAACTGTCGCCACAATTCAGCTTCAATCTGGGATTACCGATGGGTTACTCCCTTTTTAATTTTTTGGAACCTGGTCTAACCTGGATTGATTCGCGACAGCTGGATCGAAACGACGAGGCTTTAAACATGTCCTGGCGCGGCCTAGTCGTGGGATATGGATTGGGCGTGGAGAGAAGCGGATTTTTCCTGGAGATCCGTCGGAAAATAATTCCCTCCTTTTATACGGGAGACGCGCCGCTAAGCTCTTGGACCTTTTTCGCATTGGGTTGGAAAATTTTTTCGTGAAGTCCTTACCTTGCGTTTCGTCCGTCGTAACCGGTATCTTTTCCATTTTGGGAATTCTCGCGTTTTTATCCTGCGATTGGCTGCAATTCAGTCCCTATGTAATCGATGGTCCCGAATCGCGCCGCGATTTGACGCAAAAACACCTCGAACGGTTACATACCCAGGCTCCCGCAATTTCGGATAGCTTCACCTTTGCGGTTATGGGTGATCCGGGAAGGCAATTGAATGGTGTCCATGATATTGTCCGCGACATCAATAGCCGGGACGGAATCCACTTCGTACTGGTGGCCGGGGATTTATCTCAATATGGATTGAGGAGAGAGTTTGACTGGTTACTGGATGGCCTGGAAAAATTAACTATTCCTTTTCTCACCGTAGTCGGAAATCATGACGGTATAGCCAATGGGAAGCAGCTTTATCGGGCAATTTTTGGCCCGTACGATTACAGTTTTGTTTATGGAGGCACAAAAATTATTGTCATGAACACCAATCGTTGGGAGTTCGGTAACGGCGTACCTGATTTTTCCTTCCTGGATTCGGAATTAGCCGATGCGGACGAATTTTCTTCAAGGATAATTTTTTCCCATATTGCTCCGTTCGGAGAGCAATTCACCGATGCGGATGAGTTACGCTTCCGTACCATGCTTGCGTCGCATTCGGTTTCCCTGTCTATCCATGGTCATGCCCATTCCTATTATCTGGTAGAACCTTATTCCGATGGCGTTCGATATTTGGTGGTCGATGATGCCGGAGACCGGAATTACGCGCTGATACATGTTCGAGGTGATTCGGTGCGCGTGGAAAGGCGGTTCTTCTGAAGCCGTTTTTTCACCTCATTTTCCGGTTTGGCTGGCTACTCTCGGCCCTACTCGGAATTTTTTTTCCTTTGGAATCAAAAGGGCAGGAGGTGGAAAAACTTCGCTGGTTACCGAATACATTTGCAGCGCAAACCGCAGGTAATATCGGCTTTGTCGCGCTGGGTGCGGGCTATACCTATTACAAGGGTTCCGTGGTCACACAATTGCTGTATGGTTACGTTCCCGAATCTGTGGGGGGTATTTCCATTCACACACTGGCCTTTAAGCAACAGCTGTATCCACTGCGGTTGCAAAAAGATTTTCCTTCGCTATCGTCTCCCATTTACCTTGGGTTCACCGCCAATATCGGGTTAGGCGATCAGTACATGCTATTCCTAAAGGATCGCTTCCGGGATTATTATTGGCCCTCCGCATTAAGATTTTCGCTGTTCACGGGAATTGAAGGACGGCTTCCCCTTAAGGCAGTCCTGCCTGGAAGTACGGGTTTTTACGCGGAAATCGGGGTTCTGGACCCCTATTTAACCGCCTATTTCCGGGAAGACCGCTTACGGGCGCGGGATGTCCTTGGCCTAGCCTTCGGAATGACATTTTTAACCTCTCGCTAGCACTGTAATGGGGTAGCTCTCTCGGGAACTTCCTGGAAATATTACCTTTCCCGGCAGGAGTAGGGCATTTAGGCCCTAAAAGCATGAGCGAAACCACCCAGATTCTTGAAATCGGCACCCCCGACGATTGGCATCTTCATTTGAGGGATGGAGATGCTTTGACCTATACCGTCCCGGCTACCAGCCGATGTTTCGCGCGCGCCGTGGTCATGCCCAATCTATCCCCACCCGTGGCAACGGTTGCGGAAGCGGAAGGCTATCGCGAACGCATTCTTACGCACGTCCCGAAAGGCCAAGCATTCAAGCCTTTGATGAGCCTGTATCTTACGGATAAAACCCGTCCTTCGGACATCAAGGCGGCGGCAGCTAACCCCATCATCCATTCCTACAAGCTCTACCCGGCGGGAGCGACCACCAATTCCGCTGCCGGCGTGCAGGACTTGACCGCACTTTACCCCGTGGTGGCAGCAATGGAAGAGCAGGATGTTCCGCTTTTGGTGCATGGGGAAGTGACCGACTTTGAAATCGATATCTTCGACCGGGAAGCGGTTTTCATAGAACGGCATTTACAGCCAATCCTGAATCGGTTCCCGAAGTTAAGAATTGTATTCGAACATATCACCACGGAAAACGCTGTAGATTTCGTACGCAATGCGCCTGCCCATATCGCAGCCACAATCACGCCTCAGCATTTGCTGTTCAATCGTAATGACATGTTGGTGGGAGGTATTCGGCCGCATCTCTATTGCCTCCCGATTTTAAAAGCGCGCGCTCATCAAATCGCCTTGCAGAAGGCGGCCATCAGTGGCAATCCCAAATTTTTCCTGGGTACGGATTCCGCACCGCATGCCCGCAGCGTCAAGGAATCGGCTTGTGGGTGTGCCGGCTGTTATAGCGCACCGGTGGCAATCGAGCTTTACGCGACCCTCTTCGAGCAACTGGGCGCACTCGATCGCTTGGAAGGATTCGCCTCCCACTTCGGCGCCGACTTTTATCGACTTGCGCGAAATCCGGGGCGAATTCGCCTCGAACGCGAGGAAGCAAGAGTACCTTCTACATTACCTTTTGTGAACGGCGGAGAGATCATCCCCTTGCAGGCAGGACACAAATTGGCTTGGCGCTTATCGCGCTGATGGGTGACGTCAGTCTCGTCGCTTGACGGGTCTAAGCCCTAACTTTTCCATGGAAGGATGCTCCTTGATGGCCGCATAGACCTCATCGTCGGAGGTCATGGACAGGTCGACATCCATTCCGTTGGGAGCCTTGGCCAGGGGGGTGTCAAAAAGCACCAAGCCTTTTACCAGGGGAAAGTCCCCTTGTGCCAGTGAGTGAAACATGTCCCGATACCAATGATTTTTATTTCCACCCGCTGGAACGCTTCCTGTTTCGGCGATTAGTATGGGTTTGTCGAATTGACGCATGGGGTTATACAAAGTCCGGGCCAAGGTGAAAAAGTCCAGCCAATAACCATCCTCAACTATGGGTCCAAAGTTGAAAATATCCAAGGTGACCCAATCGACGTATTCCGCTCCGGGATAATACGCCGTATCTTGCGGTAAAAAGGGATTCCAGACGAAAGCCACGTTTCGCGCCCCTTCCTCCTGGAAGATGTCATGCACATGCCTCCAGGCATCGATGAATGCGGCGCTGTCGTTTCCGCGGGTACTGCTCCAACCGTACCAATGATTGGAAAATTCATGGGCGTAGCGCACCAGCATCGGCTTTCCGTATCGGGTCGCCTCGCGGGCCCACCTTCGTATGTAGTCGTCGAATTCTCCCTGGGAGATGAATGTCAAGCTGGAATCCGGCACGATTCCACGGTATTGTGGGAATGCGGAAACCCAGGGCTCCCAGGTAATCATCGGCGTATAACCGCCGCGATGGATGTTTTCCAAAATCTCCCGGTTCAGCTCATGCTCGGGACCTTCTCCCCAGGCCTGGTAATAGGAAATGATGGAAAGGGAGACGCCCAAACTATCTTCCACTTCAAACACCTTGTCGAAATGATAGGGCAGTTCCGGACGATAAATTCCCAAGTGGAAGGACTGGTTCTTCAGTAAGGCGTTTTTGTCATGCGCCAGGTTTTTGATCAAATAATTGAAGGTCAAATGTTTGGCGCGGGCTTCTATGCGGGGAACGACATGGATATACAATAGACCCAATACGACGGCATAGGCCAAACCCAGTAGGAGGTAACGGAAAGTTTTCATGATACCCCGCCGTTTCCGCTTTTGGTGGCTCGGGGGAGATAATCCTGAAGACAGATAAACACCGTGGGCAAGAGCGTCACGATATTCAAGCTTGCGAAGAATACCATCAGCCGGGTGCCATCATCGATGCGGTGGTAAGTGTTCAGGGCGAATACAATGGCGGCTCCGGAAAGAAGAATAACCGCCAGATGGGGCAAGGCCAGAATGAGCCCGCCCTGCTTCCCCGCCTTTTTGGGAGTGGGCAAATACAATACCTTTTTCCCTATGAGGGTATAAATCAAAGCCAGAAAATAGATGTGCCAGGTTCCGCGCTCCAATAGCATGGAACGCCAAGGAAAGCCTTTTTCCCCTTCGTCTGAATACCACCTTTGCACGAAATAAATGATGGAGGTCGCAACCAAGAGAAAGGGCAGGGCGTGATAGAGGAACTCGCTGAATTTCATTTCCACCGCGTAGATTTGTCCGAATAAAAAGACTATGGGCAAAACCATGGTGAGAAAATATGTTAACCCGTGCAGGTAGAAGGTGCCGGAAAATAAATAATTCAATTTGGCCTGTAGGTTCAAGCGTGGGAAAACCTTGAAATATTCGCCGAAGAACAACCGGAACATCCCAGCCGCCCATTTCAATTGTTGGCTGTAGAAGGATTTCAAATCGGCGGGAACCAATCCGTAAGAGGCGCGAAAAGGTAGGTAGACGCTTTTCCATCCCTGGGCATGCAGACGAAGCGAGGTGTTGACGTCCTCGGCCAACGATTCGGCGTGACCGCCGATGCTGTCGAGCGCCGCCCTGCGGAAGGTGCAATTGGCGCCTATGGCTACGGGTATGCCCAAACCGTTGAGACCCATCATCAAGGGCCCGTAGAATCCGTAGGTTTGTTCCGCCGCTCCCCTCGCGACGAAATTTTCCCGGATGTTGTAATAGCTCTGTACGACTTGGACGAAACCCACTTTTTCATCTTCGAATTGCGGAAGCACCCTGTCAATGAAGTCGGGTTTGGGAATGTGGTCCGGATCGAGCACCAGCACGATTTCACTTTTGGCGAAATTCCGTAAACAGTGATTCACCTTGCCTGCTTTGGCGCCACCGATACCGACACAATTGACGTGTTGCGCTCCGAATTTATGGCACAAGTCCTTGAGTTCAGGGCTATCTCCGCCGTCCAGCAGATAAGTGGTATGCGGATGTCGCATTTCAGAAATGGCTTGTAAGGTGGTGGCGAACATCTCCAGCGGCTCCCCCGGCATGGCTGTCATGAGAACATCTACCGTCCGGCTGCTTGTGGATTTCCGCTCACTGGGTATGGAGGCGAATAGGAATATGAACCAACTTGCGATGCTGCGGAAAACACCACGGAAAATGGCGTAGCTCAGGATGGGGAAGAGTATGAGGTTTTTCCGGTGGTCACCGAGAAACCAATAATCGGCGAAATACAACGCGGCCTGTATTCCCAGGGTAATTAGGATTAGAAAAATAATTTTATCGGCGGTACTGACCTTGAGGGTTTTGGTACCGGTGAAAAAACCTACCTGACCCATAACAGCGTTTCCAGTTTAGCCTTGCCGGACGGGTTTTCCGGCTCAATCAGGAGGATGTCCCGGTAAATATTTTTGGCTTCTTTGAACTCACCGCGCCATTCGTGAATTACACCCTTTTGTAGCCGAGCTGGAATATTATTCGCGTCCAGCTTAAGCACTTCATCCAGTTCGGCGAGGGCACGGACAAAATCACCTTTCCAGGCAATGACTTCCGCCCGATGGATGCGGCTATTCACTTTCATGGAAGCCGGCACATCCTCCGAATCGATGAGTCCTGTATAGATCTGTATAGACTCGTCCAGACGCTTCATCCAAGAAAGCAGCATGGCTTTTTTGAAGATGGAAGCAGATGCGGTTGGTTCCTGAGCGAGAATGCGATCATGCACTTTGATGGCTTGACCGAACTTATTACGCATTTCCAATTGCGTAGCAGCTACCCTCAAATAGGCGAGGCTTTGCTTATTCTTGACCTCATCCAGAAGGCGGGACCCTTCGCGAATTTTCTTCTGCCAGAAAAGCCCCTCGGCAAGGCATAATTTCAGGGTATCGTCTACGGGTTTATTTTTCCGGGCCAAACTCAAATAATGCACGGTGGAATCGGCGATTTGCAGACCATGATAAGCAAGTCCTACCCACTTGGAGTAATTATTCGAAGTCTGGCAATTGGGCAATTCCTTCAAGGCCTGGGGGTATTCTTCCGCCCTGATTCTCTCCAGCGCGTGCACGGAATCGCACGCGAGGGACGGGACTGTAGTACCAGCATAAGCGATTCCTAAAGGAACTAGGACGCCGGTAATCGCCCGGATAACGGCTTTTCGAAGAGAATCTCTATTTTCCAAGCCGCCGCCTTTTGTCCTTTTCGTACTGGACTACTTTTTCCAAACCCGTTTTTAAATCCACTCGCGGAGACCAGCCCAGTGCTTTTTGTAATTTTCCGATTTGCAGAAAATATTCCCACGACTCGACTTTACGGTAGGGTATGGCTCCCATGCGGAGTTTGGAGGAATTGCCGGTGATTTGACCCGCCATTTCCGCCACTTCCGCTAAAGTGGGAGCGACTCCTCCCCCCAAGTTGAAGGTGCCGGTCAATTGCTGGGAGATTGCCGAATCGAGGGCAGCTATGAGATCGTCGATATAGATGAAATCCCGTTTTTGTTGACCGGCCGTCATGGGAAACTCTTCGCCGTCGACCAGGGCTTTGACGATGGAAGGAATGAACATCGCACCACCCTGGCCGGGACCGTAAATGAGCGAAGCGCGTAAGACCAAAGCCTTTACGGCATGATATCGGTGAAAATGTTCGATCAGCTGCTCCGCCATCAACTTGGAAAACGTGTAAAAATTCAAGGGCAGTAAAGGCAGATCCTCATGATGCGGACCGGGTTGGTCGCCATAGAGCAAACCGGAAGAGGGGAAAACGAAAAAAGCTCCGTGCTCCCGGGCCAATTCGAGCATGGAAAGCGTGCACGATACGTTGGCATCCATCAGCGCCCTACGCGCGGTTGAGGAGTCCTGGGTACTGAGCGCCGCCGCCAGATGAATGATGATATCGAAGCGTGATCTTGTCATCGCCTCGGAAGGGTTTTCCAAATCGGCCTGTAGGTATTGACATCCCGGGGGCAAGGTTCCGTGGGAGTAGGTTTCCTGCCTTCCCGTCAATAGGAGGGATCGGGTGCCACTGGAGGCCAGAGCCCGGGCCAAATGCCCACCGACGAAACCGTTGGCTCCGGTGATCAGGATACTTTGGACCATGGAATCTTACCTTCCTGGGCGGACGCCACATAATCCTCAAGGTTGGCTTGGCTGGTAACTTTTCCGGACGTGTAATATTCGCGATACCAATCGATGGTGCGCAAGAAAGTGAGGCTGTTAGGCCAAGCCGGTTTCCATCCCAGCTTGATGGTGGCAAATGACGAATCCAGCGTAAGGGAAAAAGCTTCATGGGGATTATTGGGATCCAATTCCACCACATGCTTAATATCCGACCAGCATTCTCCCAATTCCTTGACGACATGACCAACGCTGTAAATTCCGCCTTCCAAGGGACCGAAATTCCATTCGCGGGCTATGGCGGATTCTCCCTTCAGTAACTTTTCGCCGACGACGAGATAACCCGAAAGGCATTCGAGCACGTGTTGCCAGGGGCGCGTAGCCGAAGGATTGCGTATGACCACGGTTTCCTTACGGCTGGCAGCGCGTACGGCATCGGGAATGAGCCTGTCGGGAGCCCAATCACCCCCGCCGATTACATTGCCGGCACGGACCGAGGCGATGAGCTTATTATGGGTTTTTCCATAATTTTTCAGATTCATGAAGGCATTACGGTAGCTGGCAATGACCAATTCGGCGCAAGCCTTGGAGGCGCTATAGGGATCGAATCCTCCCAATCGGTCATTCTCCCGATACCCCCAAGCCCATTCCTGGTTGTCGTATACCTTATCGGAGGTGATACATACAATCGCCTTTACCGAGTCCTGGCCGCGGCAAGCTTCCAGCACATTGGCGGTTCCCATTACGTTGGTATGGTAGGTTTCCAGGGGTTGTTGGTAGGAGAGGCGCACAATAGGCTGGGCGGCCAGATGAAAGACAATTTCGGGATTATGCGCTTGCATGGCCTTTTGCACCGCTGAGAAATCCCTCACATCCCCGTTTAAGGAAACCATGTCCAGCTTAAGCAAGGGAAGGTGGCTGGGTTCGGTGGGTGGCCCGAGGGAGAATCCCACCACCTTGGCGCCCATGCGACAAAGCCACATGCTTAGCCAAGAGCCTTTGAAACCGGTATGGCCGGTTACCATCACGGTCTTTCCTTTATAGACGCCTGAAAATAGTTTTTCCATGTTGAACTCCTGCTTGCGACCTACCAGATTTTCCATGGGGCCTTATTTTCCTTCCAAAGCTGGTTTAGGTTCTGATAATCCTTGTAAGTATCCATGCAATGCCAAAAGCCTTCATGGCGGAACATTCCGATTTGTTGGTCGCGTACCAGTTTCTTGAAGGGCTTGCCTTCGAGAATGGTATCGTCTCCGTCCAGGTAATCGAAAAGACCTTTGTTGAAGGCGAAAAACCCGCCGTTGATAAGTCCTGACATCACCGGTTTTTCCCGGAAAGAGGATATGTCCCCTTTATCATCGGCTTCCACGATGCCGAAGGTGGTTGGCAAATGCACTCCCGTCAGAGTTGCAATCTTGCCCTTGGCCAGGTGGAATGCATGGAGCTGGCGCAAGTCGGAATCACACACGCCATCACCGTAAGTACAGAAAAACGTGTCGTTCTTGACATACGGTTCGATGCGCCGGATTCGACCACCGGTTTGCGTTTCTTCGCCGGTTAATGCGAAGGTGATTTCCCATTCATTGACGTCGGCGCCGTCCTTGTACTTTTCCGGGTAATGGAATGATTTCTTATCCTTATTGCCGATGCTCATGGAAAAGTCATGGTTATAGGCATGGTAGTTCTCGAAAAAATCGATGATGGCATCGCCTTTGTGACCTAGACACAAGATGAACTTCCGCACTCCGTAAAAGGAATAAATTTTCATAATGTGCCAAAGAATGGGCTTACCACCCACATCGATAAGCGGCTTGGGTTTATCCTCGCTTACAGAGCGGATTCGGGTGCCTTGTCCCCCGCAAAGTATCACAGCTTGACATTTGGATAAATCGTCCATTTTCGTCCCTTTCTATTATTCGTACATGGTGCAAGTATATCATATTCGTTGAAGTCCGAAACAGTTCATTTTTCGGCCATGAAATCGGCCATGGCCATGCCGGCTTTATAGATTCCGTAGGAGTTCCAATGACCGTCGATTTTATAATACAAGGCGCGCGGATCGTTTTCCGTGGCAAAGGGAATCCGTAAGTCCAACACGGGAATTCCCGCATTTTGCAAGCGAGGGAGGGTGGCATTCAATAAAGCCGATTTTTCGGATTTACCGTAAATCGCCACGTCTTTACTGGGGATGAGTAGAACGAAGAATTTAATCCCTTCCTTTTGCGCCAAGGCATGGGCGGAGGAGATGTAGGCATAGGCCTTATCAACGGCTTCCTTATCGCTCAAGGTTTCGATTGTCGGGGTAAATCCGACTTTTCTCCGCATGGATTGAGCCAACCCGTTTAATGCAGGGTGTTTCTCCAGAACCCTGGCAGCGAAGCTCGTTTCAATGGGAGGCCCACTCCAGGTTCCCGAATGGTAAGTGAACCATTCCAAACCGGATTCCGACCAGCTTTCATAGTCACCAATCAAACTGAAACTGGCTTCGTTCAAGTCGTAGACTATCCACTCCGGCTTTTCCACCAAGGCATAATCGCGGAGCACGATATTGAATTGGGGCAGGGTATGGCGAGGCGTGGCCATATTGTAATAGAACGACCCCTTGGCCCAGAAGAAATCGTGTAATATGGCGGCGGCCCCCTGCATGAACGAGGATCCGAGCCCGATGATATGGATCGGTTTCCCCTCTGCGCGGGCTTCGATGGCGTAGGGCGAATTGATGAACCCTTGCCTATCCGTTACCACGGCGCCTTCTTCCTGATCGGCCCAACGCAAATCGATATTGCGATCAGCACCCAGGTTTTCTTTCCAGGTGAATCCGAGAGTGGGGTGGGGCTGGAAAAATTGCTGGAAGGCCAGAATGAGCGAATCCGGAGTATAGCCTTGTGCGTCAGGAATGCCGACCCGGAAGGGCTTCACTCCATATTCCAAGGATAAAAGTATTTGACCGGTCAGTACCAAGCCCAGGAAGAGTATGCTTTTTACCAGAAAATATTTCATAACTCTTTAAAACTGGAAATAAATGAAAGGAGCTTGATACTCCACTCTCAGGTTCAGAACGGATAAGGTCAGAAATAGGTACACGGCCCATCGAATCACCACCGGTTTCCGGGATAAAGCCGAAATCACGCTCCCCTGACGCCCCTGCACTAAATGCACGGCCTCCATGAAAAGGATGACCATAAGGGAAAGAATTAGTCCTTGGGAGGACATGCCCAGGTCCAATGAGCCTAATGGTTGAGAAAAATCCGCGAATATATGCGTGAGTATATAGATGGCGTCAGATAGGGAATCGGCACGAAAGAACACCCAGGCCAACAGGACGAGGTGGAAGGTGATGAAAATTCGGATGGTTTTGTGGAAGGTGGGAAATTTCTCCATGTTGAGTAGGGAAGCGGCCTTTGCCCGGATGTTTTCACTGGCCAAAGCAAAAACGAGATAGAAGCCGTGCAACGCGCCCCAAATCACATAGGTCCAATTGGCTCCATGCCAAAGGCCGCTTACCAGGAACACCGCGAATACATTCGCATACCATCGTGATTTGGCCACGCGATTGCCGCCGAGCGGAAAGTACAGGTAGTCTTTGAACCAAGTCGACAGCGATATATGCCATCGCCTCCAAAACTCCGCAACCGACAGGGAGGCATAAGGACGGTTGAAATTTTTCATCAAATCAAAACCCATTATTTTGGCGCCGCCTATGGCCATATCGGAATAACCTGAAAAATCGCAGTATATCTGGAAGGCAAAGAAATATGTGGCTATCAGGAGAGCCGATCCGCTTTGACCGGCAGGGTTGCTGTAAACATGGTCCACCACCACCGCCAGGCGATCGGCAATTACGACCTTTTTGAAAAGCCCCCATAGCATCAGCTTCAGGCCATCGGTTACGCGTTGGTAGTCGAAGTTTTGTTTTTGGAAGAATTGTGGAAGTAAACGAGTGGACCTTTCTATGGGCCCAGCCACGAGTTGCGGAAAAAAGGCAACGTACAGGGCAAAAATCCCCAGGTGCTTTTCAGATTCCCGCTGGCCACGGTAAACATCGAAAGAATAGCTGAGGGATTGGAAAACGAAAAAAGAGATACCTACGGGTAATATGATGTGAAATACCGGAACCCCGTAGAAAATATTGAAGTGTTGAAAAGTTGCACGGAAGGACTCGTTTACGAAGTCGGCATATTTGAACCAAAAAAGAATACCCAGGTTTCCTACAAGGCTGGTAATGAGGTACGCCTTCCTTCGCGCTTTCACCTCGGTACGCCCCATCAGGATGCCGGTACCATAGGAAATACCTGTCGATAGCATCAGCAATAAGGCATATTCCGGCTTCCAGCACATATAGAAGTAATAGCTGGCTGCCAGCAGCAGCATCCAGCGGAAGCGGTGGGGTATCCCGAAAAAAAACAGGACCACTAAGGGGAAGAAGTAGGCGAATTCGAGGGAGTTGAAAAGCATGACCCGTATCTAATACTTTCTCAAAAGGAATAAGTAGTGGACAGTTCTACTTGATGCAGGCGATAACTTTCTTGGCGGAAAATACCGTATGCGTAATAGGGTTTGAGATAAAAGGAGTAATCAATTGCGAGAGTAACATGTGATATTAACTCCTTTTTCCAAGCTACGCCGCTGAGCATGGGTTCGCTGCCCTCGAAAGCGTAGTACCCGCTGCCGCTATAGAAGGGAGGGGAGATCACTTCCCAGAATTGTTGACGTCGGGAATAGAAGGGAATGGTTAGCCGGGAATTCAGAGTGCCGAGCGGAATGAAAAAGTCGTCTAAATTCACGGATACGGAAAGGACACCTCCCAGTGCGAAGGATTCCACCGGTGTTTCGTAGGGGAAGTACATATACCTGCCGGTGTTTGCGGTCGGCGTGAGGGTAGCCTGATAAAAATCGTGGCGGCTATCGGCAAAATTCGCATAGGCTCCCACATATAGGAAATCCCACACAGGGCGGTAGAAGTAAATATGTCCCCTCCAAATCCGGTTCTCGGGAATATGGTTGAAGGAACGGGTTGTGCCTAGTATTTCATTCAGAGCCTGCGAATCTGCGGCCGAAAATGAAGTTTGGCTGACTGCCGTTTCCACTACCCAAGGGCCCGTTTGGAACACCACTTCCAATCCAGTTGCGCGGCTTTGCATGGAAAGTATGGAGAGAAGGGGATTGGCCCGATTTACCTCACCCGTATAGGAAAGACTGGAACGGATGGAACTGCCGGTTCCAATCGAAATCGGCCAATGGGCGGTTAACCCGGCATGGGTGTAAAAGTCATCCCGTTTATCCAAATCATTCCATCCGACCCCGGTTTTCAGCCGGTATGTCCCCAGGTCCAAGATATAATGGGAGCGCAGGCCGTAAAATTTGTCATTGAAGGGTGTGAGCCCGAAGGCATTTTCAAGTATACCGTGATGGGTATATCGGCCCGAGACGGAAACGGATCCGAACGGCGCAGAGAAATGGTTCGCCTCGACGGAGCCACGGTTCACCCACAGCAATTCTTCGCTGTCCCATTGCGAATCCGCCCCCAAGCGAATATTCGCCCCTTCTACCAGGCAGATTAGGCCCAAAAGGGGAGGTAAAAGCCTGAATGGCATGCTGCTATTTTACCCAGGGCGAGAAATAGGCTGGATGGAATTTTTGCATGGGACCTGTTACTGCCCTTCCATCCAACCGATAAACCTCAGACCCGGAATTTTTTCCGCTCTGGAAAAAATCAGGCCGAGTCTGTTTTACCGAAGTATTTCCGAATGAGACCGATCCGAGATATAGGCTCATCACGCTACCTTCAATACCCAGCCAGACCACTTTATTGCCATAGACGACCGGCGATCCTTCAAACCCGAGACCCTGGGTAACCTGATATTCCTTTCCATCCACCAAATCATAGGCATAAATATCCGCATTTCCAGGCGTATTTCCTGCGTTACGGTGATCTTCCCAGACCACAGCATTTCCACTGATATAGGGCGTACCTTGGAACCCGGGTTTTACACAAATTCCCAAGGTTTCTTTGGTTTTGATATTATAGGCGTAAATATCCGCATTTGTGGTATCGGAAGTCGCATTCCTGTAATCTTCCCATACGACAAAATCGCCTGAAACCCGGGGGTTATCTTGATGTGAAGTTCCATCGCCCAACGGAAAATCCTTACCGGTGGCGATATCATGGAGAACCACAATGCCTTTATTTCCGTTAGCATAGTCGACCCAGGCGACATGCTTTCCATCGGTAACGGCCTTTGTCTGATAACTGACACTTGTCGTAATTCGCTTTTCCGCACCGGTTGAAAGATTGTGCAGGTAGATTTCGCTATTCTTGTCGCCTGCCGTCTTATGGCGAAAATCTATCCAGACTGCGATGTTGCCACCCACCTCCACGGTTTCCTTCCATCCTTCATCTGCGGTCAATTTTTTTTTGGCGCCGGTAGCCAGGTTGACATAGTTTAAGGGGTAGGTCGGCTTCGGCTGCGTGGAGAAGGGTATATACGCCAGATGGTCTCCCGATACTCCGAAATACATGAAATACAAGGTAGAGTTTGGCCCCGTACCTTCGGGAACGAGAACTTTTTTGCTCTTGTCCGCCAAAGTGATTTGATAGAGGGTCGCCTTCGACGATGGGTAGTCGAGATAGACCGCCTTCTTATCGTCCAAGAGCGCATAGGTCTTGGTGGTTACGGCAGTAAGTGTCTCTTGTGAATACGTGATGGAAGGGAATCCCATTCCCGATATGGCCCCGACTATAATCCATATAGATAATTTCATAAACTCCTACTTTTTATTTGACCCATTCCAATTTTTCCAACCGCATCTTCGCCTGGTCATTTTCGGCGTCGAAACTCAGGATTTCCGCATACAATTTTTTAGCGGAAAGGTATTCTCCTTGCCACTCGAGGATTTTCCCCTTGAGTAAAATGGCTTCGCTGTTTTGTTTATCCATTTTCAATACCGCGTCCAAATCGGCCAGTGCGGCTACGAAATCTTTTTTCCAGGATACCACCTCCGCTCGTCGTATCAAGCAGTTCTTCCTTAATGGTGGAAGAACCTTTTTCGCGGAGATGATTTCGGTGAAAAGGGCGATGGCTCCGTCGTAATCCTTGGCCCAGGAAAGGACGGTTGCTTTACGGGCCATGGTTTCATAAGGAAGTTTTTCCTTGGCTATGGCCAAGTCATAAAGTTTTATCGCCTCCGCGAATTCCCCCAGGATTTCGTGATGACGCGCCTTGACCTTGAGAAATTCCGGGTGGCGCTTGTCGATAACCTGTTCCGTCAAACGTGAGGCCTCGCGGAAGTTCTTCTTCCAGAGGAATACCTCGGCCAATTTAATCAGCAAGGTATCATTGCGTATGCCTTGGCCATAAGCTTTTTTTAAATGCAGTAAAGAGGGATCCGGTTGATAGAGTGCATGGTAGTTTAGACCTTTCCAGAAATGGGATACGGAATCGTCGGCGGGGCACCGTTCCAATATTTTCAGGCTGGCTTGGTGATTCCCCAATTCGGCTTGCCGAATCGCTTTCGTATATTCGCATGTGGGCTTTGTCGCACTGTTAACAAAGGCAATGCACAGGATAATCCCGGGAATGGTTCGCAGGTATGGGAAAAATGTTTTTCGGTTGGGGCGAGTCATAATTCCATCATTCTAATGCATCATATTCCCTGGTGGGTGCTTTTTCCAAAAGTAATTCCATGCCTTATTTTTTTTCACGGAAATCTCTTCTACAGGTTGGGGTCATCAAACCCCAAACCCTTAATTTCATTGACTTTTTAGATAATCTGGGGTGCATTCGCCCCAATTATGCTCTCATGATAACACCAGGTATCGTAAATGAGAAGTATTTACTGGCGACTATCAAAAAAGGTGGAATTTCGCATTTTTTATCTTTTCTTTTGATGAATTGATATCTTATCAAGGTATGGTTTCTGATGAGCATCCCCACTTGCAAAAATCACCCTCGGAGGAGTGGCATCCTAGTAGTGCTGGTGATTCGGAAAAACGTTATCGCCTCATTTTAGATTCCTCTTTAGATGCCATCATAACCATCGATCGATCCGGTCTAATAATCGACTGGAACGGCCAAGCCCACAACTTATTCGGTTGGAATGAGGCTGAAGTCGTTGGTAAGTCAATGGCCGATTTCATAGTTCCACCTCACTTGAGGGAAGCCCATGATCGGGGTATGCAGCGGTTTCTATCCACGGGAAAGGGTCCCATCCTGGGTCGCCGCATTGGAATCACAGCGCTTCGACGGGGGGGTATGGAATTCCCCGTCGAGCTCACCATCACCCCTGCGAAAATCGGGGGCAGCTGGATTTTTACGGCTTTCATCCGTGACCTCACCGAGCAAAAGGCGGCTGAGGACCGGATATGTCTCCAAATCGCCGCTACCCGGGTGCTTTCCGAATCACAGAGCTTGCAAGGCGCGGCTCCAGCGCTGCTTGATGCCATTTTGGAGCGAATGCCTTGGGACGTCGGCGCTCTCTGGGTTCTGGATCGGGATATTGATGTTTTACGCTGCGTGGAAATGCGCTCCTTGCTTTCCGATTCCTTCGAGGCATTCGCTGAACAAAGCCGGACAATAACTTTTCCTCCTGGGGTGGGCCTTCCCGGTCGGGTCTGGGAATCCGCGGCCCCGCTATGGCTTGGAATCAGAGATGCCGATATGAATTTTCCCCGACTGGATACTGCTGCAAAGGCGGGGCTGATGACAGCCTTCGCTTTCCCCATTTTCCTGGACAAACGTGTTCTGGGAATTTTTGAATTTTTCTCCGTTCAAGAATTGAAGGAAAATGGTGAGATTGTCAATTTACTGCTTTCGGTTGGCCGGCAATTGGCGCAATTCCTGGAGCGGAAGAATGCGGAGAGAACCTTACTGGAGAATGAACGTTTCCTGGAAAGTATTTATAATGGCGCCGAGGAAGCGATTTTCGTAGTCGATGTGGATAAAGAGGGTCGATTTATCATTGTGGGAAACAATCCTGCCTATCTCAGATTGGCTGAGGGGTTCGGGTTCGATGCGACGGTGATGAAGGGAAAATCAACCCGTGAATTGAGCCGGTTTTTCCCGGAAGAAGCGGTCACTGGTTTGGAAGCGAGGTATCGGGCCTGCGCTGAATCGCAAGTTCCGATGGAATACGAAGAAACGGTGCCAATTCGGGGAAAACCTACCCATTGGTTAACGCGGCTCGCGCCACTTGTCGATGAAACCGGGAAAACCTACCGGCTTATTGGGACCAGCTCGAATATTACCCGGCAGAAAGAGGATGCGGATAAAATTCGGGATACTGAAGATCAGTTGCGTCAATCCCAAAAGATGGAAGCGGTGGGTCGCCTGGCTGGAGGAGTGGCACACGACTTCAATAATTTGTTGACCGCCATTAACGGATACAGCAGTATGGGCTTAAACATGATCAGCCCGAAAGATCCCCTCTACGAGATTCTCGAGGAAATCAACCGGTCCGGTAATCGTGCCGCCGGTTTGACCAGTCAACTTTTGGCCTTCAGCCGCAAGCAAATGCTTTTACCAAAGATTCTCAACCTCAACGATATCGTTTCAGATATGGAAACCTTGCTCCATCGGCTCATTGGTGAAGATATTGAATTGGTGACTTTCCGGGATCCGAATCTACGTATGATTCGCATGGACCCGAATCAAATGGAGCATGTGATTTTGAATCTGGCGCTGAATGCCAGGGATGCCATGCCGCAAGGTGGAAGGCTGATGCTGGAAACCTCCAATGTGGTCCTGAGTGACGAATACTCAGAACAGCATCCCGAAACTCTGCCGGGTCCGCATGTTTTGCTTACCGTTAGTGATACCGGTACCGGTATGTCACCAGAAGTGAAGGGCCAGCTGTTTGAACCCTTTTTCACCACTAAGGAAATAGGTAAGGGGACCGGGCTGGGCCTATCCAGTGTCTATGGCTGCATTAAACAAAGCGGCGGTAATATCATGGTTTATTCCGAGGTCGGTCATGGCAGCACCTTCAAAGTTTACCTTCCAGTAGTAGAAGCGCCTCCAGATGAGAAAGAACCGTCACCCGCTAAACAGACAATTGGCAAGGGGGGTAACGAACACATTCTATTGGTTGAGGATGACGCGTCCGTCCGCAAATTCATAATCCGGGCACTCACGGATCAGGGTTATTCGGTGATACACGCTGCTTCAGGCACAGAAGCCGAGTCTCTGGCCGGTGAGGCGGAACGCCTGGATTTGCTACTTACGGACGTAGTCATGCCCGGAATCGGGGGAGTGCAGTTGGCGGAAAAAATCCGGACGAACCATCCCCACGCCAAGGTTCTGTTCATGTCGGGGTACACGGAAAATACCATATTCCAATGGGGTATTTTAAAAAAGGATGCCGCCTTCCTTCAGAAACCCTTCACGGGAGCAGCCCTGTTGGAAAAAATACGGGAAATATTGACGGGATAAACCGAGAATTTATCCGACATTGCAAAATATCCTCATTCAACACTGCCAGTCAACCTTCCGGAAATCCATTTCGATTTTTCCACGGCATACCAGCTGGGTTTACACTTGTAGTTTCCGACCAGCCGGATTTTATACTCCTTGAATTCCTTTGCCAATTTCGCATCGTTAATCAAGGCGTCGCGGAATTTTACATAGGGAGTTTCTTTGAGATTACGGGCCTCGAAAAAATGCAGGTGATAACCCTGTTGGCTATCGAAAATATAGAGTCTGTGTTTGGGACCGTGAGAGATATTGGAAAGGAGATATCCCATTTCGGTGAGGATGGATTCGAATTCTTTGATTTCGGCCAATGCGTCCACGCCGATGAGGATATCGATATTGAGCGTGGCCGACATATCCGGAACGGCTGTGCTGCCGATATGTTCCATGCCGAAAACATAGCCGGCTAGTTCCCTTTCCAGGTTTTTTGTTTCCTTAACGTAGGCCTTATGCCATTGGTCCCGGTAAGGGTAGAGCTTTATCTCATTTTGATGCATTTTGGCCAAGTGATTCCCTTTACAGACCGTTATTTGAACGATTTAATTGTGTTTGCCCATGATCAAACCCGCCGAGGGCCATTGGGCGGGGATAAGTTAACAAAACCGGAGGGGCAGCGGCTGGGAAGAGACCAATTATTCCACGAGTAACACTTTAACGGTCTCGGACCGGGAACCCATGGAAATGGCTACGAAATAGATTTGATTTGACCTTGCGGAGTTTCCACGATTATCGATTTCCCAAGTCAGCCTATGGCTGCCGGAGTGTTTATGCCCTTGGGACATCCGTTTTACCATGCGTCCCTTGACGTCCAGCAAGGAAAAGCTAACCTCGCTCGGCGTTTCCGCGAAATATTCCATTTCCAGGTGGCCTCCGGTTCTCGGTTGAACCCGGAATTGGCGTTTACCGGCGAACCGAGCCGCATTTTTTGAATCGTGTTGCATAATTCCCACAGATTGAAAGAGTCCTTCATTCACCTTGAAATAGGCGAGATCGGAATTGAGCGGCGGTGGCGTTCCCAATTTTGACTTCGGAGCCAGCAAAACTTCGAATAATTCGCCGGAACCGGGAAGGGGCTCGGTGCCGGCGAAAACGACACGGATATTGTCGCCAACGGCATTGCTTTCCAAGAGATAGCCTTTGGTCATCGGAAGCGACCGGGCATCGAGGAATTCATATTTATCGCTATCATAGGCTAACTCGAATTCGCCCGAATACATACCCTCCATTTCCTGTGCCAGTGAAATTACCGATCGATATCCGTCAATCGCTCCCAAGGGCAGTGAAACGTCCTGTTGCCGGTATTCGCTTAGGAAGACTTTGTTATCGTTTTCAGCTGTTCGTTTGGCTAGGACAGGTAGGTCTTGTTTCCAATTACCGCTCACATCCCCGACTAGGTAGGCGCCAAAATTAATATTGTGCATGTCTCCGAGAATCCCATTGAAATTGCGTTTATCAGGAGACACAACCCACCATCCAATGTGGGTAATGTCTTTCAAGTTCACCAAATGGCGTAAAATCAGAGCCGCATCATACGCGGTTACAACTCCATTTCCATTGACATCGGCTGCATATTTCTGGTTTTCAAAATCTTTCAAAGAGTGAAGTCCGACAACATGGCGCAATACCAATGAGGCGTCATAGGCGGAAATGGCGTTTCGTATGTCGCCGGAATCTTTCGAGGCGATTATGGAAAAATCCATCTTTAGAAGGGGAACATTTTTAAACGCAAAAAATCCGTCATCTTGCGTGGTGGTTGTTTTTCCCATTTTAGGGAAATCCAATTTCACTTTGGATACGCCTTCTCCGTTACCGAGGTAGGTAACCCGACCGTCCATTGTGTATCCACCTGACCACCCATCTCCACCCTGGCAACTCATGAAGATGTCTCCGTTTTGGACGGTAGCGGCAGGCTCACCGTCGTTGAACAGGGCTTTTCCGATTCCCATGCGGATCACTTCACCGCAGGAACCCTCATGAACTAGAAGCTTCACGCGAAATAAAATACCTTCACCGATAAAACTATCAGATCCTGCGAAGGCGATTTTTACCTGACGGTCTGTGATATTCTTGAAGAAGGAGGCGCCATCGACCACGGAACCCTTGGTATCCACTCCCAATACCGACATCTGTGAATTGTTGAAATCAAGTTCGATGTTGCCGGAGAAGATGCCGAATTCATCCATAGGAGACACTTTCACCTCATGGAATAATGTATCTCCGAGGCGGATTTCCCTGTTTTCGGTATAAACCCGAAGGTTGGTAACCGCTACCTGAAAGGTTTGCTTGGAGGTTTTACTCGAATTATCCAACGCAACTACCGTAACGGTATGTGATCCTACATCCAGGAATTTCGGAAACCAGGTAATCTGTCCGGATTTTTCATCTATGCGCATATTAAGCGGATACTTTTCAAGTTTGAAGGTAACCGGGTCGCCATCCGGGTCATTGGCGGTGACGCTATATGCGTATTTCATGCCCGCTACGGCTTCGGTTACCGGTTTACTGGTGATGACGGGAGCCCGATTGTTGTTGTCGGTTCGTGGATATAGGGCGGAAAGTCCCGCACTGTCATCGGAATGTAATTTTCTATTGGAAAGGTCTCCGGGGCGGGCGGTGGGCCACATCACGGCCCCTGAAACCGAGGAATGGTCCAATCCAAGAACATGTCCCACTTCATGGGTGGCGATATGGCCGACATCCATCTTATTGGCCTCCCCTGAGGTAGACCAGGAAAAATGCTGGTCATTGAACAGGATATCGAATTCCTGAATGACGTCACTTTTGTACCAGATATAGGCTGCGGCAATGACTCCCTGTCCTAGAGTCCAATCCCGCCCCTTCGCCCATTTCAATAGATTGATATTGTCTTTGGCGCACGAGTTTGCCGCGGTCATTCCGAGATATTTCGTTTCCAGCGTGGAGGTCGGCACCTGGTCCCATACCTTGAAGCTTTTAACAATGTGGTCGACTTCGTCCAGGACTTCGGGGCTTCCTTGTTCGTTGATCCAATACTGGACAACCGGATTGGCGCCGGGCCACTTCGGCCCGATAAACTTATAAGACCATACGGAGTTAATCGCAAAAGTAACGAGAAGGAATATCCGATAGATTGTATACATTCTTACCCTCCCGTTATTTTTCACTCTTGATGTATTGGATTACGGTCTTTTTAAAATCCTCCAAACTTAAATGATCGCCGGTTTCTGCGATATCGGCGGCTCCCGCCCGCTTGAACAGAGCTGCTCCTGTTCCGGTAGTATCCCTGGCGACACGACGGATTCCTTTTCCATCCGCATATACCGAGTATTTTCCCTGATACATTCCCAAAGTCTGGTAAATCGTCCTGTTTTCCACATCTCGAAAAAGGAAAAGAACGTTTTCTTCCCCTACGTTGTAGGTGGCCGTTCCTTCCACCCTGAGTTCGGTTGTCCCTATCCGACCTCCCGGTATTTTGACGATAATTTCATTGTCTTCGTCGTCCCCAATCAGGTCGTCTATTATGTTTAACCGCACATAAGTGTTAATGACGGTTTGATTATTCTCCCATTGCGGTACTACGGCCGTAACCTTGGCCTGAACCACCTGTTGGGAACCAGTTGCCAATTCCTTTAACTCCAGTTCGAACATGGAGGTGGCATGGCTGGAAATGCGAGTTCCCACCAGTAAGACGATAAAAATCAATTGAGCAGAGCATTTCATTATTTTCTCCATCATGTATTGCATGATTCGCAACCGTAATCACTTTTATTTTATGGGCGGGCGTTGCGGGAGTCCATTGCATTATGTATGAAAAATGGAAAAGTCCGGACCAAGCCTTTATTTTTTGGCGATGATTGATAATTTCGTTTTCGGGGTTCCATGCGGTTTTCGCTCCCCTAGATGCTTAAACCATGGGTAAAAATGGCGAATTTATTGCTTTTTTAGGCGATTATATTTAACATAAGGGAGTACATGAAAAAGCTAATGCCCTTATTCCTTATCCTGCTGATGGCGGTCGTTTCCCTGAACGCCGGGATTGCCGCGCATTTTTGCAACGGTGAATTGGCTGAATTCAAACTGGTTCTGGGTCATGGTCAGGCTAGTTGCGGAATGGAGGCCGCCGCCGGAAAGGCGAATAGTCAGCCCATCATCAGCTCCATTCCCTGTTGCCAAGACGACTTCCAGGAAATCTCTGTCGATGATTATCAGAACCATTTCCCACCGGTGGAATCGGTTCCAACACCTTCATTATGGGATGACCAACTCGTCTTCGCAACCCTGTCTACAACCTCCCATGACTGGAATACCGCCGGTTACCACTCTCCTCCCGACCTGAACGCAGTCTCGCTGCCTTTCGTCCAAGTTTTCCTGCTTTAAAATCGATAGCCATCCCACGCTGTTAATAAGCGCCCCGGGATGATTGTGTCCTTGCGATTTTCCCCATGGATTTGTCGCCATATTCACATCCTGTATCCTTTTAAACAGAAAGCTGAAACCGCCTCATGTTGAATTCCATCATCCGATACTTTTTGGTAAACAAGCTGGTCACCATTCTGTTGCTTGCTTTGTTTGTCGGGTGGGGAGTGGTGACGGCTCCCTTCAATTGGAACCTGGGCGTTTTTCCCCGTGACCCTGTTCCTGTGGATGCCATTCCCGACATCGGGGAGAACCAGCAAATCGTTTTTACCGAATGGATGGGGCGCAGTCCTCAGGACGTGGAAGACCAAATAACTTATCCCCTCACCTCCTCCTTATTGGGAATGCCCGGCGTGAAAAGTGTGCGCAGCACCTCCATGTTCGGATTTTCCAGCATTTATATCATTTTCGACGAATCTGTGGAGTATTACTGGAGTCGAACCCGGGTATTGGAAAAACTCAATTCCCTTCCGCCGCAACTGCTACCGCAAGGTGTCGCGCCTACTTTAGGCCCGGACGCCACCGCCCTGGGGCAGGTTTACTGGTATACCCTCGAAGGGCGCGACGAAAAGGGGAAGCCCGCGGGAGGATGGGATCCCCATGAGCTGCGCACCATCCAGGATTTTTATGTGCGTAATTCGCTTACCGCCGTGGAAGGCGTGTCTGAAGTGGCCTCCATAGGCGGGTTCGTCAAGGAATACCAAGTCGACCTAGACCCGATAGCCATGAAAGCCCATGGCGTGGGTATCATGCAGGTAGTCGAAGCTTTGCGCAACAGCAATCAGGATGTCGGCGCCAATACCGTTGAGATCAATATGGCGGAATACCTGGTAAGAGGATTGGGGTATATCCAATCCACCGAGGAAATCGAACAGACGGTAGTGAAACTATCCGGAAACGTCCCCATCCGTGTTCGGGACATTTCCAAGGTAAATATCGGGCCGGCGCCTCGTGGACATAACGGCTTTTTGGACAAAGGGGGAGTGGAAGCGGTTGGTGGCGTGGTAGTGGCCCGCTATGGGGACAACCCTTTACAGGTGATCCAACATATCAAGGATAAAATTGAGCAAATCCGTCCGGGCCTGCCTGCAAAAACCCTAGCGGACGGGCGGGTCTCCAAGGTCACCCTGGTGCCGTTTTATGATCGTTCGAGCTTGATATATGAAACCATCGGAACTTTATACCAAGCCATTTCCCTGCAAATACTTATCACCATTATCGTCCTGATCGCCATGGTTATGCACTTGCGGGCTTCGCTGCTGATTTCCGCCCTGCTTCCCATCGCCGTGCTGATGAGTTTCATCATGATGAAATACCTGAATGTCGACGCCAATATCGTGGCTTTGTCCGGCATCGCCATTGCCATCGGTACCATGGTGGATTTGGGAATCATTTTGAGTGAGAACGTGCTCCGTCACCAGAAAGAGGCCCCGCTCAATCAGCCCATTTTGACTACGGTATATAACGCCTCCGCTGAAGTATCCAGCGCCATATTGACGGCAGTATCCACCACCGTGGTTAGTTTTCTGCCGGTATTCACCTTGCAAGCCGCCGAAGGCAAACTTTTCGGACCCTTGGCCTATACCAAAACTTTTGGTCTGGTTGCCGCTTTGATAGTCACGTTTACCATGCTGCCCGCTTTCGCCCATTTCCTTTTTTCCATTAAGGAACCGGGGCGTAAATGGGGCAAACGCTTGCAGGTTTTGCTGATGATGTCGGGTGTAGCGGTGCTTTGGATATCGCCGTGGGCAGGCGTAGTGCTGATGCTATTGGGATTAAATGGATTGTTTCGGAGAATCAGCCCCGAACGCATTTCCCATCCCCGTCTGCGGTCTATGGTAGTCTGGCATGGCGAGTACCACCAAGCGGTTACCGCAGTGATAATCGCCGTCGCGGTGTCCTGGTTATTGGCGGGTGCCTGGATGCCGCTGGGATTGAACAATCCGTTCTTGGCTAATTTCCTGTTCATTCTCCTGGTAATCGTTTCGGTTATCGGTTCCTTTCGAATATTCATCCGGTACTATCCGGTAATACTGAAAACGTGTCTCGAACATAAGACGATCTTCCTGGCCGCTCCTGCCCTGATCATGGTTTTGGGCGTCAATATCTGGCTGGGTTTCGACAAGGTATTCGGAATCATTCCCCAGAGCTTAGAAAAGGTGGGGGTGAATATCCGCGCCACCGCACCTTGGTCAATGCTTTCCCATGCCTTTCCCGGTATGGGTAAGGAATTCATGCCTTCTTTGGACGAAGGTTCCTTTCTGTTGATGCCCACATCCATGCCGCATTCGGGTATGGAAGCCAACCTCGGTTATATCCGACAGCTGGATATGCGCGTGCAGGCCATTCCCGAAGTGGAACTGGTGGTCGGAAAAGCCGGTAGGGTGGAAAGCGCGCTGGATCCCGCGCCGATATCCATGTTCGAGAACATCATCACTTATAAAAGCGAGTTCAAAACCGATGAAAATGGGTATTCCCTCCGTTACCGCATCGGTAAAGACGGGGATTTCCTTCGCGACGAAGGGGGAGACTTAATTCCCGATAAAAAGGGAAAACCTTTTCGCCAATGGCGCGACCATATTCGCACCCCCGACGACATTTGGAATGAAATCGTCAATGCCACCAACGATATACCCGGTTTGACCTCGGCGCCAAAATTACATCCCATCGAAACGCGCCTGGTAATGTTGCAAACCGGTATGAGGGCCCCCATGGGGATTAAAGTATTCGGTCCCGACCTACAATCCATCGAAGAGTTCAGTCTGAAGCTGGAGCGTTTACTCAAAGAGATTCCCTCGGTGAAGCCCGAAGCGGTATATGCCGACAGGAGCCTGGGCAAGCCCTACCTTGAAATCGATTTGAACCGGGAGGCCATGGGCCGGTATGGCCTGAGCGTGGGCGAGGTGCAACATTATATCGAAGTAGCCATAGGCGGCATGCCGCTTACCACTACGGTGGAAGGGCGAGAGCGTTTCAACATCCGCGCCCGCTATGCCAGGGAGTATCGCGACGACCCAGAATCAATTAAACGCATTTTGATTTCCTCGCCTATGGGAGCGCAAATCCCCTTGGAAGAAGTCGCCGAAATTCGCTACCGCGCCGGACCGATGATGATCCGGGGCGAAGACACTTTCCTGGTGGGATACGTGCTTTTGGATAAACAGGAAGGATTTTCGGAAGTCACTGTGGTGGAGGACGCGCAGCGTTTTCTCAGCAAAAAAATCGCAGACGGCGAACTTCTTGTACCTCCCGGAGTCAGCTATCAATTTTCCGGCACTTATGAAAACCAGGTCAGGGCGGAAAAGCGTTTGGCCATCGTGATTCCCCTGGTTTTGGTCATCATCTTCCTCATTCTTTACTTCCAATTCCAATCGGTGGCGGTGTCGTTGATGATTTTCTCCTCCATTGCCATGGCTTTTGCGGGCGGGTTTATCATGCTCTGGCTGTATGGACAGACTTGGTTTTTGGGAGGTGCTTATTTCGGAATCGATTTCCGGGAATTGTTTCAGATACGCGCCTTCAATTTGAGCGTGGCGGTATGGGTGGGTTTCATCGCCCTGTTCGGTCTCGCCACCGACGACGGAGTGCTGATCGCAACTTATATGAAGCAAAGTTTCGCCAAACGGCGGCCATCCACTGTGGTTGAGATACGCCAAGCCGTTCTGGAAGCCGGCATGCGTAGAATACGTCCCTGTCTCATGACCTCGGCCACCACCCTGTTGGCTTTGCTGCCGGTATTGACTTCGCGGGGCAGGGGGTCGGATATCATGATTCCCATGGCCATTCCGGTTTTCGGCGGAATGACGGTGGTGCTCATCACCTTGTTCGTGGTTCCGGTACTCTATGCGGCGATGGCGGAATATCAAGTGAAGACAATTGCCGGGAAAAAACAAGTTACGGAGGACGTCTGAATGACGCGCTTATTCCCGAGAAAAATAATATCCCTGTTTATTTTGGGGGCTTTGCTCCTTGGGTATGCCGGGTTATCCGCTCAAACGGTTGAAGAGTATGGCATATTGGCCGCTGAGAACAATCCCGGCCTTAAAGCCAAGTTCAAAAATTATTTGGCGGCCTTGGAAAAAGTTCCGCAAATGGGTTCCTTGCCCGACCCGGAGGCTTCCTTTGGAATTTTCCTTCAGCCTATGGAGCGCTACGCGGGTGATCAGGTGGGAAGTGTTTCCATCATGCAAATGTTTCCCTGGTTCGGAACCCGGAGCGCCGCCAAAAGCGAAGCCGCCATGATGGCCGAGGGCGAATACCAGCTATTCCGTGAAGCCGCAGACCAAGTGTTCTTTGACGTTAAATCGGGGTTGCTTGACTTGTACATGCTGGAACAGGAAATCAAGGTTACGGAAAAGAACAGGGAAATACTGAAAAGCCTGGAAAATATCGCTCTCATCCGTTTCAGCGGTGGTGGCGGGGCCGGTGCATCGACTGGGAGCGGCATGGGAGGAAGCGCTGCGACTCGAGGAGCCTCTCCCAGCGCCGGTGGGGGTTCAGCCGATGCCATGGGAGGGATGAGCGGTATGGGCGGTAGTGCAGCCTCGGGCATGGCCGCCGGCGAAAGCGTTGCGGGTAGCCAGGGTTCCATGGCCACCATGGATGCCGGTGGAAGTGGTTCCGGAATGGTCGACGTGCTGTGGGTGCAAATGGAAGTCAAAGAATTGGAAAACGCCCTGTCGGCTTTGGTGGATCGTCGTACGACCTTAACGGCACGATTCAATGGAATTCTGGGAAGTGGATTGGTGGAGCCGGTTGCCCTACCGACCAAACTACACCCTGGTGTGCTGCCCTCGGCGCTCACGCAAACCATTGAAAAGGACAACCCCATGCTGAACATGTTGGAGGCGGAGGAGAAGGCTTTTTCCTTTCAGGAAAAAATGAACAGGAGAATGGGGCTTCCCATGGTTGGTGTCGGCCTGCAATACGATTTTTTTCGAGTCCGGGAGGAAGCCGGTCACGGCGGCGCGGGCCACGACATGTTGATGCCCATGGTAACCTTAAGTATTCCCATGTGGAGAGGAAAATACAGAGCTTCGGTGAAAGAAGCCGAGCTTAAACGAGAGGCTACGGTGGAGCGACGGAAAGATGTGCATAATCAGTTGATGGTAAGTATTGCGGAGATAAACCGTGATTTCAAGGACGCTTCCCGCAGAATCGAATTGTATCAGGCGCAAGCCAATTTGGCCCGGCAGGCGGTGAATATTCTGACGGCCCAATATACGGGGTCAGGAAAGGGATTCGAAGAATTACTGCGTCTGCAAAAAAAGCTGTTGGAATACGAATTGCAAGGGGAAAAGGCCTTGGCCGACAACAATCTGGCCGTGGCCCGGGCGGAGAGATTGATGGGGGCGTTTACATTGGATAAACGCATGGGCGAGGCGATTAAGAAGGGTGGAACGAAATGAGGAATCGAATCGTGAATAACCGGCTTTTACAACTGGGCCTGATGCTGGCGGTGGGTTTGGCCTTGGGTTGGATGTTCTTCAGTGGTTCCGCGGGGCACACCCATGGCGACAGTGCGGGTAGTTCCGAGGAAGCCAAAATTTATACCTGTTCCATGCATCCACAGATCCGACAAGACGGTCCCGGAAAGTGTCCGCTATGCGGAATGGACCTGATTCCGTTGACGCGATCAAGCGGCAGTGGCCCTGCCAACCCTTATGTCCACTCCATGTCGCCCGAGGCGGTGGCTCTGGCGAATATCCAAACCGTCAAAATCGATTATCTCGCTCCGGGGCATGAAATCAGCCTGTCCGGTAAGATAGCCGTCAATGAACAGAACCTCGCCGTCATCACCGCCAATTTTTCCGGGAGGATTGAAAGACTGTTCATCGATTTCACCGGTCAGCAGGTGAGTAAAGGCCAAAAGCTGGCCACCATTTATTCTCCTGAATTGATTACCGCGCAAAAGGAATTATTGGAGGCCGCACGCAACAGGGATGCGAACCCCGTACTTTATAATGCCGTTCGTGAAAAACTCCGGCTGTGGAAAATCGGGGACAAGCAAATCGCCGCCATCGAAGCTGCCGGTGATGTGAAACCCGAGTTGGACATTTATTCGGATGTTGCGGGGGTGGTGATTAAGCGGGGATTCTCCACGGGAGACTTCGTGAATCGGGGCAGCGCACTTTTCGAAATCGCCGATTTATCCAAGGTATGGGTGCTTCTGGATGCCTATGAAAGTGATATTCCCTTGATTAGGGTGGGGGAGAAAGTCACATTCACAGTTGCCTCGATTCCGGGGCGTGAGTTCACTTCCGCCATCAGCTTCGTCGATCCACTGGTCAACCCGCAAACCCGAACGGCTGCGGTAAGGGCAGAGATCGCAAATCCGGGAATGGTATTGAAGCCGGATATGTTCATCAACGCCAAAGTTAAAAGTGGCATCAGCTTTCAGGAAAAAACCTTATTGATTCCCAAGTCGGCGCTGTTGTGGACAGGCACGCGTTCCGTGGTTTACGTGGAGATTACCGACAGTGAATTTCCCGCCTTTGAAATGCGGGAGATAACCTTGGGTTCGCGTACCGGCGAGTTCTATAGCGTATCATCCGGGCTCAATCCAGGTGATAAAGTGGTGGTGAACGGGGTATTCGCGATTGACGCGGCCGCGCAGCTCAGCGGCAATTACAGCATGATGAATCGGCCCGCGAGCCTGGCTCGCAATATTCCGGCGCAGTTCACATTACAATTGACGGAAGTTGTTGAGGCATACTTAGAGGTTAAAAACGCATTGGTGGAGAGTGATGGGGATAAGGCCGGGGGTATTGGTAAACGATTGCTATCCACGGTGAAAAGAGTAGGGGGGTCTCATCTGCAAGGGGATGCGCTCTCCACTTGGAAGGAACAGGAAAAACAAATCCAAGTTTCCGTTGAAAACTTAATCAAAGCCAAGGATTTGAAAGAAAAGAGGAATCATTTTGAAATGCTTTCGAACTCCTTGATTGCCGCGGTGGAATTTTTCGGGGTGAATCGAGAGGGTTTGTTTCTCAACCATTGTCCCATGGCCGCGAACGACACCGGCGCCTATTGGTTAAGCGAATTCGAAGCCATCAAGAATCCGTATTATGGCGCTGCGATGCTGCAATGCGGCGATATTGAGAGGAAAATCCCTCCCATTGGCACAGCGGCAAATAATGATATCGGGACGCAACCGGTGCATCGGCATTGATGAGGGTGATACTGCTCTGGCAGAAATTCCCGCTTTAGCCAAATAACGGCCAAAGGCTCAAATAACCGGATTTTATATGAAATTACCGCATTTTCTGTAGAACATTCCCCAACTTTGGCGATAGGTTAAGAGAAAGGATTCTCGTGACCTTACAGATAAGATGCCTTAGAGAGTTGACCAATGAAAATGCCACGAATAGTTAACCCACGAATCGGATTTTGGATAATGGTGCTGGTATCCCTAAGTCAAGTGGTGGATGCTTCCCGAACCATATCCGTTAATTCGCTGGCTGCTCTTAATACCGCTATCGCAAACGCTGAAATGGGGGATGAAATAGTCCTGGCCAATGGAACCTATGTTTCCACAGGCGTCATCAAAGTCGAGAACAAAAAAGGAATGCCCGGGAGTCCCATAATCATACGGGCGGAAACCATTGGCGGGGTTACGATTACCGGAGAAGCAGGGATCGATCTGGAGCAAGGTACCCAATACGTTACTCTACAGGGATTCGTATTCAAACACAAGGCGGTAACCGGGCGGGGCAACAGCGCGTCGCACTCTAAGATCACGCGAAATGTGTATGAGTTGACGCCAAACGGTTCATCCAGCACTTCCTATTTAAAAGTATTCGGTGACAGCAACGAGGTTAGTTATAACACATTCCGGAACAAAAAATTCAAGGGGCCCATCCTGTCGATTCAAGGCGAAGGCACCTCGGACATGTCCAAAGGCAATTGGGTTCACCATAATCATTTCATCGACTTTCCAAACCGGTCCGATAACGATAATACGGCGATCCAACCGGGCTATCACGCCAGGAGGCACAGTAAAGCCTATCTGCTTATAGAGCACAACTTGTTCGAAAGAATGAATGCGGACGCGGAGGGAGTCTTGTCTGCGAAATGCCATAACGTAACTTTCCGGTATAATACGATATACAATTCAAGGGACGTCAATTTACGCAACGGCAATGAAGGGGAGGTTTACGGCAATTACTTTTTCGGAGGTTCCGGAATACGCTTCTCCGGCACGGACCATAAAATTTATAACAATACCTTCGTAAAGGTCGGGGAAGCGATTAAAGCGTTTAGTCGCAAAGACAATAATCCCGACCATGACAACGGTTATTCTCACCAAAGGCCGGACCGATCCTTCGTCGGGTTCAACACCATGATCGAAAGCTCTCATGGATTCGTCCATGGCGGCGATGGGGGATCTAAAGACATAAGGCTGGTAAATAACCTTTTTGTCAATTGCAAACAGGCCGTTACTCGGGAAAGCCGGTCCGTCTGGACGACACCCGTATTCGAGGGGAATATCATCTGGAAATCACCTGCGGGTGATTTGCCAAATGCAGGGTTCAAGGAAGTTGACCCGCTAATAAGTATCGGCGCCGACGGCATTCCGCAACTCAAGGCCGGTAGCCCGGCGATAGGCGCCGCAGTGGGAAATTACACCTTTGTCAAAAATGACAAGGACGGTCAACCTCGGGCTGACAAGAAAGACGTCGGCTCCGATCAATTCAGTAACAGCCCGGTGACCTTGCGTCCGTTGAAGCCCTCCGATGTGGGCCCTGGTGCTACGGCGAATACGGGCATTCACATCAAACCCTCGAGAGCCCTATTCTCGACTGTACGTCCTGGAGCGGGGGGCATTTATTTCGAATCCAACGCCTATCCCGCGGATATGGAGATTATGGATACGCAGGGCAGGGTAGTGTGGTCCCGTAAAAGCGTATTTGACCGCCAATTTGTGGGCGAAGCTTCGTTGCAGCGGGGATTATTGATTTTACGGAGCCAACATCGAAATAATACACCCCAAATAAGTTTTCTTCGGGTGTACTAGAATTGGTACGCGCTTAAGCGAAATGATCGTAATTTCCATTATGAGTATAGCTGAAATATCAATGTTTCGGCATTTTATTTCCCATTTTGGCGATTCCTGCTTTTTTACACCATACTCAATTTGCGGATAGAGCGAAAAAGGGGATCTCACACCCCTGTGATTTCTGAAAAAAACCAATCCATTTGTATCGGAAATATAGGGAGTCTAAAACGCAAAAAGCCCCTCATTTCTGAGAGGCTTTATGGAGCGGGTTAAGCGACTCGAACGCTCGACCATCTCCTTGGCAAGGAGGGGGAAGGGGGGCATGTATTTTGACCAGGTTTCGGAAAAGTGGCGAAAACGAGTTATTTAGGCCGCTTTTCTTGCCTCAGGAAAGAGGCAGGCCTGTGCCAGATACTACGAAATACTACCACCTACTACGAAAAAGTGGACACCCAGGTGGACACTTCCCATAAAAATGAACCGGGTGCCGTAGGCGGGCTTCCTGTTCCATACTCCTTAGCAGAGCTGAGATTCTTCCAATTGGCTCCTGGTCCATGTTTTACCCAAATATGAAATCTGAAAAGGAAGCCTGTGGACAGCTTTTCAGCTTCGCAAACTCGGAATATCTCGAAGTATTCTTCGTCCCCGTATTCCTATGGTATATCGATGCTTTCGACTGTTTTCAATTTCATCGATCAGCCGCCTAATCTCGCGGATTTCCTCCCGCTGACTCTAGGTGTTCAATTACATCAACCCGTACATGGCGATGGTTGAGGTGGCTATCATGGGCCTTTGTTGCATTGCACCATCTTCTAAATTTCCGGCAATTCGGCTATTTCCTGATGCGTAGCAGTCTCGCATTAATGGCCACGATGACTGTGCTGTCCGACATGAATACCGCGCCCATGGTGGGGGTCAGCAGCAATCCGGCCTGGTAGAAAATCCCGCCGGCGGCGGAGATGGCGAAGGCGTTATAGCCCGTGGCCCAGACCAGGTTCTGGAACATTTTCCGGTAGGTGGCCTTAGCCAGGAGCAAAATGGCGGCTACGTCCAGAGGGTTGCTCCTGACCAGCACGATATCCGCCGTTTCCACCGCCACGTCCGCGCCCGCGCCCACGGCTATGCCCACGTCCGCCTGGGCCAGGGCGAGGACGTCATTCACCCCGTCACCGGTCATGGCCACTGTGAGTCCCCGGTCCTGCACTTCCTTCACCTTGGCGGATTTTTCATGAGGCAGTACCTCGGCGAACACCTCGTCCAATCCGATTTCCTTGGCGACCCAATCCGCCAACCGGCGATTATCGCCGGTGAGCATCATGCAGCGCATACCCTTTTCCCGAAGGCGCCAGATGGCTTCCTTGGATTCGGGGCTGACAAGATCGGCCAAGGCGATGGCCCCCGCCGGCTGGCCGTCGAGGAGAACGTGGATCACCGTTTTACCCTGGGCGGAAAGGGCGTCCACCCGCGCCGGGTCGGAAACATAGAGGCCCTGTTCCCGCAAATACCCGGGACTGACCACGCGCACTTTCTTCCCTTTAACCTTTCCAAAGGCGCCGTTTCCTGGAATGGATTGGAAACCATCGACCGGGTAGCTGTCCACCATTGATGAGACGATGCCCTTGGCGATGGGATGCTGAGAATGGGCCTCCACCGACGCCGTCAGCCTGAGTAACTCCTCCTTGTCCAATCTGGCTTATCCCGGAGAGCCCTCCGTGGGCCCCACCACCTACAGGCATAGGCCCTCGGCGGAAGTCCTGTCCGATGCGGTGCTGGGTCACCACAACCAGGACGCCACCCACATCACCTTCGGCGTGGCCACGCTGGGGGCCATTCTCGGAGATTTTAAAATCGATGCGTCCCTATTCACGGGGAGGGAACCCGACGAAAGACGCTGGGATTTTGACAGGCCGCGCTTCGATTCTTATGGCTTGCGGCTGGCCTACAGTCCGAACGCTTTTGTCAGTTCCCAAATATCCGGAGCCCATTTGCATTCGCCGGATGTTCTACGCCCCGAAGAAGATTTCGCCCGCTTCACCCGTTCGTTACATTATAGTCTGCCTCTGGGAATCGAAAACGATTTTTCGGCGGCGCTGGTTTATGGCGGAAATCTCGGTTTGGGGAACGGACACGACCTGGAACATTCCCTGACGGCGGAGGCCCAGTCGACCCTTGCGCGCTGGACGCCCTATTTCCGCTTCGAGACCCTGCAACGTGAAGCTGAAGAGTTGGAACTGGAGGAGGGGGATCCGCATGATCTACATTGGGTAAACGCCCTGACCTTGGGCGCCGGCTACAGGATTTGGAGCGCGGCCGGTTTGGAAATGTTGTTCGGGGCCCAAGGCGTTTTCCATGCCACAGGGGAACCCTTACGTCGGGAATATGGGCAATTCCCAGTTTCCTTGGGGGCCTTTTTACTTCTGCGACCCGCAAAAATGCGCATGCATGCTCCGAGGCATCCGAATGCCCATTCTGGCGCCCATTTTTGAGGAAGCATGGCCCCCATTGTGTGAATTCCCAAAAGATTTTTCCCGGATTTACCCGTCACGATGGTATGCATAATTTGACATGGCGATTGCTTAAACTCTCCCAGTGCCAAGGCATCGGAATAAGACTGGGAGGTATTGAATTCTCCTTAGAGTTTAACCGTTAATTTTGTTCTCGATGCGCCGCTATAGTGGCGCGGATGACTTCATCATTTTATTACTCCGGTCACCTATTGTTTGAAGTTTTCAAGCGCAAAGGACCCTGGAATCACCACGAAAATGCGCAGCTTCAGTCAACGAATAGGTGCCCCCTCAATAACTTTAGTTTGGGGCCGAAAGGCGCGGAACTCTCTTTATTCTCATCTTTTATATTCTTCGCCGCATGCGCGAAGTGCGCCAGCATTTTGCACTGCATTCGTTGTGCAATTGTATTTCCATTGATCTCGGTTTTTGATGTGCAAAGACACTTTCAAACTTTTGTTCCAAATGTTCCGGATGGTTTTATTTTCACATGGAAAATACGATACAGTACCGGCAGTACCAACAGGGTCAATGCCGTCGAAGACAAGATCCCGCCGATGACGACCGTGGCCAACGGCCTTTGCACTTCGGCTCCAGTGCCGGTATTCAGGGCCATGGGGACGAAGCCCAGCGAGGCCACTAATGCCGTCATCAGCACCGGACGCAAGCGTGTCAGGGACCCCTGCCGGATGGCTTCCTCAAGTCCTATTCCCTCCTTCCGCAGCTTGTCAATGAATGTCACCATGACTAGGCCGTTCAGCACAGCGACTCCGGATAGGGCGATGAATCCCACTCCCGCCGAAATGGAAAGCGGAATGCCCCGCAGGAAAAGCGCCAAAACGCCGCCGGTCAAGGCCAAGGGTATGCCGGTGAAAACGAGCAGGGAATCCTTGATGGAGCCCAAGGTGACGAAAAGGAGAAAGAAGATCAGGAGCAAGGTTAGGGGAACCACGATCCGAAGTCGTTTGGAGGCAGAGATCATTTGCTCGAATTGGCCTCCCCAAGTGATCCAATAACCCGCGGGAATCACCACTTGGCCGAGGATTTTTACCTCGGCTTCTTCCACGAACGACCCGATATCGCGGCCACGCACATTGGCGGTGACCACGACCCGCCTTTTGCCGTTTTCCCGGCTGATCTGATTAGGCCCCTGGGTCAGCCCGAAGCTCGCTACGTTTCCCAAGGGAATGAAATTGGTAACATCACCTTCGGCTTTGGGCAGGGGAATGGGCAGCCTTTTGAGCACGTCCTTGTTGACGCGGAGATTTTCAGGAAGGCGTACGATGAGGGGAAAGCGCTTATCTCCCTCCATGACCATTCCCGCCACCTTGCCTCCCACCGCGATTTCCGCGGCTTCCTGCGCGTCGGATACATTCAAACCATACCGGGCCAGGGAGGCACGGTCGGGCTCGATGGTGAAAACCGGGAGGCCGGTGACTTGTTCCATCTTGACATCGGAGGCCCCGGGAATTTTTTCCAGAACTTCGCTGATCTTCTCCCCAGTTTCCTGCAGGACCTCCATGTCGTCCCCGAATACCTTGACGGCCACGTCGCTGCGCACTCCCGCGATTAGCTCATTGAACCGCATCTGGATGGGCTGGGTGAATTCGTAGTTGTTGCCAGGAAGTTTGCGCAGGGCATCTTCCAATTCATGCACAAATTCAGCTTTGGTCTTGCCGGGATCGGGCCATTCCGAACGGGGTTTGAGCATGATGAATCCATCCGCCACGCTGGGGGGCATGGGATCGGTGGCGATTTCCGCCGTCCCGATTTTGGCGAAGGCATCTTTCACTTCCGGAAATTCCTTGATTCGCCTTTCCAGCACATGCTGCATTTTCACCGCTTGGTCGAGTCCCGTGCCAGGAATCCGCAAGGCATGCAGGGCGATATCCCCTTCGTCCAGGCTGGGGATGAATTCGCTGCCCATGCGCGTGACCAATAACCCGCATAGGATCACGAGAACGGTTGCGGCACTCAAAACCGGCCCACGATTGGCCATGGCCATCCCCAGCAGGGGAACATAAGCCCGATGGGCGGCGCGCATTACCGGGTTCTCTTTTTCCGAAAGCCGGCCCCGGAAGGAGATAGCCACGGCGGCGGGAATGAAGGTCACCGACAGAATCATCGCCCCCAGGAGGGCCAAGACGACGGTCAAGGCCATGGGATGAAACATTTTTCCTTCCACGCCCGTTAAGGCCAGGACGGGCAAATACACGGCGAGGATTATGAAAACCCCGAAAACGCTGGGCCGAGCCACTTCGCGTGTTGCCTCGAAAACCGTCTTGAACCGTTCCTCCCGCGTGAGGATGCGTCCCAGATGGTGTTGCTCCTTAACCAATCGTCGGATGCAGTTATCCACGATGATGACTGCCCCGTCCACGATGAGGCCGAAGTCCAAGGCACCCAGGCTCATGAGGTTTCCGCTGATCCGTCCTTCAACCATCCCGGTGATGGTGAAAAGCATTGAAAGCGGAATGACCAGGGCCGTTACCAAAGCGGCCTTGATATTACCCAGGAACAGGAATAGCACGGCGATGACCAGCACCGCGCCTTCGAGGAGATTCTTCTTCACGGTTTCGATGGTGCGGTCCACCAAAGCGGTCCGGTCGTAAACCGTTCGGGCCACGACACCTGGGGGCAAAGTGCGGTTGATTTCATCCATCTTGGAGGCCACGCGCTGCGCCACGATCCGGCTGTTCTCGCCCATGAGCATGAACACCGTACCGAGCACGGTTTCCTTGCCGTTCATGGTTGCGGCTCCGGTGCGGAGTTCCTTACCCACTAATATTTCCGCCACCCGATCCAGGTAAATCGGGACGCCGTCATGATGACCAACCACGATCCGCCCTATGTCTTCCAGGGTGGATACCTGGCCGGGGACGCGAATCAATTGTTGTTCCCCATTATGCTCGATATATCCCGCGCCGACATTGGCGTTATTGCGTTCCAGCGCGATGAGGATGTCCTGGAAGGTGAGGCCATAAGACACCAGTTTGTCGGGTTCCGGGGCTACCTGGTACTGCTTTTCAAAACCTCCGATTGAATTGACTTCCACCACCCCGGTGAGATTGCGAAGCTGGGGCTTGATAATCCAATCCTGGACGGTGCGCAAATCCGTGGGCGAATATTCCCGCCCCTCCTTGTTGCGTGCGTCGAACTCAGCTTCCACCGTGTACATGTAAATCTCACCCAACCCCGTGGCGATGGGACCCATGGACGCCTCCACTCCAGGTGGAAGCTTGCCCCGAATTTCCTGCAAGCGTTCGCTCAGGATTTGCCGGGCGAAGTAGATGTCGGTGCCGTCCTTGAAAACTACGGTAACCTGGGAAAGGCCGTAACGCGATAGAGAGCGGGTGTAGTCCAGAGCCGGCAGGCCTCCCAGGGCGGTCTCGACGGGAAAGGTGATGCGCTGTTCCACCTCCAAGGGAGAAAATCCCGGCGCCTCGGTGTTTATTTGCACCTGGACATTGGTGATGTCCGGAACGGCATCGATGGAAAGGCGCTGGTAATTGTAAAGGCCGAGCGCCGCCACGCCCAAGGTGGCCAAGACCACAAGCCAGCGGTGTAGGATAACGAAAGGGATGAGTTTCTCAAGCATATTTCAACCTTTGGGCAACGGTATTAATGGTCATGGCTGGCCCCGGATTTCCCGATATCGGCTTTGATGGTGAAACTGTTTTTTGTGACGTAGTGTTCTCCCGGTGCGAGACCTGACAGTACTTCCGCCCATTCCCCGTCCCGGCGGCCGATATCCACCGGTCGGGCTTCGAAGGTGGTGCCAACATTGATGAAAACAACCTCCCAATCCCGGAAGGTCTGCAAGGCTTCGAGCTTCACGGCGACCGGTACCCGGAACTCCTCCAAAACCACATTTCCTTTCACGAATAGTCCCGGCGGCCATTGGCCACTTTGGTTGGAAAGCGCGGCGCGGGCCGTCATGGTCTGGGTATGCTCGGTTTTGATGGGTGAGAGATAGGCCAAGTTAGTGAGGATAGGTTCGGTCTCGTCGCCGGCATCCACGACGATATTCTGACCCTTGCGCAGACGGGGGAAATCCTGCCGATACACGCTGAAATCCGCCCATACCGTGTTGAGATCGGTAATGGCGAACAATTCGACATCCGGCCCGACGGTTTCCCCGACGGTAATATGTTTGCGGATGATGGTGCCGTCGATCTGAGACTTCACTGCATAGGATTCCAGGCTTTCGTTGCTTTCGATGATGGCCAGGATTTCGCCCTTCTTCACGGTTTCGCCCAGATGCTTGCGTACCTCCTTCACCATGCCGGGAAACCGCGCGAAGATGTGGGCCAGCCGGTCTTCGTTCGCGATGATTTTGCCGTTGAGGGAAAGGATGGATTGCATCACCGCCGGTCCCGCCGGCTCCACCACGATACCGGAGGCCAACATGGCTTCCGGCTCCATTTCCACCCGGCCCTCCACCTGCGAATACTCCCACCTGTGGTTTTTTCCGTCGCGCTCCGCCAGAATCTTCACGTCGAAGGAATGAGGTTCCTCCACGGTTTTATCCCCGAGTAGAAATTCCCCTTGAGGCGCGAAGCCGATGGTGTCTACACTGCCACCGAGGCGATGCAATTCCACGGACAATTGCAGGTCTTGCGGCGGCACCGGTTTACCATGATCGAATGGGTAGGCCCGGAACTGCGGCGGCACTCCGGTTTCGAAAATGGAAAGCTCCAAGGCGAATTCCCCGTCCCTGAGCATCCGGCCGCGATGGGGACCTCGCTCGAAGTCTTCTTCATGGGCTTCCCCATGATCGCCATGTTCCTCTTGACCATGTTCTCCGCTGGGCTGGGACTTCTCCATCCTCAGGATCACGAATCCCAGAATCAGGCCGCCCAGTAAAACGGCTGCCGTGATGATGAATTGCCTGGCTTTCATTTCGGGGTCCTCTCCGGCGCATCTTCCGCGCCAATAAATCGTTGCAACTCCGCATAACCTTTTTGGTATCTGAGCACGGCGTCCAAATACTGCACCCGATGGCGGAACAGGTCGCCCTTGGCGCTGAGGACATCCAGCACGCCGAACCGTCCGCGCCGGTATCCATCCTCCAACACTTGGGCGGCTTTTTCAGAATCGGGAATCAGGATTTCTCTCAAGGTCACCGCCTCGTCCCGGGCCAGGACCAACTCTTGATGGACTCCCGCCACGGCGGACTTGAGTTCCAGTAGGAAAGCTTTCTCCTCAGCCTTCGCCCGCCCAAGTTCGTGCCGCGCTTCCTCCTTTCCACCTTGGTTCCGATTACGGATGGGCAGCGGCATGGAAACACCCCCCACCAAAGCAAAGTCATTCGGCGCAGCAGCATGGCGGAGGCCGGCATTCAGGGTCACGTCGGGGCCCGCCAAGCTCTGCTGCTGGAGCAAGCGGGCCTCGGCCAACTTCACGTTATCGGCCTTCAAAGCAGCTTCCGGGCTTTGTTCCAGAATTTGGGCCAATTTTTCCGGCAACTCTAGGGTAGGCAGGGAATCCAGGTCGCCTCGAAGAGCAGGGAGAGCCAAGTTCTCATAACCGAAGAGGATGGCCAAACTTTTCTTGGAGGCCGTAAGCCGAAGCGTGTCTTGCCGCGCTTCCATAATTGCTTCGGTGACGGCCAAGCGGGCTCGGATTGCGTCAGCAGAGGAAGTCGCGCCTTCTTGAACACGACGCGTGACGGCATCAAGAAGCCGTTGCGCAAGGATGGCCGCCTCTTGCGCCAGTGCTAGTCGCTTTTGGGCAGCCAGCGCCTCCATGAAGTGGGTGCGCGTCAAGGCTTGCAGTTCCAAGCGTTTCCGCCTGAGTTCCGTTTCCGCCAATCTCTTTTCCGCGGAGGCTACTTGTTTGCGACTACTGCGTTTTCCACTCCATTCCAGGGTTTGGCTGACCTGGAACGTCGTTTGGGCCTCGTCAAGACCGCGATAGGAACCCGTGCCCAGAGCATCCTCGACTTCGATTCCCACTTCCGGGTTCGGACCGCGCCCGGCCTCATCCCTGGCCGCCGCGCGCGCCGAAATCGCACTTCGGCCCGCTTCCAGGGCGGGATGGATTTTGAAAACCCTTTCCAGTGCCTGTTCAAAAGTGAGGGAATCGGAACCGCCCGACGGACTTTCCGGTGACGGGTGGGTGTCGGCCTGCGCCAGGACCGCGCTCATGCACGAACCGAGAAGAACGAGAAATTTTTTCAGCATGCGAAACCTCCAGCAAAGACGTGGGTCCGGAAAGAATTTCCGGAACGGAGTGAGAGGATTAGGCCGGGCCGTTATGACTCAGCCACAGCGCTAATATTTGGGAGATTTAAACGAGGATGACGACTGAACGCACCCGTATCAGTAACGGCTGCGGTCCGGGGTCGTAAGAAGGGAAGAACGGCTTGGTGGCGGAGCTGAGGAAGAGGCAAGACAACGAGGATCGGGTCGGAATTGCAGGTGGAAAAGAGAATACTCCTGACTTTGCCGCCAACAGGAAGGGTATATCCTGTTCCATGAACCGGTGCTCATGGTCGGGATGTTCGGTTTCCGACGAGCCATCGCTGAATGCTGTCCTATCGTGATCGTGGACAAGTATTAAACGAGTTTTTCCATCCTGATGCGAGACACTGGCTTCATGGGAATGATCGGTAAAGGTCGTGATGAGTATCGGACCCAAGCTCTCTGCAAAAAAGGAGAAGCAAAGAGCCGCCAGCATTAAGCAGGAGACACTTTTAAAAATTCGGGATTTGTTTTTCAAGATCTTTGCCTGATATGAAGCCTCAACTTTAGAAGCCACAATTTTAAGCAATGTAAAAAAATAAGTCAATATCGGGCTTATATTCCTTCAATTTAGGGATTAGCCACCTCGACGTCATACGGGCCAGAACGCGACGTGTAGTCCAGGTAGCCCCATGGCAGACCGGCCGAACGCCCGCCAGGAGGCTTGCGGCCGAAGCCCCACCAGTCTTGGTTCCGCGCTGGCCGGGAAGGCGCCGAGGCATCGGGACAAGCATGAGTCTTCACTTCCTTTGGAAAATCATGTTGATGAATTTCTGATCTGTTTTGGATGGTGTCTGGTGTATGGTCCGTGAGTGGAAAACCAATTCAAACTCCGGGCCCATAAACTGTTCAAGTTCGGAATTTCCATGCCTTCGAATTGTCAATCCACTGCATTTTTCTGGGCCATCGTCGGCGAAAATGCTTAGTATGGCGTGGCCACCATTCGCCAAGTGCTTTGCCAATTTGCCTTTGTATTGAATTCTTTCCAGATCCGAAGTTAAAAAATGGAAAACAGCCCGGTCATGCCATAGATCATAATTCCGATTATTGAAATTAGATTCCAAAATATCGGCTTCAATCCAAATTACTTTGCTGGCTTCATGCCCAAGACGTGACTTTGCGATTTCTAACGCTTTGGATGAAATATCGATAACCGTGATGTCTTCAAACCCTTGCTTCATCAAGTCGTCAACCAAAGTGGAAGCTCCGCCTCCGATGTCGATGATCGAATTTTCTTTGCCAATCTTAGTTTGACTAATAAGTTCCAGTGCCACAGTAGCGTGTTCGGTGAACCAGCTTACTTCTTTATGAGATTTCGTGTTGTAGACTTTTTCCCAGTGTTCTTTTCGATCCATTTTGGTTTCCTCTTTATTCTTCGTTCGTTATCTTCACCCCATAAATTAGAAACTCAAAATCCATTGCCTTCTGTCTAAACTCCCTGAAGGTAGCACTTCGAGGTTGAACGTCAGATAACGTTGCAGTGTAAGGAATGGGACAAATCGACCGAAAAACCGCAAACAGTCATTGTGTAACTTACTTGTTTTCAGCCAATTTTGTAATTTCGCGATGACGCAAAACTAATAACCGGAGGCCCAACCTATGAGATCTTCTTTTTTTTGGAAAACATTCCTAAGTGCAGGCTCATTGCTGCTCGCCGCACCCATCCTCCTATTCGCCCATGGAGATCATGCGCATGGCGAAATAGGCCGGAAGGAATTGAACGCCCTATATTCGACCTATCTCGAGATTCAAAATGCCTTGTCCAAGGACGATTTGAAAACGGCGCAGCAGACTGGAAGGGTGTTTTTGAAAGAGCCGCATAAATTCCCGGCCGAATTGAGCCATAGCGTCAAAAGCAAAGATATATTGGAGGATTTCAAAATTCTGAATCGGGCCAAGGACATTAAGGCATACCGCAAGGCCTTCCAGGGTTTCAGCGGCAGGATGGTGATGCTCATGTCCGAAGCCGAAAATGCGGGCGACGCGCCGGTATTGATATACCATTGCCCCATGGTCGACGGCAACAAGGGCGCGGACTGGCTGCAATCCACCGATGGTGTGGAAAACCCCTATTTCGGCGCAAGCATGTTCGCCTGCGGCGGTTTGAAAAAGACCCTTCACGCCAAGGACGAAGGAGCGGATGGGAAATCGGACGCGGCGCATGAGGGGCATCACTAGCCGATGCCCGCGGGGAACGGATCCTTGCTCGCCTTATGGGACGAATTTCCCACCATTCATCCTCTGATCGTCCATTTCCCGGTGGTTTTGCTTCCGCTAGGCACACTGTTGCTGATGTTGGGATGGGCCTTGCGCCAAAAGGCGCTGGAGTGGACCGCAGCGGCTTGTATGGGCACGGGATGGTTGGCCGGGGCGCTGGCTTCCTGGGTTTTCCATCCACATCCCGAAGCCATGACGCTCCTGGCCCAGGACGTCCTGCATACGCATGAGACCTGGGCCTGGTGGGTATTGGGTTTGTCGGGACCCGCGGCCTTGTTTTCGGCTTTACAGGCCTGGAGGGGAGCTGTTCGCTTCCGCATGCCTTTGGCGGTTATCGCCTTCGTCTTGGCTTTGGGGGCCGCTTTTGCCGTCCTGGCTGCGGGGCATGAAGGGGCGACGCTGACGCATATTCATAGAGTGGGAGGAGAATAACTTCCTACCGCGATTGCCTCGGGCCAAACCGGCACCCGCATGAAAGAAAAACGCATCAAAAAGATACACCGCTATAAGGAGAAGAAATGGCGTTCCGCAACGGCAATATTTCAGGTCTATTCACTTTGATTCCCATTCTGGCCGGATGCACGATGATGAATCATGAGACCATGAAGGATCCGTCCACCGTGCCCATACCGTCCTTAACCGGGGATGCCTTGTTCGTGGTGAACGGCGGAAGCGCTTCCCTTTCCGTGCTTGACGCTTCCACGGCGGAACTGGTGGGAACCATCGAGTTGAAAGAAGCGGCTTATCCCCATCATATCTACCTGAGCCCGGATGGGATGTCCCTTGCTCTGGCCGCGCCCGGCATTGATCTCAGCGAAGGGCATGGCGGAGGTCATGGGAGTCACGGCCACGGCGGAACGCGCGCCGCCATTTTCGTCCTGAATCCTTTAACCGGTCGGACAATCGCGGCAAGGCATTTGGAAAAGCCCAATCATAACGCCGTTTTTTCGCCGGACGGAAAGGAAATCTGGACGGCCGAAATGACCGGGGATGGGAAGGCATTGGTATTGGACGCCGCCACCTTGGTCGTCAAGCATTCCATACCGGTGGGAAATATGCCCGCGGAGATCACTTTTTCCTGGGACGGCAAATATGCGTTTGTGGCCAACGGGGAATCGAATGATGTCACCATCATCGACGCCTCTTCCAAGGCTAAGGTAAAGACCATCCCTGTCGGCAAAGGTCCCGTGGCCGCGTGGCCGGGGTCCAACGGACTTATGTATGTAGATAATGAAGCCGGAAAAAGCCTGACCATCATCGACGCGGGGAGCCTGGAAATAATCAGTACAGTCGATTTGGGATTCATGCCGGGCATGGCGGCCCTGGCCCCTAACGGCGAACTTTGGGTCACCGATTCCGAAAATGGCAAGGTGGTATTTTATTCCCAGGACGGCGATACGCGTCTGGGCGAATTGGTAACCGGACCCGGCGCACATGCCATTGCCTTTTCCGAAGACGGCAGCACGGGCTATGTTTCGAATCAGGCTTCCGGAACCTTAAGCATCATCGCGCTGGCATCCCGCGAGGTGACCAAAAACATGGCGGTGGGCCGGCTTCCCAACGGATTGCTTTTCCGGGCCGGATCCTGAGGGACGTCTCCCCTCATCCAGCGGTAGCTCACGCCGGGTGTGAAACGGATGAACGGCGTGACGTTAATTTCGAGATTCACTTCGGGTTCCTTTGATCATGGGTCCGGCAAAGCCTCCGTCACGGATGTCTCCGGTTTTGAACAACAGCGCGAAAACCTGCTTCCCCTTTTCGAGGGGTTTCATATGCACATGCACCGCGCGCACCGGCAACACCTGGAATTGCTGGAACCTCAGCTTAAAGATGCATTTTCCCTTTCCGAACCAGCGGGGCCGGTTCGTTGTTCACAAAGACTCCGTGCATGGAAACATTTCCCAGCATGACGACACCATCCGGCTGCGGGGAAGTATCGAGGGCGCAAGCATCCGGTTTATAGGCGAGCACTAGCGGGAGTATGCCGTTTTCGAAGGAGAACCTGAGGGTTCCGCATGGAGCGAAACTGCGATACAAGGCTGGCTTCATGCTATTCCCGCAGTTCATTCAATTTCCGCCGGTACTCATCCGTATCAATCTCGCCCCTGGCGTAACGCTTTTTCAGGAGCATCTCCGGAGTTTCCTGATCGGGTCCTCCGACCGGACGGGTGCGATTGTTCACCGACCAGATGATCCAGGCGATGCCGGCGAGAATCAAGGTCCACCAAAGCGCCATCCACATGAAATGCCAACCTGTCATGTGCCAATCGTGGTGCCAATACGGCATAGAAGTTTCTCCTTTTTCATTTTACCAACCGATGAAAAAATGTTTCGCAGTCATGCGCATCCGTCGCTTTGCATCATTCAGGAACATCATGGAAAACGGCCTTTAATGCCCAAGGCCCCGTCTGTTTTTTCAATGGACTTGTTCGCATCCTGCTCCTTTCCGGAAAGAGCCCGGATGGCGTCCATGGTTTCGGGAATGACTATGGACTGGTTGTCCACGACATAAGTGAAAAACAGCTCATCGTCCTCCACTTTCAGGATATCCTCCCACACGGCCACTTCATACATGTCTCCCCTGGGCCTTCCCATATCCGACATCAGCTCCCGCACCGAGTTGATCGCCTCGATACCGTCGCCATGCCGTATAAAAGCGATCCGGGAGGAGGAGCGGAAAGCCTCCAGCACCTCTTCCTTGGAAGATGCGCGTGTAAGGCGGACATTCCAATAATGAAGGTGGCTCTGGTTCTCCGGCACCTTGACGGCCATGGTGACCACGTCCAGGGACGGATCCACGGATTGGGCGTCCGGTCCCTGATGGCTGGGAATTTCCGGCTCGGGAACCAAGGTGTTCATGATGCCGTGCATATGGCTTTCCCAAGGATCGGTGGCCCGCCTCAGCAGTGTTCCCCGGGCAGACAGCAGCAAACTGGCCCGCTTCAAAGCGCTCAGGGTGCGTACGATGGAGGTGGTATTGCAGGAAACCACCCGGGTGGCCTGAATGCCCACGGCGGAAGCGTAATTGACCTCGGCGACGAAGGAATGCCCCGTCGTTTCATGCTTTTCCCCACCCTGGAGAATGAACTTGACGCCCAGGTTGCGATACGTTTCCGAATTTCGCGCTCCCAGCTTCTTGGGAGCGCAATCCACCACCACATCGCATTGCCGCACCAGGTCCTCCAAGAGTCCCCCGGATTCAAGACCGGCCCGGCGCATATTCCCCGCCGCTTCCTCATGCCCCGCGAAAAGGGCCATGCCCTTTTTAACGGCGATTTGAATCCTCCAATCGGAGGCCACGTCGCAAACGCCTATAAGTTCCATGTCTTCCTGCTGACACACGGCGTCGGCAACCCTTTTGCCAATCACGCCATATCCGTTTACGGCTACTTTAATCCTTTCCATATTTCCTCCTCCGTCCGAATTAATGCGAACGGAAATAACTTCTGGACAACGGGACCACAAGCGCAATCTGCTGTAATAACGGCCATGAAGGCGGCGGGACTGTGTCCTTTAGTTTATGCCCCGGTTCCTTATTCGGGATGATGTTTTTCATGCTCGGCATCGGAATCGCCGGACTGCATCCCGGAGTCTGCTTTGGGGACGGCCTTGGCCGAATCATTGCCCATCATGCCGTCCTGCATCATTTTTCCCATCATGTCCTTGCATCGACCCATATGGGCTTGCATGGCGGCAACATGTGCTTCACTCATTTTCAAAGCGGCTTTCATTTTGGCTTTGTCATCTGACTTCATGGCTTCCCGGACCGTATTGAGCAGGTTGTCGAGCGTGTCCGGGACGGACATGCAGGCGCCACGGGAACGTTCCGCCATTTCCATCATGGGCATGCCTGACCTCCCGGAGGATTTCCCGGAAGCGGCTCCACCCCCGTGTTGCCCGCCGGCGACAGAAAGGACGAATGCGGTTGTGCACGTCAAAAGTAAAAACGGTAATCTCAAGGTGTTGCTCCTGATTGATGTGATTGATTCAAAGGCGATCCGCCGTCCTTCGTGCCCGAGGGTCCGCCTTTCAAGGGGCGCGGGATCCATCCCGGCGTATCTGCGGCGTATTCCCGCCAGACATCCCCGAGCTCGCTTTCCACTTCCTTTTCCTCTCGGCGCGCCAAGTGGACATATACAACGACCAGCACAGGGAACATCGCCAAGGTGGGGATGGTGGGCCATTGCAGCAGGAACCCGAACATGATGACGATGAAGCCGATGTACTGCGGATGCCGCACGTGGAGATACGGCCCCGTGCGGGCCAGGCCGCCCGACTTTTGGGCGGCATACAGCACCCTCCATGCCGAAGCGAGCAGAAAAAAGCCTCCGAAGATGAATACGTTGCTCAGAATATGGATGGGATTGAAATGGGGATTCCCTTCGAATCCCAGCAAATCGTACCACAGATGCCCGGCATCATGAGAAAAGATGTCCAGCCCAGGAAGCCTGCTTGTGAGCCATCCCGAAAGCAGATAAATGGTCAAGGGGAATCCGTACATTTCCACGAAAAGGGCGACAATAAAGGCCGAGAACGAGCCGAAGGTCCGCCAGTCTCGCCCGGTGCGCGGCTTGAAGAAGCTGAAGGCGAACAGGATGAAAATCGCCGAGTTGATGAGCACCAAGGTCCACAGGCCATAGGCGCCGCTTTGCGCGTGGCTCATGATTCATCTCCCTGCCGATGGTGATGATGAGTGTTGCGGTTGTCGCCGCCTTCGCCATGGCTATGCCTCCTGTGCATGAAGAGATGTATGAAAGGGCAGGCCAGTAATATCAGCCAGGGCAAGGCACCCAAAGTATGGGCCCTATGCTCCGTCCACAAAAAAAAGGCGATTACCGCCAACGCCGCGCATACTCCGAGCCAATATAGCGCGGACGACCGTTTTGCTTCGGATGGTTGTATGGATTTTTCTCCTCTAATACGGATGGTTTTCCGGGAAAGCCCGAAAATGGATTACGAACAATTATCGGCCCAACCTCAGCAAGCGGGCATTAACGGCCACGATTACCGTGCTGGCAGACATGAATATCGCTCCCACCGCGGGGCTGAGAACGATGCCCATTCCATAGAATACCCCCGCCGCCGCGGGTATGGCGAAGACGTTGTACCCGGTAGCCCAGATCAGATTCTGGATCATCTTGCGGTAAGTGGCCTTGGCCAGTAGCAGAATGGCCGCCACATCCAGGGGGTTGCTGCGAACGAGAATGATATCGGCGGTTTCAACCGCCACGTCGGATCCGGCGCCCACGGCTATGCCTACGTCCGCTTGCGCCAGCGCAGGGGCGTCATTCACCCCGTCCCCCGTCATGGCGACTACTAGGCCGCGGGCTTGGACCTCCTTGACCTTTTCCGCTTTTTGATGCGGCAACACTTCGGCGAAGACTTCGTCCAGTCCGATTTCCCTTGCCACCCATTGCGCAACCTGATTGTTATCGCCGGTGAGCATCATGCATCGGATGCCGGCTCGTCTCAGTCTCTGAACCGCCTCCTTCGACTCCGGCCTTATCAGATCCGCAAGGGCTATGGCTCCGGCCAAAGAATTGTCCAAAAGCACAAATACCACGGTTTTTCCTTGCGCGGAAAGCGTATCCATCCTTTCCCTGCCGGGAATTTCGAGGTTCTGCTCCCGGAGATAACCGGGACTCACTACTCGGACATTTCGTCCTTTTACGGTTCCGTAAGCACCCTTTCCCGGAATGGAATTGAATCCCTCCACGGGATACTTCCTCTCCGATGACTCCGTTATCCCACGGGCAATAGGGTGTTCCGAATTGGCTTCCACGGATGCCGCCAATGCCAGCAATTCCTCCTCCGGCACATTCCCATCGAATTGCAGGACATCCGTTACCCCGAATTTACCTTGGGTCAAAGTACCCGTCTTGTCGAACAGGATTGCATCGATGCCCCGTGAGCGCTCAAACGCGCCCCTGTCTCGGATGAGCAATCCATTCTGGGCGGCCAGGGCTGTTGATATTGCCACCACCAGGGGTACAGCGAGTCCCAAGGCGTGGGGGCAGGCGATGACCATTACCGTGACTGCACGTTCCATGGCGAAGGCGAAATCCGCCTCCGTAAACAGCGACCAGACAAGCAGGGTCCCCGCTCCCCCGATAAGGGCGATACCGGTCAGCCATTGCGCCGCGGTGTTGGCCAGATCCTGCGTGCGGGATTTGCTTTCCTGCGCCTGACGTACCAATTCGACCACCTGGCTCAGATAGGATTCCTCGCCGGTTTTCAGGACTCGTACGGTGAGAGAGCCTTCTCCGTTTACCGAGCCGCCGATCACGGGGTCGCCCGCCGATTTTTCCACCGGCAAAGACTCCCCCGTGAGCATGGATTCATTCACGGAGGAGGAGCCCTCTTCCACTTCGCCGTCGGCTGGTATTTTTTCCCCGGGTTTGATGAGCAGCCTGTCCCCGGATTTTATCTCCGCCGAAGGAACATCCTCGACATCACCATTTGGTAGAATTTTATGGGCTTCAGACGGCAACAGTTTCGCCAATTTCTCCAAGGCCCGCGAAGCCCCCATCACCGACTTCATTTCCACCCAGTGCCCCAGAAGCATGATATCGATGAGGGTTGCCAATTCCCAGAACAGCAGCATCCCGGGAAGTCCCAGGACAACAGCCGCGCTGTACAAGTAGGCAGTGCCAATCGCGACAGCGATGAGAGTCATCATTCCGGGCTGACGCTTTTGCATTTCTGCGAAAAAACCTCGCAGAAATGGCCAGCCCCCGTAGAAAAAGACAATTGTGGAGGAAGCGAACAGGATCCAGATATCACCCGGGAACCGCAGGTCTTCCCGAATGCCGAGGAATTCCTGGATCATGGGAGAGAGAATCAGAATGGGTAGGGTCAGAAGCAGCGAGACCCAGAAGCGATTGCGGAATTCCTCGACCATGTGGGAATGATCGTGTTGCGAAGCATGGCGGTTGTGAGAATCCCCTTCGGAATTACCACCATGTTGATGCGGTGCGTTAGGTGGTTTCGAGCTGCCGTCCACAGATGCGTGCATCGTTTGGTGGTTCGCATGATGCGCATGTTGCGGTTTGGTTTTTTTCGAATCAGATTCCATGTTATCCTTTCAAATCCTTCAACCTCTGCCGGTACTCTTCCGAATCAATTTTGCCATGGGCATACCGCTCTCGTCATTTGCCACCCGTCATGCCAAAAATCCATGCCCTACCTTTCCCATCATGGGACACCCCTGCATCATGCCGATCTCCATCGGTATCATTGTATTTTTCCGGGGTTGCGGCCGCCAGACAGCGACCTATGGCTGAATTTGGAGCACGATGATCCGAAAATCGAAATTATCATGGTATGCAGTCATTGCCGTGTTCATAACAACCTGCCTGTTGGGTGCCTGATACCTTTACGAGTCCGATCCGACCAGCTGCCCGCATTCCGGCATAGCCTTCCCCATATAGGGATTTGCCGGCTGCCTGTCCGTTTGGATCCAATATGCACCTTTGTTTGCATTCGCCATAGGGCAATGGAACAAATAGGGTATGTTACCCTGAATGCCGAACGTCTCGATCGCCTCGGAAAGCACCGGGGTGAATACGGCGAATTGGAGTCGGAATTCCTCCATGGTTTCCGAAGAAGCCATGTCGTGGAGAACCGCCATTATCCGCACTTCGTGGCTATGCCAATGCGATAAGGTGGCAGAATCCAATTCCTGTACCGGCATCATGTGCATTATCGCATGCAGTCCCGAAAACGCTTCTTTTCCCTTCCCCAATTCGTCCTCCGATAATGCTCTTTGCATCTGGATGTACTTCTCCAGCACCTGACTCAAGGCCGCCTGGAAAGTTACCGACGCGGTTGACGAGGGTCGCATGGGGGTACTTTGATGGGCAGCGTTTTCGACTTTCCGGGCCTGAGCCTGGGAGTGCGACTTGGTTTCTGATTGACAGGCGGAAATTGTCAGGCCCGTTCCTATTATCAACACGGATAATACATGCATAATCGACTCCTTTTGACGTTGGGCTTAATTGCCCGGTTCGGACGGCGTTCCGTCCCAACACTGGAATTGCAGACGGAGCAGCCCACGTAAACTTACAGGCCTCAAATCAAGCGCGGGAATTCATCCTTTCCGATTCAGTGTAAGGAATTTTCGCTTGCCCCGTCTGCTTGGATGAACGACCCGCTCCACATGGCAGCGGGACATTTAAAGGAGCCCAAAATGCAAACTAAAATTTTTCATGCCCCCGATATTTCGTGTGGACACTGTGAGAAGGTTATTCGTAAGTCTCTTGAAGGCCTTCCGGGTGTCAAGCAGGTGACTGTGGATATACCGAGCCAAAATGTCGAGGTGGAATTTGATGAAGGGAAATTGTTCGCGTCCACCATTGAATCGTCATTGACCGAGGCGGGTTATCCGGCAACCCCTCTTTCCCATGCTGAAGAAAACAGCCGCACCGATGTTACCGCACGGGGCGGTTCCTGCTGCGGAAGCTGCCACCTTTAACCTCCACCTATTTTATATGAGGAATAATCAATGACGTCACAAACAGCTTCAAATTTACCCTCACCTCCCGCGTCGCCCCAGCGTCCGCTCCCTTCGGACCAGGCAGAAATGCAATCGACAAATGATCGAATTAACCTGAATGTTACGGGAATGACCTGCGCGGCTTGCCAGATCCGAATTCAAAAGACTTTGGGAAAACAACCCGGAGTTCTGGATGCCTCCGTCAATCTGGTTACCGGACAGGCTTCCATCCGCGTCGAACCGGGCTTCGTTAATCCCCAGGGTTTGATTGCCGCAGTGGAAAAGTTGGGTTACGGAGCATCCCTCCCTTCCGAAAAATCCGGGGCGCTGGAGGAAGAATCAGCCCACGAGGCCGAACAATCCCGAGAATACACGAAGATGAGGAGTCGCGCGCTACTCTCATTGGGCGCCGCTGTAATGGCCATGTTACTATCCATGCCGTTGATGGTGGTTCATGCAGGACATGGCCTCTCGGTGGACCCGTTCATGCGCTGGACAATGGAATCGCTTACTCCCTCTTTGCAGACACTGTTCCCCTGGCTGTATGCCTTGGACCCGGCCTGGTTGTCTTTCACACTCCTTGGTCTGACGCTGTGGGTAATGGCGGGTCCCGGGCGGATATTCTATGTCCGGGCGGCCAAGGCGGCGCGCAACGGTGGGGCGGATATGAATACACTGGTCGCTCTTGGAACCGGTGCCGCCTTTCTTTACTCGTTGGTTGCGACTTTTTTTCCGGGATTTTTCCTGTCCCAGGGCGTATCGCCGGATGTGTATTACGAAGCGGTTGTATTCATCATCGCTTTGATTCTTCTCGGCAACACCCTGGAATCCCGGGCCCGCAGGAGAACCGCGGTGGCTTTGCGGGCATTGGCCGGCCTGCAACCGCGCACGGCGCGTGTGGTCCGCAACGGAATTGAGATGGAACTCGCTCTCGAGGAGGTGATGGAAGCTGACGAGGTGCGGGTCCGGCCCGGTGAACGCCTTCCCGTGGACGGAGTCATCCTGGAGGGCCGTAGCGAAATTGACGAGTCCATGCTCACCGGCGAATCCATGCCCGTAGGCAAGGGACCTGGCGACAAAGTTTTTGGTGGCGGAATCAACCGTAACGGTTCGATCAAATACCGCGCTACCGACCTGGGAGAAAAAAGCGTGCTTTCCCGTATCGTGGGTTTGATGCGCGAGGCGCAAGGATCCCGCGCTCCTATTCAGCATCTGGCGGATAAGATCAGCGGAATTTTCGTCCCGGTTGTCGTCGTCGTTTCCGCGGCCACGTTTATCCTATGGTTTGTATTGGGCGGAGAAGGCGCGGTAGTGCGGGCATTGGCCGCCGCCGTTTCCGTGCTGATCATCGCCTGTCCCTGCGCCATGGGACTGGCCGTTCCGACGGCTGTGCTGGTTTCCACGGGTCGTGGCGCCTCCGCAGGCATCTTAATCAAAGGCGGAGATGCGCTGCAGCGCGCCTCTGCCGTCGATACGGTGGTCTTGGATAAAACCGGCACGGTTACCGAAGGACGCCCCTCCGTTGTGGAAATGGTTGGCTATGGAAATTGGCACAGCGAGGAATTGTTGAAGCTGGCCGCTTCGGTGGAATTTTTCTCTGAGCACCCCTTGGGTTCCGCCGTCATGGCCAGGGCCAAGCTCGCCGGCGTAACCCCTGAACCCGCTGAATCTTTTCAAGCGCTCCCGGGAATGGGAGCCATGGCTGTTGTCGGAGCAAGGGCGGTGGCATTGGGCAACGCTTTAATGATGCAAGAATTTTCCATTGATGTTACCCCATTGCAGAAAAAAGTCGCTCAGTTTTCCGAGCAGGGAATGACCCCGGTATATGTGGCTGTTGATGGGGAATTGGCGGGCCTTCTCGCCATAGCCGACCCCGTAAGACTCACTTCCGCACCCGCTATAGCCGATTTGCAAGGTATGGGTATCCGCGTGATTCTGCTTTCCGGCGATCAAAAGCGCACTGCGGAAGCGGTCGCGCGCAAGGTGGGCATTGAAGAAGTGGTATCCGAAGTCACGCCGGAAGGGAAGGTGAGGGAAATTGAGCGGCTCCAGTTGCAAGGATCCAAAGTCGCCATGGTTGGAGACGGAATCAATGACGCCCCCGCATTGGCGAAGGCGGACGTGGGAGTCGCGATGGGAACCGGCGCCGATATAGCCATGGAGGCCGGGGATGCCACCTTGATGCGTGGTGACCTTTCCGGCGTGGTTTCGCTTCTCAATTTGTCGCGAAAAACCCTGCATATCATTCGCCAGAATTTATTCTGGGCATTCGTTTATAATGCGGTGGGAATTCCGATAGCGGCAGGCCTGCTTTATCCCGCATTCGGGCTGCTTTTGAGCCCGGTCATCGCAAGTGCGGCCATGGCACTGAGTTCGGTAAGCGTGGTATCGAACAGCCTGCGACTAAAGGGAATCCGTATTTAATGGCCTACGGTATGGCCAGGTCCGCAATTGCAATCCAGACAACCATGCTTGGTGCAGGCGCCGCAGGATTTTTCCAAGCTCTTCCGCAGCGCTTGACGAGCCCGGTGCAGGCGGACCATGAGGTTGTTCGGGGTGATGCCGATGGATTCGGCCACTGCGACCTGCTCTTCTCCATTAAGGTCAATGCGGTTGATGAGGTCGGCATACTCGGATTTGAGGGAGGGGAGGAGTCGGCCCATGCAGGCGCACACTTCCCCCATCAATTCGGAATCGGGTGCGGAATGGCTTTCTTCACCGATGACCTCCAGGTTTTGAAGAAAGGCATCGTTCTTGCGCCCTTCAGCCGCTCGGGAGCGGTAAAAGTCGATGAGCGAATTGCGAAGGATGCGATAGAACCATGCGGTGGATTTTTCCACGTCGGCCACTTCGCCTGAATTCCGGACGGCCTTGAGAATGCTTTGTTGCAGCAGGTCTTCGGCAGCCTCGTTCGAAGGTAAATGGCGACGAAGGAATCCCTTGAAGGCTGTCTGGTTCGCCAGGAGCAGATTGACCACAACATCGTTCCCGGCATCCTTTGCTTGCGGGGCTTTGGTTTCTCGATGATCACCGGTGTGCATGGGCAAAAGATAGCAATGGCCCGCGTTCCTGAACATATTCGGGTGGCCATTGGAATCCTCTCATCCGGCTCCTGTCGACCCCCTGGAAGTGTAAGGATTTTTCCCGGCATTCGTCTTAGAGGCGGAGGGATGGTATCGAAACCTCAAACGAAAGGACAAGAATGTTCAAGGGAATTTCCACCCGGTCGAATCCGGAAGATTTGAAAAAAAACCTCACGGATCCGGTTTGTGGTATGAAGCTGGAAACGTGGCAAGTGCAATATGAAGACATCTACAGCGGGGAAATCTATTCGTTCTGTTCCTCGGAATGCCACCAGACTTTCCGATTATTTCCGAAAAAATTTGCACCGCATGTTTAATGAAGTAAGATATAAGCCTAGTCGCTGTGGCTGATTAGGAAATTGGGTTGAGATCAATAATTTGGACAAAATCCCTACTTTTTGCCATGTTCAAAAGGGATAATTCAAAACATATCTTTATTCATTTTGAAGAATAACGCGACCGCAACAAACTCTCGATAGCGTTGCCGGGAACGGCCCTCGCTCCGAAGATGGAACATCCCTCGGTTCATGTTGTCCGATTTTCCGGCGATGCGTTCGCGACAGGCATCGAGGTGCATTCCGTGGATGATATTCCTTTGCGAGTTTACGGAGTAGCCCAAACAGTGGCGGATCTTTTCAAAATGCGCAATAAGGTAGGCTTGGATATAGCCATGGAGGCCCTACGGGAAGCCCTCCGATCGCGGAAGACCACCCCGCCAGGAAATCCTAAAAATGGCCAGGATTTGCCGGGTTGAAAGAGTGATACGGCCCTACCTGGAAATGGAGGCGATTGTTTGAAAGACATTGCCCATTCCATAGCCCACCGCGCTGACGGATGTATTTTTCGATGATCGTCAAACGAAGCGACAGTGGAATACTTTCGTGAAGAACAGCAGGGTTTCAATTTGCAAAATCCGGTTCATGGTGACCGGCTAATCCGATTCAAAGTGACCGGCCGATCCGGTTCAAGATGACCGGTTCGGACGATTGACCCGAGGGTGAAAATCCGGTTCAAAGTGACCGG
>JBGTHM010000125.1:0-128113 GCA_041746255.1 Fibrobacteria bacterium | reverse complement strand
TGGCAATTGGTTCCAAAGCGTTACCGGTCAGATTAGCGCATTGGCTGAAATAAATGATAACTGGGAAGGATCTTTAGGAATTGGGATCAAACAAATCCAAAAAGGCCTGACCGGGTCTAATGTGGCCCAGGGTGGACCGGCTTCAGCGGCAAGGCTAAGAGTGGGGGTAACGCCCTATATTACCGAGGCTCGATTTACCTATTCCCATGGAGAAAAAGAAGATTCCCCATTTCAACTGACCTTCGGTTACTATCCGTACAATTACCATGACGATATCCAAAACCTCGGGTTGTATCTCCTTAGGGGAACGGTTTATCCCGGATTTCTTTTTTCCGGCTTCGAAGCGGATGAAACCATCGGAATCGCCAATTTACTGGGAATGAAATTGCACAGTAGTCTGGGAAATTTTTCCCATGACATGCTTTTATTCAGCGAAACGAAACTACAGCCTCTCTTCGACTATTCTCTTGCGTACATCGGAAAATTTAAGCCCAATGATTTTTTTGAAATAGGAGCAGGGGTCAATTTTTATCGGATACTTCCAATCAATAGCGCCATGACCACCCCCAGAGACCCGGATATCTTCCAGGAAGACTTCAACATTTCCGAAATTTCCCACCCCTATGATCGCCGGTATTTCTTCGAAGGTGACTCTGTAGGCACAAGCCAGGTAATTATACCCCAAAGCGAAAGAGTAACTCCTGATGACAGCATCGGTTTCGTGGCCAGAAAAGACACGACGTACTTCAGTCTCCAGGGAATAAAATTGGGAGCCTTCTTCAGTTGGGATTTAAAAGGGCTCTTTGGACAAGGAGCCCTTGGGGAGAAAGATTTAAAGCTCTACTCCGAAATCGCACTCATCGGAGTGCAGGATTATGCCGGGATCTATGATAAAATCAGTCAGCGGATTCCGGTTATGGTTGGCTTTAACCTACCAATGTTTGATTTACTGGATCATCTCTCACTGGAAGTGGAATGGTACGGTGCTCCCTATAAAAATGATCACTTCAAACTTGCGAATTACTACTCCCCCATTCCGGTTTCCAATGCATCCGGGTGGGGTAAACGTGAAGTGGTTACCGACCCCGTTACCGGAGTCGAAAGTATCAAATATGGCTCAGACCTGTATCCCAACAAAGACCCCTACAACCTGGAAAAAATGCATGCTGACGACTGGAAGTGGTCGCTACATGGCGCCAAAACGATTAAAAACCATGTCCGTATCAGCGCTCAAATCGCGAACGATCATTTTCGAACTGGTGGAACATTCTTCTCTGACGGCTATGAGGCCGCCTTTACCACTCTTAAAGACTGGTATTTTATGACAAAGGTCAGTTATTTTTTCTGATAGCCCTTCGCTATTCCATCAACGGTTTCAAACCCCGCCTTCGATCAAGCGCCGGTCAACCGATAGAAGCCTGTCACAGAGTATACGAATCAGCCGAAGCACCGTTTCCGGTCTACGGCGGATGGCAGAGGCGAAGTTCTCCCTTTCCATGGCCTGGACCAGGCAATCGGTTTGGGCCGTAACCGTTGCGGTACGTTCGGTGCCGGCGAAATAGCTGATTTCTCCGAAAATTTCGCCTTCCATTATCGTCGACAGATGCACGCCACCCGAAAAAACCGCGGCGGAACCCTGGACCAGTTCGAAAATAAACCTGGATGCCTCACCCTCTTTGATGATGGTATCGCCCGGCTTGAAGTCGAGCAATTGGATGTCGCGCCGCGTTTCGTCGGGCATAAACAGGCTGGAAATCCCCAGCAACAAGCGTTGTTCCAAAACGGAATATTGCAGCCATAATTCCATCGCCTTCGGAGTATTCGCTAAAAACGCCCGGAAATCATTACCGGTAAAAACCGATACCTCTGAGCCGAATTCGCTGGCAAGGCTGGATTGCGGGCAGGAGCTCGTGGACATGGCAATCCAATCGCCCGGCTCGTGAAAACGTACGGTTTTGCCCTCCAGTAACCGGCGGAAAACGCCCTTGCGAATATGAATGTAACAGTCCCGGAAATGCAACTCTAAATCCGCTTCCCTTTCCAGGCAATGAATTGTTTCCCCCGGGGGCTGCAATTCGAGCAGGCCTTGGGCCAGTGATTGACTTTGGCGGTGCCAATCCGCCATGTGGGCGGGAATTTCAGCGAGGGTCAGCATGGTTTCAACGGGCAGTGCCGCCCTTTTTGGAATTGAAGTGCTCTTTAGGATTTCGGATTTTCCCTAAATATTCCATGGCTTTATCGCGGTTGCCTCGAATCATGTAAAGTGCGTAGATATTTCCGAACTCCGTTTCCTGGTCTCTTATGGTTTCGAGGTATTTTTCCCGATTTTGACCGGCCAAGAATAGGAATTGCAGCTCTTCATCGTTCGGTTCGTGATCAAATAGTGTTTCCATGGCTCCCAGCCATTATAATCCCCGGCATGCCGACAATTCACCTAGATTCCCTTTTCAAGCCGGGTTTTAACATTGGCCCCGAAGTAGTTTTCCCAAAAAACCCAATACGCCTTGACTTCAATTTTTTCGGTGGGATAATTAGAATCCGACCATGCCTTGCCGGCCACCAAGCCCCCATGGCAAGCCGGATCCGCTCCATTCCCGTCCCCTTCGGAGGTCACGTGCAATCATTACATACAAAGGCACACTCAATCCTCACAAGCTCCTTGCTGGGTATGCTCCTGGTTTTACCCAACTACTCTTCCGGCGCCGATGGAAATGATCAGGTACAAGCTGCGGAACTTAAGCAGGTAGTAGCCAAGGTCATCAAGGGTGAATCGGTGCTGGAAAATCCCGCCCTCATTCCTTCACTCGAAAGGGCGCTCAAGGCCGCGCCTGCCGACGAATCCATCAAAGAGGCGCTTGGCATACTCTATCAGGAACGCCAGAATTACGGTAAGGCCTTGGGCCATCTCAAGTTGTTGAAAAAACCCGGCTTGCCGGCCGTGAGGGCTTTAGGTCTCAGTTATTTCGAATCCCGAGACTATAGATCCGCGCTCAAATATTTCAAACAATTGCCCGCGATTACCAGCAATGCCGAAGATTGGGAAAGATACTGTCAAACCCTGGAAAGAACGGGACAGAAAGCCGAAGCGGCCAAGGCTTATGAGGACTTCAGGCTTAAGCATCCCACCAGCGAAGCCGGCCTCGACTTTTTAGCGGAGCATTATCGCAACCCTCCGCAAAAGGAAAAATTGGCGGCCATACTTGAAATCCAACTCCAAAAACAATCGGGGAGCCTCAGCGCCAAGGAATCGGAAATCCTGGCCGAGTTGTCACGGATCTACGGATTGAAAAATCCTCAGGGTATCAAATCCCGGGAAGCGTATCTCAAAATCAACCCCAACGATTGGGGTATTGCCCACGAATTAGCAAAGGCATATGAAGCCCAGGGAGGCGCGCCCAAGGCCCTGGAAATTTATGACCGCATCTCCGCACACTTTCGTGACAACGCCGAGTTCAACCTGCAAGTGGCGCGCCTGTGGGCGAATTCGGATCCGAATAAGGCCTTGCCCTATTATCGGGAAGCCGCGAGAAATGCGCCCCGGATGATAGAAATCCCCCTGGAAGCCGCGGCCATTCTGGAAAAGATTGGACAACCGGAAAGGGCCCTGGCCGCCTATCATCAAGCCTTGGAAATAAATCCCAACCATTCCGAGGCCAAGGCAAAAGTAATGGGCCTGGCGACGCAATCGAAAGACAGCAAGTGGACCGATGCCCTGGCCGCCCTCGAAAAGAAAAATCCTAAGGATCATGCCTTGCAATTTCAACTCGCCCAGCTCTTCCTGGCTCGCCAAGATACCGGCGCAGCCTACGCTTACCTTCGCAAGGCCTTAGCGGGAAGCCCGAATCGTCCGGAATACAATGCCTTATTGCCGCAAGTCATCTACACGGATGCACAAGTCCTCCAGCACTTCCAGGCTCTGCAAGCTGCGGCAAAGCAAAATCCCCGCGATGGAAGACTGCATTTCCTGGTAGGAAGGGGTTATTCGCTGAACCGGAATACCCCCCGCGCCGCAGAAGCTTACGCCATGGCCCACTCGCTGGATAAAAACCTGTTGAAAGGAAACCGCCGGGCCATCCTGGATTTGCACGCCGCTAAAAACTATTCCCTGTCAGGCGACCTGGCGGAAGATTTTCTACACATGGATCCCAACGACCTCGAAGTAAGGCTTGCTCACGCGCATAGCCTTTCCGAATCCGGCGCCTCCACGGCGCGCCTACGGAAGGCCGTGCAAGGCGTGATTAGCCTGGACTCTTACCATGATAAATGGTTATTTCGTCTCGCCGAGCTCGATTTGGCCGCCAAGGACACCGCTGATGCCGTCAAGCATGCGCAGAATTGGCTGCGTATCTTTCCGGACGATAAGCGCGCTTATGCTTTTCTGGAACCTTTGACGCGAAAACGAGCAGGCAGTGAAGCCTTGTACATCACTTCCTTGGAAAACCTCGCCCGGTTGGAACCCGGAAAACAGAACGACTACGACCTGCAACGCGCCTTCTATCTTTTTGAAACTGGAAATTTTTCCCTGGCCGCCGATAACCTGAGCCGATTAAGCAAACATTTTCCGGACAAGGCCGAACTGTGGTATCGATTGGGACGCTCGTCACAGGAGCTCGGCCGGGAAAACGCCGCGCAACATTACCGCAAAGCCTGGGATCTGGATCCACGCAATGCCGAATACGCCCGCCGATTGGCCGATATCCTCAACGCTCCGACCGACCTCAAGGATAATCTCGCCTTGTTCAAAGTCGTAGGCTCCAACAATCCCACGCCCGAACAGAGACGTAAGTTGGCGCATGCCTATTTTCTGAACGGAGACTACGCAGGCGCGGCCTTACAATGGGATTGGTTCGTAAACAACCGAAACCCCATCGCCCTGGAAGACCCCCTGGCTACCGAAAGTTTTTTGCAGGCGCGCCAACCTGAAAAGGCACGACTGCTTTTGGAAAAGCGCCTGGAAAAAAATCCCAAGGACCTGAAAGTTTTGACCCAGTTAGCTGAGATATACAAATCCAGCAATCCCAAGAAGCATTTGGAGCTGATGGCGCGAGTGTTGGACGTCAGCTTCACGCATGAAGACTACCTCTTGCAAATGGCGCGCGCGCAGGAAAAATCCGGAAATTTTTCCGAAGCATTACGCTTCTACTCGCAGTGGACTTTTCACAATCCTGACGACCTTCCCGCCCTGGAGGCCTTCCATCGGCTGGCCGCATCCCGCAAGGACACTGCCAGCCTCATCGACGCCTTGAACCTGTTGGTGAACCATAAGGATGCGGATCCCAAATTCCGGTTTCAGCAGGCGGAATTGCATTACGAGCGCGGAGGTGAAATAAGCCGGTTGGAAGATCTGGTTAAAGCCAACCCCGGTTATACCAAGGCCAAACTAATACTTATCCGCGAATACCATAATCGAAGCGACTTCGAAAAATTGGCGAAGCTGGAGCCGGACCTGACCTCCCAGGCAAAAGGGAATCCCGAACTTTTGGAAGCATTGGGTGATCTCTATGCATTTCAGGAGAAACACGCCGAGGCGGGCCGGATTTATTACTCGCTACTCTCCGCCCGTAATAAGGACCGGGACATTTTCAATAAGGTTTTGGACCATGCGCGTAAAACCCGCTCCCAACATCTTCCCGCTATACTGAAATCAGGCAGCGAGACCTTTGGCGAGGATATCTCCATAAAATCATCCTATGCCGGAACCTTGGGCAATACAGCGGAAGCACTCGCCCTCTACCAGGGAATAATTGCCAAGCGGCCCAAAGACGTCGAAGCGGTGAAAAAGGCCGTGGAAATCGCCTTATCCTTGAAGAAAATGGACGTGGCGGCCCAATGGTTAAATCGCTGGACCCAGCTTGACAAAAACGACCCCGAGCCCTGGAATCAGCTTATCGCCTTACACACCCGAGCAAATGAAAAGAGCAAGCTGGCACCCGCTCTCGAAGGTTTGCATGCGCTGCGCCATGGCGATTTGGAACTGAGCATGCGTTTGGGAAGCGTTTACGAAGAATTAAGGAAACCGGAAAAGTCGCTGGAATACTATCGAATGGCCTTGTACATGAAACCCAACGACAAGGCCGTGCGGGATAAGGTGGTGGCGCTGCTTAAATCGCTGCGCAAGGAGGATGAGCTGTCCCAGGTTCTCCAGGAAATCCAGGCATTGGATACCAGCGCTCACGAGGTCCAGTTTGAATTGGCGAAGATTTATCTCCAGAAGAAGGACAAGGATAAAGCCTACGCATATTTGAGCATGGCTTTGAATAAGGCTCCCGATGTCAAAGCCTACCAGGCCCTTATACCCAGCGTCATCACCGGCGAAGGGCAGATAATGAAATATTTTCCGGTGCTGGAACGGATGGCTTCCGCCAAGCCGAATCCGAATGACAAGGCCAACGCCGAATTATTCCTCCTTTTGGGTGAGGGGTATTTCCTCAAACAACAATGGACAAAATCCGGTGAATATTATTCGCTCGCAAATCGTTTGATTCCCTCCCGGATATTGGGAAACCGACGCGCCGTCATCGGAGCATTCGCGGCCAAGGATTATGTCCTGGCCGCCGACCTGGCGGAACGCTACCTGGAAGTCAATCCCGACTACGATATGGAAGTCCGGAAAATCCAGATCCTTTCCTATGAAAGAACCGGCCGCAAGGAAACGGATATCCGCATCGCCCTGCAACACCTTCTCATCGTAGATCGCGAAAATGCGGGCGGCTTGCTTCGCCTGGCGGAATTGGACCTCAAGGCAGGCGACACAGCCATGGCCATGAGCAACATCCGCAGCTGCCTCAATACCAACCCTACCGATGCTCGCGGCTACAAAATGCTGCTATCCATCACCAAGGGAAAGAAAGAAGAGAGGGTGACTTATGTCGTAACCTTGGAAAAACTGATCAACCTGGATGCCGAAAACCGGGCGGAATACCAATGGCTTCTGGGAAATTTTTATTTCGGGAATGAAAAGTTCCGGACTACCGCCACGCTGTTAAGCGAAGCGGTAAAGGGTTTACCCAAGAAAGCCGAAGCCTGGTACAAGCTGGGCTTCAGCTACTCCAAATTAGGCATGACCGAATCCGGAGTCGGCGCCCTGAAGCATGCTTATGAACTCGAACCCAAAAACCTGCTTTACGCGCGCGCTTATGGGCAAACCCTCAAAACGGATAAGGAAATCCGGGAGTCGTTGGCGCTTTTCGAATTCCTGGCCGGGAACAATCCCGATCAACTCGAAAAAAGAAAGTTGGCCGGTTCCTATTACCTTAACGGAAAATATCCGCAATCCGCCCGCGCCTGGGATGACGTCCTCACCGACAAACGCGTGACCGGGGTTTACTTCCCCTTGGCCGCAGAGGCCTTTTTGCGGACGGACCAACTCCTCAAATCCGTTGCCATGTACGAATTGCGGTTGGGTCACGAAGACGCCTCAGGTATCGTCAGCCCACCCTTCCTCGATACCCTCTCGGGACTCTACGTCAAGATTGCGGATGTCGGGAAATACGTTGGAGCGCTGGAACGCATTGTCGGCTACGATCCGGTTTACAAGGATTTCCAACTTCGCCTGGCCAAGGCCATGGAAACCGCCAAACGTTTCCCCGACGCCATTTCCCATTATGGGCAATGGGCGGCCCGTAATCCCCGTGACATGGATGCCTTGGTGTCCTTCCATGCGCTTTCCGAACATACGAAAGACACAGCCAGCCTAGAAAGTTCGTTGCGCTATCTCGTCGATTTGAAAAAAGCCGACGTGAAATACACATTCCAACTGGCAGAGCTGGACTTCAAGTTCACCGGCAACCCCGAGCCCATTGAAATACTGGTCAAGAAGCATCCTCAATACCGGGTGGGCCGTATTCTTCTCGTCTCGGAGTATTACCAACGCTACGACCTCGACCGGCTGCGTCATTTCGAGAAATTCATGCGCGACGAGAGGGAAAAGGAGCGGTGGATGCTGGCTCCCCTGGCGGAAACCTATGCCTACCAGGAGAAAAAGAATGAAGCGAATCAGGCATTCTACGATAACATGCTCTACCGGAGGGATGTCGGCCCTGCGGTAGATTTTAAGAGCGCCTTTGAAAAGGCTTGGATATATGGGGAAGCGACTTCCTCGCGCCACCTGACGGAAGTTCTCCGAATAGGACACGAAGCATTCCCGCAGGACCTGGCCGTCAAATACGCCTATGCATCCGCCCTGGGGCGGGACCCCTCGGCATTGAAACTCTACGGCGAAATACTGGCCTCCAATCCGGCCGACGTGAACGCGCAGCGACGGGGAGGGCAATTGGCGATGGCATTGGGAAGGCATTCCGAGGCCTTGGCTTTCCTGGAAAGCTGGACCCGTTCTGAGCCGCAAATTTCCGAGAGTTGGAAACTTCTGGCCGACGCGCATGCAGGTCTTAAAAATCCCGCCAAGCAATTTGAGGCCATGGATCGGCTCGTCAATTTGGAGCCCACCAACGCCGAGCTGCATTTTGCCACGGCCCAATTGGCACGCAGCCTGGGGCGTATCGATAAGGCGCTGGAATATTACGTTCGCAGCCATGAATTGAAATTTGATCGCAAAGATTATCTCTCCGAATTGGTAGCCTACCTGGAACAATTGGCCGATGGGCATCTGTCCAAAGGCGAATTGGCCCAAGCCGCCGATTATTACGACATTCTTCTCAACAAAAAACCCGACCACGCCAAGGCTTCACTCTACCTAGGCATCTCTTTGGCACAGCATCGCAATTTCCCTTCCGCCCTGCTTCTGCTTAAGCAAGGAGCCGCGACCATCCCTCAACAGCCCAAGCCTATCCAAGCCCTGGCCTGGAAATTGACGGGCATGAGCCTGCGTTCCCAAGGCGAAGAGACGCAGGCAGCCGACGCCTTCGTCAAGGCCTTCTCCGTCGATCCGTCCGATGTGGAAGTCGCCATAGCCAAAATGGAGCTGAGTCAAAACCTGGGGCTGGCTCAGCAACTTCCCCAGGCCTTCTCCGACGTGGTACGGTTGGATTCGAACAACCTCCATGCCTTGGGCGGCCTCGCCTGGATTAGACTTCAGGAAAAGAAGTATGGGGACGCCGCCTCGTTATACGGTCGCTTAGCGGGAATCGATCCAGCCACTATGGATCATCAGGTTCAATGGGGACATGCGCTATTCGAATCGGGAAAATCCGAACCGGCATTGAAGGCTTATACCAATGCCTGGCGACATGGCGAAAGGGATCCCGCGCTGCTTTACAACTTGAGCCGCATCCATCATGCCCGCGGCACCCTATCGGATGCCCAGCCTGCATTGGAGGAATTGGTTGTCCGCCAACCGCAAAACCACCAGGCCGGATATTGGCTGGGTTTGGTGCATTTGGAAAAGGGGCGCCTTGAAAAAGCGGGAGAGGTAATCGGCACCGCTTTGAGTTACGACGCCGGCAATCTTGCCTATACCGAGGCTTTGGCCGACGTTTTTTATCGCCTTGAGGACTACCCCATCGCCGTGGAAATGCTGGGACCGCGCGTATCCGAACTCAGTCCTGCCAGTCGCCTCGTTTATGCCCAGGCCTTGACCGGTTTGGGGCAAGAGCAGACGGCCATGCTGCAATTTTCCGAACTGATGAAAAAGTCCCCGAGCGCCGCTTCCGTCGCCGGTCTAGCCCAATTACATCTCAAAAATAAGCGTGCCGAAGAAGCCCGCAGGCTGATAGAGTCTTCCTCCTTCAAGCAGGATACGGCCGTGCGGCTGGCGCTGGGACAGTCGCTATTGGCATTGCGGGAGCGGGACAAGGCCGGAACCATTTTCGCCGGTCTGGTTAAAGAGGATGAGAGCAATGCCATATTCCGCTACAATCTCGGACAAGCCTACCTTGAACAAAGGAAGTTCGATAGGGCCCTCGCGGAATTCCAGGCTGCGCTCAAACATAAGCCGGATTTCTCTCCCGCCAGTTTCATGGCCGGAGAATGTTATCTTGAGCTGGGACGGCTGGATAAGGCCCGTGATCAATTCCATGCCCTGACCCAGTCATTCAACCGCACCAGCATGGCCAAGGGTTTTCAAGGATTAGCCCGAGCCGCACTGGCCGAACGCAAAACCGAAGAGGCGCGCGACTTTTTACTGCGCTCGCTCGAATTTTCGGACAACCCCGCCGTCATGGCTTTACTGGCGCGTACCTGCCTGCAATTAGGCGACATTTCCGAAGCCGAACAATGGTCGCAACGTAGCTTGGAGCACGATTCCAATTACGATGAAGGCATCGTGGCATTGGCCGAGGTTTTATTGGCACAGGGTCAAGCGAAAGGAGCCCAGGAGCTCCTTCAAGAAGGATTGACGGGAAATCCCCGCTCCTGCGCGCTGTACCTTTCCCAGGCGAAAGTATTGCTGGATATGAACAATATCCAGGCTTCTTCGGCCAGTTCGCGCTACGCCCTATCGTTATGTCCGGACGACCCCATGTCTTCTTATTATGCGGGCATTGTGGCCGACAAATCCGCCCAGAAGGACGAAGCCCAGAAGCATTTCAAGAATTTTACCCGATTGGGAGGCGATCGGAAAAGCCTGCCTCAGGGTTATTGAAGGGCTCCCGGATGGAGGCGCTTATTGCAGGGAAGGGAAGAAAAGGAATTTCTTCTCTCTCGCGCCCACTTCCACCGTGAAGGTGCGCGTCTCCAGGGCCTCGCCCGCGCGACCGCGAACCTGGGCCTGTATTTGATGGGTTCCGGGCGTAATGGGAATCCGGATAATCTGAACGCTACGCGGCAGCAAAAAACAGTTGCGGGTATCGGCTTGTTCCAACTGGTCCGCCAAGGCGTCGGTCCCCAGATTCAGTAACAGGTTTAACAGGGGATTGGCCGTCGCCAACTCGGATTTAGTTTTTTCCTGGGCCAGAGTCCGCAATACCACTCTCACAACGGTTCGCGTAAGCGTGGATATCCGGGTATCCTCCAGGTATTGTTCCATCAGTTTTTCGGTGTTCACGAGTTCTTCGGAGCGCATCGAAGCGTCGCTTCCCTCGACCCGAGCCGTGAAGTAAGCCGATCGCGACGGGATTTTCTTCATGGAGGGTAGGGCGAACTTGATGTGAAAGGTAGTGCCGCTGCGGGTTTTCTTCCCTTGCTGCGCCTTGTGCGCCTCCCCTGGAGGCAATCCCGGCGCCGGTAATATCTGGGTTACGGTATCGCCCTGGGGATTGCGGTAATGGTAGACCAAGACACCGTCTTTCACCCAGGTTCCCCAGAAAACCGTTTCCTGAAGGACGGGCCCTTGGCCCGCGAAACCCACCAAAACGATTTCGGAGCCGTCGTAGGTCGGCGGGAGTTGCGGATGTGATAGGGACGTTTCCTCCGTAAGCTCCAGCAACAACAGGTCGTTTTCGCGGCCGGCGTCCCTGAGCTGTGCTATTGCCGAAGCCTTGATCAAATCGGGTAAGCGGCCTTCGCTACGAAAGGCCTTTACGGACTTGAACAACGAAATCATGGCGTTGTCCCGTTCTCCCGCTGCCGCATAAGCCAGGGAGGACATATAGTGGAAAAGCCCGTTATCCTGGAACTTTCCGGATTCACCGCGCGTTCTTTCCCATTCATTGAACAACAGTTGGGCGCGGCGCGTTTCCACTAAACTCGCGTCCACCTTGCCTTGGGCCAGAAAATTCCAAGCCAGAAACTGATGCATCAGCACGGTTTCGTACGGCAGGCTGCGATAAGGCCGGAGGTTATCGTTGGTCAGCAAAGAAACCGCTTCACCCGTGATGCTGCGGGCGTACAGGCCATCCAAAATCTCGGCGGCCTTCAGCAAATGGATGGACGACGTGTCATATTTTCCCGCATAATGGTATGCCACGCCCAGGTCGAGCTGATGAAGAAATCCGTCGCGCGATGGATAAAGTTTTTTCCGCGTGGCGACTGCTTGGGCGAGCTTGTCATAGTCGAAGGCTTGCAGCTCAGGAGTGAGCGCATCGTAACGGGTCAAGCTGCGATTGGCGCATCCGGAAAAGAGCGCCCCCACTATAAAAAAGACCATGGGGAAAACCATGGCCGTCAGGGGGGCTTTTTTCACGGAAATCGGGGAACGTTTCGAGGTTAACATGCCGGTTATGCCGCCGGGATTGCGGCCGTCAGAACTTCGTCCGGCTGCGCTCCACAAATTTCTTGATCTTCTTATTGCCTATCCAAATCTTCTTATTGCTCTCGATTTCGATGAGCTCCATATCGACTTGATAGTAGAGCACGGCTTCCCGGCCTTCCTGGTCTACGATGGTATTGATGCTGCCGATTAACATCAAATCCGCACCGCTTTCCTCTCCCATAATCTGACGGGACTGGGCGGTGGAATGCTGGGCTTGATCCGCTTTTTCGTCCCGGATTTGGTCGCGCTCGGGCTTGGCCGCCACGAATTCGACCCGCCCCGAATTCAGCAGCGTTCTCTCGATATCTTTGACGAAAGTCTCCACGCTGATATGTTCATGGCTTTTGTTGCGGACTTCGCCGACAATCACCCGCGGAGTCGCGTTCTGAATTTGGTAACGCTGCAACCAAGGCTTGGCCAAGGCGTCCTGAATCATTTCCTCGGCTACCAGGCGCGAATCGGTATCGTTCCATCGTCCCGACAGATCGACGGTGGAATCGGCTCCGATACGGGTTACTTTCTTTCCGCAGCCCGCCAGCACCAAACCGGCCAGCAAGGCCAGCGTAAAGTGTCTGGACAGTTTTAGCAATTGCGTGGACATAGGGATTCTCCTTGAAGGCTAGTATTGTACATTTTTGACATATAGGGGTCAATTTTGCCTGGTATGCTTATTGCAGTTTGACCCTCTGCGAATTCCGGGCCAAAAGCAGGCTTGTGAAAAAGGTAGATTGATTTACAGGAATTCGACCCTAGCGGTCGGGAGGTTGACATGAAAACGATACGGATTCACACTTATTTTCTAGCCGGAATATCCCTATTAATACCGGTTTTGGGGTTTGGCGCTCCCAAGGATAACCAGTCTAAAAGCCTTACCGTTATCCAAGCCGAATCCAAAGCGGATGGGGAGAGCGCGATAACTACCGAGAGGCTGGTGGAATGTCTACGTTCGCTTCCCTCCATCGATGGAATCGAAGCGGAAATCCACTCGGAGGTGGTGTTTCTACGGGATATCAATGGTAAAACCGGAGACAATCGCCATATCAAAGTCCATACCGCCCGGTTGGAAGTGAATTACATGTTGCAACAAAAAGACCTCATTATCGTAACAACCCGGTCGGTGCAGGGCCAGGAACCGGTTTTCCGGGAAGTGGAACGGAGCTTGAAACAAAGCCAGGTTTTCGTCAGTAACCCCGCCAACGGCGACATATACGCGGGAAAATCCAATAGCATGCAATACTATTTTTCTTCAGCCGAAGCGGCCGCAAAGGACGCCAAAGAACGGGCACGTATCTGGCTCAGTTCCCAGGCCAATGTCGTTTGCCGGCAATGAGAATTCGTTTAGAGTTTCTGCACACGTGTTTTGCGATGGGGGCTTGAAAAAAGCATACCTATTTCCAGGCCCGCCAGATTGTCCCGCGACTTATTCAGCACGAAAAGATAGGGAACCCGGACGCGCAACTGTACCTCGTCCATAACATCGAATAGAAATCCGAAGTGGGCCGTTGCCGAGGGCCCGAAGCTTTCCGCCAGTCCGCCGTCCTTTTCAAAATAGTGCATACCGATGCCCATACCGACAAAGGGTCTGAATCCGCCGGAAGCAAAAAGATAGTCCCCACCCAGACGGCCTCCGAAATTGTTGTCGGGTAACATGTAGTCCAAATCGAGAAACATATTGACCCGGGGAGACACCTCGAATTGCTGGATAAAGGAAAACTCCAGAAATTGTCCGCTATAGTCGGCCAAATCGTCATTGAGGGCGCCCAAGGCGCCGACTTGTACTCCCGCGCTATAGGGCTTCAATGAGACTAATTTTCCTGCGCTGTTTTCCGCGCCGAAAGCGTTAACAAAAGCGCCGACTAGGGCGAGGGAGAGATACAAGCGGATTTTTGGCATCGGTGTACACATGGAAATTTCTCCTTTTCGAAACAGCAAACCCAATGGGCTATGCTGCAGGAAAGGTAAAAAAATGGATGCGGGCGGGTTATTTCAAGTAGGCGGCGAATTCACCAAGCCCGGCGATTTCAAGGGAATCCACCGGAATGAAACGCAGCGCAGCCGAATTGATGCAATAACGAAGTCCGTCGGGAGGGGGACCATCGGTAAAGAGGTGCCCCAAATGGGAATCCGCTTTTTTACTGCGAACCTCAATGCGTACCATTCCCAACGACTTGTCTTTTTTTTCAACAAGATTAGCCGGCACCAACGGCTTGGTGAAACTGGGCCAACCCGTGTTGGAGTCGTATTTATCCTTTGAGGCGAACAGAGGCTCCCCCGAAACGATATCCACATAGATTCCAACCTGTTTATGATCCCAATAAGGGTTCTGAAACGGCCTCTCGGTACCGTTTTCCTGAGTCACATGGAATTGAATCGGTGTGAGCCGTTCCCGTAAAACCTGTTTATCGGTATCCTTGGACCCCTGCTCCGAGCACGCGAAATTGATCCATGCCAATGCCATCAAAGATGCACGAACCCATCCCGCACCGACCATGTTACCTCCCTCTTCCCTATCCACTCACCCCTTGGGCAAGGTGCTTTTCCACCTCGTCCATATCGGGATAAGCCGTTTGCGCTCCATAGTTAGTCACCGCCAGGGTCGAAACCGTTACAGCGAAAGAAAGCGCCTCCTGCAATTTTCTTTTTTGGAGTAGGGCCACAGCCAAAGCTCCGGCAAAAGCCTCGCCTCCCCCTGTAACCACCATCGGCCTGGTGGGAATGGGGGAAGAAAGCGTTTGATAGACTTCCTCCCCTACGACGGCACACCCCGCAGCCCCCATTTTCAGGCAAATTGTAGCGCTACCCCTGGTCGCAAGTTCCGCAGCCGCTTCGATTCCTTCTTCGGGATAGATTTGGGAACGCCCCAGCAGCCGCGCAGCATCTCCTAGGGTCAATGTCACAAAATCACAATACCGAAACATATCCTCCGTGAACCGGTTGATCGGAGAGGCATCAAGAATTACGGCAAGGTTACGTCGCCGCGCCTCCTGTAGGGCGTAGCGAACCAGAAAAGCCGGAATGTCCAAATCGATAACCAGCACCGATCCGACGGGAGCCTGATTTAGTGCCGTTGTGATTTCCTTCTCATCCTCATGGCCCCAGGCGTCATTGGCATTTTGAGAAAGTACGGTGGCTTTTCCGCCGTCCGGGCGCATGAAAATCAAGGTTACCGCCGTACACTGTCCAGGCACGGTTTTCACATGGCGTAAATCTACACCCACTTTTTTCATGGCCTTTAACGCCAGGTCGGCCAGGCTATCGCTACCCACCCGAGCTACCAGACGGGATTCTACACCCAGTCGCCGCGCCAGAAAAGCCACATTGGCGGCTTTGCCCCCGCCCAGCATCATGAAGTCGCGACCGATAAGCGTTTCCTGTAACCCCGGTAACCGGTCGACCCGCACCTGAATGTCGGCATTGAGGCTGCCTATGGAAACGATAAATGGATTCATTTTATCGGAAAATAATTTTCCCGATTGTGAAATTCCGATATTTCGGAAATGCATAAAAAAAAGTCCCGCGCCAAAATGGAGCGGGACCCTAGACTCACGGCGACTTTGCCCCGTATCTTTAGGATTCAGTTGGAGTGCTAGGTTACATGATCTCCAGCAACTCGACTTCGAAAATGAGTGTCGCATTGGGTCCGATTGTCTGACCGGCTCCGCGTTCACCGTAGGCGAGATCGGAAGGAACGTACAATTCCCATTTGGCGCCTTTTTTCATTTTCTGTAAGGCTTCCGTCCATCCCGGTATCACTCCGCTCACGGGGAAAGTGGCCGGTTCTCCGCGCTTATAGGAACTATCGAATTCCGTGCCGTCGATAAGGGTTCCGCGATAATGGCAGGAAACACTTTGTTCCGCCGTGGGGCTTGCGCCGTTTCCTTCGTTGATGACTTTGTACTGTAAACCGCTTTCCAGGGTTACCACGCCTTCCTTCTCGGCATTGGCCTTAAGGAATTCCACTCCGACCTCCTTGTTTTTCTTTGAGTCTTCTTCTGATTTAGCCTGCATTTTCTGCTGCATCTCCTGTTGAAAGGCTGTCATGATTTGACCAATCTGCTCTTCGTTCAGCTTGGTTTGTTTGTCCTGCACGACATCCTGAATACCGGCTACCAATGCCTTTATTTCGAATTCGATGGACTGGGATTTGAAATTTCCACCGATATCCATGCCGATCGCATAGCTGACGGAATCTTTTTTCGTTTTGAGCTGCACGTTGGCGCCGCTGGTCGTTTGTTTATCGGCGTTACAATTACTGAGAACCGCAACGACCAAGCCGGCGGTTATAAGGGGTACGACTTTACGCATCGAAGCCTCAAGGGTTGAATGGAGGGAATCGGATTGTTTTTGCAAAGAATCCGCGAGTTGCGTGAAAAAGGTACAAACTTTGCACCTCTTAGTCTTCACGGGTCAGCAAATCCAACTTCTTCTTGGGATTGGTAAAACGCACCGAACTGGGCGAAAATTCCGCCGGGTCGAAGGTTCGTCCCAGCCAGGAAGTCACCTCCCGGGCTTCACGACTGTGAGGGTTTTTCAAAACCTCGAGCATATCCGCAAATCCCGGCGGGCCACCGCAATCTTCAGGGGGACAGGCACGTTCTCCATCCAGGCAAACGGGGTATTTCGCCCCCTTCTCCCGCGGAAGCACCGCTTCCAATTCTATTTCATGTTCCCAACCGTCGCCAAAGTCGTATTCATAAATCGCCTTGGCGCCGGAAGTATGGAAATGCTGCGAAAGATTGATATTCCATCCAGGCAGTACGGCTTCCGCTTCCCATAAGCCCTCATCGCCGGGTAATCCGACTTCAGTGAAATGGCCGGGATGAGCGGCGGGTAGGCGGAAAACATGCATATGTTTGTCCTGCCAACCCATCGAATCCTGAAGGGCAATATGTAAGTCCCAGAATGTTTTCGTGGCAGGCATTTGAATTCGACGCCATATTTCCGGGGCGATATGTCGGAGCGAAATGCGGAATTGAAGAACTTTGCCAAGGCGTGTCATATTGCGACCTCCTGCTACATATCCATTCCAAAAGTAATATCCCATTCCGGTGCTACGAGAAGGAAAAGATGAAAAGGCGGGAGGCTTCGAAAAACGCCTAAAAATGGGGTTGGGGTGGCCTATTCCGCTACCCAATTTTCCCGACTGTCCCAAAATCCCCGCACTCCCGCCCCCTTTGTTATTTTTGGGTCGAAATCAATCCCCCCGGGAACAGGAGACGGACAACATAAATGCGTAAGTGGCGAATCGAGGATTCCAAAGACCTGTATAATACCGCTGGGTGGGGCGCGGGCTATTTCGATATCAATGAAAAAGGGCATGCCACCGTGCATATCCGTAAAGGCGGAGGCACGGACATTGATCTCAAGGACATCATGGACGAACTGGCACTGCGAGACGTAGGATGCCCGGTTTTACTGCGTTTTCCCGATATTCTCGATAGCCGCATCGAGCAGATTTCCAGCTGTTTCGAAAAAGCCGCCCGCGAATACGAGTACCAGGGAAAATATTTCAATGTATTCCCCATCAAGGTCAACCAGCAACGCCCCGTTCTGGAAGAAATCGTCCGTCACGGCAAAAAATTCAACATCGGGTTGGAAGCCGGCTCCAAACCGGAGCTGCAAGCCGTATTGGCCATTATGGACAATCCGGAATCCGTGGTTATTTGTAACGGTTATAAAGATGAAGAATTCATTGAGTTGGCGCTGCTGGCCCAGAAAATGGGAAAGAAAATCTTCATCGTCGTGGAGAAAACCAACGAATTGCGCCTTATCAAAAACGTGGCGACACGACTCAATATTAAACCGAATATCGGGATGCGCATCAAGCTCGCCAGCTCCGGCAGCGGCAAATGGGAGGAGTCGGGAGGCGATCAAAGCAAGTTCGGCTTGAACAGCTCCGAGCTGGTCGAAGCCCTGGACTTGGCCAAGGCGGAAGGCCTGGAACCCTGTATCAATCTCATCCACTTCCATCTGGGCAGCCAGATTACCAATATCCGCAAGATCAAAGCGGGGCTGCGCGAAGTCGCCCAGTTTTATGTGCAACTCCAGAAAATGGGACTGAAAATCGATTTCGTGGATATCGGGGGTGGATTGGGCGTCGACTATGACGGCACGCGCTCAACCAGCGCGAGCAGCGTGAATTACACCATCCAGGAATACGCCAATGACGTGCTGTATACCCTGGGCGATGCCGCGGCGAAAAATGAATTGCCGCATCCCAATGTCGTCACCGAAGCGGGCCGCGCCTTGACCGCGCACCATTCCATCCTGGTTTTCAACGTTTTGGAAACCGCCCGGCAGCCCGTCTGGAACGAGGATGAACACAAGGTTTCGGAAAGCGATGGCGAACTGGTTCGTGATCTCAATACCATTTATAGAAATATCACCCAGGCATCCTTGTTGGAATCGTGGCACGATGCCCTGCAAATGCGCGAGGACGTGCTGGACCGCTTCAACCTGGGCATTTTGGATTTGCGAACCCGGGCCAAGGCTGAGAGGCTTTTCTGGTCCATCGCCCAGAAAGCGGAAACCATGGCGGCGCAACTTCGTCATCCACCGCTCGAATTACAAAACCTTTCCCGGCTGCTGGCGGAAAAATATTTCTGCAATTTCTCTTTGTTCCAATCTCTACCCGACTCCTGGGCCGTGGATCAGATCTTCCCCATCATGCCTATTCACAGGCTGACGGAAGAACCCACCCGCCAGGCGACATTGCAGGACATCACCTGCGATTCCGATGGTCAAATCGACCGTTTCATCCGTCAGGCTGAACTCAGCAGAAGTCTGCCGGTGCACGAATTGCATTCGGATGAAACTTATTATCTCGCGGTTTATCTGGTCGGCGCCTATCAGGAAATTTTAGGCGACTTGCACAATCTTTTCGGCGACACCAATGCCGTGCATATCGTGGCCGACGGTAACGGCGGCTTTGTCATCGACCAAGTGTTGGACGGAGAATCGGTGGCGGACGTGCTCGATTACGTGCAATTCTCCTCGAAGAAGCTTGTGCGCGATCTCGAATCGTGGGTGAGCGTTTCCGTGAAGGAGGGGCGTATTACCGCCTTGGAAGGCAAGGAATTCCTGGCTATCTACCGCTCCGGGCTATACGGTTATACCTATTTGGAATGACCGCGCCGGAAACGCGTCAAATGATTACCGGTTTATCGGGAAGTTCGTTGGTTTTTTTGCCCGTGTTGGGGAAATGACGGGAAAGCTCTTCGCTGACGGCGCGAATTCCCAACACGACCCCTTCTTCGAATCGACGCTGCCGAAAACATTCCTCCATGCGCTTGCAAATGGATTCCCAGCCTTGCGGCCCCACCTTTTCGTGAATACCCCTGTCGGCCACGATTTCCACGTCATGGTCGGCAAGGAGTAGGTAAATCAGTACTCCGTTGTTGCCTTGGGTATCCCAGACGCGCATATCCGAAAAAACCTGAATCGCCCGCTCCCGCGCCGAAATCCCTTTGAGCAACAAGCCCAAATCCATGGCCGGCTCCACCGCGAAACATATTTCGCCGTCATGCGTGGTTTCACATTCGCCGATAACGGCTTCGATTTTTAGCATCACCTCGGGCGGCAATGCGAAGCGAACATGCATTTCTCCGGTCCATAAATGTTCCGCTATCCGGGTTATCGTTGTATTGCCCATACCGTCTTTCCGTCTTGCTTACCAACGCCCCGATGCGCCGCCACCGCCAAAACCACCTCCGCCGCCGCCGAAGCCGCCTCCAAAGCCGCCGCCTCGACGACCGCCTCCGAAACCACCGCCTCCCCATCCACTATGACGACCGATACCTCCCCGTCCAAACCGCCCTCCCAAATTACCCGCTATTACGAATAAAAATGCGAAAAAGCCGAAAAACAAGGCAACCACCAACGACCCCAGAAATAGCCATCCGAACAAAGCCACCAAGCCGCCGGTAAAGAATCCTCCCAACATCCTGCCGAAAATTCCCTTGAGAACCATTCCCACTGCAACCGCTATCAATAGAAAAAGGATTGCGAATCCACTCCCGTCTCCCTCGTCTCCCCGCTTTGCAGTGGGAGGGGGAAGGGGTTCGCCTTCGATAACCTTAATGAGGCTGTTTACACCGGCCTCTATGCCTTCGAAGTAGCGTCCTTCCTGGAACCAAGGTGTGACTATTTCGCTGATAATCCGCTTACTGACGGCATCGCTGACCGCGCCTTCAAGGCCGTAGCCGACTTCGATGCGAAGGGTCCGGTCTTCCATGGCTATCAGAAAAAGAATGCCGTCATCGACTTTTTCGCGGCCCAACTTCCATTTTTCCACCACTCGTAAGGCAAATTGTTCGACGGTTTCAGAGCCGGTGGAAGGAACCAGCAAAACCGCGACCTGGGCGCCCTGGGTTTCTTCCAGGGCTTGTAGACGGGTCTCCAGGCTGCGCCTTTGCTCGGAGGTGAGCAGCCCGGTGCCATCGACCACGCGGCCTGTCAGCTCGGGAAGGGGCATCTCTCTGGCTACAGCCAAACCCAAAAGCAAGAGCGGAAAGAGCGTAGCGACAAGCGCCCTAGGCCACTTACTCCGAACCGAGATCGAGGGGGTAACCGATGGCATTTTCAGGAAATCCTATACCGGATACCGGGATTAAAATTCCACTTGCGGGGGCTGCGACAAGGCTTCCGGATTGGTCACGGTAAAATTAGGCTTAGGGCTATAGCCGAACATTTTGGCGGTGAGATTGGAAGGAAACTGCCGGATGCGGGTATTGTAGCCCTGCACCGCCACGATATAGCGATTACGGGCTACGGTGATTCGGTTCTCCGTACCTTCGAGCTGGGCCTGCAAATCGCGAAATAGACCGTCGGCTTTCAATTGCGGATAATTTTCAGTCACCATCAAAAGCCGGGACAAGGCTCCACCCAATTCGGACTGGGCGCCTTGAAATTGTTGGAAGGCTTCGGGATTGTTCACGAGGTCCGGAGTCGCCTGAATCGAGCCGACCCGGGCGCGCGCTTCAGTCACTTGTTGCAGCACTTCGGCTTCGTGGGCGGCATAGCCTTTCACCACGTTCACGAGATTGGGAACCAGGTCTGCACGCCGTTGGTATTGGTTGAGGACCTCCGACCAGGAAGCGTTGATTTGTTCATCCAGAGCCTGGATGGCGTTATAACCACAGCCACTCAACCCGAAAAGGCTGAAACTTGCCAACAATACCGTCGCGCCGCGATTTAGTCCGAACATTTAGCCTCCCAAAACAAGATTCGGGAAAAATACCAACAAATGGCGGAAATACCCTGTTAACGCTGACTGATTACGGCCCATGTAGCTATTTTTTAATCTAATCTGTTATTCGGACTCCGATTGGTTTTCGATTCAGCCGAAATGAGGAAAAAATGAGGAAATTCACCATGCGATTGAACCCGAAAATCCGTCTAATTCCATTTACTTTTTTCCTGCTTCCACTCTTGGTATTGGGATCAATCCTAATGAGTTGCGGGCAAAACTCGGCAGAAGAAGCCAATATCATCCGCATCGGAGAATTCGGCTCCCTCACAGGACCTACGGCTACCTTCGGGCAATCCACCGCCAAAGGCGTCGACATGGCCTTGGAGAAGATCAATCAATCCGGTGGCGTCCTCGGCAAACAACTCAAATTGTTCCGGGAAGACGACCAAGGCAAGCCCGAAGAGTCCATTACCGCCGTAACCAAATTAATCAACAAGGATCGCGTAGTAGCGGTTTTGGGCCAAGTCGCTTCCTCCAACACCATCGCGGCCGCTCCGGTGGCCCAACAAAACCGAATTCCCTTGGTCACTCCCGCCTCGACCAATCCCAAAGTCACGGAAATCGGCGATTACATCTTCCGCATCTGCTTTATCGATCCGTTTCAAGGCGCAGTCATGGCCAAGTTCGCCTATAACAGTTTGGGTCTTCGTAAAATCGCCATTTTGCGCGACGTTAAAAGCGATTATTCCATGGGACTGGCCAATTTTTTCACCCAGAATTTCGAAGCGCTGGGCGGAACCATAGTTGCCAATGAAAGTTATTCCGCCGGTGACAAGGATTTCGGGGCGCAGCTTACCACCATTCGCGCCGTAAAGCCGGAAGGGGTTTTCGTGCCGGGTTATTACACTGAAGTGGGACTCATCGCCCGACAGGCGAACACGCTGGGACTGAACGCCGTCTTGCTGGGGGGCGATGGCTGGGATTCAGCCAAACTTTGGGAAATCGGGGGGACGGCGTTGAACGGCTCTTACTATTCCAACCATTATTCCGCTGAAGATCCCAATCCGATCATCCAAGCGTTCGTGGAAGAATTCCGGGCCAAATACAAGGAAGAACCGGACGCGATGTCGGCCCTGGGTTATGACGCCGCCATGATTCTGGCCGACGCCATCGGACGGGCCGGAAACACGGGGGCGGATAATATCAAAGCAGCCTTGGCCACGACTCGAGAGTACCAGGGCATAACCGGAAATATCTCACTGGACGAGCATCGCAACGCCCTCAAGTCGGCCGTGGTATTGGAGTTCAACGACGGCGTAGCCCGCTATAAAGAAACCGTCAACCCTTAAAATCCGAGGGAAAACGGAAACGGGGCCATGGAAACCTTCCTCCAACAAATAGTCAACGGCCTGTCGCTAGGCAGCATATACGCCTTGGTGGCGCTCGGCTATACCATGGTTTACGGAATTCTGCGCCTAATCAATTTCGCCCACGGCGACGTCTATATGCTCGGGGCCTTCACGGGTTATTACATCTCCCTGCGCGTGCATGGCTTTCTCGGCAATGCCTTTTTGGAAGCCACGGTGGTGATGCTGGGGGCCATGATCGTTTGCGGTCTCATCGGCATGGCCATTGAACGCTTCGCGTATCGCCCGGTGCGAAGGGCTCCGCGACTCACCATGCTCATCATCGCTATTGGCGTCTCCCTGTTTCTGGAAAACGGCAGTCAACTGCTTTTCGGCGCCGACCCCAAATTCTTCCCGCAAATCATCGAAGAGCGGCGCATGCTTTTCTGGGGCGTCACTATCACCAATCAGCAGGTAATCGTTTTGGGCGTGGCTCTGGCCTTGATGGTACTGCTCAATCTTTTCATTCATTATACGCGCACCGGAACGGCCATGCGAGCCGTTTCCTTCAATCTGGATGCGGCCAAATTGATGGGCATCAATACCAATGCCATTATCGCCCTGACGTTCGGCATTGGATCTTCTTTGGCGGCGGCGGCCGGAATCCTGGTCTCACTCAACCTTCCGGGCATCGATCCGCTTATGGGTATCATGACCGGCCTCAAAGCATTCGTGGCCGCCGTTTTGGGAGGTATCGGCAATATCACCGGCGCGCTATTGGGAGGATTGATTCTGGGCATGGCCGAGGTGATGGTGGCGGGCTATGGGTCCTCCACCTATCGAGACGCCATCGCCTTTCTCATCCTCATCGTCATCCTTCTTTTCAAACCCGAAGGTATTCTCGGCAAAGGCCAAGTGGAGAAGGTCTGAGTGGAAACGGAACTCAGCAATACTCTTCCCCAAGTTCCGTCGTCCGCCCCAATCCGCAAGCGTCGACGCCCCTGGGCTTCCCAGCGTTGGCTATGGATTATGGGCGCCTTGGGTGGCCTGCTCCTCTTGCAAGAGGCCGTGCATTGGGTCTTTCTGGATGGACCGTTTCTGCAAGGGCCTTACTATTACCAAATCCTTATCCTCGCAGGCATCAATATTATCTTAGCGGTGAGTCTTAACCTCATCAACGGTATCACCGGCCAATTTTCCATCGGCCATGCCGGGTTTTTCGCCGTTGGCGCATACACCTCCGCATACGTCACCTATTATTTCGGTGCTACGCTGCGGGGATTATTCGGATTTTTACCCGCCGTGGTGCAGGACTCCGCGTTGCTTATCATCGCCCTGACCGTAGCCGCCGCCGCCAGCGCCGTAGCGGGTTTGTTGGTGGGAATTCCCACCTTGCGGTTACGGGGCGATTATCTGGCCATCGCAACCTTGGGATTCGGTGAGATAATCCGCGTACTGATCCTGAATATCGATGCCGTGGGCGGTGCCCGAGGGTTTTCCGGTATCACGAGACTGAGCACTTTCTTCTGGGTTGCCCTGATGGTGGTGGTATCCATCACTACGGTGCGGCATCTGGTCTCCTCCAGCTATGGCCGCGCTTTCGCCGCCATACGGGAAAACGAAATCGCGGCCCAGGCCATGGGCATCAATGTCACCCGATCCAAGGTATTGGCTTTCGTTATCTCCTCCGCTTTCGCGGGCATGGCCGGCTGCCTGTTCGCCCATTTCACCATGTACCTGCACACCAACTCCTTTACTTTTCTGCGCTCCTTTGAAATCATCATCATGATTTCGCTGGGTGGCTTGGGAAGCACCGCCGGAGCCGTTCTCGGAGCGGTCATACTCACGATACTTCCGGAGGTTTTCCGGGGCTTCGCGGAATACCGCATGGTCATTTATTCGCTGGCCCTTATCCTTATCATGATTTACCGCCCGCAAGGCCTGTTGGGCGGGACGACCCTGAAGAAAAAGAAACCCGTCGTCACGGGAACCAAATAACATGGCCGTTTTGGAATTGAACGATTGCGTGATTCGGTTCGGCGGTCTGGTGGCCGTGAAAGATCTCAATCTTTTTGTGAAAAAAAGCGAGCTTTTCGGATTGATCGGGCCCAATGGCGCGGGCAAAACCACGATATTCAATCTCATCACCGGCGTATACCCGCCCACCTCCGGCGCTATCTTACTGGAAGGGAACCGCATTGACGGCAAGGCCCCGCATGTCATCGCCTCCAGAGGAATCGCGCGGACCTTTCAGAATATCCGGCTTTTCGATACCATGACGGTCTTGGAGAACGTGAAAGTCTCCAGCCACATGAGCAAACGCCAGAATATATGGTCGGCGGTGGTGCGCAGTCCCGCCTTCCATGAAGAAGAAGAAGAAATCGAAGCCTTCGCCTATCGCCTGCTTTCGCTTTTCCAATTGGAAGGGTGCGCCCACGACCTTTCCATGAACCTGCCCTACGGCCATCAACGCCGGCTGGAAATCGCCCGCGCCCTGGCGACTCGACCCAAATTGCTGTTGTTGGACGAACCCGCCGCGGGCATGAATCCTCAAGAAGCCGTGGCGCTCATGGCGTTGATACGCCGCTTGCGCGACGAGTTCGATTTGAGCATTTTACTGGTCGAACATAATATGAAAGTGGTGATGGGGGTTTGTGAGCGCATCCAGGTCATCGAATATGGGCAAACCATTACGGTAGGAACTCCGGAGGAAGTGCGCACCCATCCCGGCGTCATCGAAGCCTACCTGGGGAAAGAATAGCCTTATCCTATTATGTTACAACTCAATAATATATCCACTCGCTACGGCGCCATCGAAGCCCTCTCCGGGATAACCCTCAACGTGGAGCAAGGCGAAATCGTCACGTTAATCGGAGCCAATGGGGCCGGAAAATCCACCACCTTGCGCAGCATCGTGGGATTGGTGCTGCCCTACTCCGGCGACATCCTCTACGAGGGCAAGCGGATCAATAAAGTGCCGACGCATCTCATCACCGGCATGGGCATTTCGCTGGTGCCGGAAGGCCGGGCGGTATTCGCCAACCTCTCCGTGATGGAAAATCTGGAGCTGGGGGGGTATCTCCAACGCGACCGAAAGAAACAACAGGAAGACTTGCTGCATATTTTCGGATTGTTCCCCAGATTGGAAGAGCGTAAACGCCAGATGGCGGGAACCTTGAGCGGAGGCGAGCAGCAGATGTTGGCCATCGGGCGCGCCTTGATGGCCCGCCCCCGGCTGCTGCTTTTGGACGAACCTTCCCTGGGTATCGCGCCCTTGCTGGTTAAGAGCATTTATCAGGCCATCGAAGCCATCAGTCGCGAAGGGACCACCATTTTACTGGTGGAACAAAATGCCCGGGTAGCCCTGCATCATTCCCATCGAGCCTATGTTTTGGAAACCGGGCGTATCTTGATGGAGGGAAATTCCCAGGAGCTCTCCCGGGACAGCCGGGTGCAAGAAGCTTATTTGGGCGAGCTATGAGTCCGACAATTAGGCGAGCACCGCAGTGACCGATTTCATCATTTCGGAGAGTTGGTTATCGCAATGATTAAGGAAAACCCCATTCCCATGCACGAGAATTGGAAATCCCGGCTGCTACGCTTGCGGCTCAATTTCTTCCCCTGCTATTGGTTCACCGGAGCCAAGATAGTCTTCATCCGTTCCGACTTCCAACAGGTGCGGGTCAAACTGCCCCTCACATGGAGAACCCGAAACATCGTGGGCGTGACTTTCGGCGGAAGCATGTTCGCGGCCACCGATCCCGTTTACATGACCATGTTCATGAATATTCTGGGACGCAATTACATCGTGTGGGACAAAGCGGGAAGCATTCGTTATCGCAAGCCGGGTCGCGCGGATCTTTTCGCGGAATTTCTAATCACGGACGAACAGGTGGATAGGGTTCGCCAAGCACTCGAGAGTCAGGAAAAATTGGATCTCGACTTCAAAGTCAATCTGACCGATGCCGAGGGCGTCGTGCATGCGGAAGTGGAGAAGGTGGTTCACTTCCGCAAAAAGCCGAAGAAATAGGCGATATTGAAAGTCTTTCCTTTGGTAAAACGAGGAGGTGACCCCGCTGTGAAGCGGCCCTACCTATTTGTTCTCAGTAGTCATTTTTTCCAGGTTGTTCAGGCAGGCGGTCCAGAACTGTTCCAACTCTTTGAGAGTCTCTTCGTCCGGAATCTGACTGTGGGTGAGAATGAATTCGGTGCCGCCTTCCTTCTCGGCGAAAGTGATGGTAACTTCCGTGTTTTTCACCGAATCCGAGTGCCAGGTAAAGACGATTTTCCGGCCCGGGACAATCTCCTTATACGCGCCGGAATATTCGCGGACTTCGCCTCCCTCCCGCATCTCAATGCTGAATTTGCCGTTGACCCTGAATTCGTTTTCGACTTCCGCCGATCCGTTCTTTCCCAAAAACATCCATTGCGCCATCAGTTTCGCGCGTGAAAAAGTGCGTACCAACAGGTACCTATCGGCGGCGAACCACCGTTTTGCCGTCACGGCGAGTGGAGATTTTTCCTTCATAAGGCAATAATGTACCCGGCTTTGGGCAAACGTCAACTATTTGGCCTGATTTCCCCGAAATAGTCCTGAATTAGCCTGCTCCGAGGCTATACCAGGGAAAGTTGTACCGTATTTATCCCCTCAATTCGACTGTTCTTTAAAATCCACGCCAACCAACTGCGCACAGTCGAGGCGCGTCGCAAGGGAGTGGTCGATGAAAGCGCGGCCCGGCAGGAAATAATGGAAGCGATTTCATCTTGTCCGATGGCAGCCAGTTCGAAATCCCTTTCCATTAATAGCATCAAGGAGTCTCGAAAAATCGGAAGCGCAGCCATCCTCTCCACCAGAAAATTTGTCCGTTCCGCCCGCAGGTTCAAGCTTCTGAAAACGGCTCCCCTTTCCGTAACGGCGAATGTGCCTTTCTCGCGCCGCAGCAACCCCAGATAAGCGGCGGCATTGGCGTAATAATCGGCTTGCCTGTCTTCGAATTCGAAAAGATCCGCGATTTCGGCTTTTCCAATCTTCCCTCCGGAGGCCATTTGCAACAAATCCACCACCTTATCCAAATCATTGGCCTGTGGGAAAGTCGTTTCCGGCTCCGCTTCGACGCGCACCCGTTCCAATAAGCCCGGTAAATCGAGGGACAGCCACGGCGTATCGTTTACGGTATAGCAGGCCTTGCGCAGCACGCGCATCTCACCGAACTTTTCCGAGAAACCGAATTCGGCGAGATAGAATTGTCCATTGCTATAGGCGAAAAAAATGGGAATGACTTTCTTGGCGGTTTTTCCCTTCCAGTTAAGAAAGGGGTAATACAATTGCCGGATGTGGAAATCCTGTCGACGGCCACGCTTGGCCTCCACCAGATAAATGGCGTCCCGCCCTTCATACCCGGCGTCCACTTCGATTTGCACTCCCGAAACCTCCACCTTATGCTCGCGGTCCGGAAGGGTAAAATGGAAATCGCCGGAGAAAAGACGGCCACGAATGGTAAGCTGCATGGTTTCATCGCGGCAGAAAGTCCGTAAGAGTGAAGCCAGGTAGGCGAAATCCAGCGCCTGGCTTTCGCTGAAATTCTGCTCGCGGGGATAGCTGTCATAAGCGGAGAGGTCAACCTGGGAAAAATAGATTTCCGGGGTCATCGCCTCCCATTCCCGGCCGATGCCATAATAGCTCATCTGCCGTTTATCCGGGAATAGGATGTAACGCCCATTTTGCACGGGGAACAGCGCGAGCTGGTGCTTTACGAAAAGGGCGGGTCTTTCGGCCAAGGTATCCAGTTTGGCCATCAGCCGAGGCTCCCTCTCGCCGTGCAGCTTCAATTCATCCGCGGTAAGCAGGGCATAGCCTTGCGTCGTAAGGCTTTCCAATACAGGAAGCCGATGGAAAACCTTTTCCCAAGCGTCGTCCTGTTTTCCCATAGTGGCTCCCTTCCCAAACCGTCCGCACGGAGCATGCGCTAGTAATTCGTGATAAGGAGCTCGTTGATGCGCCCTCGTTTGGCCGCATTGCTGTTGATCATCCGGGTGGCGGGAACGCGTCTCAAGGTAAACTCGTCGTGCGCGTAGCTGCGATCGAAGAAGTCGTCTTTGGGATCGCTATTTTTGGGATCGGAATTGCTGAGCATTTGCATGACGCCTTTAGCATGCAATTCCCGGAAAAATCCGGCGAGCCGCCCCTGTTCCCCATCGTTGAAATCGATTTTACTGTAAGACTTGAAATTCGAAGTGGCGCTAAGAGGACGATAAGGCGGATCGTAATACACGAAATCCCCCGACTTGGCGCGTGAACGGATGGAAGCGAAATCCCCCCGTCGGATTTCGGCGATGCTCAAGGCTTTGGAAGCTTGCCGTAAATTCAGTTCATCCAAAATGGCGGGTTTTACGTAGCGTCCGATAGGCACATTGAATTCCCCGCTGCGGTTCACCCGGAATAAACCGTTGAAGCAGGTTTTATTGAGGAAAATGACCTGCGCGGCGCGGGGAACCCAGTTATCCGCCAGGCGGGCGTAATTGACGTTGAACCGGTCCTGGTTGAAACGCGAGCGCATGTCGCGATACATCTTCTCCCGCCGTTCCGGGCCGCAACGCAGATATTTCGCGGAGTAGTCGAAAAGGTACTCCACCAATTCATCCACCCGTTCCTGCACCACTCGATAGGTCAGGACCAACTCTTCATTGACGTCGAACAGCCGCGCCGAACGGATGGGATAATGCCGGGCCACATGGAAAAATACCGACCCCCCGCCCAGAAAAGGTTCGAAATAATTTTTCACCCGGCCTTCCTTCAAGGCGGGAGGGAAATGCCGATCGATCACTTCCAGCAATTGCGACTTGCCGCCCGCCCATTTCAGGAAGGGACGCACGGAGGGCAATCCCGGCAAGGCTCGGGCATGCGCCACGAAAGCGGTCCGGCCCTGGACCCGCGCCGTCACGATGGCCCCGTGCGCAGCGCTTTTTCCTTAAGCTCCGCGTAACGCCGCGAATAAAAGGGCTTTCCCTGGTGCTCGCGGTGGTCGAATCCGTAAGCGCGCGAACTCACCGCCATCACCGGCGGCGCTTGGATGCGTTTGGCCACCCCCATGCCGCAATATCGATTCCACCAATTTTCCAGGTCCAGTATGAATTCCTCCGGCCCGGAAAATAGCGCGTAGGCATCGATGCCGCAGTTCAGGTTGGAATTCAGGGTTCCCTCCAAATACCATTCCAGCACCTCCTCGGGGGAAGCCCGCCGCCAACGCTGCGTCCAGGCGAAGAAGAGTTTATCGTGATAGGCATAGACCAGCGGATCGCCTTGCCCCTGGTCGACATTTTGATGGGAGGATAACTCCGCACTGGGGACCACGGTGAAAACCCCTTCCGGTATAACTTCCCGATGAAATACATCTGAATTCACATACCGCCCCAGGGCATAGACATCCTCTTTCCATAGGTCTCCGAGCGGGCAGAGGAATCCCGCCAAGTCGCCGTATAAAGAACAATAACCCACCGTGATTTCCGCCTTATTGGCGTTGCAGGTAAATACGCCTCCGAAAGCCGAAGCAATCGCCGCCAGAATCCGGCCGGAACGATCGCGCGCCTGCACGTTTTCCAGATGGAAATCGGAAAGGTGAAGCACGGTTTGCAACTTACCGTCCAACGACTCGGCCCGGAGACCGTCGATTTGCCTACGCGTAAGCTCGACGCTCTCTTCGATGGGAACCTCGGCATACAGGCAACCCAAGTTGCCGGCCAGTTCCCGCGCCAGGCCGCGCGTGGTCGGGCTGTTATGGCGGCTGGGCATATTCACCAGCAAGAGATTTTCCGGGGGCAATATGGAAGCGAAAAGCGCGGCGCAGACGGCGCTGTCGATACCGCCCGAAGCGCCGATGACCACCTTGTCGCAGCCCGTTCCGGCCAGAAAGCGCCCGACGCCGAAACGCAGCGCCGCATAGATCTCCGGCATGCCTTCGGTCCGCACCGAAGGCTTATCGCGGCCCACATGGCTTGCCACCACTCCGCCCGTTTTCACCGCCGCTTCCGCGAAATCCAACAAGCCATCTTTTCCCCGCAGGAACTCCACTCTCCCTCGCATGGGATTCAGGGCTTCAAGCTCCAATTTCACCCGCCCTTGGCCATCATAAGCGGTAGTATGCCCGTCGAATGCGAAAACCGTCTTGCCATTGTTCTGCAAACCCACGGCATTGACATACAGCAGCGGACAACCCAGTCGCTCGGCATGGGCGGAAAAGACGCGGTTTCTTTTGCCGTTCTTTCCGCGCGTAAAAGGCGAACAACTCAAATTGAGTATGAAGTCGCAACCTTTGGCCCGCAAGACCTGCAGGGGTTTTTGCGCATAATCATCGTCCCAAGCGTCTTCGCACAGGATGATGCCCACGCGCATTTTTTCGCCGCCGCCCTCCAGTTCCCAGGGTTGCAACAAATCTTCCCAGGCGACGCCTTTTTCCAAAGCCAGGCGACGGGTATCGTAGAAGTGACGGGGATCGTCGAATTCCCGATAGCTGGGCAGCAAGGTTTTAATCCCATACGGACGGCGCAGCGCCGGGTTCATCACGGCCCGGCCTTCGCGAGCCGCCACGAAGCCGTTATATTTACGGGGCCGCCCATCTTCGCCGCGCTCGTCCCATTCGGTGACGACCGTGCCGAACACAACCGTCATGTCCATGCCCGGTTCGCCGGTAGCCGCGATGATGCGCTCCGCCCAATAGTCGCAATCGCGCAGAAACGCGCCCCTCTCCCACATGTCGCCCAGCAAATATCCCGGCAGCGCCATTTCGGGAAACACCAACAAATCGACTTTTTCGGATTTGCAGCGTTCCATTTCGGCCAGAATATGGGCGGCGTTCCTTTCCGGATCCCCGGGAAAGACCTCCATCTGATCCAGATTTACCGCGAATGTTTTCAAGGAGCGCAACCCTCGCCGCGATCCAGCAAATCGCGCAAACTCAGGCGATGGTTCCGGCGGATGAGCGCCTGCTGCCAACGTCTTTTTTCTTCTTCCGTTTCGGTAATGACATCGTGAACCGGACGCGGCTTGCCGTCCTCGTCCAAAGCCACGAAGCTGAGATAAGCGGAGCAGACTTTCTCCGCCTCGGTAGCGCCCGGAGGCAAGGTCATGGCGATTACGCCCACCTCCAACGAATGGGAAAAGGCGCGATTGACCGAAGCTTTGAGCGTCACGATGGAACCATTGGTGACCGGACGCCGAAACACCAACGAATCGATGGATATGGTGACCACGGGACCGCGCGTATGCTTGATGGCGCTGATGGCCGCCACCTTGTCGATCATGGAAACCAGGCGGCCTCCGAACAAATTCCCCATGCTGTTGAGATCGGCGTGGAGAATTAATTCGGAAGACTCCGTTTTACCGTCGGAAACAGTCATTCGGTCCTTATGCATCGCCCATTCCTTCCATCCTCGGTCAATTCCTTAGTAAATTTAAATCCGTGGGCGCAATTTCCATCCCCAGCCTTTTCCGGCTCCGAAAGAGGCAAATGCGTCTCTATTCGCCTCCGCTTGCGCCTCCGTTGCCGAGATGCGCCCTTCACACATGGGTGCTTTTCCGCCTAGCGACGATTCTCCTGCTCATCGCAGGGTCCGCAAATATACCGGGCGCCGCCGCCGAAGTCAATCCGCTCAGCGTGCAAATGAACGCTTATCCCGCGGAAGCCACTTTCAGCTACTCGGTGCGCGAAGTGGCTACCGGAGCAACCGTCTTCTCCTATAACGGCCTCAAAGCCGTGATTCCAGCTTCCACGCAAAAATTATTCACCACCTCTAGCGCTCTCGAAAAATTCGGCCCGGACCATCGCTTCACCACCCGTCTATTGGCCTCGGGCGAAATCTCCCAGGGACGCCTGAAAGGTCACCTTATCGTGAAAGGCGGTGGAGACCCCGCCTTTGCCAGCGCCCATTTCGGACCCGCTTTTGGCGCCGCGGCGATTTTTTCGGTGTGGGCCGATTCATTGAAAAAAGCAGGGATATCTGAAGTGGCGGGTTGTGTGATCGCCGATGCTGCGTATCTCGAACAGCGGGGGCCGAGCCCCAGCGCTTTGTGGGAAGACATCGGCAATTATTATGGAGGCATCGTCAGCGGCCTGAGCTTCAACGACAACCTTTACTTGCTGGATTTCACCGGCTCCGACAAACCCGGAGCGTCCACCCAGATTGTGGGTACCCGCCCCCGCCATACCGGAATCACCCATTTTGAAAATCGGGTGCGTACCGGTCCGCCGCGAAGCGGAGATAGGGCCTATCTCTTCGGTTCCTTTTTGAGACCGACCCGTCTCGTACAAGGCACTTACCCGGCGGGCCATAAAAGATTTTCCATCAAAGGCAGTCTTCCCCATCCGGATTGGACCGCCGCCCGCGAGTTGCAACAATTTCTTGCGGCCCGAGGTATACGCTTTTCTCCGGATAAATCCCAATCATCCTTTTGCCCGGAAACCCCCCAAGCCTTTCCCAGACCGCTTCCCCCAGGGGAAAACCGGGTATTAGCCGAACACTACTCGCCCCCCATGCGCGAAATCATCAAATACGTCAACCAAAAGAGCGACAATAATTATGCCGAGCAATTGCTGGCCCTGATGGGAAAACACGCGGGAAAGCGCGGCGACCTCAGCGAAGGCTTACAAGCGTTGACCGCTTCGTTGAAGTCAACGGGCATGCCTTTGCAGCGCACTCGGCTGAAAGACGGGAGCGGCCTTTCGCGTCATAACTGGGTGGCCGCCGACGACTTCACCTTATTCTTGACCCGAATTTCCACTCGACCTCATTTCCAGCATTTTCACGCATCTTTGCTGAATGGAGGCGAGAAACAAGGCCGGTTGGAATCGTTCTACGGTAAAGGATGGAGCGATAAGCTCTATGCCAAAACCGGCACATTGGAAGGTGTTTACGCCTTGGCCGGTTACCTTAAGGCCGATTCGGGCCGGCTGGTGGCCTTCGCCCTCTTCGTCAACCAATTCGACGCTTCGCGCGCCGAACTGAATAGGACCACGGCCGAACTCTTACGACTTACCCGCAGCGCTTTCTGAAAATACCCTCGAGAAAAAATCCATGCAAAGCCTCCCTCTGCTCCTTTCCATTCCGCACGGCAGCACGGAAGTGCCCCCCGAAGTCAGGACCCGGATGCTTGCGACGGGTGAATGCGAAACTTCGCTGAAGCGCCGGCTGTTGCAGGAAAGCGATCCGTTTACCGAAGCGATTTATGCTATCCAGGCAGCGATCGTACTAAAGGCGCCGGTCTCGCGCTTCGTAGTCGATTTGAACCGACGTAGAGACGAAGACGGGGAAAACGGCATCATCAAGATGACCGATTTCTCGCGCCGCGCGTTTTACCCGGAAGGATTCAAGCTAACCGAGGAAGAAAGAGAGAGCCGTCTTAGCCGTTATTTCGATCCCTACCACTCTGCAATGGCGGAAATCCTGTCCCGCACGGAAATAAAGTTCTTCCTCGACTGCCATTCCATGTCAGGCCAAGGGCCGGCTATCGGCCCGGATAGCGGAAATCCCAGACCGGCTTTTTGCGTCGCCAATATCGGGGACGAAACCGGCAAGTTACATCCGGATCACCACCATAACTCCTGTTCACCCGAAATGGCCCGGTTCGTCAAGGAGCGCCTGGAAAGTATTTTCCAAGATCTCCTGTCAGACGCAAAGGGCCCCAGGGGGGTGAGCCTCAACCATCCCTTCTATGAGGGATTCATCGTAGAACACCATTCCGACCCCCGGATCCCGCATGCCAAACCCGGATTGATGTTGGAAATCAACCGGGACCTCTATCTGGACGAATCCTCGCTGGAACCGTTGCCGGGAAGGATTTCGCGCCTGAATGAGGGCCTTTCGCGGCTGCTCAAGGAAATTTCAGGATTTTCGCCGGGGTAGCCACTTGCACTTTGTTGATTTGACGTAACTCTCCCCTTGCCGCAAATTTCATTTCGATCTATCCTTAATTAATATTGAGACTGAATCTCATTCTTATTGAGAATGTTTAACCCACCAAGGAGCAGTTCGCCATGACCCCCTTTCTCCGCACGACGGCCTCAGGCCTATGCCTCGCAGCCTTTTTCGCGCTACCTTCCCATGCCGATGAGACCTCTCCGGCGAGAGCCCGCGACACCCTGACCATGCAATCGCTGCAAGTGGTGGGCGCCGAAGCCCGTCTCCGGCAAATCGCGGGCAGCGCCCATATCGTCGATCGCAAAACCCTGGACAAGCAGGACTATACCGATATCCACCGGGTATTGCGGGAAATCCCCGGCGTCGACGTCATGGAAGAGGAAGGCTTCGGCAACCGCCCCAACATCGGCATTCGAGGTGCCGGCATCGAACGCAGCGGCAAGGTGACCGTGATGGAAGACGGCATACTCGTCGCGCCCGCGCCCTATTCCGCGCCGGCCGCTTATTACTTTCCCGCCGTGGGGCGCATGCATTCGGTGGAAGTGCGCAAGGGTTCGAGCCAGGTGCTGTACGGACCCGGCACCACCGGAGGCGTCCTCAATTTCGTTTCCACTCCCATTCCGGTGGGTAGCGCCGCTCGGCTCAACCTCACGCTGGGCGAACATCAATCGGGTAAATTCCATGGTTACGCCGGCGGCTCCGGAGAGGTATTCGGATGGCTGGCCGAAACCTACCAGCAACGTACCGATGGTTTCAAGGAATTGCCCGGTTCCGCGCAACGCTTTCCCGACTTGATCAAAGCCGCGCCCACGGGCTTCGATAGACAGGACTATCTGTTCAAGGTCCGCCTGAACACTCCGGCGCAATGGAGCATTTATCAAGAGGCGGAAATCAAGGCGGGCCGCACGGGCGAAGTCTCCCACGAAACCTATCTCGGGTTGACCGAAGCCGACTTCTGGGCCAATCCTCTCCGACGCTATGCCGGCTCCGCCGAAGACCGTTTGGACGTGGAGCAGCACCAGCTTTCCTTCCGGCACTTCATCCAACCTCTTTCCTGGCTCGACATAACCACCCGCGTCTATCGCAACGATGTCCAACGCAATTGGTATAAGCTCGATAAGGTGGCTGGAATCGGCATCGCGACTGTACTGAACAACCCTTCCGCCAATGCCAATGCCTATAACATTGTCTCCGGCCAGGCCGACAGCGATCCCGGCGCTTTGGAAGTGAAGGCGAACAATCGCAATTATTACGCTTGGGGCGCGCAAACCGGCGTGCAGGCGAAAGCGACTACGGGTATGCTCGACCACACCCTCCAAGTGGGCGTGCGCTACCATTATGATGAGGAAGGCCGACTGCAATGGTCCGACCGGTATCAGATGGTGAACGGTTCGCTTTCGCTGACCCAGCGCGGCGCTCCCGGCAGCGGCAGTGGTAATAACCGCATCGGATCCACCCATGCGCTGGCGCTATACCTCCAGGACGACATCAAATGGTCTGACTTCACCCTGTCGCCGGGCGTGCGCTATGAGCATCTGGACTCCGAAAGGCGGGACTGGGCGGCAACCGATCCGGAACGTGACGGCGATCCCACCACCCGGGAAAGTTCCACGGAGGTTTTTGTATGGGGTCTGGGACTGTCCTATGCTCCCACCGCTGCTTTGACGGTTTTCACTGGCGTGCATAAAGGTTTCGACCCGCCTGGTCCCGGGCAGAACGACAGCATCCTGGCCGAGGAAAGCTTGAACATTGAGTTGGGAGCGCGCTTGCGAGCAGGCGCGGCCAATGTCCAGGCCGCCGTTTTCGCCAATCTCTACGACAATCTCTCCGGCAGCGAATCCGCCGCGGGCGGGGGACTCAGCACCGGTGAGCAACACAATGGCGGCGAAGCGCGTATTTTTGGAGTGGAACTGGCCGCGGGTCATGATATCGGCGCCTTGATGAACCTGCCGGTGGGTATTCCCGTCCGCGCCGCGTATACCTACATGCAAGGGGAGTTTCTCACAACTTTTAATAGCGATTATGCACTATGGGGCAACGTCAATGAAGGTGATAACCTGCCCCAACTCGCGGAACACCGTGTGCTAGTCGGCGGCGGCTTGAATGTCGGCGCGCTTTCGCTCGATGCCGTCGGAAATTATGTGGGCCCTATGCGGAACACGGCGGGAAGCGGGACCATCGATCCTTCGGATCGCATCGGCAATTACGGAACCGTGGATGTAGGCGCGGCTTGGCGGCTGTCCCGGAATGCCTCCCTTACCGGCAATGTGAAAAATATTTTGGATGAACAAGGCGTGGCCTCGCGGGTTCCTTCCGGACTACGGCCCATTCTTCCCAGAACCTTCTTTGGAGGCATTCGGGTCGATTTGTAAGACAAACTTTAGGCAACCCTAACGCTTGCCGGGGCCTGAAATCCCGGCATAACCCTCCGACCCCTTCCGGATTCCGCTCCCGGGAGGGGTCTTTTGCTATTTTTAAACCCATGGCTGAAAAAAATCCCGAAAAAACAGGCCATGCCCATAAACAGGGCCACAGTCATGGACACCGGCATGATCACCACCATGGACATTCGCATGATCATGGCGAGGAAATCCTCCACGTTCCGCACGCTTCTTTTTACAAGCTGCGACTCTCCTTTTTCATCATCGCCGTATTCATGGTGGTGGAGGTGGTCTCCGGCTGGCTTTTCAATTCCCTGGCCCTGATAAGCGACGGTTTGCATATGCTTACCGACGCGGTGGCCTTGGGAATAGCCGCCTTGGCGGTCTCGCTGGGCACAAGGCGCGCCACGCATGAAAAAACCTTCGGCTTCAAACGCTTTGAAATTCTGGCGGCTTTCGCGAATGGGCTTTCCCTTTGCCTGATGGCGGGATTCATCGTTTTCCATGGCGTCCAGCGGCTTTTCGCTCCGGAGGAGGTTATGGCCTGGCCCATGCTGTGGGTGGCTTCGCTGGGATTGCTCGTCAATGTATTCGTAGCCTGGTGGCTGCATCGCGGCGAAGAGGAAAAATCGCTCAACCTGCAAGGCGCCTTATGGCATGTAATGGGAGACCTGGCCGCCTCCGTGGCCGCCGTCGTGGCGGCTATAGGGATAATCCTGGGCGGATGGCTGTGGATCGATCCGTTATTGAGCATCATCATCGCCGTCGTCATCGCCTTGGGCGGCTATCGCATCATGCGCCGCAGCGCCCATATTCTGGTGGAAGGCACGCCGGAGGGCGTCGAACTGGAGGATGTGCGTAAAACCATGCTGGAAACCTTGGAGGTCGACAGTGTGCACGATTTGCACCTATGGACCATGAACGGCAGGGATTTATACCTCAGCGCCCATGTGCAATGCGTCCCGGGCACGACCTCCCAAAAGGCCGTAATGGAAAGCCTCACCAAAAAGCTGAACGAGGAGTACCGGGTGGATCACCTGACTTTGCAGGTAGACGGCTGCGTACAGGGCGACTGCCTCACCGATTGCGAAATCCGGTAATCAAGGTAGAATCAGGCGGTACACGATACCGTCGTCGAAACCCACGGCGTAGATTTCTCCGCGGACATCCACGCCGAAGGTCGCCATCATGGCGGGTAGCCGCCCCACTCTTTTGAAATCGGAGGCCCGCCCGTTCTCCTGCTTCAGTGCCCAGATATAGCGGGTTTGATAATCCCCGAAGAGATAATAGCCGTAATATTCGGATGCCGTGTCGCCCCGATAGACATAACCGCCGGTAATGGAGGCCGCGGCATTGCGATCCAAATCGACGATGGGCGGCGTCAACCCTTCTTCGCGGCACCCTGTGGGCGGCCGGTAGCAGAGATTGCCTTCGCGAATCGCCCATCCCATATTGGCTCCGGCGGTTACAATGTTGATTTCCTCGCGCTTGACCTGCCCTACGTCGCCTACCCATAAATCCCCGGTCAGGGGGTCGAAGCTGAAACGCCAGGGGTTGCGCAAGCCGTATGCCCAGATTTCGGGTTGGGCGCCTTGCCGGTTTACGAAGGGATTGTCAGTGGGGATGGAGTAGGGCGCCGTCTCTCCTGCGCCGTTGACGTCGATGCGCAGCATGGCGCCCAAAAGCGTTTCCAGGTTTTGGCCATGGCCCTGCGGATCGCCGCCGCTGCCGCCGTCCCCCATTCCGATATAGAGCAACCCGTCGGGACCGAAGGCCATGCCGCCGCCGTTGTGATTCCAATAGGGCTGTGCCACTGAGAGAATACGTCTGGGAGGTCTGCCCGAATCACCGCGGAAATCGTCGCGGGCCCACCTTTCTTCGATGAAAGTCGAATCGGATTGCGCGCCGGTCTTGGGCGGGTTCCGGTTGATAAAGTAGCGACGGTTCTCGGCGAACTCGGGATGGAAGACCAAACCCAGCAATCCCCGTTCTTCCCCCTGCCTGCGGCCCGATTCCACCGGTACGGAGAGGAACAGGGATTTATCCCAGTCGTCCCCCTTTTTTTCCAGCAACCACACGCGGCCATCGCGCGCACCGGTGCCACGCTCGACTACCGCGTACACTTCGGTCAAGCCAGGCACCGGGCCGAACCACAGCGGGTATTGGAATTTATTTTTGTCGCCGGTTGCGAAGGCGGGTTCGAAGCGAATGGATTGGGAGGCGATTTCGGCTTTGGAACCTGCGACGCCGGAACAGGAAAGCAGGAATACGGCGGCTGTCAACGCGGGAAGCTGCAACATTAGCCGTTTCCATTCATGCATGGATTAAGATAATTAATCGAGATAAAGCGTTTGCGAATTAATGGCTCCCCCCGCTTTTATTCGCGCTATGTACATGCCTGGTTTCACTAGCAATTCGATTTTCCGGGACGTGCGGACGGAATTTTTCTTCATCGCCAGAGTACCGTCGGTGCGAAAGAGGTGGAAGTCGAAGCTTTCGTGCGAAGGGGATGGGAAGGAAACGGAATAGGTTCCGGCAGCATTTTTAACCACTTGAAACTTACCCATACCGAAGGGGGCATTAGTTTTCCGGGCAGAGGTTGCCGCGGGACGGAGCTCCGCATGTTCCAGCTTGAATATTCCGTTGAAGGTGACCACGTAGATATTTCCTTGCGAATCGGTGCCGAAGGATGAAATCGCGCCGGAAGCGGTTCCTATCTGGACTCTCTCGATTAAGGTCCCGTCCTTATGCGTCAATCCCCAAATCCTTCGGGTGCCATAATCCCCGAAAATGTACACCCCGGTGAAACGGGCATCCGGACTGCCCCGGAATACATATCCGCCCGTGATGGACTCCGCTTCTGACCGCGGCAAGGAGACGATCGGTTCGCGCATGCCGTTAAAATTGCAAGTGTTTAAGGGCGAGGTAGCATTATTCGGATTGAAACAGGTATTTCCTTCGCGAATTTTCCAGCCTAAATTTTCGCCTTTTTTTGCCAGGGTGATTTCTTCCCGATGTCTTTGGCCGACATCGCCTATCAGTAACTCCTGGGTTTCACTGTCAAAGGAATATTTCCAAGGGTTACGCAACCCGTAGGCCCAGATTTCCGGTCTGGTATTATCTACGCCGATAAAGGGATTGTCCTTTGGTACGGCATATTCTTTTCCGGGGTCCTTACTATTCACATTGATGCGCAGCATTTTTCCCAGGATAACGTTCAGGTTCTGCGCCCGATTCTGCGGATCACCGCCCGATCCGCCATCTCCCGTTCCAATGTAAAGAAACCCGTCCGGCCCGAATTCCAAACTGCCGCCGTTATGGTTTCCGTAGGGCTGATCGAATTCCATGATGGTGCGCCCAGGCTGCCCGGAATCCTTCAAAAAAGTTACATCGGCCACGCGCTCCTCAATTACCGTCGCTAACTTACCCGTTGGATTGTAGTTGAGGTAATATTTCCGGTTCGTTTTGAAGTCCGGATGGAAAGCGAAACCGAGCAGACCCATTTCGGGCTGACTGCTATTTATGGAAATCCTCAGGAACTCCTTCTTGACCCATTGGTTGTTTTCCCGATGCGCCAAGGAAACACGACCTAAATGGCTTTCCAGGATTATATAATGCTCGGGTTTACCTGGCATTTCGTTGAAATACACGGGTCGAGTGAAAGAAATCTGCCCTGCGAAAACGGGCTTGAGCACGACGCTGGTGGGGATTTGCGCAGGGGATGGATTGACTACTATCGCTAGTGAAATAAATAATGCTGAGATAAAATATTCGATTCTCATCGACTCCCCCCCTGTCAGGTAAATTGTAATTGTCCCAATGGGATGGTTATTCAATTTAATTTAATGCAGAAAAGGTCCTAAGTCGATACCCTGCAAGCCTATATCCTCAATTTTTAGGCTAGGGACTGCATTCAAAGGGGGTAAACGCCTAATTTCCCCTAAATAGACGATTTCCTGGATGCCCGGGGATAGGTCCCACACAATAACGGCGTGTATCAGGCCGACAAACCTACTCCATCCTGCCCGATGGGTTGCCGCCAGCGCTACGGGATAACCAGCGAACTGTTCCATACCTGCGCCGCAGGGCGCAGAATTGTGTCCTAATCATCAAAACCCACTTCCCGAATGATTTTCCGTTTCAGCCGGTTTCGCGAATCATCTTCATAGGTTTCACGCCACCTCAAGGTCATATCCTCCATACGCCAAGGCTTGGTGGTGTCCAGCCACTGGAAGAGATAGGAGTTAGTCTTTCTTCGGAGAGAATCGTATTGATGGTACCAAATAAGTTGTGGAGACCGAACCGTGTCAAAGGCATAGTGGATTGATTTCCAGAGTAACTTTTCCGAGTTGAAGAAAGAGACGATAAACATGTCCTCTCGATTTTCTTCGGGGTAGACGTTGCTTTCCGCGGATAAACTGTCAAAATCTGTGTAGTAATATTTGCGATATCGTTCATTTGTGTAACTGTTATTTATCCATTTCACCATACGGTTTTGGGAGTCATATTCGAAAGAATTATCTCCCACGACCTTATTTTCATTATTGAAACTTAGGGTCCTGATGCGATTGCCGCGCTCGTCATAGGTATTACCCTGGACGGATTTACCCATTGACTCGGACAGCGTATTCACTGATAGAAGTTTGTCATGCTTGTCGAATTGACGAGTTTCATCATAAATGACTTCATTAGTTTTTGTATCCACCTTTATTTCACGTTCGTAACGACCCATTTTGCTTTTTACATAGGAAAAGGTGGCCTTGCGGTATTCAGGTGCGGGCGACATAAATTCATAAAGCTGATGCATACTATCCAAACGATTGGTAGTACCCTGATAGAAATACACGCTGGAGTCGACTGTTTTAGTTAAGGAGGAGAAATCCAAACCGTCCAGTTTGAAATCAGGGTCCGTAAGCCCGTGTTTTTCCAGGATTTCTTCACCGGATTGCGCCCATATATTGCCAAGAAAAACCGAGAATAGAAACAGTTTCTGTACCAAATCAACCCACCTCGTTGGCTGGAATCCTCTTCGCCCCTTTAACCAATATTTATAACTAATCCATTATTTTAGGCGTTCTAAATAAAATGTACCGCATACTCTTTCGATTCCGCTACCGCCCGAGTTACTGCCGACGAAAGAGTTTTCTGAATTCATTCATCCCGAGTTTTTTTAAAAATTTCATTTGCACGGGTAGAATTCGATAAAACCAGTCGAACGCCTTTTTCTTTTTCCATTTTACGCAAGAACCAAGCATCATAGATTAACTCTATCGATATTCCACCAAATAGTATGGCCCCTCCCCACCCAACTGCTACCATAATTATTGATACGAGGTGTCCCGAAATGTGTTTGGCAGTAAAAAGTATAATTGGACCCGGGGAGAGGATTAACCCAATCTGGTAAACCAATTTCCAGGTCGGAAAGCTTTCAACTATTACTCCGAATATATTTACCGATTCAAGGGAATGGGTTTCGACATCATAAATTCCTGTTTCCCAATCCACGGACCTCAGGCGTTTTTCAACGGATTTTTCATCCAATGCCAGGCAATCCTTAAATCCGAAGTAGAATGTCAAAATAAATGAAAAGCTTCCCAATGCAAGAAGGGAGGGGAAATAGATCGGATGATATTGCGTTGCCTTCCCTGCATACGCGATGTATAACAAGCAAAAAAGGTAAGGCCATGCCACAAATAGTATGGAAGGAAATAGCCTGTGATGGGCTAGCAGTCCAAAGGAATCCTTCGATATATAAATAACAATGATATGTGCAATTATGAACGGAAAATAAATAAACATAGCTATCGAAATAGGGTAATACAAAAGCAATAGCAAAAAAAACACCGAAGTAGGAATGATTCCGATGCGTATGCTATTCCGAAAATCTTTTTCGGACCTTAATGCAACAGGCAAGGAGCCTTTCATGGCGACCTCAAATCAATTCGCATGACTTCCCAACTTGCCTTTTGTAAAAAACTGGAAAGCGGCTCATCGATATAGGATCTCCAAAGCGGCGCGAGAGGGGCGCTTATTTTCCTGCCATATTTTTTGACTATATCAGTAACACCTAGCCAGTTATCGATTATGTCCAGGCCCATACCGATAGCAAATCCAAAAAATATTGTTCCTATAATTAATGTAAAGATCGCCAAGGACGTCCCGGTGAAGACTATTCCGATTGCTATTATTAACGCAGCGGCAATGGTACTTGCCACCGCCTTAACTATATCCGATCCCATTTGAATCAATAAATCGCTGAGGAATTTTTCATCCTCCTGCAGCCAGGAATAGGTATTTGTGCTACCAACCCATAGTAAACCGATGGTACTCCCTTTACTCAATCTGGGGATGGCCGATTTCAGGGCAGGCGTCACGCCCTGCGCGATTGTCAGCATCGAAAACTTGGTGAAATTCTTGTCCAAACGATATCTTGAACTCGTATAGATTCGCCGCAGCCCAGGGTATCCCTTGAAAATGACATAGTATTTTCCATCTGTTATTTTGATGTAAAATCTTCCGCCACGTGCAAAATCCGAAAGCAAGCCAAAGTTGTCGATAACTTGACCTGCCGCACCGGCCAAGTTTTTATTGGAAATGGTATTCAACAACAATATTTCCAAAAGCCCTTTCTGCTTTTCCCTCAAATCTTCAACACGGTTCAACCCCTCGCGGAATTCACCAGCAACCAGTGTGTTGTCGGTGTCCGCCACAGTAATGAATAAATCCTCCAATCCGGGAGGAACTTTGCCCATGGAAGAAGGGGTAATAGCAGGTGTCGACGGCTTAGAAGTAAATCCCGGTAGCTCTCCGTACATGAAGTACATCGGGTCGGCCGGATTGATGAAACGCGAAGGTATGTTCATGGAAAAAGGCTTGGAAATTCCTGAAAAAAGAAATTCCGTATTTTCATTAACGGGCCGGGGAAACCAAATTTCACACAAATCTGGACCTTTTATCGATATTCTTTCTCCGGCGACCTTGGTTTCAGGAACATAATGAAGCCTTGTCCGTCCATCCGAATTCACTTGAACGGTAAGGCTCGGAGTGGTCGAATCCACCGAAAGGTTTTGGAATTTCAATTCCTGCTTGTGAATAACCACCACGTCGACATCGTTTTGATTCTCTTGCAACTGAAAAGGCTGATTCGAGAAAACTTCAACTCGTGAACTGGAAGATTTGGATTTCTCACTCATCTTAAGCTATCCCCTCATTTTTATTCAAATTCCAATACATTGCGATCGCCTGGGTATCCACGTGAAATTCGGTAGCGGACCCGTATTCCGGGGTCAGTTCACACCAGCCCTCGTTATCGGGAGACAATTTATCCCCATTGTCCATACACAAACCCGCATCGGGTAAGGGGTTTCCATCCAAATCCAGAATCCGAATCCGGCGATTTTGTGGTTTCGATGTCTGACTCCCAGAAGGTGAAATCACCGCCTCCACCACCAACCCATCATAAAACTTACACCCGAACCCCTTAGTCCGCCGCTCTCCCGCCTTCTTTACCTGACTCTGGCACGGCCCGATATTCCCGCGCTTACAGGGATACTCCATCGGAAAGGTCTGGCTCGATTTCACCAACAAAACCGTTACCCGCCGGTTGGCCTCACTCCTACCCTCCACGACCTCCACCCGGTTGAACTCGCTGCAACCCATATTCGGCTGCCCGTCCACCTTGTCAAAATTCTTCGTCTTCAAGCCCAGACCCTTGAATTCCGGCACTGCGTCGAGAAACCCAGTAAACAATGCCTCCCGCGTCTTGGGTCCCGCAATCCCATCGGCCTTAAGCCCCTGTGATTCCTGAAAACCCTTCACCGCCCCTTGCGTCTTCGGCCCATCCGACCCGTCAATCGCCCCGGGATCGTAACCCGCCTGCTTCACCAAAGCTTGCGTGCAGGCGAAACTCCAATTCTCCTCCTTGTGCAAATTCTCCCACACGCTCGAATCGCCCATCAAAAACGCATAAACCGAACGCGCCCGCCGCTCCGACAGCCCCTTGTTGTAGGACTCCTTACCCACTGCATCCGTATGCCCGAACAACGCCATCTTACCGTCGGGATAACTCTTCCTCCAAGCCCCGATTTTCTCGCACAATTCTTTCAACTTTGGAATCTGGTCCGGGTGCAGAAAACTCGAATCGAATCCAAACGTTACGCCCACCACCACATGCGTGTCGATCAGCGGTTCCGCCATCTTATCCACCGACTTCACGCCTTCGGGCTTGGCCCCCGAATCCAACGGCTCCGACAGCGTATGTTTGGCGGTGAAAAAATATTCCACTTCTTTCGGAGCCTCACCGTTCCCGTGATATTGAGGCTTAAACACCGGCATCTTACAAGTCGCACGACCGTTTTCCGTGAATCCGTCGGCTTTGGCGATTTGCTCGGGACCGTTCGGGGTCTTGGCGAAAAGCACGAACTGTACTCGCTTGCGGTTTTTATGTTCCTCCGGCAATTGGCATTCCACCGACAGCGTGGCTTCTTCATTGAAGCCCACTTCCGTCGAATCCCATACGGGATTTTGCAGCAACACCTCGACCACCTTTTTAACCGGAGCCGGCGCGGGTTCCGCGTCGCCCCGATCGGGCTCCTCCTTGGCCTCCTCCTTGCCCGTATCCTTCAAGCTATCCCAGAAAAGGAGATAGCCCTCGTCATGCAGCCACGTCACCTTGTCATAGACCATCGCCACGCGCGCTTGTAGCAATTTTCCGTCCAGCTTTGCAACGCGCATCAGCGTGCGCACCTGGGTCAGTTTCACATTTTCCAGCGTATAAAGGAAAATCCGTTTTTCCTTCGGCTCCTCCTCGAAGCTCCCTTCCACCAAATCCCACAGCGAAATTTCCACCAGAGGCAAAGTGCCGCTATGGCACAGGCATTGCATCAACGAAGGGTAGGCTTTATCCAGGGGAAAGGAGGCGAAAAAAGGTTCGTGGAAGCGGAGGTGGCGGGTGCCGGTAAATCCGTTGCTGCGCTGTCGCAACATGCGCACGGAGTGCGCGCCTTCCAGCAGCGGATAGCAATTCTCACGGCGGGGCAAGTCGATGGGGCCGGGAAAGAATCCGTTTACGCCGGCAAGGCGGATATAGGTTTTGAGCGGCATGGCTTAATCGAGAAAGGGAATCGGGTCAACGGGTTCGAGTACGGAAAGATACCAACATGGCTTCGGAGTGAGGGAGGGCCGGGTGACGGTGGTCACTAATCCCAAGAAATATTCCGCTCGAACTTATCATATATGTTAAGTTGGGCGGGTAAATTTGCCCCCAAGTTGATTTGATCCCATGGCGCAGGATGCCTGGGTAGATTCTGCTCGATGCGGAAAAATGATCCGAATTATTTCAATGTCGACGGATCATGGTATTTCCAGACATAAATTCTATCGGTGGAGCCATTCCCTTCCGCTGCCGCTAAATAAAGGTCCCCCTCTGGTGAAACCTCAAGAGCAAGTTTATGGAAGTTAAGGGAATGACCCAGCCACAAGACGGAAGGATCAGTCTCCGGCATTGATATCCATTTGTCTTTCCGATATTGCTTGACCACGATTCCGTTGTACGCCCCCTGAGATTCCTGAATGCAGGCGATTACGGGTGAATTCCCTGCGTCTACGGTCAAGGCTCCACCTTTGCAGGACTGTAACTTCTCGTCTTCTATTCCCGAAAGGTTTGCCCACCACTGCGAAGCCAGGCGAAATACCGTAGGGGCCTTTCCTTCGGGAAAGATGGCGATTATAGGCCTCCCGTCAGCATCCAACTTGATTTGTTTTCTTTTTCCATTCGAGGGATATTGGGAATAATCCGCAACTACAGGACCCACTTGTTCCCAACTCTCCCCTACATATTTGTAAACCACAACCTTGTTATCCCCAAGGTTAAAGGTTATGTAGGGAATTCCTTGCCGGGACATACTTATGGAAAACACATCATCACCGGCATAATCTGCTATAAACCCTTGGGGTTCAAAAAGAGGAGAATCGATTTTTTCTGATGTATACCAACGCGCACTCCAATCCTTAGAAAACAAAAAAACAGGAAAGCCGGTAACGGGTGAAATTGCAAAATCAAACGCTTCTGTATTGTCGGGCACATAAGTGGAAAAATCGTGTGTTTGCTCCAATTGATGCCCATTCCATTTATACGACTTTATGCCAGAACTCCATGCCAATGATGCAATACGAGGTAGTCTATCTAAGGGTGAAACCTTAATCCGCACCGACCTCACATCTTCACTGACCTTCATCGCAGCCAATTCCACCCAATCCCCGACCGCAGGTTTTTTCAACAAATGAACCGTGTTCAACCGGTCCAAATAGGCAAGAAAGAGATCGCCATCTTCATTCGCCGCAATACCCGCCATATAAGTTGAACAACAGATCTTCGTCGAATCCACCAGCGCCCATCCCGCGACTATTACCGTTCTTACCATCGACGTGGAATTTTTCGCCATATCCTCAACGGTATAGGTCAGGGAGTATTTCCCGATTTTCTGGGGATTAACTGCGCCGCTCACCCGAATTCGGTCGGTAATCTCGCCATCCTTATCATCCGTCGCCTTAACCCCGGGTTCGGCGAAAAAGGAATTGATGGCGATTACTGTGTCGACCGCGCCAACCAGCGCCAGCTTCGGTGGGATCACGTCTTTGACTTCAAGGGTTAAGTCCTTTAATTCCATCGAACCCGCTTCGTTGGAAACCAGCAGCGAATAGGTTCCCTCGTCGCCGTATGCGACAGAAGGAAAAAGGAGTTCAGCTCCCGATTCCGGCAGGGTCTTATTTTCCCTTTTCCACTGATAAACGGGTTCCGGGTAGGCGCCTTCGGCCAATTGGGATTGAAAGCGTGCCGAATCTCCGGCAGCCACCGAAACGTGTGTGGATTGCATTTTCACCATGGGCGGAGAGTGGATGCTGAAATTGAGGGAGTCACGTCCTTCTGCGCCATTCTCGCCCAAAGCACTTACGATTAAAGCATAGCTACCGCCGAGAAGTGAATCCAAGGAGCGCTCGAATGGAGGTTTTTCCATGGGAATCTCCGCTTCCTTACCATAAGTTAGGTTCCGCCAAGTCAGCACCATGCGGCTGATCTTTCCACCCGAATCATTCACATTCACCTTCACTTCGATGGGAATATCCTTTTGGAATTTCAGCCCCGCCGTAGGCGAAGTAAAATGAACTTTGGGGGGAGGGGTGGCGTTGAAAACGGCGACGACTTGCACATCGCCCTCGCGTAGGGTAATCCGGGTGGAATCTTGGAAAACATCGTCTATTTCCGGTTTGCCGCTGACTATGAGCCACTTTTGGAAAAAGGCGCCCGGGCCTGCGATTGCCCTCACCCCCAAAGGCCCAATCGCCTTATGCTTCCCCGATGGCCTCACTTCCCCATCTCCCTGCGAAGAAAGATTCAGCGAATAAGCACCGGATACCGTCACCTTCAATACCGTATCCATTGCGGCCACACTATCCAAAATCCGGAACACCAATGCGTGCTCACCTATATCCGTCTCGTTGGGTTTCCATTCCAGTACGGCACTGAAACTTCCCTGTTTTTCCGTAAACTCAAAGTCCGCCGCTTCCGGTTTCTTTACCACTTCGATACGACTCGATTTTGACTCGGAACGCCCCCAAAACTCGATCCTACCAATTAGCCCCTCCACGAATTTTCCGACACGAATTGAATCCAATTTCACCCCGGGTTTATTCCCTGTATTTAACGGGTCCTTTCCAGGCACCAAAGATTGGGATGTGAAGACTTCTTCAGTCAATTCCGTTCCGGAATAGATTAGCGTCTTTACGTCGATTCCATCGGATTTCCATCCTGTACGGATTATCTGAAACCGATTCAATCCTGACGGGAGCGTGTACTTTTTTATGGATGTTTCCTGGGTAACCCGCCCTGAAAAAATCGTGTCGATGGGCTTTCCAAATTCATCGGCTAGTATCAGGGACAAGCTATCGTATCGCTCTAAGGAATCATTAAGATTAAAAGAAAGTACTCGAGGGGATTTGGGTTCTGATTCGGGTTGAGTGCAAAATTGTAGGATAAATACCGATGCAACCAGCAATAGTCCGTATCCCAGTTTCGATAAGACTTGATTGCTCATGGCTCCACCTCAATGATCTGAGGGTCAGCTTTTTTGTTTCCCCTGTCAGACGTCATATACCAGGCAACGACACCCCCTGCAGTCGCCAATCCCGCTCCTGCGCCGACCAGCGCCCAAATTCTGCGCTTGCCCTTTTTTTTATCTACCGGTTCGGAAATGGAGTCCGATAGTTCAATCGGACGACCCAGTTCATCGTGCAATTTGGTGAGAGCTTCGCGTTTATGGTATTCCTTTTTCACGTTCTGGAATACCTCCTGAATCCGGTCGGAAACATATGGCTGCACCAATTCAATATTGGGCGCAATTTTAAGCATTTGGTAAAAATAGCTCTCACCTTTAAGGCGGGACTCCGGTCTCGAAGAGTGGATTATCCCCAAAAATTTATAGGCTATCAGCCTATCTTCCTCATTACTTTCGGGAGTGACCTTCAGGTAAGCTTCAAGGCGGTCAGCCAAAGGCTCGAGCTCACCTTCGTGAAACATCAAATTGACGGCAGCCCCGTCAAGCCTGCCATCGGGTGCGACGAGAGAGAGTTCTCCATAGGGAAAGGAAACCCCGAAAAGGCACATAAGGATAATCCAGATTCCTTTAGTCATTGTCCCCGGTTTGAGTCCAGAAAGTGGCGGCATCCACCCGGTATTGAGGGCTGCCTACAATAATCCAGAGCCTTGAACTGTCTCAGGGGTGAAACATAAGTCCCCTCCCCACATGGTTCAATGACGGTGGTCACAGCGAAATCTCAAATATCACCTGACTTTCCCCTTTTCACGCCTTTTCAGGGCTGTCCGCAATTTTTACACTGTAGACCAACGAATTTACCCCGGGCGGCCTAAAACCGCCTTAACGGCGGGCATGCATGCCGGGCCGTCCTCTGTCTTTTCAAGGAGTCATACATGGGTTTCACCGATTTTTTCAAGCCGCAATGGAAACACAGCAATCCCGCCGTTCGCGCGGCCGCGATTTACGCCATGGATTCCGAACAGCAAAGCCTGCTTCTGACCGTCGCGCTCGAAGCCGCCGAACCGGCCAATAGAATGACAGCAGCCCGTAAATTGACCGATATCAACAAGCTGACGGCCCTGCTTGAAAAAAGCCAGGAAAAATCAATTCAGGAGTGGGCGCGTAAGAAACTCACTTCCCTGCGCACCGATGAGGCCAAGACCGAAGCCGCTTCACCCGAAGCCTTGCAAAAGCGCCTGGCCGTGCTTGCGCAAATAACCGATCCCAAATCCGTGGAAGACGTCGCCGTCAACGCACAGTCTTTGGAAGTAAGGCGCAACGCCTTCGCGCGCGTAACGCGCGCCGGCGCATTTTATAACCTGGCCATGGCGGAAACCGACGAGGCCCTCGCATTGAAAGCCCTCGCCAAAGTCGGGCAATCGGGACAATTGGAAAACCTCGGTCGCAACGCCAAATTGAAAGCGGTGCGGCTGGGCGCCAAGGAAAAACTCAAGCTCCGCGAAAAAGAAGCGGCCAAAATGAACCGCGGAAACATCGATAAAGCCAAAATGGAGCTGGCCCTTCAGGTCATTGAGAAAGCCGCCGAACAAGCGGAAAAGGCCTCGGGCTTTTCCGATAGCCTGCATGCCTTAGCATGGGAACCGCTTTCCGAACAAGTGGAAGAAGCGCAAAAAGCCATTGCCCAATTGGAAACCGAAGGAATCGACCTTACTTCCGAGCAAAGTGAACGCTTGGCTAGAAATCGCCAGGTTTTTGAAACGGGCTTATTCCTCTATAAAAAGGAAAAAATCCTGGTTCAGGAAAAAGAGAGGCGTGAACAAGCTTCCAGAGAAGCCAAGACCCGGATTTGCGAAGAGCTTGAGTCGCTTGCAGATATCGAAGACGATGGCAGCTCAGCGGAGCGCCTCAGCGGCATACGGCGACAATGGAACGCGATCCCTGCCGCGGACACGGCCAACCCGGAAGACGACTCCTTGCGGAAGCGGTTTTCCCAAGCCATTACCGCCCTGGAAAACCGATCCCGGCAACAAGCCCGTGAAGCCAAGGAAAGCCAAACGTTACAGGAGGCCCAGGATATTCGGGGAGGCTTGCGAATCGCCGCCGAAACCCTGGCTCAGACTCTACGCAATCCATCCACGGACTCCCCCTCCGACAAGCATGCCGACCTCGGTAGAACCCTGGAAAACCTACAAGGCGAATGGTCGCGCTTGGCATCCCTCCCCGGCGCCGGAACCGATCCGGAGTTGGAACAAAAATTCCATGCCGCCATTTCGGAAGCGTCTTCCCTGTTGAAGAATTCTTTCGACGCAACTACCCGCAAACGCGAAGAACTGCTGTCGCAAATGGAAGACTTGGTCGACAGCCATGATCTCCTGGCGGCCGAAAAAGATTTCAAGCGCTTAAACCAAGTCTGGAAAGACGCAGGGCCGGTATCGCCGGAAGATTATGAAAAATTGCAGACCCGGTATCGGTCCATAACGGACAGGCTGCGCGAAGCGCTGGACTGGCTGCGTTGGTCCAATCTCCAAGGCAAACAACAAATCTGCGCCGCGCTGGAAGAATTACAGCAAACCGAGGATAAAAAGATACTGGTGGCGCGCTTCCGCGAACTCACGGGTCAATGGAAATCGCTGGGGCACGTTCCCTGGGACAGTTCCGAAGCCCTGTGGGAACGCTACCACCAGGTTTGCGATACGATATACGAGCGCTGTAAGGAATACTTCGCCGAATTGGACGAAGAGCGCGAGAGCAATCTCAAAGCCAAGGAAGAGTTATGCGCTAAAATCGAAGCTATGGCCAACGCCGAGGATTGGCGTGAAGCCATGGAAACCGTGCGCGAGGCGCAAAGCGCTTGGAAGGCCCTGGGAGCGGTGCCCAAAGAACATACCGATGCATTGTGGAGCCGATATCGGAGTGCTTGCAAAGCCTTTTACGATACCCGGGATGCGTTTCAGCAAGCCAACCTGGCCCGGAAAACAGAATTATGTGAAACGGCCGAATCGCTTCAGGACTCCACCGATTGGCGCGCGACGGCTGCCAAAATCAAGGAACTCCAGGAACAATGGAAATCCGCCGGTCCGGTTCCCCGCGATAAGGCGGAAGCCCTCTGGGCGCGCTTTCACGGCGCCTGCGAGAAATTTTTCACGGCCCGCAACCAATACCTGGAACACATGGATGCCGAAAGACCGGCCAATCAGGTCAAGAAAGAGGAATTCGTACGTCTTGTCGAATCTCTCGACGAATTGGAATCCGACAAGGATAAATTCAATCGCGTGCGTGAGGTGCAAGCCGCCTGGAAGGAGACTGGGCCCGCCCCCCGCGAAGCCGAAGAGGAGCTGTGGCAGCGTTTCCGCAAAGCCTGCGATACCTTTTATGAACAACGGAAATCCGTGATGGCTGACAACCAGACGGCTAAAGAGGAGCTTTGCGCCGAAGCCGAAGCCATGATCGATTCCAACAATTGGAAAGAAACCTCCGAGCGCTTCAAAAGTTTGCAGGAGAAGTGGCGCACTTTAGGCCCAGCGCCGCGGGAAATCGACCGGCAATTGTGGCTTCGCTTTCGCAGCGCCTGCGACGCCTTTTTCGGAAATCTCAAAACCAATGCTGCACAGCGGGACGAAGACCGGGAAGCTAATTTGAAGAAAAAGGAAGACCTGTGCTTCGAAATCGAAATGTTAAGTGGCCGCGAACTGAACGAAGAAGAAACGCAGGCGCGCATGGCTTGGCAATTGTCCAAACTTTCCGAAAACTTCGGAAAAAACCTTCACAATCCCGATATGAATTGGGATGAGGCCGCTGAGAGAGTAAAAAACTGTCAACGCGCATGGCGCGGAATCGGCCCCGTGTCACGGGAAAAAAGCGACGCGATTTGGAATCGCTTCCGCGCCGCATGTGATGATTTTTTCGCCGCCCGCAGAAAGGCTCTGGGCTTGAAAGAGGAAAATCCTGCGGAAAACCTGGACATGAAATTGGAGATCATCGAAGAAGCGGAAAAGCTTGCGGAGCAATCGCTGTCACCGGAAGAAACCCAAGATCGCATCCGCGATCTCAATCGCAGATGGAGGCGAATCGGCCCCGTACCGCGCGCGCAATCCGAGTATATATGGGAGCGGTTTCGCAACGCCTGTTCTCACGAGAAAACAGTTTCTCAGGCTTCTACTCCAGTGGATGCAACCAACACAGAAGCTTAAAGCCCAAAAACGATATCCATGCGCAATTTGTGAATAAGTTGTTGAAATCAACGACTTATTCGTGGAAAGACTTTTTGACATTTTGTTGAAAAGTACTGCATTACCGTTTGTGAAAAGTTAGTTTTACTTAAATCTGGCGGAGTGGATTCCAGAATTGGATTCGCGAAATTAGACTTAAAACGTCTTCCTCGCGAGCACGATAACTTTGGGTGGGTATCGGTTTCACATTAAGCCTTTTAGGAACAATGCGTTCTTCATTATGAAGTGACGGTACCGCACCTAATCCCGGGCGTTCAATAGGTTTTTTAATGGCAACTAAAAAGAAAAAAACAGCTGCTCCCGCGCGGCCCCGCCCAACAAAAACCGTATCCAAATCCGCCGATTTCCCATCCTTTCCCCTGGTCTCCATCGGCTCCTCCGCCGGGGGCTTGGAACCCCTGCTGGAACTGCTGAAATACCTGCCCGCTCAAAGCGGCATGGCCTTCGTAATCATCCAGCACATGCTATCCCGCGATGAAAGCCTGCTCCCGCCCTTATTGCAAAAAGCTACGGCCATACCGGTACTTGAGGTGAAGGAGAAAATGCGTTTGCAAGCGAATCATATTTACGTGATTCCACCGGGCAAAACCATGGAAATTTCCTCGGAAGGCCGTTTCCTCCTGGCCCGGCCCGACTCACACATTCAAACCATGCCCATCGATATTTTCTTGCGCTCCCAGGCCCGCGCCTTCGGTTCGCAATCGATTGCCATCCTCCTTTCCGGTGCGGGCTCCGACGGTTCCCTAGCCTTGCACGATATCAAGGCGGCCAATGGAATTGTTTTCGTTCAAGACGAGACCGCCAAATTCCAATCCATGCCTCGCAACGGATTGTCCACGGGCACCGTGGATTTCGTCTTGCCGCCCCGGGCGATTGCCGAAAGAATGGTAGGGCTGGGAAAGGAACTCAGAGAGAAAAAATTTGCTCCCTCAGAAGATTCCGAAACTTCCGCCCTGTCGGACCAAGACCTTTCCCATCTTCGGACGATTTTCGATAAATTATTTTCCGTTCACGGCGTCGATTTCGCCCAGTACAAACAAAACACCATTCGCCGCCGGGTATTAAGGCGAATGCTGCTGCACCGGCTGGATAGCTTGAAAAAATATACGGAACTTGTGTTGCGCGATCCTTCCGAAATGGAAGCGCTCTATCAAGACTTACTCATCAAGGTGACTCATTTTTTTCGGGATACCGAATGTTTCGAATTTCTTAAAACCACGGTATTTTCCGAATTGATTAAAAAGAAAAATCGAAATACCCCGATCCGCATTTGGGTACCGGGCTGTTCCACCGGCGAGGAGGCTTTTTCCTTGGCAATCTATCTGGTGGAGCATCTGGGTGATATGGCCACCAATACGTCCATCCAGATTTTCGCCACCGATGTGAGCGAAGTTGTTCTCGATAAGGCCCGCAAGGGCAGGTATATCGAAAATATCTCCCTGGACGTTTCCAAAGACAGGTTGCGGCGGTTTTTCAGCAAAACCGATTCCCATTATCAAATCAGCAAGCATATCCGCGACATGTGCGTGTTCGCCCGCCACGATATCACGCGCGATCACCCTTTTTCGAAAATGGACTTGATAAGCTGTAGGAACCTGCTCATCTATTTCAACTCCCACTTGCAAAAACGGGTGTTTCCGGCTTTTCATTACGCCTTGCAACCCAATGGCTACTTGCTGCTGGGCAATTCGGAATCGGTAGGCCAGTTCACGGATTTGTTCGAACCGGTGGGTAGAAAATGCAAGCTGTTCCGGAGAAAAGCCGGAAGCACCAGTTCCCAATTGCACATGAATCTGTCCTCCACCGCTTTTTTGCACCATGCCTCCGTCCTTCCCCCTTCCGAGGACCGTACCCCCCTTCCCGGAAGGGATATTGGCCGAGAAGCGGAAAAGATCATCCTTGCCAAATACGCGCCTCCCGGCGTGGTCATTAACAGACAAATGGAAATCCTCCATTTCCGGGGACAAACCGGTAAATTTCTGGAACCAGCCTCGGGAACGCCCAGCCTCGACCTTTTGAAGATGGTCAAACCTTCGCTACTTCTCGAAGTACGCCGAACCGTGGAAAGCGCCATCCGCGAAAATACCCCGATATCCAAAGAGGGGTTGCGCTTTGATGCCAAATTTTCCTCTACCGTCACACTAGTGGTCATACCCATTAAGGTCTTGCCCCGGCACGAGGCGTTTTTTCTGGTGCTCTTCGAAGAAACCCAGGATTTCGGTTTCAAAGGCAAGGGCAAAAAGAAAAGCCTGACCAAGAGCCCGGTTGAACTTCCCGGCAAAGAGGCGGAAAGTCGGGTCAAGGCCTTGCAAGAGGAACTCAGCTCCGCCAAGGAATACCTTCAATCCATCATTGAAGAACAGGAAGCCACATTCGAAGAATTGAAGTCGGCCAATGAAGAAATCCTTTCCAGCAACGAGGAGCTGCAAAGCACCAATGAGGAAATGGAGACGGCCAAGGAAGAACTGCAATCCAGCAATGAGGAACTGACCACCCTCAACGATGAGTTGCAAAACCGGAATTCCGAACTGACCCATGTCAATAACGATATGGTCAATCTTCTCTCCAGCGTCAATGTGGCGATTATCATGCTGGAAAGGACTTTACGCATCCGGCGCTATACTCCCATGGCCGAAAAGGCTTTCAATCTCATTCCCGCCGACTTGGGACGCCCTATCGGAGACCTGAACCTGCGGATGGAAATACCCAATCTCCAGGAAGTCTTGACCGAGGTCATTGATAGCATAGGCGAAAAAGAATTAGAGGTTCGCGACCAGGCCGGGAAATGGTTCTTGCTGCGAATCCGGCCTTATAAAACCTCCGAAAACAAACTGGATGGGGCCGTGCTGATTTTCATCGACATTGATGCCATGCGTCGCGGAGTGGAGCAGCTTCAGGAGGCCCGAAATTTCGCGGAAGCCATCGTGGAAACCACGCGTACTCCTTTGCTGGTTCTGGACGACGACCTATTGATTCAAGCGGCCAATCCGGCCTTCAAGAACCTGTTCCGCATTTCCCACGAAAATCTGGTGCAGCAACCCTTGCACCGACTGGCGCGTACCCCGGAAGAAATGGCTCCTCTTTTCCGGTTATTGCGCGAATCCCTTCCCCAAGGGGGACAGCTGCAAGATTTTGAGTGGGAACAAACCTTTCCCCAAATCGGAAAACGTATTCTCCTCATCAACGCCCGCCGCCTCGAGGGTAAAACCATTCCCCGGGCGCTCACCCTGCTTTCCCTGGAAGACGTTACCGCGAACAGGAACTCGGCGGCGGAGGTGCTTAGGCTGAATGATGAACTCAGGACCCGAATCGTCCAACTAACCCGCTTGAATGAGAACCTGAATCAGGAAGCCGGTCACAGACAACGCACGGAGAACGAATTAAGGGAGGCCATGAAGGAGGCGGAGGCTTTTTCCTATTCGGTCTCCCACGACTTGCGCGCCCCGTTACGGACCGTGCAGGGATTCGCCCAGGTGCTGATAGAAGATTACGCCCCTTCCATGGATCCCAAAGCCAGGGAATTCGCCGAACGTATCGTTTCGGCCGCCAAACGGATGGACATCTTGATCCAGGATTTATTGGGGTATAGCCGGCTGAGCCGCTCCGATATGTCCATGGAAACCGTAAACTTGGAAACGGCGCTAAAGGAAGCCCTTGATCAATTGCAACAGGAAATTGCGGAAAAGCATGCCGTAATTGAGTTCCGCAATCCGTTTCCTGAAGTGAAGGCCCACCATTTAACTTTGGTGCAAGTATTGGCCAATCTAATCTCCAATGCCATCAAATTCACCCTTCCCGACATGACGCCCAAGTTGCGCATCGCCTCCGAAACCTATGGCCCCTGGGTTTGCCTACGCATTGAAGACAATGGCATCGGCATTCCCGTGCAGCATCATAAACATATCTTCCAGGTTTTTGAGAGGTTGCATGGACAGGAAACCTATCCGGGAAACGGAATCGGCCTGGCAATCGTCCGCAAAGGCATCGAAAAAATGAAAGGCCGTTACGGCCTCGAGTCGGAACCGGGGGGTGGAAGCCGATTTTGGATAGAACTGCTGGCCGCCAAGAACGAGGCTAATCCTCCGCAGCCCGAGATAGGCGCGCAGCCATGACCACCGCCATTCAGCGTTATACATTACTGCATGTCGAAGACGATGCCAACGACGCATGGCTGGTTCGCAGGGCGTTCGAAAAATCCCAGCTGCGCGCGCACTACCAGGTGGTAGCGGATGGGGAGAACGCCATAGCCTATTTGGCCGGCCTGGATCCCTATTCGGACCGCAACCGCTATCCTCTACCCAATTTCATCCTGCTGGATTTGAAACTACCCGGAAAATCCGGCTTTGAGGTTTTGGAGTGGCTGCGTAGACAGAACCAAATTCGTTTCCTGCCCGTCGTGATATTATCCTCATCCGGCGAGGAGACCGATATCGCAAGGGCCTACACTCTGGGTGCGAATTCCTATCTCGTGAAACCTTCCGACTTCGATGGGCTTTCTTCGCTTGTCCGCCTAATCGGACAATATTGGCTGCAAGCGAACCGGAATCCACCCCGGGAAATCGAGGTATGGAATGACACGCAAATTCAATGAACTTGCAATGGTAGAAGGAATCCCTTTTATGACTGAAGACAAGGATGCTTTCATTCGGGTTCTAATCATCGACGACAATCCCGACGACCGTCTGCTGGTCATCCGCGAACTCGATCGCGAATTCGGCCGGTTGCAAATTGAACAGGTGCGCAACCAAACCGAACTGGATAAAGCGCTGGACGAGTTCCCCTTCGACGTGGCGGTCACGGATTACCAATTGCTTTGGAGTAACGGAATCAAGGTTACGGAAGAGATCAAGAAACGTTTTCCCTGGCGACCGGTCATTATGTTCACCGCCACCGGAAACGAGGAAATCGCCGTACGGGCCATGAAGGCTGGGCTATCGGATTATGTTTTGAAGTCGCAACGGAATTACAACCAATTAAGGTCCGCCGTATCGGCGGCATCCGGCATTTTCCATGCTAGAACCCGCACACGCGAAGTGGAAAACCGCCTCCAGGATTTGCTTAACCGGCTGAATGTGGGCGTCTTTCGGGCCGACTTAGAAGGCAAGTTATTCGAGGCCAACCCAGGGTTTCTCGAATTGTTGGGTATCCCTCGTGAAGAGCCTGTCCAATCCCTGGACCTGCGCTCCCTATTTTCTTCCGACGCCGAATTTCTTGCCCTGACCCGGACGCTGCAAGCGAACGGGCATGCGCAATGGCCCGAAATGCCGTTACGCAAACGAAACGAAAGGGTGATATGGGCCTCGCTTTCCATCGTCCTTAATCGCTATGCCGACGGCAAGCTCTTCATGGACGGGCTAATCGAAAACGTTACCGAACGCAAGCGCGCGGAAGAGGCCCTCAAGCAATCGGAGGATAATCTGCGGCATTCCCAGAAGATGGAAGCCATTGGTCGGCTTGCCGGGGGTATCGCCCACGACTTCAACAACATCCTTACCGCCATCAATGGTTACAGCGATTTGCTCTTGCATGCGCTCGACAGTCCGGAAACCCTGATGACGGGTCTGGAGGAAATCAAACGCGCCGGCGGAAGAGCCGCCTCCCTCACCCGGCAATTGCTGATGTTCAGCCGCAAGCAAATTCTCCAACCCGACGTGCTCGATCTCAATCAATTGTTGGTCGGTCAGAATAAAATGCTCCGTCGGCTCATCGGGGAAAACATTGAATTGGTCACGCTTTTGGGTTGCGACCTGCCTCTTATCAAGCTGGACGCGGTGCAGTTGGAGCAAATTATCCTGAATCTGGTCATCAATGCGCGCGATGCCATAAATGAGGGAGGAATCATCACCATCGAAACCGCTGCCGCCGCCCCTCCCGAGAGCTTGCTGAATTGTGAACCCAATGCCAGTACCGATTGGGTTCTGCTTAGCGTCAAAGATAACGGATCCGGCATGGACAAAAACACGCTCTCGCATATCTTTGAACCCTTTTTTACCACCAAACCCGGAATGCAGGGTACTGGCATGGGATTGGCTTCGGTATATGGCATCGTCAAGCAAAACAACGGTTGCATACAGGTTACCAGCGAACCCGGTGAAGGCACGACCTTCCGGATTTATTTTCCGGCATCGTCCGAAAAGGCGAGTTCCGATGCAAGCCTTGCGAACCCGGCGAAACCCGCGCAAGGAGGCACCGAAACGGTATTGCTCGCCGAAGACGAAGAGGCCGTGCGTAATCTGATCATGCGGCTTTTAACGGAAAGCGGTTATCGCGTACTCGAAGCCCATGGAGGCGACGAGGCGTTGAACCTCTGCCAGGCGGAGGAGGGGCCTATCGATTTGCTGATAACGGATTTGGTCATGCCGCGCATGAGCGGTCGCGAACTGGCCATGGCCGTGCATTCTATGCACCCGGATATGCCCATACTCTACATTTCAGGATATACCGAGGATATCGCCATAAGAAGGGGTATTTCTTCCGCGGAAGTGCACTTTCTGGCGAAACCCTTCACGGCTGAAATGTTGCGGCAAAAGGTAAGGGGCATTCTCGATCTACATCGAAAAGGTAAGCAATACGCCCCTTGAAACTGTCCTGGGTCCATCCCCAAATCTTCGATTTTAGCGAGATGCCTGTGAACGTTTCTCCAGGTAATATCGGATAAGAGTGGACGTCGAGCCGTCGTGGGCCAGTTCCGCAGCAGGGTTCTTCTCCACTTGCGCCAGTTCGGCCTGGATTTTCTTGGCCAACACCTTGCCCAATTCCACTCCCATTTGATCGAAGCTATTGACGTTCCAAATTACGCCCTGCACAAAAATCTTATGCTCATAGAGAGCAATCAGCGTACCCAGGGTATAAGGCGTGAGTTTTTCGAACAAAATGGTATTGGAAGGCCGGTTGCCTTCAAAGACTTTATGCGGCGCCAGACGCGCAATTTCCGCGTCGTCCAGGTTCGCTTCGCGTAAATCCGCCTCGACTTCTTCGCGGGTACGCCCAAGCATGAGCGCTTCGGTCTGAGCGAAACAATTGGAAAGCAGAATTCCGTGGTGATCCGCGATGGGATTGTGCGAAACCAGCGGAGCGAGAAAATCGCTGGGAATCAGTTTCGTGCCTTGATGAAGCAATTGGTAGAAACTGTGTTGACCGTTGGTCCCCGGTTCGCCCCAAATCACCGGTCCCGTCTGGTAATCGACTCTTACGCCCTCTTTATCCACCGACTTCCCGCTCGACTCCATGTCTGCTTGCTGTAAATACGCCGGGAAACGTTGCAAGTATTGATCATAAGGCAAAACCGCATGGGTTTGCGCCTGGAAAAAATTGTTATACCAAACCCCCAGCAAGGCCAAAATCGCCGGGATGTTTTTTTCCAGGGAGGCTTCCCGGAAATGTTTATCCATGGCATGGGCTCCGGAAAGAAATTCCTGAAAATTCTCGTATCCGATGGCCAATGCGATGGGCAATCCGATAGCCGACCAGCAAGAATAGCGTCCTCCCACCCAATCCCAGAATGCAAAAATGTTCTCGGGATCGATTCCAAAAGCCGTCACTGCCTGGATATTCGTAGAAAGGGCCGCAAAATGCCGGGCCACCGCCGATTCATCCCCTGCGAACCTTTCCAACAAAGCCGCCTTAGCCGATTGGGCGTTCCGCATGGTTTCCTGGGTGGTGAAAGTCTTGGATGCTACCAAAAAGAGGGTTTCCTCCAAGTCCACTTTTTTTAATGCCTCGGCCAGATGGGTGGCGTCGACATTGGAAACGAATAAGCATTCCAGCCTGCGACCGGAGGCATCCTCTCCATAGGGACGTAGCGCTTCGGTAATCATGGACGGTCCCAAATCAGAACCGCCGATTCCGATATTGACCACGAAACGGATGGATTTCCCGCTATGCCCCTTCCATTCTCCCGAACGGATCCGTCGGGTAAAAGTTTCCATTTGTTTCAGCACGGCATTGATGCGAGGCATGACATCCTCGCCATCGACCATTACCGGCGAATTTCCACGATTGCGCAAGGCGGTATGCAGCACAGCCCGCCCTTCCGTGATATTGATGGGTTGGCCGGAAAACATGGCTTCGCGGGCGGCGGGCACACGGGCCTCCATGGCCAATCCACGTAATAACCCCAGAGTTTCCTGGGTGATGATATTTTTGCTGAAATCAACATATAATCCACAGGCTTCCAAATGGAATTTCTGAGCCCGACCTGCATCGCGTGCAAAAAGGTCACGCATCCGCCATTCGCGGGCGGATTCATAATGGGATTCAAGGCTTTTCCAGACGCTGGACTGTGTCAATTCGCTCACGAGCCGTTCCTTCCGCTGTGTTTGCAGGGAAATATAGCTAACAAGCTTGGGTCTCAAGGCTCCTCGGCCTTTTCCAATTGCGAAAAAGACAAGTTATCAACATAAGGAATTTTCACCTTTATCGGTTTATCCGAAAGCCATTAACTAATTTTTGAGACATGGCAAGCGAAAACACGGTGTCCGGGAAAAAAGTCCTCTTTGCCATTTTAGGCGTAGCTATTTTGCTGTGGTTCGTACTTTATCTGGTCACCAATAGTCGGCTTCGTAAGGTACAGGAAGAAGCCGCTCGAGAAGGAGTAACCGCATCGCAATTCCTCGATGGCGAATCGCTGCTGTCGACTTGGAATAACCTGCCTTCCGAATGGATTCAGATAAGTCTTATCGAAGGGCAAGGGTATGCCATATACATTCCCTGCGACGGCCAAAAACGGATGATGCAACTTACAACGGAAGAGGGGCGCGCTTTGTTCACCTGTCCCGCTTGCGACACCCTTTCCACCTCCGTCATACGGGCTCACCAGCCCTCGGTAGATTCACTTATCGCCATCACCGGAGCGCCTGCCGAAACCCTGAAAGTGCTGCCCGTCAATGCCGCCTTGCTGCAAAAATTTCACGAAGCGCCTTTTCAGGACCGGCTGATGATATGGATACGTCAAGGTGGATCCGACTCCCTGCTTTTCACGCCCAGCGAGTATGAAATGGAATTCGAAGTGTTGCGGGCCGAAGACGAAAGTCCCGAGGGTTGCTCCGAAACCGGTTTGTTTCCCTAAAGGGGTTATATGGGCGCAATCCGCACAAAAATCCTGACTGCGCGCGAAGTAGCCGAATCCTTTAGTGGACAAATCCAGTCGTTTGAATTCCAATCGATGGCACGCTCCGAAGAGACGCACGCTTCCATCGACCGGGTGAGCCGCACGTCGCTGCTTCCGGTTTCGCAGCAAATCCACCCGGTGATATACCAGGTTGAATCCCCTTCTACCAACCAGCCTAAATAAGCAGCTTCGCTTCGAATCCGAATAGGATGAAGAGCCCCATGCCCCGGGTTACCACCGGCTTGAGCACATCGTTGGTTTCGGATCCCGAGCGGGTCCAGCCGCGACGGCGCTGATTATCCCCGCCCAGCTCCCGGAAAAACGGGTCGTCGAAATGCGCGAAGATATTGTCGGCTTCGAAAAAGAAGCGGAAAGTATCCAGGGGCCGTAGCCCGCTTTTAAGATTAAGGTTGATACGAATGTCGGTGCGCTGCCTCGAAACCGAAGGATAGTCGGAACTGCGACGCACGGTACGGGTGGAGTTTTCGGCATTGCCGCCATCACGGTTCATCGCGTATTCGTATAAGGGAACTCCGTTATTCACTCCATAGGTGACGATGAAACTCAGCAGGGAATCGCGACGGGGAAGAAAACGAAAGTTGGCCGCCAAATCCAAGGTGCGGTTGGATTCCCAGGGAATGGTTCCCTCGTCTTTCAAGTAATAATCCCCCTGTACCGACGAAGCGTTGACGCTCATTCCCATGTGATGATTCGGCAGCCAGGTGGCGACCAGATTTCCGCCCGTCACATTGGCGAATTCAGCCGTCTGGGTTTCGCGATAGTTCCAATAAACTTCGGGAACCGGCAGGGTGGGATCCTGGTAAAATCGAGTATACGCACTGCCGGCATATTGGATTTTGCTTCCCAGCGAACCGTTCACACCCGTTTTGAATTCGGCGCTGGGCGTCAATCCCGCCTGGAGACGGTTGCCGGGCGCCGGTTCGATGGCGGCGGTCTGCCTTAGCGCCAATTCGCTGAAAATATTATGGTCTTTTCCAAGACCCTTACCTAAACGCAGGGAAGCCACCGGCCCGGGCATGAGTGTTTCGAATTCATCATCTCCCGCCAGTCCCGAGGCCACCGATAGCGCGCCTACGGTGCCCTCCAGGGTGGAGTTGGCAGGTAAATCGCGGCGCATGCGCAGCAAAGTGGTGGCCCCTAATAATCCCGCCTCCGCTTGGAGGCTGCGCCTTCCATCACTGGAATTCATGAATTGCCGGTCTTCGCGTTGATATTCCAACTCCACGCCGTAACCCATTTGTATACCACGGGTTTTCTCGTAGGGATACCAATGCAGGGTCGCGAAGGCTTCGTCTCGGCTTTGGTGGGAATTACCAAGCAGATTTTCAAAACTGGAACCCGAAGCATAATACCAGGGAAGGCGAAAGTTTTGATGGCTCGGAGGAGGCAGGGTATCGCGATAAGCATCGGCGCGGCCCAATCTCAGATACGACAACGAGTATTGCAAATCACCCGATTCACGCGGAGAGAATCCTTCATAAGCATACATGGCCCCACGCTGGCTACCCTCGTTGATTTTCAGGGCTCGCGTCTCGGTGGGCGAATCGGAAATGTCCTGCATTATGGTAAAGCTATCCAGAACGGCCACGAGACTATGTCGGCCGAAGCCGCCCAGGGAATCGCGTTTGAAGGTACTGAAAAAGAGGTCTCCACTTTCCGCATCGATGGGATTGGACAGGTTGCGGCAAACCTCCGAAGGGTCGCAGGGCCGACCGACCCGGTCAATTCTCGCATCCTTGGGAACAGTGAAAAAACGCTCGCCCATATTCGCCAAAAAAGTGGGCTCCAGGTAACGGCCTGAGAGCAGATAGGTACGGCCATCCCAGTATGCGTTCATGTTAAGCTCTCGATTGATGGTGCCGAACACCAGGTCGACGTGGATATTATAAGGATCGCCCTCTCGCAAATCATAGACCAGGGCGGATGAATTCCCTTGATTCAAGGGACCCCGCGCGAGGTTATCCTCCACGCTGATTGAGCGCAACACCCGCGGGTTCAAAACGCTTTGATTTCCCGGAAAACCGATATCGAGATGCCGGAGACTGGCAATGCGCGAAAGCCCCAGATAATGGGTAGCGTCGGAAGTACGGCCCCCGAAAACCGAGATGTCGTTGCTGAATTCCCCCATGCCGGAAACACCCGCCAATTGGCGGAGATGATCGTTCAAATCGATTTTCATGCCCGAGAAGAGTTCCAATTCTTCAATGCTCTGCGCTTGAAAGTCGTCTCGCCGGACAACCTGTCTTTCACGGGCCACCACGTCTTCCAACTGCTCGACCTCCGATTCCATCAACACTTCCACACCAATGATTTCGGGAAGCGTACCGAGGTCGAGCTCCAGATCGCGATAGGTATGTCTTCTAAAAACCAGGATGGCCTGTCTGCTGTTGACCTCGACTTCGAAACGCCCCTGGGAATTGGTCCTGCCCAACTCCCTCCCGCTTTTGGTTAGAACCTGCACGGACCCCAGGGGATCTCCCCTATCGGAGTCCATGACCAAACCGACCACATCGTAAGTTTGCCCCCACGCCAGCAGGGGCATGAACAGCGCCAGAAGTGCGAATTTCTGCATGGTTCCCATATCCTCTTGGTAACTCGACTAACCGACTCCGAACCCGCGGAACCGCTCCATCGCAGCAAAATAGTATACAAAGCAGGCATTAGGCGCAGGTCCGAAATTAGCTAGATTTCATGCTTTTACAGGATTCTTCTATGCTCGACCCCCGACTTTACCGCGAAAACCCGGAAAAAATCAAACAGGCCCTCCAGGCACGTCGCGTCCAGGTTGACGTCGATTCCCTGATACGCCTCGACGAGGAGAAGCGACGTCTGGGTTCCCAGCTCGATCAGATGAAACATGCGCGCAATCTCGCATCCGACCGCATCGCGCAACTCAAAAAGACCGGTGAGGATGCAACCGCCTCCATCGCGGAAACCAAAACCCTGGGCGACAAGATCAAGGCGCTACAGGAAGAATACGGCTCCGCTGAGAAGACCTTCGCGGAACTGGCCCTGCTGGTCCCCAATATTCCGCATGAAAGCGTGCCCTTGGGAGGCGGATCGTCCGACAATAAAGTGGTATCGGAATGGGGCGAACGACGGAATTTCAGCTTTCCGCTGCAAGATCATATGGCCCTGGGCGCCAACCTCAAACTGTTCGATTTCGAAAGAGGCGCCAAGATAACCGGCAGGGGCTTTCCGGTTTTCACGGGTATTGGCGCGCGGCTTGAACGTGCCCTCATCCAATTTTTCCTCGATACCCATATCGACAAACATGGATTCACGGAATTGATCCCCCCCCTTCTGGTCAACCGCCAGTCGATGGTAGGCACCAGCCAGCTCCCCAAGTTCGAAGAGGACATGTACGCCTGCGGCGAGGACGGTCTTTTTCTCATTCCCACCGCCGAAGTACCGGTGACCAACATGCACCGGGACGAAATCATTCCCGCCGACAAACTTCCCATATCCTATGTCGCCTACACGCCATGTTTTCGACGGGAAGCGGGTTCTTGGGGAAAGGATACCCGCGGCTTTCTGCGCCTCCACCAATTCAACAAAGTGGAAATGGTGAAGTTTACCGAACCGGAACATTCCCTGGAAGTCTTGGAGGAATTAAGAGCTTACGGTGAGAATCTTCTCCGCATGTTGGAGTTACCCTATCGCGTGCTGGAATTATGTACCGGCGACCTGGGTTTCGGCGCCGCCAAATGCTACGACCTGGAAGTATTCGCTCCTGCCGCCAATGCCTGGCTCGAAGTTTCCTCGGTTTCCGTATTCGGCGACTTCCAGGCCCGTCGCGCCAATATCCGCACCAAAAAGGACGGGCAAATGCGCTTCGTCCATACCTTGAACGGCTCCGGACTGGCGACACCTCGTATACTGGTCGCCTTATTGGAGAACTTCCAAACCGAAAACGGCACGGTTCTCATACCCGAGGTTTTACGACATTATCTGGGTGGGCGCAAAGAACTCGTCCCTTAGCCGATTTTCGTTGAGGAGGATTTCTGAAGTTTAAGATCGCCTACCTTAGCCGGTTGACCCGGCTCATGGTGATAAAAAAATTCAAAGGATGGTTGGCTTCGCTTCCGCAGGCCAACGTCCGCTATCTGCTTTTCGTCAGCACCCTGGTCCTCCTGGGCTGCTTCATCATATTAAACCAGTTTTTCATCAGCACCTTGGAAACCCAAGCGCTGGACGTCAATGAGAAAGAAGCCCGGCTCTATGCCGTGGCCATTGCGGAGCAACTCAGCAAGGATGAGATCAACGTCATCTTCAATGAGATTGTCCTGAAATCCCAAGTTCCCATGGTCGTCACCGATCAGAATAACCTTCCCATCAGCTGGAACAACATCCGCCTGCGGTTCTGGGAAAAACATTTGAATCTCGAGCCCGTGGGTTTCGACCAACTCGGCGAGAGGGAACGGGAATACATACTCGGTTTGGTTCGGCAATACGACCAGGAAAGAACCCCCCTGCCCCTCCAGACGGGAGAGCATAAGCTGGGCTACCTCCACTACGGGGAACTTCCCCTCATCCAAATCCTATCCTATATGCCTATGGTGGAACTGGTGGTGATTCTACTGCTCAGCTTCATCGGCTATTTCGGTTTCTACATCATCCGTTCCCATGAGCAAAGCGTTCTCTGGGTTGGATTGGCCAAGGAAACCGCCCATCAATTGGGCACTCCAATATCGTCCCTGTTGGGATGGATAGACTTCATGAAAATAAAGGCCGAATCGCAACAGGACGCGGAAAGGCTTTTAAAAATATTGGGGGAAATGGAAAGCGACATCTCCCGGCTCAACCGTATCGCCACCCGATTTTCACAAATCGGCTCCACCCCCGCCCTCAAGCGACAACAGCTCAACGACATCATCACCTTCACCAGCCACTATTTCCGGACACGGTTGCCGCATTTGGGCAAGAAAATCAATATTGAGCTGCGGCTGGGCCAATTGCCGGAAATCTGGTTTAACCGCGAACTCATCGGTTGGGTCATCGAAAACCTCATCCGCAACGCCGTCGACTCCATTGAAGTTAAAGACGGATTAATTATTATATCAACGGAGTACCTGGAAAAAGATGACAGCGTCCTGATTTCGGTGGCCGACAATGGAAAGGGAATTCCCCGGGAGAACCTGAAACAAGTGTTTAAACCGGGTTTTACCACCAAAAAAAGGGGTTGGGGGCTGGGTCTCCCGCTCTGTGGGCGCATAGTCGGAGAATATCACGAAGGAAAAATATACGTTGAGAAGACGCAGCGCGATGTCGGCACCGAGTTCCGCATCGTTCTGCCCAACCAACCAGACAGGGTTACCAGGAACATAAATGAATAACGGCAATAATCGCCTGCTTTGGGTGGACGACGAAATCGAATTCCTTCGCGCGCATATCATGTTCATGGAGGAGCACGGCTACGAAGTGGCAAAAGCCACCAACGGAGACGATGCCTTGGCCATGATAAGGGAAACGAATTACGACCTCATCCTGCTCGACGAACAGATGGCGGGCAAGGACGGGCTCACCACCCTGGAGGAAATCCGCGAATTCGACGCCAGCATACCCGTGGTCATGGTCACAAAAAGCGAGGAAGAACGCCTGATGGAAGCCGCTTTGGGGCGTAACATCGACGGCTACCTCATCAAACCGGTCAATCCCTCCCAAATCCTGTCGGTTTGCAAAAGCATCCTCCATTCCAAGGCCATTCGCAACAATCACGTAACCTCTTCCTACGTGCGCGAATATTCCGAAAACAAGGCCAGTCTTCTCACCAACGTTTCGCCGGCCAAATGGGAAAAGATTTATTTCCAACTTTGCAAATGGGACAACCAGCTCCAGGCCATAGCCGATCAGGGCCTGGAGGAAACCCATAGGAACCAGCGCAAGGAAGTCAGCGCGAAATTCAACGCCTACGTCGAGGATAATTACGTCCAGTGGTTCGGCAAAAAAGGCGGTAACCCCTCACTGCATACCCAGGCCCTCAAACGCAAAGTGTTCCCGCTGCTTAAAAAAGGGGAAAAAGTTTGCCTACTGGTGCTGGCCGGATTCCGGGAAGATCAATGGCTTTCCATCCAACATTATCTCGAACCCTATTTCAAAATTGAAAATGCCATCTCCTGGGCGCTCCTGCCCAGCGAAAAAAGTATTTGCCGGGCCGCCCTGTTTTCCGGTGAATCCCCCCGCGAGGTAAGCCTCAAGCAGCCCCAACTCTGGCAAAAAATGCAGGAGGAAGACGACAAGCTGCCCTATGAGCGGGAATTGCTGAAAATGAATCTTCGCGTCAACGGCATCGAAAACGACGAACCACGCATATTCCACCTGCAATTTCCGCAAGACAGCAAAAAACTGCACCAAGACCTGAAAGAATATGATTCCGATTCCCTTATCACGATCGTAGTCGAATTTTTCGATATGCTGAACCAGCTTCGCCGTGAAAACCCGCTCATGATGGAAGTGGTTCCCAATGAAAAAGGGTTCCGGGAACTCACGAAAATGTGGTTTCGCGGCTCGAAACTGTTCGAAATCCTCAAGTATTTCTCCGCACAGAAGCGCACGGTGATCCTGACCGCCGATCATGGCACGGTATTGGTCAAAAACCCGGCCGAAGTCTTTTGCCAGGAAGAGAAATCTCCGCACCCGCGCGTAAAAATGGGCAAGGATATTTCCTGCGACGAAAGACATGTGCTTTTCGTGGAGACACCCGTCCATTACGGCTTGCCGGGTGAAGCGGACGAGTTATCCTATGCCATCGCCAAGGAAAACTACTACTTCGTTTATCCCAACAAGTTTCAATATCTGGTAACCCAATATAAAGATCAAATGGTGAGCGGCGGCCTGTCCATCGAAGAACTTTTGGTTCCCCTGGTCACGCTCACGCCAAAATGAAAAGCGGGAAGTCCCAGGCCATACCCCCGGGCTTCCACGAGCTGGAATCTTTCACCAGCACCAGCGAAGCAGAAACCCTAAATTGGGCGTCAGCATTCGCGGTTGGGCTTGTTCCCGGAGATAACCTGGCTCTAAGCGGAGAATTGGGCGCGGGGAAGACCCGGTTGGCCCAGGCCTTCGCCAAGGCTTTGGGATTTGAGGGCGACACGCACTCTCCCTCTTACGCCCTCATTTTGGAATATGATGCGCCGACTCCTCTTTTTCATGTGGACTTATACCGGTTGTCCGAAGGGGCGGATTGGGAGGAAATCGGTCTTGAGTATTACGCCGAACGCGGGGGGATCATGTTGATGGAATGGCCGGAGCGCCTGGGAAAAACCCACTTCCCCTTCTCCTATTGGCTTAGGCTCGACATAACCGGAGAAACTTCGCGCTTAATCACGGTTTTTCGCGCGGGTCTCTAAACGGCTTTAAAACGATTCGAGCAAGCGTTTCTCCTCTTCGTCGAGCATCCCCCGAAAGGCAGTTCTATCCCGGATGATTCTCGCTGAAAGGGTGTCGCCTTTTTCTAAAAGGGTTGTGACACGATTGAAATCCGCTTCATCCTGTTCCCGGATAACGGCGATGGAATCGAGTCTTTCGTAAAGCAGGCTATCCTGTGAGGGCGTAGCGTATTGGGCCTGCTTCAACTCTTCGTATATAGCCGCAGCCTGACGGAACTCACCGGACTGGAAAAGCACATCCGCCTCGGAAAAACGGGTGTGCGACTCCTTCTTTTGGCTCTGATAAAACCAGATACCCGCACCAATCAATAAAACCAACCCGATACCGATTACCCAATCCCAAAGGGCCGACGACTGTTTTTCTTCATTCTTGTCCGGAATGCTCATGTATTCTCCCCGTCCGCCAAATGGAATCTATCCGTAGCGAGGCGCCAGTTTATTCAAAAGGTTTTCTTGCCACCAATTCAGCGAATCATCACGGATTGAACCGATAAACCGTGCCGTCAAAAAAAACCAGGGAAACGCCAGGAAAGAGCGCACCACAGCCGCGACCAGATGTAAACCGTTAAACCGGCCTCTTACCTTCAATCCGAAAGTAAATCGATTTTCGTTAAAATAGTAATGAACAGGACAGCGCAAACCGGGAAAAAACCCCGAAAGCGCTGAATATCCTCCGGCCAAATAGCCTAGTACTACTGGATCCTCAGTACCCAAACTCAAAAACCTCAGCCGTGTGCGAACCGCATGACCGAAAAATCCCAGCGAGCGGGTTCCGAATCGAATCAAAGCGGCCCATACCTGGAAATTAACCGCAAACTTGAAGGCTCCTCGCTTGAGTCGATTACGTAGGGTTCGCAAGGAAGGTAATCGCAAGAATCCCGCTTGGCCGGAGGGAGCGATTATGGGAGTATCGGGAAACGAGGTGGATTGCGCAACTGAAGTCGATTCGGGCTGCTTGCGCGCCGTGGAGAACTCTCCGGCCCGCTTAAAACCTAAAAAGGAAAAGCGAAAGGTTCCCTGCAAATTTCCGGGGAATTGAAAGCTAAGCGAATAATCGAAGCGGAGTAGGAAAAAAAGCAGGAGAGCTAAGCCTATCAGACCTAGAAAAATATACAGCCAAATCATGGTGTGCCCAAAAATAGTTTCCGGCGACAACCAAAGGAAGCTATTCCACCTTTTCTTTCAGCGGGCGCTATTTGGTAACCTGGCTTTTCTTCTCGGATTTGGCTTTCACATTGTCGGTTTTGGAAGTCAGGGGACCGTTGGTCGAATCGCTCCGGTCCTCCAATTTGGTGATTAGCGCATTCATATCGGATTTGGCAAGGATTTTACGGAATTGCTCCCCATAATTACGCGCCGTACTCAGGTCGTCAATGACCAGATCCCACGCTTTCCATTCCTCGCCCTTGCGAAACAGTTTATAGACGATAATCGATACCTGTCCGTTCGAATAGACATGAGTGGTTACCGACGCTTTGTCCTGTTTTAATTCCGGTTTATCGTAAACAGTGGAATCGGAACGGTAAACTTCCAACTTTTTGACGGAGGCATTTTCCACCATATTTTTGAATGCCTTGGTAAAACGTTCTTTTTGCACCGGCTCCATGGAACCCCATGTTTTGACGCCCAAGGCCCTTTTTCCCAATTCCTCGAAATCGAATATGCCGTTGATGAGAAACTTGATTCGCTCGGTTTTTTCCTCGGCCTTCTCATCGGTTTTCTCAGAACGCAACAGTTTCTGTAATTCGGCGTCCTTGGTTCGAAAAAAAGCGATAAGACTGTCGGCTTCGCTTTTCGCGGCGGCGGGAAGTGCGGCCGCAGCTACCCCGGCGAGCAATAGCAACGGAATCAAAGCGGAAATTTGGAGTTTTGCAGCGATTCGCATATTTTATCCCTTATTGAGGCATTGGTTGCGCGCCTGAAGACTCACTCAAGTTATCAAAATAGTCCGACAGAGTCCATCCAACCGCCTCAAACACCCGGGCTAGAGCGACATTCTGGTCAAGCACCGCCTCGAAATAATCTTTCTTGGCATTTAGAACGGTTTTATAGGGGCTGAGCATTGCTTTGGCTGTGCTAGGGTCGAGATCATAGGTCATAGCCGCGCCTTTGAGCCAGGCTTCGGCGGCTCTTAAGGAAGTCGCACTCTCCTGAACCCTTGCCTGGGCATTCAAATACCTCAAATGAGCATCTTCCAGTTGGAGCAGTAGACCCTGGGCCGCATACACTTCCGTTCTACGCAATTGCTCCAGTTCGATTTTTTCCCTCCGGAACTTTTGGTATCGCTGCCAAACGTTCAACCTGAATTTCATGCCTATCCCCGCCACGCCGGTCAATTCATTGAGGGGATCCCGGATGAATGGGTCCGAACCCACCGTTTCGCGATCGGAGGACCAGGCTTTGGAATAGCGGAAATTTCCGAACAGGAAGAAGTCGGGTCCCAACTCTCCTTTAGCCACCCGCACTAATTCCCTACGTGCTTCCAAACCGTTTTCGAGCCTTTGTAAATCGGGGTGATGGATCAACAAGGCTGTCTTCAAACTGTCCAAGTCGGGCAAGGGGTCGGTGCGGAGGAATAACTGCTTATCGGGACCTTCTATTTGGATGGCTTGGGGAACCTGCAACATGAACCCCATTTGCAATGCGGACCGCCTTAAGCCCATCTCGGCTTCCAGGCGTCCTTTTTCCAGAGCATAGCGACCCGCTTTGAGTTCAAGCATATCCGTTTGCGAGACCGAGGGATCCCCCTCATCCAGCATTTCATCGATTTTTTCCCCCGCGTCGTCGAGATCCTTGGCCGCCTTATTCAATATCGTCAACATGGTTTGGGCATAAAGCCGCTTAAAATAGAGCTCCTGGGCTTCAAAGGAAATGGCTACGCGTCGCTTGCGGGCCTGGGCCTCTTCCACGGCAACCTGGAAGTTCAGGGCGTTCCGTGCCGAACGGTATCGCCCGATATTAAGGGGTTGGGCCACTTTGGCATCCACCCCGAAATAAGGCCCCCATGTCGAAAAATCGTATTCCCGATCTTCGGAAAGAATGGGAAAATTTTCACCATTGATTACCACATATCCGGTGGTATCCGTGTATCGGTTCAATCCAGGCGCCGGGCCCATGCCCATGTCAATTTCAAACCGGGGCAGGATTACCGATGCTTTAAGTTCAGCCTGCTCGAGTTTTCTTTTTTCGACATCCAACGATTTTTCATGCAAAATGGGATGAGATTTTAGGACGCGGGCTTCGAATGTGCGATAATCCATTACCAGCGTAGCGGCCGAATCGAGTCCGGTCGGTAAATCCTCGGCAAAGGCCGCGTCTGATACCATTAGCGCGTAAATTGCGGCTACCAAGAGCCTGGATGAAATAATCTTATATTTCATAAATCATTAATCTTATACTATCCGGATTACCCTTGGTAACGGAAAAGCCGACTGGCATTCGTCCAATGCGCATGGCGATGCCGGTGTTATGGGAGCAGGAACCAAAGAATTCGATTGGAAAAATGTACATAATTTCGTGCTTTGATTACCCTTCGCTTCCAGGAAAGAGAAGTTGAAGCAAGCGCTCCGATTACCCAGCGAGATTACCCCGGAATGGATTGCCGAGGAACACCCTCGCTTGCTCGCGGGAGTTAAAGACGGTGAGCTGCGCCTGGATTTTTCGCAAGTCCGCGATCTAGATTCCCTGGCCGTAGCATGGCTTGCCGATCTCCACCGGTCCCGTGAAAATGCCGGTGGCCGCTTAATCCTTTCCAAAGTTTCTCCCCAGCTTCGTCCCCGCCTGGAAAAGGCCTTGGAAAAAGGGGAGGCAGGTACCCCCCCGCAGGCCGAATCTTTGGCCGTATCGATTGGCGGAGGACTTTACTCCGTCTTTGACGAAATCAAAACCATGGCGGTTCTGCTATCCGAATCGCTCTATTGGTCTACCTTGGGCGCTTTCAAGCGCAAGACTATTTTACGCGGCGACACGGTCATTCAAATGGTACGCTTGGGAAGCTCCGCCCTTCCCATTGTAGCCCTGCTGTCTTTTTTGATTGGTTTCACGCTCGCCTTGCAATCGGGAATTCAATTGCAGAGGTTCGGGGCCACCATTTTCCTTGCCAGCGGCATCGGTATCTCCATGGTCACCGAAATCGGGCCGGTTTTGACCGCCGTCGTGCTGGCCGGCCGATCCGGGAGTTCCATTACAGCGGAATTATCGACCATGGTGGTACAGGAGGAAATCGGCGCCCTGCAAACCATGGCCATCAATCCCATTCAATTCCTTGTACTTCCCCGCTTCTGGGCCATGACTCTTTGCCTTCCCCTTTTGACGGTATGTTCAGCCCTGATGGGTATCGCAGCGGGTTTGGCGGTGGGTATGTCCTTTTTCAACCTATCCCCGGCTAGTTTTCTGACCGAATTGCAAAGCGCCATAACCGTGAACTACGTCTTTCAAATGCTGACGAAGGCCGTGACTTTCGCCTGGATCATCACATTCGTGGCCGTGACCAAAGGAATACGGGTGCATGGAGGCGCCGATGCGGTGGGAAAAGCCACCACGTCTTGTGTAGTCACTTGTATTTTCGCCATAATCCTTGCGGATGCCCTGTTTTCCTTCGTCTTTTATATGTAAGGAGCTGGAATTCGCCCCTGGCCTGAAAAGCGGGCGGAAAAGTGGGTGAAAAAGGACGCGGGGATGAACGATAATAATAGATTGTTGAGCGTCTTCGGACCGACCGTTAAAAGGTATGGCAGAAAAAGGATGAATGTCGATTAAACTGGAAACCCGCGCTTTACAGGCAGGCTATGGAAGCACAGTCGTGCTGCAAAACGTTTCCATGGCCGTGGCAGCCGGAGAGATTCGTATCATTTTAGGAGGATCGGGTTGCGGTAAATCCACCTTGCTCAAGAGCATTATCGGATTGCAACGCCCCCTCGGCGGTTCCATTTTCATTTCCGGAGAAGAGGTGAAATGGTCGGAAGACCGCATGCCGACGGAGATGATGCGTAAAATCGGAGTTCTGTTTCAAAGTAGCGCCTTACTTTCTTCGTTGACGGTAGGAGAGAACGTTGCACTGCCCTTACAAGTGCATTATCCGAGCCTTCCCGATTCGGTGGTGGAAGAACTGGTACGCACGAAATTGGAACTGGTCTCACTGGGCCATGCCTTTTATAAGCTTCCCAACGAGTTGTCGGGAGGGATGAAGAAGCGGGCGGGTCTGGCCCGGGCCATCGTAACCGATCCCGAACTCGTATTCTTCGACGAACCATCGGCGGGTCTTGACCCCATTACCTCGCGCGGTTTGGACGATTTGTTGCTTTCTTTGCGTGAATCCCTGGGTATTACCCTGGTAGTAGTGACTCATGAACTCGAATCCATTCGCACTCTGTGCGACAAGATGACCTATCTTTCCCAAGGAGAGGTGCTTTTCGACGGCTCCCTTACCGAGGCGATGGAGAATGGCCCGGAAGAAGTCCGGCAATTTTTAACCCGCGAATCAGGCACCAACTCGGCTGACAGCCGGCAACTGGCGTTCCACCTGGAGGATTGACCGAATGGACGTATCCAAGGCCGAGAAGGCCCGGCTCGGAATTTTCATAATAGGCATTTCAACCGTGTTGGCGCTAATCCTCTTTTTCATGGTGGGAAAGCAATTGCTGACTCCCACCGAAACCTATTTCACCCGGCTGGACGAATCGGTAAGCGGACTTGAGCTGGGGGCGGCAGTCAAGTTGAATGGTGTGAACATAGGATCCATATCGGCAATACGCACCGATACGAACGACATCACCCGGACGGTGGTTGAATTCCAGATACCCAGAGACGTCACCATGAAATCCGACATGACATTGACCATCGGTACTTTCGGAATTACCGGATTGAAATACCTGGAGGTGACGGGGGGCAATTATGCATCACCGGATCTGCCTCCAGGCGGTGAAATCGAGGCGCAACCCTCCACATTGGGAAGGCTTTTGAGCCGAGCCGACACTATCGCCGTGAAAATTGACAACTTGCTCGGTAATATGGTGGCACTTACCAGCGTGGCAAACCAGGAACATTTAGACAGGCTGATCTCCAGCTCAGCTTCGCTGAGCGAGGCCCTGGAAGTGCTGGTGGACGACTTGAACCGAGTTCAACCCGGCCAACGTGTGGAGCGGATTCTGGTTCAGGTCGAATCGATTTCGCGCGGAGTGCAGGAGGAATTGAGCAAGGTCGCCTTGGCCGAAACCGTGGAAGAATACCAGACTGTCGCAAAAGAGCTGGGTTCCCTGGCCCGACGTGCCGACATGACCCTGCTGAAAATTCAGGAGGATTTGTCTTCGTCGATGGGCAGCATGAAAGAAACTATGATGAACATGAGCACTTTCAGCCGGCAAATCAAGGAAAACCCCTCGGTGCTTTTGCGCAAAGAGGAAAAACTGGAAAGGCGACAATGAGTAGATGGCCCTTATGGCTGGGTTCGGCGGCAATATTCGCTTTGGCGGGTTGTTACTTCCAACCTCCGCCCCAGACACGTTATTACACCCTGGATTACGCACCGAATCCAACGCCGGAAAGGCTGGAAAAGGGAACCTACCCCTATACCGTACGCGTGCGCGATTTCAATATATCCGAGGCTTATCGCCGCAGCCAAATCGTCTATCGGCAGAGTCCTCATCTCATGCAATTTTACAACTTTCATCTCTGGTCAGTGGATCCCGAGCGCATGATCTCGGATCTTGTCATCAAACACCTTAGGGCGGTAAGGCTTTTCGAGAACATCACACGCACGGTGGAAAGCTACATGCCCGATTTTTACCTGGGCGCCGACATTCTCGCCATTGAGGAATACGACAGCAAGGAAATCTGGTATGCGCATTTGGCCATCGACTATAAATTGGAAGACGCCCGCACCAATCAGGTGGTTTGGAAAAAGACCTTTGATCTTCGGAAAAAAGTATCGCAGCAAGAACCTATTTACCTGGTTAGGGAAATCTCCTTTTTGTTGGAAACCATGAACGAAAGAATGGTCCAGGAAATCGAAATCATACTGGATGAATACCAACATAAAGCCAAGACCCCGGAGGTTACCTCGCCTTGAACCGTCTATTGCTTCTGCTTTTAATACTTTCCGCCGCGATAGGTCGTATCGAAGCCGATTCCGGACTTCCCGGCGAAGAGGTTTCCGGTTCTGAACGTGAGGTGGAAAGATCACGCGAACGAGTCATTAAAGAACCGGCCCTGCCTCGCCGCGGCGCCAATTGGCTGGCGCCTTCGGTCGAAGAGCAGCTTTCGCGAGATATTACTCTGATTTCGCTGAGCAAGGGGGCCATTTTCGTACCCAGCTTCTCTGAACCTCGGCGCGAACCCGAAGTAAGCATTTTCAACGCCAATGGCAGGGAAGCCGCCAATGGCCAATCGGGAAGCCGCATTTTGGTTGATTCCGGAACCTATGTCGTCCGATACGGATCCGGCACCGCCGGCCAGCAACTGAGCTATACCGTCGAAGTAGCCGAGGGCCACACTACCGTGGTTCCCCCTACCTGGAGCGGTCTAATCGTGGAAACGCTCAGCCGGGATGGCGAATACCTCGATGCCCAATACGAAATCATCAGGCTCAGTACCGGCGAAAGCTACGGAAAAGGCTATGGTTACAAGGAAGAACGGTTGCAGGATATCAAATCCTGGATTCTACCGCCGGGTGTCTACCGGCTGGGAAGAGTCGGAGACAATCTCGGCTCATTGACGAACTACATTACCGTCCAGGTCAATCCCGGCGAGATATCCCTGGTTGAACTTATTTACGACACCCAAGGCCTCGAAATTCTTTCAGGTGGGATCAAGGCTTTGCAAACCCGGCAACGGGTCGGCCGTAATTGGAGCCTGGGAATAAGGGCGGGGGGCCTCGTCAATCTTTTCTGGAAGGATGAGGGAACCGGATCACGCTCAGACGGTATTATCATCGCCACGGATGCACGCACCCGTTTACGTTTTGATAATTCGTTGTATTTCGGCCTGAGCGAAATCTTCCTGCAAAGTAATTTCAGCAAAAGCGGCGGCAAACCTCTCATCGTCAGCTCGGACATCCTGCAAGCCCGTTCCACCTGGGTCCGGCGCATGAACCAATGGGTGGGCCCCTATGTGCGAGGGCAGCTCGAAACCCACTTTTTTCCGGTAAAATCACCTGAAGAGACCGTTTACATCGTCTCCCCGGGCGAAAATCCCGACACTTTGGAAACCATTACCGGCGGGGGGTTTGAATTCAAACCCCCCTTGTATCCCCTGCGTTTTACCGAAGGTATCGGCGTGAATTTGGAGTTGATGTCTTCCACATCCCTGGAGTTCTCCACCCAATTAGGCGTTGCCGCGCGCCAACATATTTTTGGAGGCAGTTATCTAGCCACCGATAATCCGAGACAATTTCTGATACCCAGCGACCTTTACGAAATTGGTGTGGAAAATATCATCAACGCCAGGCTTCGCCTGGGCTCGATGCTCACCGTCGATTTCCGGTCCGAATTGTTTGCACCGGAGGGAAATCCCCGGGACATTGAGCTGGTGGAATTCACCACCGACCTACGCGTATTGCTGACTCGCAATCTGGAAGTGGGTTATCTTTTCCGCTTGAAAGAGTTGGTTGAACAAGTTGACAATCCCTATCGGGTAGACCACAACCTTTTGATCCGGCTCTCATTCAATTTTTAACGCTTCCGATATGACGCGCAAGTATTCGCCCGCCACGGTAGCGAAATTAAACGGATAAGTATTCGGAAATGCCGGCAGGGTACGGGCGCCCGCGCGCCTAAGCAAAGATGCCAATTCATCCTGGCTCCGATACAGGAGGAACGGGGCCCCCAACCCCTGAAGATAGTGGACAATCGCCAAATCTCCGGCGACAATGGGCTTACCGGTATGCACCAGTCTCAGCATGGAGCCGGAACTGCTCTTGAACCGAAAAGGGCAGAGGAACAAGTCGCATAGACTCCAATAATAAGGCGTATCTTCGGTTTCAATATACCCCGAGATTCCCACCCGGCCTTGCAATCCCCGTCTCAGGATTTCCTCCTCCAGCCAGGTGCGCAGGTTTCCACCGCCCCGATCGCCTCCCAGGAGCAACAATCCCATTTTCGGAAATCGTTCCAGCATGGTGAACGCCAGGGAATAGTCCACTCCCCTATTGAGGAAACCGAAAATACCCGCTACAAAATCGGGTTGCGCCGGCAACAACTCCTCCCGCCGGGGTAACTTGCCTGCTAGGGATAACTTTCCGGTTACGGAGTGGCCCGGATTTTCCCAGGCGGCGTGAGGCACGGGTTTCAATACGTTTCCCGCACCGCTGCGCCGCAGCACAGCCGCCGCCGGATCGGAAAGGGGTATCACGCCCCGGGCATGGTATCCTTGGCCCTCCAACTCCTTCTCCCGGGCATAGGCCCTATGCCGCCACCGATACAGCGCCTTTTTGAGGAATAGGCCCAGCGAATGGCGGCTGCGAAGACCTTCATAGGGAAACGCCAGGGGATCTTTTCCGTACACCTCATGGGGAACCACGAACAATTTTCCGGGATGGCGGAGCGACAGCTTACGCAAATAGCCGGGACCGGGAACCCGCGAACGCTCGTAATGCACGAGCAGCGCCTGGCATTCCGACAAGGCCTGGGTTTTTAAGGAACTCTCGTAGTCGAAAAATCTGAGGTCGCAACGCGCGGCCAGCGCGGAGCGCAAATCAAAAACATAATCGGCAATGCCGCAGCGAATGGAATCGTCCGGACCAATTAAAGCTAATCGGATGGCGGGGGAAGCTTGCATGGGCATAAGCGCATTATAATCCCGGACGAGGCTTTTAGGGAAGTCACGCCCTTTCGCGGCGATTATGTTCTGCCAACACCAGGGTTTCGGGAGGCACCGATGACGTGATCCAGCAATTGCCGCCGATGGTGCTTCCCTTACCGATGGTCGTCTGGCCGCCTAAAACGGTGGAACCGGCGTAAATGGTCACCCCGTCTTCGATATTGGGATGCCGCTTCACACCCTTGATAAGACTGCCATCTTTATCCTTGGGGAAACTCAAAGCGCCGAGAGTGACACCTTGATAGAGCTTCACTCCTTTGCCCAAGACCGACGTTTCACCGATAACCACACCGGTGCCGTGATCAATGAAAAATCCGGACCCAATCGTGGCGCCGGGATGGATGTCTATGCCTGTGCGGGAATGCGCCACTTCGTTCATCATGCGAGGCAATAGGGGAACCTTCTGCCGGTACAATTCATGCGCGAGGCGATGGGTGGCGATGGCCTCCACGAAAGGATATCCCATCAGCACTTCGAGAATGGATCCGGCAGCCGGGTCGCCCTCGTAGGCGGCCTGCAAATCATGGGAAAGAACCTGCCTTATCCATGGCAGCGCTTGGAAGAACTCCCCCACAATAGCCTTGGCTTTCGCCGTCACTTCATGTCCGGGTATTTCCGTCCCGGTAACCGATCCATCCGTTTTGGGCCGGAAGCTTAAGCACATGCCCACATAATTTTCCAGAACGGAACCTACGGCATGGAAATTTTCGCGTAAGTATCCAGGCAATTCCTTTTCTTTAACCGGCTTTTCACCGAAGACCCCGGGAAAGAGCAGATCGAGCAGGGCATCGACCAACTTAGCCATGGACCGGCGCCCGGGCAGGCAGCTGTTTTCGAAAATATTCGCCAATGCGTCGTGGTTGATTGCCTCGACCATGGCGTCGGCCATAGCGTTTAGGGAAGGGTCGTGGGGAGGGCGGGTCATAAAGCAAAAATGCTAACTTGCTCAAGCGTTGTCACCGAAACCACCTACCAAGAGCCGAATCCATGCCCGGTAAAATCTTTGTGGACGAAAACATTCCCCAGGGAAGAGAGGCTTTTTCAGGCCTGGGCGAAGTTGTTCCTTTTGCGGGGCGAGACCTGAAAAAATCGGATCTCACCGAGGCCGATGCCCTCATGGTGCGCTCTATAACCCTGGTTGATGCCAGCTTGTTGGAAGACACGCCGGTTCAATTCGTAGGCACCGCGACCATCGGAACCGACCATATCGATCTGAATTACCTAAACGGACGGGATATCGCTTTCACGGCCGCCCCGGGTTGTAATGCCGACGCTGTGAAGGACTATGTGACCGCGGCTCTCCTGGCACTGCGGGAAAAAGGCTATTGGACCGAGGGGAGCGATGTCCTGGGCATTGTGGGCTGCGGTCATGTAGGTTCCCGGACCGCAATTGCGGCGGAGGCCCTGGGGTTACGGGTTTTACGCTATGATCCGCCCCGCCAGGAGAGGGAGCCGGGATCAAGTTTGGATTCATTGCAAACGCTACGCGAAACCTGCACCTTGCTCACCTTTCATGTTCCTCTTTCACGCTCTGGACCCTATGCCACCCAGGGAATGGTGGATGCCGCCTGGTTATCCTCCTTTCCCAATCTCAATGTCGTAGTGAATACCTGCAGAGGCGAAGTGGTGATCGAAAACGATTTGCTCACGATGCAGAAATCGGGTCGGCTTAAAGCCCTGGTCCTGGATGTTTTTGAAAATGAGCCCGCAATTGCAGCCGCTACCGTGGATTCCGCCTTTTTCGCAACTCCGCATATTGCCGGACATTCCGTGCACGGCAAATTAAACGGTACCCTGGCCTTAAGCCAGGCCTATCACCGCTTTTGTGGCCGAACTCCCGCCTGGAATCCCCGGATTCCTACTCCTTTAGACCAACAAATCGTTTTTTCCTCCGGATTCGGCGCCCAAAGCGACCTGGATTTTATCTCCCATTGCTACCAGCGCGTCTACCCCATCCACGTGGACGATGCGTCACTGCGAAGGGCATTACGGGAGCCTGACCCGGCGATTGCCTTTGATTCGCTGCGAAAACGCTACCCCATTCGTTTCGAAACCCGCGATTTCGAAATAACCGAAATTCCCTCCGACCGGAAACCCTTACGGGAAAAACTCGTCACATTGGGGTTTCAGGTGCTTTGATGGCTCGAGCTGGGGTTAATTGACCCAGAATTTATTCGTTAAAATGCAATATTCGCCGCTTCTGACTATAAAATGTACTGTGAGTAAAAATCGCATGTTTTTTTCTTCCTGATCCGACTAGTTTAGGCCAGTCCCCTCCGCTTGCGGTTTCCAGGAAGGCCCCGGCTGTCATGAAAAACCTGATAGTTCCCACCGTTACGCTGAGAACCGCATTAAAAATCCGTCCCATGCTGCTGGAATCGCTGAATCGGTATGAGATAAGCCCTTGGAATTATCTGGACCAGCGGCTCGAGTTTTTTTTCCAATACACGGGCCTCGACGGCGGACTTTTCTTACGGCAACTGGAAGATACCGAAATTCCCGCTGCGGGTAGCGACTGGGAGCATCTGCCTCTCCATTTCCTCTGTGATTTCCTTACCGAAATCCATAGGAATTTTTTGCTGCAGGATATCCCCGATATCAGCCATATTCTGGATATCCACTCCATCCCATCCTCTTCGGAAGGGGGGTGGCTACTCGAAATCCAAAGTGATTTCAAAAATTTCGTCCAGCAATTCATCCTCCTGCTCGGAAGTGAGGAGGATTTTCTCTTCCCCAAAATCCTGCGCAATGAAGCCTGCCTCACCGATGCCAAAGTGCATCCCGAGTTTCACCGGGGATCACTGCATATTTACCTGGCCACTAAAAACTCAAATCAGGAATTTACCAATCCCGCCCCCTTACGCTCCCTCCTGGAAAAGACCCAGGAGCATCTGGCCCATGACTCTCAATCCTTCTATGCACAGAACCTGTTCGACTCGCTGCTTGGCTTTCAGGTTCGGCTGGGTGAGTACAGACGCTTAGAACAGGAAATCCTCCACGTTCGCGCCCTTAAAACCGAACGGGAGCTGTATAATCGCTCAATTCGCGGCGATTCCCGCGCGAATTTTGAACGTGACCCGCGTGATTCCGGAATCCTACGCCTTAGTTTATCCTGAGCCCCACACCGACTGGGGTGATTACCTCACCCTGTTCCACTCCATATTGAAAAAAACAGACGCTTAACTTGCCGGGTGCCGGTCCCTTCGATTAAATTGAGCTTTTTCAATAATTGACCGTGTCGAATTAGAAGGGAGTTTCTCTATGGCCAAGGGTGCCAAATACGTTTATTACTTCGGTAAAGGAAAATCGGATGGCAAGGGCTGGCAGCGCGAGCTTTTGGGCGGCAAAGGCGCCAATCTCGCGGATATGGCCACCATCGGGTTGCCCGTGCCCCCGGGATTCACCGTTACCACCGAGGTATGCACCGGTTTTTACGCCAATAACGGTAAATATCCCACCGGAGTCAAGGAACAGGTGCTTGCCAATTTAGGCCGCATCGAAAAAGAATTAGGGAAAAAATTCGGCGACAAGAAAAACCCCCTGCTGGTTTCCGTACGCTCCGGCGCCCGCGCCTCCATGCCCGGCATGATGGACACGGTTCTCAACCTGGGGCTCAACGATGAAACCATCGAAGGCCTTATCGCCGTTTCGGGCGACGCCCGTTTCGCCTACGACTCCTACCGCCGTTTCGTCATGATGTACGCCGACGTGGTTCTGGGAGTGCATACCGAGCATTTCGAAAAAGTGCTGGAAGAAACCAAACTGAGCGTCGGCGCGAAAGAAGATACGCAACTGACCGCTTTGCAACTAAAGAACCTGGTGGCTGAATTCAAGCAAATCACCTTGCAGCGCCATGGCAGCCCTTTTCCGGAAAATCCTCTCGACCAACTCTGGGGCGCGGTGGGAGCCGTATTCAGTTCCTGGATGAGCGAGCGCGCCATCATCTATCGCAAGATGAACAAGATTCCCGAAGAATGGGGAACGGCCGTTACCGTTCAGGCCATGGTTTTCGGCAATGCGGGCGACGATTGCGCCACCGGCGTCGCTTTTACGCGCAACCCTTCCACCGGCGAAAGGCTTCTGTACGGCGAATACCTCATCAACGCCCAGGGCGAAGACGTGGTGGCGGGCATTCGCACGCCGCAGCCCGTGGCTTCGGCGGCGAAAACCGAGCCCGATCAAATTTCCCTCGAAGAGGCCATGCCGAACTCCTACAAGGAGCTTATCCGCATTTTCAAATTGCTCGAATCGCATTATCGCGACATGCAGGACATCGAGTTCACCATCGAGAACAACAAGCTGTATATCCTGCAAACCCGTAACGGTAAACGTACCGCCGCGGCCGCGGTGAAAATCGCCGTCGACATGGTCAAGGAAAAAGTCCTCACCAAAGAGGAAGCCATCATGCGGGTGGACGCCAACTCCCTCAACCATTTGCTGCACCCTTCTTTCGACCCCAGCGCCGAAAAGAATGTGGTCGCCATCGGTTTGCCCGCCTCTCCGGGAGCGGCCACGGGGCAAGTCGTTTTCACCGCCAAGGATTCGGTGAAGTGGATGGAAGAAGGCCGCCAAACCATTTTGGTGCGCCAGGAAACCTCTCCCGAGGATATCGAGGGCATGATTTCCGCCCGTGGCATTCTCACCGGTCGTGGCGGCATGACGTCCCATGCGGCCGTGGTCGCGCGCGGCATGGGCAAGACCTGCGTTGCGGGCTGCTCCACCCTGGTCATCGACTCGCATGCGCGCACGGTGAAGGTAGGCGGACATACCATCCTTGAAGGAGACTGGATCTCCATCAACGGCACTTCGGGCGAGGTGATGTTGGGGAAGGTCGATACCACACCCGCTTCGTTGTCCGGCGAATTCGGGATTTTTATGGAATGGGTGGATCAGATTAAGCGCCTCGGAGTACGGGCCAATGCCGACGTTCCCAAAGACGCCGAAGTGGCCGTCAGTTTCGGCGCCAAGGGCATCGGGCTTTGCCGCACCGAGCATATGTTCTTCGAAGGCGACCGCCTCTCCTTCTTCCGGGAAATGATTCTCGCCAAAGACGTGGAAGGCCGCAAAGCCGCCCTTAAGAAATTGCTGCCTATCCAACGGGCGGATTTCGAAGGCCTCTTCATCGCCATGAAGGGCTTTCCCGTTACCGTGCGTCTTCTCGACCCGCCCTTGCATGAATTCCTGCCGCATACCGACGCGGAGCAAGCGGAAATGGCCCGTACCATGGGCGTCAACGTGGATACCATCAAGCACAAGGTCGCCAGCCTGCATGAAATGAATCCCATGCTCGGCCATCGCGGCTGCCGCCTGGGCATCACCTATCCCGAGATTTACGACATGCAGGTGCGCGCCATCATCGAGGCGTCCATCAATGTCAAATCCAAGGGAGTCAAGGTGATTCCGGAAATCATGATTCCGCTGGTAGGCGCCCGCGCGGAGCTGACCATCCTGAAGGAAAACGCGAAACGCGTGATTTCGGAAGTCTGTTCCGAACAGGGCATCAAGAATATCGAACACCTCATCGGCACCATGATTGAGATTCCGCGCGCGGCGCTGATTGCGGATGAGCTGAGCGAGGAAGCCGATTTCTTCTCCTTCGGCACCAACGACCTCACCCAAATGGCGTTCGGATACAGCCGCGACGACGCCGGCGTTTTCCTGGGCCATTACACCGACAGCAAAATCCTCCCCGACGACCCCTTCCAGGTTTTGGATCAAAGAGGCGTGGGCCAACTGGTCACTATGGGTGTGGAAAGAGGCCGCTCAGGCAATCCCAAGCTCAAAGTCGGTATTTGCGGCGAGCATGGCGGTGATCCCTCTTCGGTGAAGTTCTGCCATCGTCTGGGATTGGATTATGTGAGTTGCTCGCCCTATCGCGTGCCGATAGCTCGCTTGGCCGCCGCGCAGGCCGTGCTGGAAGAACGCGCAGCCTCCAAATCCACCCAAAAGGTTGCCGGTAAAACCAAGGTCAAGGTCGCTCCGGCGCGGAAGGCTGCTAAACCGGCCCCCGCCAAGAAAAAAGCGACCGTGAAAAAAGCCGCCCCCGCCCGAAAAAAGGCGACCGTCAAAAAGACGGTTAAAAAGGCAGCTCCCAAAACTACCCGTAAGGCCGCCAAGAAGGTGACCAAGAAGAAAGCTCAAAAAAAGTGATTTGAAGCCGGAATAGCTGTAGAATCACGGGGTATGCGCCTTACCCGGCTTCGCCCCATCCTCTTTTTATTAACCCTTTCCATGGCCGCCGACGCGGGTGTGGAAAGGGTTTTTCGTTATAAGATGTATCGTAATCCTCCCAAACCCCAACTGGCCGTCATGCCCGTGCAAAGCGGGCACTTGGATCCGGAGGCACGGGAAACCTTCTACCATATTCTTCGCAAAGAATCGGAGAAAATCCGCTCCGTAAAGGTGGTAGAACTTCCCTCCGATTATCGCGCCCGCCTTTATCTCCAGGAATCGACGCCGCCATCCCTACAATCCCTGGCGCGGAAGAATATCAATCTGGTACTGGTATCCAGACTCGATTTCAAAGACGGCGAATATTCTTTCTATGCGGAACTCATTTCCACCGACCAGGGAACGGTTCAAGCCTCCTATCAGGAGTCGTGTTCATGCCCTATCGGGGAGTTGGTGTTTTGGATACTTCCTGAATCCATGCGACGCTTGGATGGCGGCCTGGGTACCCACCATGGCAATTGCGGCAAGGATATGGCGAGAATAACTCCTCCCAAGGCGATTCCCAATCCAGACTCGAGCGGCGAGGGTCGAAAAGCGCAACTCAAGCCTTTCTGCATCGACCATTTCGAATACCCCAATCTTTATGGCGAACAACCCTTGACCAATAAAAACTTTCGCGAAGCTTCCGCGCTTTGTTCCAGCCAAGGTAAGCGCCTCTGCCGGGAGGAAGAATGGGACATGGCCTGTCGCGGTACGGAAAAACGTTTGTACCCCTATGGCCCGGCCTATGTGGAGGGAGCGTGCAACACCCAATCCAATACCATTCATACCTCAGGCGAATTTTCCGTCTGTCGCAGCCCCCATGGCGTTTACGATATGTCGGGAAACGTATACGAATGGACGGCTTCAAACTGGGGCGCAAAGTACCCCGATAAAGTGGTGCGTGGCGGTAATTGGGAAGCCGGGTCCGGAAATTCCTCCTGCGCGGCACGCTTTGCCCACCTTCCCGAAGCCTCCACCGAGGCCATCGGATTTCGATGCTGCTCCACCCTGGAGCCCTAACCAAAGCATAACGATACAAGAACCTCCAATGGCCCTCAAGCCTACCTGGCCGGGCCGGTATTCCGGGTAGAAAAATCCCTCCCACTTGGTATAATAACTAGTGCGTAATTAGCTTTGGGATTCCAATGCAACCCGTTCCGTCAGTGAGGTGCGATCGTGCCATCTGAAATGGTAAGCCAGCTTGAAAAGGCCTATGCAGCCGGGGAAATGGAGGAACTGAAATCCTCGATTCTTCCCTTTCTCCGTAAGCACAGGAACAAGCTCATCGAATTCATGGAAGAGTTCCAGAAAGTGGAAGGCCACTGCGCACTCGAGGTGATGATCAAGATTTTCATCATCCAATTCAACATGCCCTTTTGCATGCGACAGTACATGACGCAGCAATCCACCATCATCAAAAAACAGATAGAAGAAGAACGGTGCGACGACGAGAATCGTCAAGCTGTAGCCGCCGCGTGGGTTCGGCAAAAGGCCGAGGACCATCGCAGTCATTCCATGTTCCGCCAGGTGTTTTGTTTTGAAAAGGCCAAGCATGAATTGCTGCCTGTGTTGCAGGCAGAGTTGGCTACTGACGCCGGGTATTTCTGGACAGCAGGCCCTTGCGCGGAGCCTCCAGGAAATCCATCACTTCGCTCCGCATTTCCGGACTGACCGGCGGAAGCCCGCCCTCCCCGTTTTGCAGACGCAGCAGAAACTCCTGCGTTACCGACCCGTACATCACCTTATAGAGGGTGCGAAGCGAAAGCGCCGCCGAGGCGCCGTAACCATCCTTGGCCAATCCCTTGGCATTGACTCCGGCCCAACGTAAAGGCTCCCCCAACGCCTTGGACCAGGGAGGGATGTCGCGGTCAACCCTCAGCCCTCCGCCGATAAAACTTCCCCGCCCCACGTGAATGAACTGGCTGATTCCCGTCATGCCCGATACCACCACATGATCGTCCAACTTCACATGTCCGCCCAACTGCACCGCATTGGAAAGGATGACGCCATCGCCAAGACGGCAATCATGCGCAACATGACAGTACGCCATGATCATGCACTCGCGTCCTATCCGGGTCATCCCGCTTTCACGGGTGCCGCGATGCACGGTAACGAATTCCCGCAACCGGGTTTTATCCCCGATATGCACCTGCGTTTTCTCCCCGCCGAATTTCATGTCTTGGGGCACCCCAGCCACGATAACTCCGTCGTACAATTCCACTTCGCGGCCCAGGCGAGCCCCCGGGTAAAGCCGGCAAAACGCCCCGATACGCACCCCTTCGGAGAGTTGTACATCCTCTTCCACGATACTATAGGGGCCGATACTCACATCCGGAAAAAGCTCCACCGAGGGATGGACTATCGCGGTGGGATGGACTGCCATGTCAGACCATCGCGGCTTTGATAATCGCTTCGGCGCAACGGACTCCGTCGACTTCGGCCCAGGTACGCAGGGTGGCGAAACCGCGACGGTACCGATCCAATTCGGCATGAAGCATGAGTATGTCTCCGGGCCGGACCGGCCGACGGAAGCGGGCCTCATCGACGCCGGTGAAAGCAGGACGCTTGCCCGCCACCTCTTCGCCAAAGCTGAGATAGACCAGCAGGCAGGATATCTGAGCCAGGGCTTCGACTTGCAAGACGCCGGGCATGACGGGTTCGTCCGGAAAATGCCCCTGAAAAAACGGTTCCCCGAAACTCACGTTCTTTTGCCCCAGAATGGATTTTTCCTTTTCGAAGGCCAAGACCTTCTCCACGAAGAGAAAAGGGTAACGGTGCGGTAACAGTTTAAGCACCCCGGCGTAATCGAGAACAGGCTGGGCGGCTGATGGGGTTTTGTTTTCGTCGGCGGTATCCATGCAAACCTGCTTGAATCGGGTGAGAAGATAAGATGCCCGAAAATTAGCAATATCAGGGACGGTTCATTGATTCCATCTGGTCTTGGAGCCGATCCAAAAGCTGGTGATTTTGGAAATGCCCCCCATTTTCCACCTCAATATGCACTCTGGGAAGCGCTAAGTTGAAAAGAGCCAAGTCACCCAGCAAATCCAGAATCTTATGCCAGGCCAATTCGGATTCGGACCTCCAGAAGGTGGCATTGAGAAGAGGGTAAGTTCCGGCAATTTCTGCGGGAGGCACACCCCGTGACCGTGCTTCCTCGAATTGTTCGCGCGATTCGGCCAGGAGTAGCCCGCTGTCCCACCTAGCGCCTTTTAAGAGAGGAGAGTCGGAGCGGGACTTAGCGATTTTCCCATCCTCATAGAAGAGAAAACTCCGTGCCGGAACCGCATACTCCAGAAATTCATGGGGACTTTCCAGCACGGCCCTTTGATAAACATCCCCTCTCACCACCCCGTAACTCACACGGAACTCCGGAGCAGGCATGACTCGTATGCCGCCCGCCCTCCACGTATGCTCCCACTGCAACGGACAGGCATATTGTTTCCATCCCAAGGCATAGCTGGTCTTATCTCCCAGCAGGGTTTTCACGGCGGTAAGAATCGGAAGCGCGCTTCCGTCCAGAAAGGGCGGTTCCCTACCCTCGCAGAATATATCGATGGGTGCATCGGGGAAAACCAATAAGACCGCAAGCAGGTGTTCCAGCGTATCGACCCGCAGCCCCGCATACCTAGGATCCGGTCCTGCATATTCCAAACAGGTGGCATTGCGCGCCGTACGCGAAAATTCCTTCCATTGGCCAGGCTCGATGGGATATGGATTTCCCCCCAAAAAAACGCGCGGACATGCGGGTAAGCGCGTGGACAACTTTATCACCAGTCGCTCCGCTCGGCCACCGTGAATGCCTTTCCCTGGGAGAATCACCTGCCGCCTGTCCATTCCGGCCAAAATAGAATTGTGTTTGCCAATCCATGGGCGCGGCAATTATTTGATTTGATGTGGGGGGATGGACTTATGTATACGCAATGGCGTTCACAGTCGCTCCGGGCAATGCTGGCAACCTTCCTGTTGTGGGTAGCCCCTCCGGAAATCCCCGCCATAACGCTTGAATATGAAGCCGAGGCCGGTTTATTCGAGGGAGGCGCCAAGGCGGTGTTCATGGAAAGCGCCTCCGGAGGAGCTTGTGCCGGATATTTGCACCTAAACGGAGCTGGGGTCACCATCCCCAATGTTTTGGGGGGAGAGGGAGGCGAGAAATCCCTGACGATTCGCTTCGCGTCTGACGCCCATAAAGTAAGCAAGGTGCTTTATGTGAATGGCGATACCCTGACACTGAAATTTCCGTATACGGGAGGTTACCGGATTTATAAGGACACCACCGTCAAAGTTCACTTGACTTCAAAAAGGGGAAATACCATTTCCTTCCGTCAGGACGGGTTTCCCCATGGGCTCAACATCGATAAAATCTCCATCGATTATGGAACAGACATTCTATCCATGACCAAAGGCACCCTAGTCTCTATTCAAGGCGCAGCCTTTCCACATTCATGGCTGGCAAGGCCCTATTTTAAGCCTATTAACCACGGTGCGAATTTACTTGCTTACCGCACCCTGCCATTATTGATTGTGAGAGAGGATGCGTTTACAAAGGGTAAGGAGCAAGTTGGGTTGTTTTATGTCCCGTGAATTTTCCAATTCTTAAATATTTTGTGAGGAAATTATGCGAATGATAAACTCTTCCCTCTTGTGCGGAATTCTATTCGGGCTGGGGATTCCAGGCTTGGCAGGGGTCGTAGAATACGAATTTGAGTCCGGAACACTGGAGAATGGCGCCGCTATTTACCATTCCAACACCGCTTCGGGTGACGCTGCCGCAGGGTGGTTACATGAGCCCGATGCCTCGGTGACCTTGCATCAAATCCAGGGAGGAAACGGCGGCGAGAAATCCGCCATCCTCCTCTATTCTACCGATGCGGCGAACGTACGCAAAGTCTTTTACATAAACGATCACCTGGATACCCTCGTGCTTCCCAATACAGGAGGCTATAGCGTCTTCTGGGAATTGCCTATGACTTTGACGCTGAATCCGGGCCTGGAAAATACCATTTCCATCAAACAGGACGGTTTTCCCGGTGGAGCCAATTTCGACATAATCACCATCGATTTAGGTGAGGATGTGGTAGCTATTTTTCCGAAAAAAGAATCCGTCCGAAAAGCCGGGCCGACTGTGCAATTCCGGAACGGCTCGATGGAATTGCTCCGTCCCCAGGGTAATGACTACCAGCCGGATGAACCGCTGAGGATGGATGTGCGGGGCCGGCTAATGGGGCGTCCCACCGAGGCGAATTAATCAGCTCGGATCGTTTCCACCTTTTGACTTAATCTTTTCACGGCGCCACTCTCGAATAGGCCGGGCCGGAAACCCGGCCAACGTAACGCCGTCACCCACGTTCTTGGTAATGGCTGAAAAGGCCGCTAAACTCACTCCCTTACCAATCCGTAAATGACCGGCAATCGCTGAGCCTCCTCCCATCCGTAAACCTGGGCCCACTTGGGTGGATCCCGCAATACCGGCTCCGGATGCCAATACGGCCCCAGCCCCCAATTGCACATTATGCGCCACTTGCACATGGCTATCCAATCGGGATCCTATACCGATGCGCGTGGAATGCAAGACCCCGGCCGCCACCACTGAATTGGCGCCTATCCACACATCCTCTTCCACCACCACTCCCGCATAGTGTGGCATCGGAGCCAGACGCTCTTCCCAGGGATAAAAACCAAAGCCGGCGCTTCCCACCACCACTCCGGATTGCAGAACGCAATTGCCCAGAATAAGGCAGTTCTCCATTACCGTGGAGCGCGCCTCCAGCACCGTTCCGGGCCCGATAAAGCTGCCCTTTCCCACATAGCATCCAGGGCCGACCTTCACGTCTTCGGCAAGTACGCCTTCCACCACGGCGGTGGGGTGTATTTGAGAGAGCCTTCCGGTATGGGAAGGGAAAACCGGGGGTGGAAACGGCTCGAGCCTATCCTTGCAATACAACAGGATGCTTTCCATGGCCCGATGCATGGAAGCAACTTGCAGCCAAGCCAGTCCCGAAGCTTCGTCTGGGAGTTCGGATAGGACCATGGCCGCAATCAAATTCCGCCGCACCTGCAAAGGCGCCTGGCTGGACAGAAAAGTCAGGGAGTGTGGGGTGCTGAATTCAGGAGAATCAATCGCCAGTACGCGCCTTGGGGACAATTCGGGCTTGCCCGCATCCGGTTCCGGAAAGCCGCAAAGCTGGGCAATTCTGGAAAAGGAAAGCGGGGTTTTGAGAAGCACGTTTTTCGCGGATTCCCGGTATTAAGGAAGGGTTATTTAACCTCTTTGTTCAGAAAATCGACAACCTTCTGGGTCAAATCATTGTCCTTTTTCCAGTAGACCACGGCTCCGGCAGCGCGGTCGAAAACCATGTCATAGCCCTCTTGGTTGGCTACATCCTGAATGGTCTTTTTGATTTTCTGGATGATGGGCCCTGAGAATTGCTCGTTCTTCTCGAAGAGTTCTCCGCCACGCCCGTAGATTTTCTGTACGAACTGTTCGTATTCGCTTTTCCGTTTGAGAAAATCGGCTTCCAATTGCTTCTTCTTCTCATCGCTGAGCATGAGGGATTGCTTCTCCAGTCGCTCCTTCATTTCCATGAGGTCTTTCTGCTTCTGGGCGGCATCTTGTTCCCATTTGGCGACCTGCTTGTCATACTCGGCCTGCGCCTTGCCGGTATTCTTGTATTGCTCGAAGATGAGCTTGGAGTCCACATGCGCGAACTTCAAATCGGCCGTGAATGCTACTCCGGTCATAAGAATAAGTGCCAATACGATTGCTTTTTTCATCTTTCCTCCTAAAATCCTTGCTCTACTACGAAGTTAACCTGCATTTTCCCGTCCTGTTTACGGCGGGCGCCGGTGCGAATTTCTTCCTCATCATCCAACCCCCAGCCGAAATCGAAACCCATAATGCCGACCATGGGCACCACCAAGCGGAAGCCTAGGCCGATGTCGCGACGTAAATCGGTGAAATCGATTTCATCAAAGGGGCTCGGCGCTTGATCGCGGGGAATGGCGTTGAAGCGAAGCCCGGAACCGTCATCGGTATATTTGGAAAGGTTTCCGAATACATTGCCCGCATCGAAAAAGGCCAGTCCATAGAATGTGCCCGGAACGATGGGATAACTGAGCTCGGTAACGAAAGAGAAAAAGCTGCGTCCCACCCGGGCATTTCCGATGGAGCCTGGGCTATAACCGCGCAACTTGCCCTGGTAGCCCAATAAGCCGCCCATTTGGTAAAGGGACCGGCTCTGGATATTGTCGCCGTAAATCATTCCGAATTGAGTTTCCAATCCCAACACGAATTTATGGAAGGTGGGAAACCACCAATTGACCTTGATGTCCCCTTGGACATAGTCGAAACTGCCTTGCAACGGACCGCCCACCTGCGAAAGCGTCAAAGCATAACGGGAACCTTCGGTGGGAAAAACCGGTAAATCCTTATCATCACGAACCAGGGTCGCGCTCAACGAAGATTCCAGTCCCGATGGGATGATGAGATTGGAGGGATCCTGACGTTGACCGTTGTCGTTTTGGGTCAAGTTGTAAGAGGTGCGCACGGAAAAATAATCGTCAGGCCAGGTAAGACGTCGACCCAGATGGAGCCGCATACCATAACTGGTATAGTCGAATTCGTTGGCGAGACGACCCTGGTAAAAACTATAGAAGAGGTTACCTCCCACCAGAGTGGGAGTGTCCAGAAACCAGGGCTCGGTAAATCCCACGGAAAATAGTTCCTTGTATTTTCCGTATTCCACGTTCATCTCAGCACGCTGTCCATTGCCCATGAAATTGGGGATTTGCAATCCCAAGGTGCCCACGAAGCCATCGCGAGCCTGATATGCGGCGCCTGCGGAAAAAGTTCCCGTACCGGCTTCCTTTTCCTTGACGTCGAACACCAGGTCGACGTCGCTCTCGTCTCCGCCTTCGGTAGGCTCGATATTGGGTTCGACGCCGTCGAAGTAATTGAGCTGCATGATGTCGCGCTGCGAACGCATCACCAGGGATTGGCGGAAAATATCCCCTGGAAACAGTTTGACTTCGCGGCGGACGACCTTATCCTTGGTTTTGGTATTACCCCGCACATGGACTTTCTGGATGTGGGCGATGCTGTTTTCCTTGATGGTGAAAGTCACGTCTACTATACTGTCGCGATAACTTCTTTGATCGGCCAATTGTACGAACAAGTATCCTTGTTCGCGAAAGACGGATTGGACCTGGAATTTCGTGGCTTCGAATTTCTTCACGTTGAAAACTTCACCGCTGTCCAGCACCACCTGGGCCTGCAACGCCCGAGTTTCCACCACGTCGTTATGTACGAAATAGGCGTTCCCGAAATAATATCGCCGGCCCTCGTCTAACGTGACCTGGATATCCAAGTGGCGTTTATCGTCGCTATAGGTAATTTCATGCCCGGTAACGGCAGCGTCCAATAACCCTTTTTCCTGGTAAAAATCCACCAAGCTGTCGAGACCGGAGCGGAGCTTTTCTTCCTGAAAATCGCCGCTGCGCCACCATCTGTTCTCCTTGACGGATAAGCGTTTGCGCAATTCCTTGTCTTTGAAAAGGTTGTTTCCGGCAAAAGTGATATACCTAACATTGACTTTGGTACCCTCAGCGATGGAGAACGTCAGTCGATTGCGTCCCGACGCCTCCTCCAGCGTTTCCTCCACTTTGATCTCAGCCAGCAAATAGCCTTTATCGCGATAGAGGGTGAGTATGCTCTGCCTGTCCTTTTCCACCGACGAAGGGGAGTAGACCTGTCCGTCCAGTAAAGTCATGGCCGCACGGATATCGTCTTCCTTGATCTTCTTGTTCCCTTTCAATTCCGTGGTGGCCAGCGTCGGCAACTCCTTAAAATGGAAGGTCAGTACGGCGCCCTCGCGATCGCTCGGATAGGCGATGTCGACCCGGATGTCGGAAAAAAGTTTAAGCCTATGCAAGGCTTCGACCGAGCTTTTTACAAGTTGGCGCATGACCGGAGGAAGGTAGGACTCGCCTTTGCGTAGATGGATGGCCCCGGTGATTAAGCTGCTGTCGACGGTGGGATTGCCCTGGAAGAGGATGTCGTCAATCGGGGTTTCCCTGACGGTGCTCCGCATGGAGGGGTCGAGTAATTGGGCCAAGGATTCGCGCGCGGGGAAAAACAGCAGAAGCGAAGCCAGGATAAACTTGCGAATAGGTACCACCATCACCTTACTTTTGAAAAAAATCGGATGCCCGGAACAATATAGGAAAAGTCCTGGGGATCTTCCCGCTCCGACCCATTACGCCGTGTAAAACTTTTGTCATGCCGGAAATGAAAAAAGCCCGGTTTCCCGGGCTTTTCATGGATTGTGGGTTAGGGATGTCTGAGGCTCAGACTTCTTTGACCTCTTTATGTTCAAGGGCTTCCCTATCCAATTCCTTCTTGCTCTTCCCATGCTGAACGGTATTGAAGGTCAGCGTATCACCCTTACGGCCAATTTTGAGAGTGGAATTATCGGTGATCTTTCCCCGCAGGATTTCTTCGGCAAGGGGATCTTCGATGAGCTTCTGTATCGCCCTGCGTAGGGGACGGGCGCCCAATTGGGCGTCGAAGCCTTTTTCGACGATGAGTTCGCGTACCGGATCGGAGATTTGCATCTTGATTTCACGTGGCCCGAGCCGCGATTCCAGTTCCTCGACCAAAATGTCCACGATTCGGGCCATGTCCTTCCTTTCAAGTTGGTGGAAGACCACCAAATCGTCAAGGCGGTTCAAAAATTCGGGGTTGAAGGTCTTTTTGACCTCTTCGCGCACCATCTTGTCCATGCGGTCGAATTCGGTGTGGACATCGTCCCGGCTGAACCCCATGCCCACGCCCTTTTTGATATCCTTGGCTCCAAGATTCGAAGTCATGATGATGATGGTGTTTTTGAAGTTCACCTTGCGGCCATAGCTGTCGGTGAGCTGGCCATCATCCAGGATTTGCAGCAGGATATTGAAGACATCGGGATGCGCCTTCTCGATTTCGTCGAGCAAAATGACCGAATAGGGTTTCTTGCGCACCTTCTCGGTAAGCTGTCCGCCTTCTTCATAGCCCACGTATCCCGGAGGCGCTCCCACCAGGCGGGAAACCGCGAACTTTTCCATGTATTCCGACATGTCGATGCGTAACAGCGCGTCTTCCGATTCAAAGAGAAAGGCAGCCAGAGCCTTAACCAACTCGGTTTTGCCTACGCCCGTAGGGCCGAGGAACATGAAGCTGCCCATGGGACGCTTGGTGGAATGGACTCCGGAACGTGACCGCCGGATGGCCCGGGAAATCACTTCGATGGCCTGGTCTTGACCCACAACGCGCTTGCGCAATTCGTCTTCCATCGCCAAAAGCCGGTTGGTTTCGGTGGATGCCATTTTGGCCAACGGAATACCGGTCATCTTAGCGACTACTTCCCGAATATTCTCGTCGCTGACCACCAATCTCTCTTCGCGCTTTTGTTCACGCCATTTCTTACGCATTTCCTCCAGCTCAGCCTTTAGGGCCTCCTGGGAATCGCGCAAACTGGCGGCGGCTTCATAATCCTGGTTTTCGACCGAAGCTTCCTTGTCGCGGATGACGGCCTCGAGCTCCTGCTCCTTGGCACGCAGTTCCGGAGGAATGGCCAGGCTGGCCAGGCGCACGCGCGCTCCCGCTTCGTCGATGATGTCGATGGCCTTGTCCGGCATGAAACGATCGCTCAAGTACCGGTCGGACAGAGTGACCGAAGCTTGCAAAGCATCATCGGTATAAGTCACCTTATGGTGCTGCTCATACTTGGGTTTGAGCCCATGGATGATTTGCAGGGTTTCGGAAAGGCTGGGCGGATCGACCAGAATGGTCTGAAAGCGGCGTTCTAAAGCACCGTCCTTCTCGATATATTTTCGGTACTCATCCAAAGTGGTTGCGCCAATGCATTGGAACTCGCCGCGCGACAAGGCCGGCTTGAAAATGTTGGAGGCATCCAGCGATCCTTCCGAGCCGCCCGCCCCGACTATGGTATGCAATTCGTCTATGAAGATGATGACGTTTTCGTTTTTCTGCAACTCGGTCATCAGCGATTTCAGGCGCTCTTCGAATTGACCGCGATATTTGGTTCCCGCCACGATGCTGCCCATGTCGAGAGTAACCACGCGTTTGTTTTCGAGCACCTCGGGAATGTTCCGCTCCACGATTTTCTGGGCCAGGCCTTCGACAATGGCGGTCTTTCCCACCCCGGGTTCGCCGATAAGCACAGGATTGTTCTTTTTGCGGCGGCTGAGAATCTGAATGACGCGTTCGATTTCCGGACCCCGACCGATTATCGGATCCAACTGGTTTTGTCGGGCCAATTCGGTCAAATCCCTGCCGAAGTGATCCAGAAAAGGGGTTTTGGATTTCTTGCGCGCTCCGGCAAATTCGGTGCCTGTGCCTGTGGAGGCCTCTCCACCCCGAAGCACCCGCTCAATTTCTTCTTTGACCCGGTCGTATTCCACGCCGATGCTGGCCAAGGCATTTGCGGCGGCCGATTCATGGTCTTTCATCAGCGCCAACAGCAAGTGCTCGGTACCGATATACTTATGGCTCATGGAGCGGGCTTCCTGCGCCGCGATTTCCAATACCTTCTTAGCCCTCGGCGTAAAAGGAATCATCTGACCGATGGTCATCATACCGCCGGAGGAGGAAATGGATTTTTCGATATTACGGGCCAAATCATCCAAATCGATGCCCAGGTTTTTAAGGACCGCCACCGCAACACCGTCCCCTTCACGGATAAGACCCAACAAGAGGTGCTCAGTTCCGACATAATCATTGCCGAGCCGAACGGATTCCTCCCTGGCCAATTGCATCACTTTTTTAACTCTATCGGTAAACATGCCATTCATCGTCGGTGCCTCGCAATATTTTGAACCATTATACCAATGGTACCATTCAATAATTCAAACTTCAGTAATCTAAATGCCTGGCGGAAACGAGGTTTTTCTCCCGTCATCCTTTGCTTTCTTACTGCCATAAGCATCCCGGTTATTGAAAATCGCTTCCGAAATGGTCCATTGAGTTTAAAATACTTGTTCCCATTCAAAATCCCAAACCCAACCCCATCTTACGGCTCTTTATGAGCAAAGGGCATCAATGCTTTTCTCACCCATTCCGCCCGCGCCACATTCTCCATTTCGCTACTCTCCGCGCTCTCAGGCAAAACCATGCGCAAGTGCCCAGGGGCGCATTGCACCCGTAGATTTTCCGTTACCTCGGCCAAATCCGCCGGATAAATTCCGGTATAGGTTCCCAGACGAATCCAGGAAGCCAGGGACAGCCATTCACCATAGGGTAAAATCCGGGCTTCGGCGGCCATGGCGAGAGAGCGATGGACGGCATCGGCCAATTTCCGGGAATCCCGGTCCCAGAGCTTTTTCCTTGATTCCGTCTCCAAATCCAATACCATGCCTAAGGCTTGATCAAAGCGGGTAAAAGCATCCCTTTCCCCCCGAAACGACTCTCCCAGAACCAGCCAGAAATAGGGAACCGTAGGTCCAGCCTGATCAATGGCCGCCACGAGATGCAGTCCGAAGGCCCTTGCGGCATTCCCCACTTGTTCGATTTGATGCGAGATGCCTATTCCGGGAAGATGGACTTGGGTCTTTAGGGTGAATCCCGCTCCCGAATGAATGGGATTGGAACACAAATAACCAAAACTGGGCTCCCAAGCCCAGAGCGAATTCTCCAGCGAGTCCAACCCGGTTTCTTGCAGGGCGCTCTCGAGCCCCTCTGGAGAAAGTCTTCCGGGTTTATCGACGTGAAAACCGAACATTTCACCCGAGCGGATGCGGATATGCCGGTTCGGCTCCCGTCCGGTAAGGACGGCAAAGGGACTGAAAGAGGGAGTTTCTGGCGTGCGTTTGGGCAACCACTGCCTTTCTGCCAATACCGCTTTTTCAGCCGGACTCAATTCAGCCACCGCACAATAGTCGCTATAGCCCAATGGTTTCACCTGTTCACGGAGGCGAAGGGCGTCTTCTTCCACTTGAACCGCCGAAGCCGATGCCGGGAAGGGTCTACCGGCGAAATTGCGATAAAGGCTGATGCGAGTCACCAAGGCGGAATCCGGATTACCGGAAGGCGATCTAAAGGCATTGACCGTCCAAGACAGCGGAGTGGTTGCCAGCTTATGCAGATCCAGGGAAACCCCTTTGCTTTTGGATCATTTTCCGTAATTCCGCCGCTTCTTCATAACGTTCCTGTGAAATAGCCTGGCTGAGTTGATCCTGCAAGGCCAGGTCCGATAAGGATGGCAGGGCGATGGCAACTCCGGGTCCGAAAAAAGAGGGGGATTCGGCCTGAAGGTCGTCCACCTTGCGGGCGGACATTTCTTTCGCATGGGCGGGCGGCCTGGTTCTCAGTCGGTTGTGCAGGAACTCCCGGAAACTCACATAGCAATAGGGGCAGCCCAATCTATTCCGGGACCGAACCTCTTCCCAGGTGAAACCGCAGCCTGCGCAGAAGTCGATGCTAGCCGTCATTGCGCGGCTCCAATTCCAACACGCCATCTTGCATCATGTAGGAGTGCCGTGCCAGGGCGGCCAAACCCATATCGTGGGTAACCACCAGAATGGCGAGCCGCAGCTCACGGTTTAAATCCAGTAACAGCGCGTGCAACATTTCCGAATTGCGGACATCGAGGTTTCCCGACGGCTCGTCGCATAAAAGCAGGCCGGGGCCATTCATCAAAGCTCGGGCCAGGGAAACCCGCTGCCTCTCTCCCCCGCTCAGTTCCGAAGGCAAGTGTTGCAAGCGATGTTGCATGCCCACCTTTTCCAGGAGAAATTCAGCTCTTTCCTCATCCTGTTTCTGCAAAAGCCCGGAGATACGCTTGGGCATGAGGACATTTTCCCAAACGGTGAAATCGGGAAGCAGGTGATGGAACTGGAAGACGAATCCGATGTCGCGATTGCGAATGGAACTGATTTTCCGGTCGCTAAGCCGGCTCGTGTCCATCCCTTTGAAATGGACTTTTCCCGCCGTGGGATGCTCGAGCAAGCCTGCGATATGCAGCAATGTGCTCTTGCCTACACCGGATGCGCCCTTGATGGCCAAAAAATCTCCCACGCGGATTTCCAAGTCGAGGTCGCGAAAGAGCTCGATGCGGGCTCCGGTTTCCTCGAAAACCTTATGGATTTTTTCCAGCCGCAAAATGGTTTCATCGACGGGCCGGTCCATGGCCTTATCCGATAGATTATTCATGGCGGATGGCCTCCACGGGATCGTGCCGGGAGGCTTTAAGCGCAGGCAGGATGGTGGCGATTCCACATAAGCCGTTGGTCACCAGCATAACCGTCAACACGTCGGCAAACTTAAGTTGCACAGGCAGCGTAGTCACGAAATAGACGTCTCCCGGTAGCTTGATAATCCCCCACTGCGATTGAATGAAATAACTGGCCAATCCCAGTAACAATCCCAGGGTGGAGCCCACCAGGCCGATAAGCATGCCTTCGATGATGAATACCCGCATGACGGAAAAACGCGTGGCGCCCATGGCGCGCAGAATGCCTATCTCCCGCACCTTATCGTTGACCGCCATAACCAGAGAGGAGATGATATTGAAGGCCGCGATGATGATGATGATTCCAAGAGCGAGCCCCACCAGCACTTTCTCATAGGCCATCCATTTGATGAGGGTATAATTCTTGGCCTGCCAGTCGAGAGCACGGAAGGGATAACCCAACTTGCCCTCCAAATCCTCAGCCACTTGGCTGCTGGTATAAGGATCGCGGACTTTCAGCTGCAAACCGGTGACGGCGTCGGGCATTCCGAACAATTGTTGGGCCTCCGCCAGGTCGATATAAGCCATGGTTTCGTCGAATTGATACATGCCCGATTCGAAAGTGCCGGAGACCAAAAAGACGGATATTTTGGGAGCCACGCTACCCAGGCCCAATTCACCTGAACCGCTGAAATCGGCGAGGAAAATTTTATCGCCTACGCCGGCGTCCAGGCGATCCGCCAGGGCATAACCCAAAATGATTCCCGGAAACTCTTTACCCTGCGAATCTTTAAGTCCGGTAAAACCGTATGCGCCCTGTTTCACCGTTTCGCGGAGATTGATCACGTCGGCGCTCTGGTCCAGGTCGATGCCGAAAACCACGATGCCGTCCTGATTCTTCTGGCGCGAGATAATCGTCTTGGACATTACGAATGGCGCGGCCGCGATAACCTGGGGGTGCTCCCTCACCGATAGGGCCAAGTCGTCGAAATCACGCATGGGCTCATATTGGAGCCGGGTGATTTCGATATGCGCGTCCTTGCCGATGAGCTGTTGCTTCACCTCGTTCTCGAATCCGTTGATGGCGCTTAAGACGAAAATAAGCAGCCAGGTGCCGATCATGACGCCGGTGGCTGAGAAAAGCGCGATGATGCCCGAAGACAGCGTACGTCGCTGAGCCCAGAAATATTTACGGGCGATGAACCATTCAAAAAGTTTCATGGGCTATTTAATCGCGCGAATGGAGGGTACGAAGTGACTCCGGTAATGTACAAGGCTTAGTCGCATTATCCCTCTCGCCTCACTCCGGCCGCATAAGCGGGAAAAGGAGCACGTCCTTGATATTGGTACTGTCGGTAAGCAGCATCACCATGCGATCGATACCGATACCCACACCTCCCGTGGGCGGCATGCCGTATTCCAACGCCCGCAAAAAATCCTCGTCCAGAGGATGGGTCTCTTCTTCACCGCCGCGGCCGCGTTCCACCTGGTCCTCCAGCATTTTTCGTTGGACGATGGGGTCGTTCAGCTCGGAATAAGCGTTACCCACTTCCCATCCGTTGATATAGGGCTCGAATTGCTCCACCAGATCGGGGTCATCACGATGTGATTTACACAGAGGCGTCGATTCCTTGGGAAAGTCCTTGATGAAAACCGGCTGGATAAGCTTATGCTCGCATTTGGCCTCGAAGAGCGCCTTGATGGCCAGCCCACGTCGGAACTCACCCTTGGATTCCACTTCGGACTTTCGCAGTTCTTCGCGCAGCGCATCGTCGCTCAGGCTGTCGACGTCCAAGCCGGCATGTTCGCGCAGCGATTCTTTCATGGTGACGCGCGGCCAAGGCGGCGTCAGGTCGATTTCACGGCCTTGATAGGTGAATTTAGGGCTGCCGTTGGCGGCCATGGCGGCGGCATGGTAGACGTTTTCGAAATGCGTCATCATATCGCCGTAATCGGCGAAGGCTTCATAAAACTCGAGCAAGGTGAATTCGGGATTGTGGGTGCGGTCTATGCCCTCATTGCGGAAGTCCTTGGCGAATTCGAACACCTTGGGAAATCCGCCTACGATGCAGCGCTTAAGATAAAGTTCATTGCTGACGCGCAGGAAAAGATCCATTCCCTGGGCGTTGTGGTGGGTGATGAAGGGACGCGCGTTGGCCCCGCCGTAAATCGGTTGCAGGGTGGGCGTTTCCACTTCGAGATAATTATGGCCCAACAGGTATTCTCGGATGGCCTGGATGATGCGCGAACGCTTGACGAAGGTTTCGCGCACCCGGTCGTTGAGAGTCAGGTCGACATAACGCTGACGATAGCGGGTTTCCACATCCTTGAATTCGTCGAAAATGATTTTCTTGCCGTCTTCGATTTTTTCCTTGGGAATGGGAAGCGGCCTTACGGCTTTGGAAAGCAATTCGACTTGGGCGGCGTGAACGGTGTACTCACCGGTTTTGGTAATGAACATGCGCCCGCGCACTCCCAGCCAGTCGCCGATGTCGACGAGTCGAACCAGTTCAAAGGCTGCTTCTCCGATGGCGTCGCGACCGAACATGATTTGCTGGCGCCCGCCTTCGTCTTTCAAATGTACGAAGGCCAATTTGCCCTTGAGGTTGTAACGCACCACCCGTCCCGCGAAGGCGATTTGCTCTTCGCTGGCAAGCAGCTTGTCTTTGTCCAGCGCCAAAGCCTCGCTGTTATGGGTAGCGTCGAAGCGATAGGGATAGGGGTTGATACCCAATTCCCTCAGTTTCGTGAGTTTATCGAGACGCGCCTCGACCTGATCGTTCATTTCCATGCTGATTCCATGTGTTATTTCACCTCCGAAGCCGCTAGCAAATAGGCGTTGATGAAGGGATCGAGGTTGCCGTCCAAAACGCCGTGCGCATCGGAGGTTTCATAATCGGTTCGCACGTCTTTGACCATATTGTACGGATGCAATACATAGGAGCGGATTTGGCTGCCCCATTCGATTTTCAATTTCGACGCGGCCTTGGCATCGCGCTTGGCCTCTTCGTCTTCGCGATGTTTCTGATACACCTTGGCTTTGAGCATTTTCATGGCGTTGGCCCGGTTCTTATGCTGGCTGCGCTCGCTTTGGCAAGCCGCGATGATGCCGGTGGGAATATGCGTCATGCGCACGGCCGAAGCGGTTTTGTTGATGTGCTGGCCGCCCGCGCCGCCCGCCCGGAAAGTATCGACTTTGATATCCTTTTCGTCCATGTCGAATTCGACGTCTTCGACGACGGGGTAAACGTACACCGCCGCGAAAGAAGTATGCCTGCGAGCATTGGAGTCGTAGGGTGAAATACGTACCAAACGATGCACGCCGATTTCGGAGCGCAAATAGCCGAAAGCGAACTCATGCTCAACTTCGATGGTCACGCTTTTGATTCCGGCCTCGTCGCCCGGCTGTTCATCCAGTATTTCGTACTTCATGCCTCTTTTATTCAACCAGGCCAAATACATGCGCATAAGCATGAGGGCCCAGTCCTGCGACTCGGTGCCGCCCGCACCGGGATGTATGCTCAAAATGGCGGGACGCGCATCGTCCTCACCACCCAACATGCGCTTGAGTTCGAGATCGGAAAGCGCCTCCTCCAGTTTCGCTAAGGAGTCCTCCACTTCTTGGAGGGATCCGGAGTCGCCTTCCTCTTCGGCCATTTGTCCGAGAACTTCCAGATCTTCAGATTGGGTTTTCAGGCTTTGCCAGACATCCACCCAGGATTTCAAATTCTTGATCTCTTTTTGGATACGCTGGGCCTTGACCGTGTCCGTCCAGAAGTCCGGGTCGCCGGACGACTTTTCCAATAGAGCTATTTGCTCTTGTTTGCCGGGGATGTCAAAGATACCCCCTTAAGCGATTAATCCGCTCCTTTACGGGCGACAACTCAATCATGTGCGCTCCAGATTAAAAAAAGGCCCCATCTTCCCGGTTGGAAAGGGTCGGGGCGATGGTCCGTAAGAGTAAAAAATACGGAATAAGCTGTCAGTGAACCGGGTGGGGGAAGGATTCTATTTCCCAAAAATTGGATATTTTGGAAGGCGCTGCATTTTTCTATCCATCCTTAAATCTCGTTTTGATCAGCGGCGGAGCTAAGCGACAGCAATTTCAAAAGGGGTTGATCCGGTATGCATGATCTGCTTGGCTGCAATTTCGTAATTCCGCATCAACTCAGGATCTAATTCCAACGCGTTTTTGGTATCCATCAAATCGTGGTACATCGGGACAGTAGCCATTCCCCGATCCCCTGTCCTGATAAAATGGCAATAATCTTCGTAGAACCTGATGGTTTCAACCTTGTTGGACGCGCTAACGGTCATATAACGGCATCCGGTTTTGTTATTGAGTACGAAGAATGCTTGGATAAACCTTATTATATTCCGACCGATCCCCTGGTTTTGGTACTGGTTGTGAACGCCAAGTGCGATAATTGTGACAGAAGGTCCCCTGGAATATTCATCAAATCCCTGGAAGTACCCATTTGCTAGACTAAAAAGCGCAACGGCAGTCTGGTGAGGAGTCTTTAAACAGTACGAAACCGAAGCCAGGTTTTGCTGGGAGGATTTGCGGCCTCGTTGGAAGTAGTCGTCGATTTCAAGATCATTACAATCGAAATCGACTTCATCATCCCAATCAAGCCGGGATAGAATGAATTGACTCACTTATTAGAGAGGCGGACCTTATTCGTATCCTTGAAGAATTCAAGAGCTTCTTTCAGGCCGTCTTTGATTTTTCGTAACTCTTGGGCGTTGCTGCCCTCTTGCCGGGATTTTGCCCGCTGCTGAAATAATGCGGCGTCATCACCTGATAAACGAGGGAAAAGCCCGTCTTCAACTATTGCCATTTTCATTCCCTTCTCGAAAAGAGAAAGATGGGTGGGTTTACGGTAGTCCTCCGGTAGCCTATAGTAAAAAATAACCTTACGGCTTGACAAGTTGAAATTTTCCTCCATTGCTCCCTTTAGGATCGAAAAAACTTCAAATCTTCGTCTTTCAGGATTGATTATCTGACCCGGTATGGCTGGAAATCGCAGCATTTAAGATACTGCCGCGCGAACCGGGATACCTTCGGCAATGAGCCGCGCTTTGATTTCTTCCAGGGAATGGGTGCCGAAGTGGACCATGGAAGCGACTAGGGCGGCATCGGCGCGAGCCTCCCGGAAGACTTGGACAAGATGCTCCGGCTCACCGGCGCCGCCGGAGGCGATGACGGGGATTTCCACCCCTTCGGCGATTTTCCGGGTCAACTCGATTTCATACCCGGCTTTGGTGCCGTCGGCGTCGATGGAGTTGACGCAGACTTCCCCTGCTCCCAGGGATTCTGCTTTACGCGCCCATTCCAGCGCGTCCAATCCATAAGCCTTGCGGCCGCCGTTGATATAGACTTCATAACCCGAGGGGAAGTTGGGATTGTCGCTTTTCTTGGCGTCCATTCCCAGCACTATGCATTGGCGACCGAAAGCGCGTGCGCCGGCTCGGATGATGTCGGGATTCTGCACCGCCAGCGAGTTGAGGCTCACCTTCTCGGCTCCGGCCAGCAGCACCTCGCGCATATCGTCGAGATGGCGGATGCCTCCCCCCACCGAAAAGGGGATGAAAACGTTGCGAGCCACACTGCGCACCATGTTGATGTCGATGGGTCTCTTTTCGGCGGAAGCGGTGATGTCGTAGAACACCAGCTCGTCTACACCTTCCTGATAATAACGACGACCCATTTCCACCGGGTCGCCCAAATCCTGGTTACCCTGGAACTTGACGCCTTTGGTGACCTGACCGTTGCGGACGTCGAGACAGACTATGACGCGACGGGTGAGCATCAGAAAGTTCCCCCGGACCGGGCCACTTCATCTGTATTTGCATCCACCCTACCATTCCAGGAAGCGAAATTCTTCAGCAGCCGCAAGCCCACCGGCCCGCTTTTTTCGGCATGGAATTGACATGCAACCAGATTGTCCTTGCCGATGATGGAAGGAAAAACCACTCCGGCATAACCCGTTTCACCTATGACATGGTCGCTGCCTGGCTTGGGGAAATAGCTGTGCACGAAATAAAATTCCGATCCGGAGGGTATACCCGCTAACACAGGATGCTCGCGCACGAAATTCACCTGGTTCCAGCCCATATGCGGAACTTTACAATCCGCCGAGGGCGCGAAAACCCCGGTGCCACCAGGCAGAAAGCCCAAGCAAGGGGTGCGGTCGTCTTCGAGGCTCCATTCCAGAATGATTTGGCAGCCTACGCAAATCCCGAGAAAGGGGCGGCCCGAATCGAGGTATTGCCGCAAGACGGGAGCGAGATTGAGCCGGGTAATTTCTTCCATGGCCGCGCCCGCCGCGCCTACTCCGGGGAATACCACGCGGTCGGCGGCGAAAATTTCATCCGGACTCGCGGTGATGACGGATTCTTCCCCCACTTCGCTCAAAGCCATCTGCACCGAAGTGAGATTGCCGCCTTTATAATCGATGATGGCAATCATTTACCGCGCCAAACGGGCTTCGCGGCTGGTGAGAACCACCTTTTCCTTAAGCGAAGCGGATACGGCGGGAGCGGTCGAAGGTCCCAATCCCACCGGTTCAAAACCCAAATCGCGGATCATCTGGATGTCCAGCGAAGAGGCCTGGCCTTCGGTAGTCAAATAGTCCCCCAGAAAAATGGAGTTGGCGACGAAAAGCCCCATGGGCTGCAGGCTGCGCAAATGCAACTCGCGACCACCGGCGATGCGAAGTTCGGAAGTGGGGCACAGCAGCCGGAAGAGGCACAAAATCTTAAGGCATTGCATCGGTTGCAAGTCTTCGTGATGGCCCAGCGGAGTGTCTTTGAAGGGAATGAGAAAATTGACGGGAATGGAGTCCACCTTCAGGGTACGTAATCGGTAGGCTACTTCCAGAATATCCTCCTGGTTTTCGCCCATGCCGAACAGAGCACCCGAGCAGGAGGACAGGCCTTCGGCCTTGGAACGTTCGACGGTGTCGACACGGTCGAGAAAATCATGCGTGGAGCAGACTTTTCCGTAATGGGATTCGCTGGTATTGAGGTTATGGTTATAGGCCATGACCCCGGCATCGCCCAGGGTTTTGGCCTGGCCGTCTTTCAATAACCCGAGACAGGCGCAAAGCTCAAGGGAGGGAAATTTTTCCTTCACTTTGCGAATGCTATCCGCCACCTTGTTCAAATCACGATCCGAAGGGCCGCGCATGGAGGCCACCATGCAGAGCCGGGCCGCGCCCCGTTCCACGGCGGTGGCGGCCGCTTCCAAAACCTCTTCGTCGGAGAGCATCTTGTATTTTTCCACGGGCTCGTCGGAGACGCGGGACTGGGAACAATAGCCGCAATCTTCCGGACAGATGCCGCTTTGAATATTGACCAGGAAGTTGAGCTTGACCTTTTTTCCGAAATGGGCGCGGCGCACTTTATAGGAAGCGTCCAGAAGTGAGAGGAATTCGTCGTCGGACCAGTTGAGCACTCCCAGCGCTTCTTCACGGGTGAGGGCTTCGCCACGGAGACTTTTTTCCGCCAGAGCGGCGGCTTTGGCGGTAGCGGAGACATTTTCGGCGGTAAGGGTTGGACTCATGGATTTCCTCTATTTTTGCGGGAATTTCCTGGTCCGGCGGATGATTCCGGTGAAAAGTCCCTAAAGAGAGGAAATATAGGAAAAAGGGCTGGGATGCCTAAGAGTGCCTAACAGAATGGGGTTCTACTACGGCCGGCTACGAAAGTCCAGGGCTTCGTTCTCGACCTTTCAAACCCATCGACGTGGCCTCCAGCCACGCCTTCAGGGTTCTCAAGGCCTCGGGCCTCGCCCTGAACTTCCTCGCTCGCCCTCGCTACAAACCCCATTCTGTTAGGCACTCTAATCCGAACCTTATTCGCGCCCTGTGACCACTTGGTAGAAATACAGACCCGGACTTTGGGGTTTCCATATCCAGGTATTCGCTGCGTTTGCAGCCGGTACCAGAAGGGATTCTTTCCCCGCAAGGGAGAATACCTTGAAGGTTGCCTCCGGATGCTGCCGTCCCACAGCCTGTAACACGATTTCCCGGCCCGGAGTCAGTACATTCAGCAACCGGGAAGACTGGGTTACGCCATCCATTTGCAAGTGAACCTCCGGGGCACGGAATCGGGATTGGACGAATGTCGGATTTCCCGCCGGATACTTCGAAGTATTGGCGCTCAACAAGGCTCGCATTTTTTTCAAGGTCTCGCTGTGTTGAGCATTTCCGGCTACATTCACCGTTTCCCCCGGATCGGTTTCATGATCGTAGAGCTCGACTTGCAGCTCTTGATTGCCATCGCGCCACCGTGAGAACCGGTAACGCTCATCACGAACGGTTTCTACCATTCTGTTTCCTCGAGCGTAGTACCCGAAGGCGGCGTTTTTTCCCGGCAGCGCCGGGTTTTTAAGCAAAGGGGCGAAGGACTCCCCGTCTAAATCCGGCGGAGTCAAACCAGCCAAGTCCGCCAAGGTGGGGTAAATATCGAGGGACTCGACGATTCCCGGCGCCTTTCGGCCTCGAGCCAAACCCGGTCCTTTGATAATCAGGGGACTATGCAAGGAGAACTCCCATACATTGTGTTTGGCCCAGGTATCCAAATCTCCCAGGTGGAAACCGTGGTCTCCCCACAGTACGACATGCGTGTTGGACTCCAAACCCAGACGCTTGACTTCGTCCAGTACTTTTCCGACTTGCGAATCGACATAGCTGACACAGGCGAAATAGCCATGCCGCAATTCGCGCGCCACGGCATCGGTCATGCTGCTGGGGCTTTTATATCGGCCGAACTCACCGGATTTATTGGAACTCAAATCCAAATCAACGTTTTTGGTGGCCTCTTTATAAGGGGAAAGTTCTATCTGGTTTCTTTGGTACAAATCCCAATATTTTTTGGGGCAGGCAAAGGGCAGGTGCGGTTTGAAAAAACCCACGGCCAAGAAGAAAGGCTCCGCTTTTAAACGGTTCAATTCGGCTATTGCGGACTGCGCTACCAGTCCATCGAGATAGCCTTCATCCGGTACGTCGGCCATTTCCGTCAAGGGAGAGGATCCGGGGTTACGGGGTACGCCGCCGGCATAACCGTGCATGGCATCCCAAGCATGGGCATACTGTCCCAACGGCAGATAAGCCGTATCCCAACTCTGGGGCAATTCATAATCCCCTTCGCCTTTATCACCCAGGCGACCGTTGGGACTATGGGTTATTTTTCCGACGCTGACGGTTTTGTATCCGTTCAGTTTGAAAAGGTGGGGTATCGAGATGGCTTTCCCGGTATTGGTCCGCGGAAACAGGGTAGCAGCAGAATTACCTCGGGATTGCGCCGAGTTTGGCCGCAATCCGCTTAACAGGGAATAACGGGCGGCGCCACAAGTGGGCACTTGAACATAATGCCGGTCGAATTGCACGCCTTCCTCGGCCAATTTACTTATATTCGGCGCGATGATATGGGCTTGACCGTAGCTGGGCAGTTCGGGCCTTAAATCATCAATCGTGATGAAAAGAATATTGGGCTTGCTCACGGCCTGGCCCGGCGCGGGAATAATGGCGTAGAGCGGCAAGAAAGCCATTAGCAAAGAGAAGGCTGGAAATACCTGGATATTACGCATAGTACAAGAATATACCACCGATTTTATCACACGGGACATCAATTTTATGGATTCTTGGATTTGCTCTTCACGTCTTGTGAAATTGCACCCACGTAAACCGCAATCATCACCAAAGCCCCGCCCACCACAACTTCGAGGGTAATCGGCTGAGCGAGCAAAACAGCGCCCAATCCGACTGCGACAACCGGCATGGCGGCGATGGCGTAAACGGTGGCCGAGGCGGTCCAACTCTTCAGCACATAGAGAAAGAGCTGAAAAAGACCCACCGATCCCACTAAAACCAACCATCCCACCGCCATTAAGGTTCGGCCCTCACGAGGAAGCGCCCAGCTCTCATTTAAAACCCAGGAGCCAGCCGCCAGAAAAATCGTTCCGGCTGTCATGCCGATGGCATTCATATTGATGGGGTGTACGTCGGGAAAGCTTTTGGCGACTACGCTGGATGCCGCCGCGGCCAAAGTGCCCAGTACCGCCGCGACGAAATATCCCAATCCAAAATCATTCGCGATAGCGCCCCGGGATAGTACCGCGATTCCCGTGATGGCAAGGAATCCACCGACGACTCCGCGCTTCGATAGTTTTTCCTGGCCGATAAGAATGGCGATCACAAGCGTACAAAGCGGCGTGGCCGCGACGATTACCGCTACGGTACCGGCAGGCAGCGCCACCAGCGCATAGTAGAGCAGGGCGTAGGTGCATCCGAATCCCAGCAGCCCATAAACCGCCGCTCCCACCGCCGATCGGCCGCGAGCCATAGGCACCTTTAATAGCAAAGCTATCAGCAGGAAAATGAAAGCCGCCATCCCGAAGCGCAGGGCCGCACCGAACAGCGGAGGCAACTCCAAATTGCTGAAGCTGACGGCGATGAAATTGGCGCCTCCGATGGCGATAATTCCGCCGAAGGCCGTATAGGTCTTGGAAGCGTTATTACGTTTCAGGGAATCGTCGGGCATGGCTCGACGGGAATATAGTTTTCCAAGTACGCATTCAATACATGGAAATCGATTCCCGAATGGAGGTCATCTCGCCCTTGCCGTCGAAGCGGTTGGCTTTATCGGCCATGAAAACCGAAACCAGATATCCCCGACGGACGAAGAAAATCTCCTGGTATGTCCTTACTGTGCCATGCACTGAGCTGGAGTATTGAACCCTTCCCAGCTCCAAACCGTTTTGGGTAAACACCGATTCCTGGTAGCCCTGCATATCCTTGATATACTCCGACAAATATGCTTTGTAATAGCCCATGAGACTGCGGGGATCTTCGGGCCCGTCGAATTCGAAATACTGCAACGCGGCCAACGGGGGGAATTCTTCGCCTTGGGGACCATCCGCTCTTACAGCCACCGTATCTTCAAAATGGGGAACATTCATCTCCACCCGCCAATTACGGGGAAATTGAAGGGAGAGTCCGAGGGTGTGGTTGAAATAGCGGTTATCGATCACATTCGTCTGCTCATCCTCGGCCGGGTCGAGACAACCGCTCAAGGTGAGCGCCAATATCAGGAAAAGGCTGCGAATTTTCATGGACACTCCTTCAGGCGCGGGAATGGAGGTAAAAGCGATTGGGAATTGTGATCAACTCAACGCAGATAAAGAATATCACGCGGACAGGCATTCCGCAAGAAAAAATAGGGGATCAGGAAATTTCGGGAGAAAAGCCCCGCCGCATGGTGTTTTCGGTAATGACCCGTGGCTCGGTGAATTGCAATAGGTATCCCGGTCCGCCGGCCTTGGTACCCAGGCCGCTCATGTTGAATCCGCCAATACGGGACCGAACAATAGCAGGCCGAACATTTTTGCCCGACATATCCGAATGCGCTATGGCAGCCCGGCCACCCTCCATATCCGGCTCTCGCCCGCGGCGGTAACTTTCAGGATTTGGATTCCCAGCGCCTGGGTGGGAAATGTCAGCAGGCCATCAGAAGGAACCCGGCCGCCGGCGATAACCGCCCCGGTTAAAGAAGTCAGCGTATAGGTTCCTCCCGCAGGAACCCAACCAAGCCGCAGACCTTGGGCGCTGACCACCGGCGCCATGCGCCACTCATCGTCATTTCGCAATTTACGCGTGCTGAGAATATCGCCGCAATTTCCGGGGCAGGCCAGCACAAAGTAGCCGTCCGAAGTGCCACCCCCGAAATTTTTCTGCAACGCGGTAGCCGAGGCCGGAAGCGATACATCCCATTTGGCTTCCGCCGGGTCAAGGTTTGCCGCCGAAAAATCCGCCGCTTTGCCCGCCACCAGAATCCGTCCCTGATGATAATCGCCGTGCGCCGAGCGGGTACCGGGAATCATCGAAGCTTTCGTGATTTGAGTCAGATCTTGGGTGAATACGCCCATCCACCCGATTCCTCCTCCTCCATATACAGTGTTGTAGAACCAACCATTCGGTGTGGTGGAGGCCTTTCCCCAAGGATTGCCCAAAACAATGACTCCCGCCTCGAAGGGAATCAACGCCGACACCGAGAAACTTCCGGGATTGACGCCCGTACCCTGGAAATTACCCCCCTTGCATCCGCAGGGCGGGTCGATACGGCCTGCCGGATTAAGTCCTAAATAGGGTATTACCCAACTGGCCCGCTCCATGTCGGTACGTTCGGTGTTCATGAGGGCGAACATTCCCGTTTTTTTCGCCCCTTTATAACCGAAGCACGGACCGGCAAAGCACGTTCCGGCCAGCGCGGGCTGATTCGCGTCCAGGTCGTCCGCTTTTTTGGTAAGAATGGTATTGCCGCCATCGGAACCGGCACCCATCCATAGACGTCCCGAGGAAGAATATTTCAGAAAGGAGATGAAGGAATCGGCCTGGAGGTTTTTACCATCGGCGCGGACGGCGGAACCGGGGTAATTCCACAGGATGGCGGTTCGTTCCCCGGTGGCGCCCAAGTATCGGTACAGAAAGGGGGAACGATAGGGCTCAAAGCCGGTGTTGGTGTTTTGATCCCCCCCCACCGAAACTTCGGAACTCATAGGATCAAGAGCGATGGCAAGCAGATGGGATCTTCCCACCGTAACATTCCAGCGTTCGGACCCGTTCGGCTCGAAAAAGAAGGCTTTGGTCTTGGTCAACACCGCGGCTCTGCCGTCGAGGGTAACATCCATGGCTACGGTCTCGGCTCCCAGGTCGATACCGGTGCGGGCCAGGGCCGATCCATCCGCGCCAACCACCGAGAGCGCCCTCGTCGTTAGAGCATATACCTGACCACCTGGCCCCGCTTGTACCTGCTTGACCGGGTCGAGCCGCACCAGCCACAGAAGGGTAGAGCCGGTCTTGTCGAGTTTGGCCACGAACCCGTCTCCCGGGGCAAGCTGGGTACCCGCGATTCCGGCCAGGGTAGGAGACGTCGAAGTCCCACCCAGAATTATCGACCCATCCTCGGCGAAAACCGCGCTCAATACTTCATCATTGCCCGTTCCGCCGAAGTAGCTGACCAGGGTGACTTCCGCCAGCACCATCTGGCTGAAAATAAGGGTGGCAAAAAAGGCAAACTTGCTCGATGAAAACATTCCCAACCTCCATAACCGGTATTCATGCCGTTTTATCTCCTTGGGCACTCCTATGAGCATTATTAATCCTCCCGTTCATGTCGATACCTCGGGTGAAAATCCTCGCCGCATGGTGTTTTCCGTGATGGCGCGCGGATCCGCGAATTGCAGCAGATAACCCGGACCACCGGCTTTGGCGCCCAGACCGCTCATGTTAAATCCACCGAAGGGCTGACGTCCCACCAAGGCGCCGGTGGAGGGGCGGTTGAGGTAGAGGTTGCCGACCTGGAATTTTTCGCGAGCCGCGTCGAGATGGATCGGACTGCGGGAATAGACGGCGCCTGTAAGGGCGTAAGGCACTGAGGAGGCGACTTGCAGCGCCTCTTCAAAGGTGGAAACCGGCATGACGGCGAGAATGGGCCCGAACAGTTCGTCTTGCATCAAGGGGTGACGGGCGTCTGTGACTTCGTAGATGGCGGGGGCCAGGAAATGGCCTCCCTGTGGATCAGCTCCTGAATATAGGGTTTTGGCTCCAGGATTGGTTTTGACGGCTTTAAGTCTGGCAAAGGATTCGGCGTCGATGACGGGAGGTACGTCGCAAGCGGGATCGATAGCGGGGGCGAGACGTAACGCGGCGGTTCTCCGTACCAATCGCCGGATGAAATCTTCGTGGATGGCCCCTACGGTCAGGACCCGGGAGCAGGCGGAGCATTTTTGGCCCGCATAGCCGAATGCGCTATGTACCACGCCGGTTACTGCCTCATCGAGATCGGCGTCGTCGTCGATGATGATGGCATTCTTGCCGCCCATTTCGCAAACCACCCGTTTGAGCTGCGGCTGGCCGGGCCGAACGCGCGCAGCGGCCTCCAGTATTTTAAGCCCCACGGCCATGCTGCCGGTAAAGGCGATTTGCGCGATAAGGGGATGCTCAACGAGTCGGGCTCCCACTTCTTCGCCCAGGCCCGGCAGAAAGTGGACCACATCAGGCGACGCACCGGCATCCAGCAGGCATTGGAACAGGAACCACGCCATGGCGGAGGACTGTTCGGCGGGTTTGAGCAGCACGGGGTTTCCCGCCACCAGGGCGGCGGTGGTCATGCCGGTTAAAATGGCAAGGGGGAAATTCCAGGGAGCGATAACGGCGGTGGGTCCCCTGCCTTGATAGAGGAAAGTGTTTTCTTCGCCCGTGATATGGGTTTGTTTTTGCGGACCCAGTTCGGTCAGGGCTTGACGCGCATAATAGCAGCAGAAGTCGATGGCTTCGGCTACGTCCCCGTCGGCTTCGCGCCGGGGCTTGGCTGCTTCCCAGGTTTGCAGGGCCGCGAATTCCACCCGACGGGTGGTGAGAATTTCCGCCAAGCGTTCCAACAGGGCGGCGCGCTCCGTAAGCGACGTATCTCTCCAGGCAGGATAGGCCTTGTAGGCGATTTCGACGGCCCGGTTCACGGTTTCCGCGTCCGCCTTGTGCATGCGCGATACGATGATGCGGGGATCGTGAGGGGCGGCGATATCCATGAAATCGTGGGTAATATCAGCGTGACCGGAAACCACCACGGGCACGGTGAACGGAATTTGTTTTCCCGTGCGTTCTATTTCGGCGGCAAAGGCTTGACGCACCCGTTGGTCGGTAAAATCGCTGAAGGGACAGTTCTCATAAGGTGCCGTCGCCGATACCCGTCCGGGCTCCCTGTGGGCCAGGGGAGCGGCTTGAGGTCGGGGCGCATCCAGAAGTTTCTCCATGTTCTCGCCTTCGCGATAGCTGAGACGCAGGAATCCCGAGTTGGAGGTATTCTCCAGCAGACGGCGCACCAGGTAGGCCATGCCGGGAAGCAATTCCCCCACCGGCGCGTAGACGCGCATGCGATACCCGCGACGCCGAAGCACTTTCCGTTCGGGTTCGGCCATGCCGAAGAGCATCTGAATTTCAAAGGCTTGGGGAGGGACTTGCAATGCTTCCGCCTGTGCCAGCGCATGCGAAAGCGAGCGGAGGTTATGGCTTCCGAAAGCCGGAGGCAGATGTTCGGCGTTTTGCAGCAAAAGTCGGGAAAGGCTTTCGTAATTGGCATCCGTTGCGGATTTGTTGGTGAAAACCGGGCAAGGCAGGCCGGTTTGCCGCGAAAGGCTCACTTCATAATCCCAATAGGCGCCTTTGACCAGCCGCACGGTGATGGGAGCGCCTCTATGTTTGGCCAGGCTCAGCAGCCTTTCCACATCGCGTTGCGAATCCTTGAGGTAGGCTTGCACGACGATTCCCAAATGCGGCCAAGTGCGTAAGTCGGGGTCGGAAAGAATCTCTTCGAAAAAATCGTAGGTGATACCGTGGAGTTGCCATTGTTCCAAATCGATATTGAGGAAGACGCCTTCCTTTTTGGCGCGATGAAACAGCGGCAGGAGTTTTTCCTTGAGCCGCGCCACTCCGCCCGCGGCATCCACGGGATCGAGCTGACTATCGAGCGCGGAAAGTTTGAGGGAAATATTCGCCAAGGGCAAAGGACCATTTGCGCCGCGCTGCAACACTTCGTCTTTTTTCCAGCGCAAGGTTTCGTCGGCCAAGGCATCAATGAGGTGAAGGTAACGTTGACGATAGACTTCGGCTTCTTCGGGACTGAGGGCGGCTTCTCCCAGTAAGTCGGCGGTAAAACCGATTCCCTCATGGTGCAGGGAGCGTAACACGGGAATGGCCTGGGCGGCATCGGTGCCCACGATGAAATTTTCCGCCATATTGGAAATGTTGCGCCGAATCAAATCGACGGCCAGCCATCCGGTTGGCCCGGCCGAAGCGGCCTTCAAGGCGGCATTGAGAGCCAGCGGCAATTCGCGCCCGGGAACCAGCAGGTATTCGCGCAAATGGTCGATGACTTGACGCCGGGTTTTCAGGGCTGGCATGACGTCGACGAGACGGAATAAATCGACGCGGAAACCAGGATCCTTCATGGCCCATTCGAGGATGCGGCCTTGCCAGAAATCCTTGTTGAAAATTCCCGGCACTTCGCCCTGGGTGGCCTTCCACAATTCGAGGCCCAGTTCGCGTATGCGGGCGTTCAGTATCCTATCGCCGCCCAAGTTGGATCTTGAATTCGACTGCGAAATAGTCATTGAGAAATTCCTTGCGCTCCGGTAGGGGGCCGCCTCTCACATCCAAATACATCTTAGCGCATGCGGGGGCAAATTGCGAGAGGATGTGGAAATGTTATTTATACGAACCTGAACTTCACCAGTAGCTTCTCGAAAAAATCACGGGACCAGATGGCTAGGCTTTCCGGATGATTGACGAAAGGTTCGACGTCCTTCCTGGCCATTGCAAAATCCACTTTCTGAACGCATTCCAGGTACCTTTCAGCAAAGGAGTCGCGATCCATTGACTCCTCCCCTTTCCAATCCCCCGACTGTCGCATGCGTTGTTCCAAATGCGCGAGATGCAAATCAGGATGGTAAGCCGCATACCAAACCAGATCATACCAGTCACGTCCCTTTACACGGTTTTTCCAGCGTCGACATAAGGCGGCATGCATTTTACCCGCCAGCAAATCCGCTAACACGTAAACCCTTACGGGAAAGGGAAAGGGTCGCAGCAAATACTGAATCTCCGTGGCGAAACCCGGAGGCGGATGAGTATCTACCTCCAACTTGACTTTGATCACCTGACCCTTAGGGATTTGTGCCAGTATATCCTCGTCAGCGTTGAGAAGAATCAATTGGCTGAGGGTATCCGCTTTCAGAAAAGCGGAATGGATAGCCGATTGGGCGGTTTTGGTTTTCGTTTCGAAGGTTGCCGTGAATCCAAATGCCGACAACTCCCTGGCAAGACCGTCCCGGAATCTTTCCAAGTCGAATTCGGGCTGCGGCTGAAGTAAGCTGAAGTCCAGATCCTCCGAAAACCGATCGAGACCGTGAATTATGCGTAAAGCCGTGCCCCCGTAGAAACCCGCATGGTCGAAGAATTTGCTTCTCCAAAGGCCCAGGAGAGCAATTTCTTGCAGGATTTCCCGGAGCGCCACCAGATAATCCTGTTTTGATTTAGGCGCGTATTTTTCCAGTAGCTTTGTTAAAGGTGTTTCCATGCGAATCTCCCTGAGTCATCCTTATTCCCGCCGTCGCAGGCGCACCACCCATTTGGCCAAGAGCAAGAGGCGTCGCGAGCCATACCTATTGGCAAACTCCGTCAGTAAATTCGGATCCATAGCGCGGATTTCACTTTCTTCCATGCGCAGGCTCCCAGTCAGATAGTCTACGACTTCCATTTGCGTGCCGATGGCAACCCCACGCTCCGCCTGCAGCTTATCCGCAAGCGCCTTTTCGGGAAGCGCAATTAAGAAGGCGATATCGCCCGGCCTCTCTTCCCTGCGAAAGCCGGACCGGAACGCTTCCAAAGAAATTTTCCTATAGCTGAAAAGTCCTACGGGTGTTAGGAACCGCGTGGTTCGCCCCGTGGTTACGGATGTCAACGCCTGTACGCGTTCGGGGATCAACCCGTAATATTGCAAGGCGAATTCAAGGGAAATGTAGGATGGACCATAGACCATGTTGGCCAAAAGCTCCCGGGAAAAGGGGCGACGCCGGTAATTTTCGCCGAAAACGTACAGGCCCTTTTTGACGCGGACCACGACGCCCTTTCGCAATAACCGGGTTATGGCATCCCTTGGATAGGCGATATCCGTCAAGGCTGAGGCCAGGGCTTCGTAATCGAACTCTTCCCGGGAAATTCGGGCTCTCAGGGTTCCAATATTCATATTTGACATAGTAAGTCGACTTTTAGTCGACTTACTATACAATATTTACCTATTTTTTGCCAGTGAATTGTGGGGAAGCAATTGCCTTTCGCCGATATTGCCCTGTCCCGCGCTATCGAAGCGTGGAACGGAAGCACAAAGGCGCGGCCAGGTGGAGCGTATGTTTCGGACTTTCCGGGATCCATGTCAGGCGGGCTTGGAAGTCAAATCGATGCTAACGCTTATTATAAGCTACCGACGCTTTAAAATCCTACGCGCCTCCCCTGTTTAAGTTCTGCCAGGGGATAAAAAGTACCTCGCCAAGAAACTCCTCCATCGCGGGTGATTCGCCATGCCGAGCGTAGCAGCATGAAAGATATGAGCAGAAATCCCACCGGAACCAAAAGGTTCGCCAAGAACCCTGTAGTGCGGGATTCGACATGGGCATAGGTATCGGTATTTTTCCAGGAGCCCCACAGCAAACCCGCGAGAGTAGCAATGCCGGCCCAGTGAAGCAAAGGCAAGGGATAGGCCAGTGCTATCAGGGGAGCCAGCATCATACTCCACGTCGCAAGACACAAAAGGATGACATTGCTCCACTTGAACCCCGCACCGGCGGAAAAACTGTTTTTCTCCAAACCACGAAACATGGCCATTACGGTAGGATACCAAAGGACTTCCACATGTTCATCGGCTAACGCGACTCCGGAACGGGCTCCGCCGAGTTTGAGCAACTTCGCCAAGCCCATGTCGTCGGCGATTTCCATGCGTAGCCAAGCAAAGCCCTCGGTCTTTGCGAGTGCGGAGCGACGTACGAGGTTGAAAGCTCCCACACCGATGTAGGCTGAGGATTCGGGATTGGAAAATTCTTCGGCGCGAGTCGTGAGAAGGAATGCGATGCCGAAGGCGCGGACGACTCCTTTAAGCAATAGGGAAGGCGCGAGTACCCTAGGTAACAAAGTGAGGTGATCCAGGTTTTGAGATTCCGCATAAGCGAGGGCCAGGCGTAAGGTGCCGGGTTTGAAGTGAACGTCGGCATCCGTATATAACAGCCAATCACCCGACGCCGCTTGGGTGGCTTGGTGCAAAGCATTGACTTTGCCTATCCATCCGGACGGAAGTTTATGGATATGCTCAACTTGGAGTTTCGGTTCCGTTTGTGAAAGTCCGTCAAGGATGGCCCCCGTTCGGTCCGTGGAACGATCGTTGACGGCAACCACCTGGAAATCGGGGTAGTCCTGGGCAAGGAGGCTGCGCAGGGCGGGTTCTATGGTGCTTGCTTCGTCACAGGCGGCGACGATGACACTGAGACGGGGCCAACCAGGATCAAGGGCTACGGGTTCAGGAAAATCTCGAAACCGGGGTATGGCTTTGAGAGCGCGGGGAGCTTTGGCAACCAGGAAGAGACCGAGGGAAATCCCGCAGAGGACATAAGTGATTACGAAGATATCGGTCATCCGGAGAATATGCCAATTTCTGTAGGTCCATGCAAAACGGAATCACCCATTGCATGCGCAAAATCGAATGGTCCGATAAAGATAATGGACCGTCGATCATTAAATTTCAAGGCTCATGAACATCAACACGGATTGATCCGTAAGCGTGTTTTGGGAGGGTGGGTTGATTCTCCGGGTGGCCGACATGTAACGCACTCCGAGATTGATGTCCGAAACATACCAGCGAGCAGTGAAAAAATGTACCCCGGCGGCGCCGCCTTCATCGGTATCTTTCCTCAGGCCGAATCCTCCTTCAAGCGCATAGTCCTGCCATTTTCCGCGGAGACTGTAAAAAAAAGTTCCGAAGCCACCGGCATTGTTGCTTCCACCGGTTCCCACACCCATAACTCCCGCTTTCGCGACTACCTGGAATTCGCCTGCCAACACCGCGCCGACTTGGGCGCCAACATCCAATGGAACACGAATATAGCCTTGGTCCCCGTACCAGCCTCCTATTCCCAATGCCAAATAATCTCCGGCCATCCATTTACCGCCGGAAGCGTTCCGGGTAAGGGCGCCCAGCAAGGAACCGCGAGCAAAAACAGGTTGGCCGCCCCAGCCCGACGCTCCACCCTCACTGGAAGGATCTATTTCTACCGACACATGTTCCACTCCAAGTCCGATTTCCCAAATCGGGCCGGCGTTGATACGCTCCGCAGAGGTAGGTGCGGGACTGGAAGTAAGCGTGAATAATGCGAAAGCGGAAAACTTAAACGAAATGGAAAGTCGCTTTTTAAGCAAGAGATTTCTCCAGGGCAAATTGTTTACGATCACCGACTAACGGCATTCGAACATACTACCCTTTTTAATACGAGGAAATCCCTCCCAAAATTCAAAAATTCTTGCGGCTTGGCCGCTTCACATTTCGGGCAAGTAGGACAATCGCTACTTTTTTGGTATTGATGTCCGTTGCTGCAAGTCCTTAGAGTCTTCCTGCTGCCATCCTTCATTTTATGCGCTGGAACTTTCCTTTGCGCTTAACCAGGTTTTTGTAGTCCCATTGAATTTCTCTGGATTTCTTCAGCCATCGCTTTAAATCCTTGGCTTCAATCTCGGACGCACTCTGGAAGAATATTGAGGCATCCTTGAATTTCTTTCCCCTTACGCCTAAGCCCTCTTCTTCAAAATCAGCCCCGCTCCAAAACATTAATCTCATGCCCGGTTTTTGCTTGCTGTATCCGACAATCGGGTTGCCGTCTAAAAACCAGACTGGGTGGGCATGCCAAATTTTACTTTCAGCTTCAGAAAGTTCCTTGTCAATCGCTTGGGCTAGTTTTTGACAAATTTCTTTATCCGACGGCAATTGCTTGTCGTTGTAGGATTTGATTTCTTCATTCATCTCTCAGTTTCCCAGCGGAAAAAGTTCATTGAAAATATTAATCCAATCTGGATGAATTTTCGAACTTAAATTTACCTAGTTTGGGACTTAGGTACCGCTAGGGAAGCATTTGAAGGCGCCCCCCTTTCCCAACAGCTTGGAGGAAAATGTTGCGGACGAGCGGCTTCGGCAATAACCTAAACCACCCACCGTCCCTCGCGAAACACATTCACGTCATCCAAGTAAACCCCGTCCGTCACCGCAAAAACGTCCACGTGGTGCCGGGATTCTTTCCGTTTAATCTCCGGCTTCGGGTAAATTGCATGCTTCGCCCCCAGCGATAAATGAATACCGCACATCCGCTCGAAGGTTCCTACATCACAGACAATGCGCTCCGGAGTAAAAGCCCGGTTCATGCCAAAGCCCAACTCCCGCACACGCACCTCACCTTCGTCGGCGCGGATGTTTTCCAATACCTTGTCGAATTCCGGGTTGGAATTCAAAGCTTCAATAACACGACCCTTTTCGACAACCAGCGTTATGGGGGTATCCGGCTTGTTTACCGAGAATGAGGTATCGGCAAATGCGAATAGCTGCACCCGTCCACCAACCGCCTCCAAATCCACCGCTTCAGTGAACACCTCTCCAATGGGGAATAGGCCGCCGACATTTTTCATGCCGGTATAATCACCTACATTCAATTTGGCAGGTTCAAACGCCGACCCGAAAGTCAAACGCTCGCCTCCGCTAATAAGGAACCCCGATCGGGCTTTATCCAAGCGGGACTTTAAAGCATGCCCCACTCCCCGATAATACCCTTCATCATATTCCAGTGCGTCGACATACCATTCCGCTTCCTGACCCACCATGCGCAATAAATGCGGATGCTCAATCACCTTCAGGCCTTTCCGAAACAACTCGATACGAATGCGAAAAGCCTCGAGACGGAAGTTGGTGGATTGGATGAGTACCACCAAATCTCCGGACTGAAGCGATGCAAAAGAAGTCAGGATTTTTTCGGTACTTACCGATTCAAATTCAAGGAGGTCCGCTTGGGGAAGGCACGCTTATAAGCCTCCCCCAGGAGGGTGGCAAGTTCGCAGCCGGAATCAGCGACAATCAAGGCCCTTTGGTCCAAGGTATGGCCTATCGCCACACGGAGGATGTTCTCGATATGCCGACGTGCCTTGGTTAGCGACTCAATCGACTTAGGAAGGCTGCTGCAATGGGATTTGGGATCATTCACAAGAATAACGCTCTAAGGTACAAATTCCGGATGCGAAGCTTGTATCCTCGGGAGGACGGTATTTTCTCCTAATACGGCCCGTTTCGGCCTAAATAGGCAGATTATACTCTATATCAAAATTTCATCCCGGTTGGAATAACGGTCTGGCTCTAACTTATTGCCGGGACACTGAGATATTTGAGAACAATTTCGGCACCACATAGCCATGACCCAAAAAATCGTCTCTCCACAAGGTATCCGCCTAATATGAAAACCCAATTTTTGTGCGCCATTGTCCTATTCATTACGGCCACCAGCTCCCAGGGCCAGGACATTCAATTAACCGGAAAAATCGTCAATCAAGCCAGTGCTCCCCTCGAGGGCGTCAGCGTAGGAATCGAACGGTATGGACTTTTCACCCTGTCCGATGCCGGGGGTAGCTTTAACTTGTCGGGCCCGGCGAACTCCTTGTTGGGATTTCTCAATGAACCATTCGAGGGTCTCCCCTCTTTGCAATCCCAATCCTTGATCTTCCAATTAAAACGCCCTAATCTGGTTTCTCTAGTTCTATACGATTTGAATGGACAGCGAATTGCGCAAGTCAATAACGCCTTTTCTCAGGGTGAGCATCGAGTAAACCTTTTATCCGCTTTTCCCGGCGCCGGAACCGGCATCCATTTTATTCGCATTTCTACCGGCGGAAAGACGACTACACTCAAGCACACATTCCTCACCAATTCCACTTCGAAAAGTGAGGCATTCCGGTCCGATGCAAAATCACCGTCGATGCTGGCCAAGACGGCAGCGAACCCTGGAGGGCTGGACACCGTCAGCGTTAAAATGGCGGGATACATCTCCCGAAATATCACCGTCGACTCTTTGCGTAAAAATCTAGGCACCCTCGTCCTAAGTCCCGAAGTCAACGGCGCTCCCTTCTCAATCGTATTCGACTCAAAATCCACCCAACAGATTTTTGGCGTTACCCGCCTGGCTCAGACATTACGTAAAAAGAATCTTCTTCCCGTGCTGGTGGATGCGACCCAGGCCGTGGGCAATGAAAACTTAAATGTCGCCATTGTCGACGCCAAATCTTCCTCTACGCTGAAAAAAGAGGGCTTCCATTTGTCCAATGCCGCGGGCAAATTAGGCGTTACCGCCATCGACCAGTCAGGAGCCATGTATGGACTCCTCGAACTGTCGGATATGATTTCCATCCATGGGCCGGGCGCAGTGCCGGAAAAGACGGTCAACCCTCGTTTCCCCTTCCGCGCCATGAAGTTCAATACCCCCTGGTCCTCTTATCGAAAGCACGAGTCCCTGCAATTGCATATGGAAACCGCCGGCGATATCCAATACTGGGAAGGTTTTTTGGACATGATGGCCGAAAACCGTTTGAACGTTCTGTCTCTCTGGTCCATGCACCCATTCCCCTATCTTGTCAGGCCCACGAATTATCCCAAAGCCTCTCCCTATAACGACGCGGAATTAGCCAAATGGCAGAAATTCTGGACCGCCCTTTTCCGCATGGCGAAGGAGCGCGGCATTGAAACCTATTTGGTCAATTGGAACATTTGGGTGACCAAGGAGTTCAAGGACAATTATGACAAGAACGCGAATGAAGACTTCAAGGATAACTTTTCCCACGGACCCGCTAATAATAGCGCGGTAATCGAAAAATATACCCGCGAATCCGTCACACAAGTCCTCAAAGAATACCCCGACCTAACCGGTCTTGGCATATCTCATGGTGAAGCCATGGGCTCGATGACGCCTACCGAAAGGCAAAGATGGGTGGAACGCGTCATCATTGCCGGTATGAAGGCCGCGAACCGGCCGGTGAAGTTGATTCACAGGGCGCCCCTTTCCGGCACTTCCAGTCCGGGAGGTTCGACCAATCGCGAAACCGAGCTGATGACGCGGCAGGCATTGGAGGCGATGGACTTCGACTCGCCCATTTGGGTGGAGGTCAAATTCAACTGGTCGCACGGCCTCTCTTCCGAGAAGCTCGTGAAAGTCCATGGAGGCGACATCCGGGATACTTATTGGAACCCGCTTCCCAAAAATTACGCCATGACCTGGATGATACGCAACGAAGACATTTTCGTACTGCGATGGGGCCAACCCGATTTCATAAGAAAGCATATCAGCCTGAACGGGCAGGATTATGTCGGCGGATATTTCATCGGTTCGGAAACTTATATCCCGGCGAAAGATTATCTCCATAAAGCCGGCCACGCCCATGTCGATTGGAAGTATGCCTGGGAAAGACAATGGCTTTTCTATAAGCAATGGGGCCGGCTGCTGTACGATCCTAAGACTACCGACGCGGTTTTCGCCCTTGATTTCGACAACCGCTACGGACAAGGCGTCGGCGCAAAAATGGTGGATGCATTCCGGTTAGCCAGTAATATGCCGCTTCGCTTCGCCGCCTATGTCGATTATACCTGGGACGGCACCCTCTATTCGGAAGGATTCTTGGCCCCCTCATTGAAATTCGGGCTCAACGACGGACAGTCGCCTTTCCTATCCATAAGGGAGTTGATGGACCATGAGGTTATGGACCCCGCTTACATTTCCGTCAAGGATTACGTTGGCGCCCTACAGAAAGGCAATTTGAACCCGTCCAAAATCACTCCCTTACAATTGGCGGACGAATTGCAACAAATGGGCCAACAGGCTTTGGCGATTGTGAACGGTCTCTCTTCTTCCCATAAAACTTTGGAATGTGAAATTATGGACGTGAAAGCCTTGAGCCATCTGTCCCTCTACTTCGCCGACAAGCTGCGAGCGGCTGTGGCTTTGGAAACTTTTCGCGTCGCGCGCACGGCTTCGGAAAAAACCAAAGCCGTGACCTTGCTCGAAACCGCCAAGAGTCACTGGGTCGAGGTCATTGCCGTTACCAAGCCCCATCATAATACCATCCCCTTGTTACATACCGGTAATACCGGCTTCTCCTGGGAAGTCTACTTGAAAGAAGTGGAGCGGGACATTACCACGGCCAAGGGGCTGTAACATGCGGGCACGAAAAAAATCAGGTTGATTCAAGCTGGAGATTATCAGATGAGGTTTAGAAAAGCAAGACTCGGTTCCTGGCTTCCAGCGGCGGCCTTAGCCTTGCTTACCTTCGGAGGCATGGTTGAAGCGGCGCAGATTAAAGTCGTGAGCGATCCCGGGAATCCTTCCATCGCCTTTGCCGCGAGCGACATAAAAAAGGCGCTCGAATTACGCGGCCATATCGTTACCCAATCCCCTCTTTCCCAATTTACTGCCGTCGAAGGTGAGTTCCTGATTGTGTTGGCGACTTTGGCGGATGTCTCCACAAAAAACCATCTCGTGGGCGAGGGCGGAAACCTACCGAACGGTATCAAAGCCCAAGGCTTCGGCATCCGTACCACTCAAAACGGGACGAAAACATTTTGGGCCTTGGGAGGAGACGCGGTTGGCGCCATGTATGGCGGCCTCGAATTGGCGAAAAAGCTGCAAGTTTATGGAACCGAAGGTACCTGGAATTTCGATCAAAATGCTTTCCTCGAAAACCGCGGCATCAAGCTCAACATAGCCTTCGATAAAAGGAGCCGTACCTATCAATCCAAGGACATGGAATACGTCAATGTCATGATCAAGGCGGTATGGGACATGAAATTCTGGGAGGAATACCTGGATGAAATGGCCCGCGCCCGTTATAACCTACTCTCGCTGTGGAGTTTCCATCCCTTTACGGTAATGATGAAAGTGCCTGGCTACGAGAATGCGGCCTTGGAGGATGTTTATGATTACCAGGGATTGATTAAACGCATGACCATCGAAGAGAAGAACAAGTTTTGGAAAGATATCCACGCGCTCGCGGAAGCGCGCGGCATCAAGGTGTATTGGATGGTCTGGAATATTTATGTCGACGGGGCGTTGAATAAATACGGCATCACCGAAAGCGTGGACAATGCCGCCACCCGGAATTATCTCCGGAAAACCATGACCCATTTTCTCCAGGAATTCCCCACCGTCAGCGGCTTCATCGTCCACGCCGGCGAACATTACGATACCGGAGACCGGGACAAGCGGGCGGAGTTCATCTGGGATACATTCGGTCGCGGTACCAATGACTATCAAAAATTGCACGACCCCGGAAAAAACCGCGATTTCACCTTCATTTACCGGCTTTACGAAGGCTCTACCAGCGTCATCGCCAAATATTTCGACAATCTCACCTATAATTACGATTTCGAAATCAAATATTCCTGGGCGCACATGTACAGCCATCCCGCTCCCGGTTACCACCGGAACGTGAAAGGCGAAAGTGTTTTCGAGGTGATGAAAGCCCGGAAAAAGAAGATGTGGCTTAATCTCCGCAACGATGACATGTATTATCTGAACTGGGGAAGTTACGACTTCGCCCGGACCTATATCCTCAACATCCCTCAAGAACCCGGAGACAAGGATAAATCCCGCTACGTCCCCGGCTTTTTCATGGGTTCCGACGGCAATACCCATACTTATACCTGGTACTCCAAAGACAAGGCCATAAACGGCATGTTGGACATCAAGAAAAACTGGTACGCCTTCTATGCCTTCGGTTACGCCGGATATGATCCCCATCGCACCGACGAAGATTTCAAGGATGTGATACGGATCAAATACCCGGATGTCCCCACCGAAGCGCTTTATAAAGCCTGGACGGCGGCTTCCCGCGGTTTGCCCATGGCCAACACCCTGGTCACCGCCGACGCCTCCTGGCGGGCTGATTTTATGTGGTACCCCGAAGGCAATTGGCCTCGTTCTAAATGGGGTTCCATCCAGGAGTGGGCTCAACAACTCCCCACCGACGGAGCCCATATTCCCATTACGGTGCCGGCCGGTTCGGACTGGGCGCCCAAGGGGGTATGCGGGTTTACCGACTATAAGAACGACAAATGCGGCACCCGCGAAACCCCCGTGGCCTGGGGGGAGAGAATGAAGCAATATGCCATGCTGGGGCTCCAGGGCCCCCGAAGCGGTTCGGGTAAGGAGGTGCAACTCGCATTGGACGATGTACGCGCCCTCGCCCTGCTTGGATGGTTCTATTCCGGGCATATCCGAGCCACCGCCCATCATCTTAAAGGGAATAAGGCCAAAGCCGTAGAGGCGGCGGCGGAAGCTTACAACGCCTGGGATCAATATGCGGAAATCATGGATAGGAATTATACCGGAAGAAAACATAACCGGGTAAGCGATTGGGACAATTGGTCCTCCAAACTCAAAAGTTCGCTCGCGGATTACCATTTCGTGGGCGGTACCGGAACGCCGGCCAGAGTAACCGCCGTAGACCTGAGCCGCAGCGGCTTACAACGCGGCGGGGTTTTGCATGGACTCAAGGGAAAGAGCATCGCATTCAGCCTAGCCGAAGGCGCAGAGTATTCCATCAGCCTGAGGAATTTGCATGGCGGACTTATCCGCCGCATCAGGGGACACGGCAGGACGGGGCACAATTCAGTTCCCTTTGCCTCCCCTCTGTCGCCCGGCCTCTACCTGGTCGGCCTCGAAACAGGCGGACAAACTCTTGTGAAACAATTACCCGTGCTGCCCTGAACTGAAAGGAAAATCATGAATCGAATTCAATGCCATATCAGGCTGAGTATGCTAAGCTGGAGCCTTTTCGGCCTATTGGCTTTCTCCACATCGTTTTCGCAGAACTTACCCAAAGATATCGGATTCAAGCCATTTTACGATATCAGCAAGATTGGCATGGCTAAAGACAAGACAAAGGCCATTGGAATGTGGGAAGTTCCCTCGCTTCCGGGGCACTTTTACATCCTGGATCAGCATGGAAAGATTTTCACCCTATATCCCGACGACCCTGCGACCATGGTTAAGGGTATCGCCGCTTCCTATTCACGGGAAAAAATCGCCGACTTCACCGCTAAAACCCATGCCATCCTCAGGGCGGAATGGGGAGCCTATAGCATTCAATTCCATCCCCAGTTCCCCAGGAAAAATCTTTTCTACGTGATTTATACAGGGCGCCTCAGTCAAAGCACCGGCCGATCACCTTCGGAAATACGCGTGGAGGAATGGACGGCGGGGGGAGCCAAATTCAATCAGGTGCAAATGAAACGTAAAATCATCGGATTTCCCCACTCCCCATCTTACGGTGTATCCTTGATGCACTTTGGTCCCGACGGCTACCTGTATATTTCCTTCGGTGATTATGTGCAAAATCCGGTTCATGGTGACCGGCTAATCCGATTCAAAGTGACCGGCCGATCCGGTTCAAGATGACCGGTTCGGACGATTGACCCGAGGGTGAAAATCCGGTTCAAAGTGACCGGTTTTCGTCCTTCTCAATCCAGT
>JBGTHM010000124.1:0-39458 GCA_041746255.1 Fibrobacteria bacterium | reverse complement strand
ATGCGCTCCGCAATTGTCACCCACCAGCATGCTGTCGCATTGCGAATAATTGCGGGCTCCGGTGGCATTCTTGGCGATGCGCACCAAACCGCGATAACTGTTCTGGCTTCGATCCGCGGAAATACCTTTGGAGATAATGCTGGAGCGGGTGTTCTTGCCCAGATGCACCATTTTGGTTCCCGTGTCGGCTTGCATAAGTCCATTGGTCAAGGCGACGGAGTAGAATTCTCCCACCGAACCCTCACCCACCAAAATGCAGCTGGGGTATTTCCAGGTGATGGCTGAACCCGTTTCCACTTGCGTCCACGAAATTTTGGAATTTCGTCCGATGCATTTCCCGCGTTTGGTAACGAAATTGTAAATGCCGCCCCGTCCGGTTTCCGGGTCTCCGGAATACCAATTTTGCACGGTGCTGTATTTGATTTCGGCATTGTCCAGAGTGACCAATTCCACCACGGCGGCATGCAGTTGATTGGTGTCGAATTGCGGGGCGGTGCAACCTTCCAGATAGGAAACATAGGCGTCATCCGCGCAAATGATGAGCGTGCGTTCGAACTGCCCGGACTCTTCGGTATTGATGCGAAAATAGGTGGAGAGCTCCAGTGGGCACTTTACGCCCGGCGGCACATAGACAAAGGATCCGTCGGTGAAAACCGCGGAATTGAGCGCCGCGTAATAATTATCTCCTACGGGAACCACCGAACCCATATACTGCTCGATGAGTTCGGGGTATTCCCGAACGGCTTCTGAAAAGGAGCAGAAGATGACGCCGTATTCCAATAATTTTTTCTTGTGGGTGGTGGCGACGCTAACGCTGTCGAATACCGCGTCCACCGCGACATTGGCCAGCTTTTTTTGTTCGTCGAGGGGAATGCCGAGTCTTTCGAAGGTTTTCAAAATTTCGGGATCCACCTCGTCAAGGCTCTCTAATTCCGGTTTCTTTTTCGGCTGCGCGAAATATTGGATTTCCTGATAATTGATAGGAGGGTATTTCACGTTCGGCCAATGCGGCTCTTTCATGGTCAGCCATTTGGCATAAGCTTTGAGCCGGAATTCCAGCATAAATGCGGGCTCTTCCTTCTTGGCCGATATGGCGCGAATGATGTCTTCGTTCAACCCTCTGCCAAAGGTCTCCATCTCCACATTGGTGGTGAACCCGTATTTGTATTCACCCCGTGCATACGGACTAACGGTTTTTGCCTTAGCAGCCGGAGAGAGGGATGTGAGATCGGACGAGGTGTTTTTCATGCTTTATTCTCCATGTGGACCCAGTGATTGCCTTTTACTTCGCAATCGTGCTCTAAGGCAAGGGCACCACTTGCATCTCCCGATAAATTTCGCGCCTTAAGGTATCTTCGATAAAGGCGAGGGTGGCGCCTGTCGCCGAACCGCATCCCCCACAAGCACCTTCGTATTTCACCAGCAATTTGGTTCCGGCTTCCAAATCCAGGATTTGCATATCGCCGCCGTCCATATTCAAGCCGGGCCTGACATCACGGGTCAACACCTCGTCTATCAATTTGATTTGCTCTTCCTTGTCTCTTTCCAACCATTCGGAATCCGCCGCCGTCAATTCCGCGAAACCCGTTTGCCTGGGTTTGGGCGCATTGCTTTCCCGCATTTGGATAGAGGCTAACGACAAGGCTTTGGCCGGAGGGTAAACTTCGTTCACCTGGTCCAGCAAGCCAGGCAGAGACCCGAAAGCCAATTGCTTATCGCCCACAACCGCCGGCTTATCGGCTTCATCGCGCAGCATTTCTTCCAGTTGGTCGATACGCAGACCCTGCGCCGTTTCGACCTTCATGCCTTTGACCAGGGAACTCAGGGCTTCGCCCATGGCCACCGAAACCGGTCCGCCATAGGAAAAGAATTTTGCATCGTAAATGAGGTCGGAATGCGGGTCCACCATCCAGTAAATCTTGATGTCTTTGAATTTGGCTGTAATCAACGCCAGATTCTTGGAGGTGGCATCCTCGGTAAAAAAGGCGCCCCGATGCTTGGGTTGCGCCGCCAATTGGGCGATTTTTCGGCTATAAGGCGATGATTCCTGCTCGGAAGTGCTTCCCGCAGTAGGGGTAGTTGGTGCCTGTGGAGTGCTATTCATCTTTTTCACATTATCCGGGCCCATCTCCACCATGAATTTTCGGCCAGCCAATTCCGACCGCTTCATCTGCATATGGCTAAGCCATTTCTTTAAAATAACAAATCACCTACTAGTTTGGTAGATGATTTAAGGCCCCCCATGGATATCCTATAGGTTTTTCAGGAGAAACTTGAGTTCAGCGGGACAGGGAACATGCTACCGTTGTACCATGGCGAACCCCGGGGAATACCAGCGCGGGGGCTCAACGCCGGGGAGATTTTTTCGGCCTTTAGCGAAGCCCCCGCTTTGCGAAGGGCATAAGCCGGCGTCTGTTTGAGGCCGCCGGGCGGGCCCAGCCCGCAAAGCGGGATTGTGGCCCGCTGGTTTTCCGGCGGCAGAGTTCGCTGGCGCCCGCACCGCAAAGCGGATTGGGCGGAGCGCGCCGAAAAAACCTCCCCGGCGTGGAGCCCCCGCCCCCATGATATCCCAGCGAATATCCCCTTTCTCTTTACCAGGAAGCAGTGAATGGCAATTTCCTGATAAACGGCCGAATAACCACAAGATCTGTCGACAATGCCCCTAAAAAGCTAAAATGGAGGAAACGAGGGAGCTTTCAATGAGCGAGAGAATGGGTCGGCAAAAAATCGCCGGAATTTTGGGGTCCGGAACCAGCGGTCAAAAAGTGGAAGTAAAAGGCTGGGTGCGAACCCGTAGAGACTCCAAAGGAGGTTTTTCCTTCCTGGAATTGAACGACGGATCCTGTTTGCAGAATATTCAAGTGGTGGCTCCTGCGGCCCTGAGCAATTACGAATCCGATGTTTTGCATATCCACCAGGGCGCCTCGGTCGCCGTCATGGGGACGGTAACGCCTTCCCAAGGGAAAAAACAGGGGGTTGAAATACAAGCGGATTCCATAAGGATTTTGGGTGCCAGCGACGCGCAAGCCTATCCCATCGGTAAACAGAAAATGAGTTTCGAATACCTGCGCGAGGTAGCGCATTTGCGCGGTAGAACCAATACTTTCGGCGCCATCGCCCGGGTCCGCAATGTGCTCTCTTCCGCTGTCCATGAATTTTTTCAAACCCGCGGTTTTTTATGGATCCACACGCCCATAATCACCTCCAATGACGCCGAAGGAGCAGGAAAAACCTTTCAAGTCACGACTCTGGATTTGGAAAAGCCGCCGCGAAACGAAGCGGGAGTCGACTTTAGCCAGGACTTTTTCGGAAACCGAGCCAACCTCACGGTTAGTGGGCAACTAGAGGCGGAAAGCTATGCCTTAAGCCTGGGGGATGTCTACACTTTCGGCCCCACCTTCCGTGCGGAGAACTCCCATACCTCCCGCCATCTCGCGGAATTCTGGATGGTCGAACCCGAAATGGCATTCGCGGACCTGGAAGACGATATCGAATTGGCGGAGGCCTTTCTCAAATTCCTTTTCAAAACCGTGCTGGAAAGATGCCCGGAAGATATGGAATTCTTCCGGCAGCGCATCGATGCAACCGTGGTGGACACCTTGACGGCCATCGCCGCCAGCGATTTCAAGCGCCTGACTTATACCGAAGCCATTGCCATACTGGAAAAAGAGTCGGGTCGATTCCAATTTCCCGTGCATTGGGGAGTTGATTTGCAATCCGAGCACGAGCGCTTCCTCACGGAGGAGGTCTTTAAAGTTCCCGTGGTACTGACGGATTATCCCAAGGGCATTAAAGCCTTTTACATGAAAGTGAACGACGATGGGGAAACGGTACGCGCCATGGATGTTCTGCTTCCGAAAATCGGCGAGATAATCGGCGGTTCGCAGCGGGAGGAGAGGGAAGAAGTTCTGAAAACCCGCATGGCGGAATCTTCGGTTCCGCCGGAAGGACTGGACTGGTACCTCGATTTACGCCGCTTCGGTTCCGTTCCGCATGCCGGCTTCGGACTTGGCTTTGAACGACTCGTTCAATTTGTCACGGGTATGGCAAATATTCGCGACGTTATTCCCTTTCCGCGCACACCGGGAAATTTACGCTACTAGGCGTCTGCCGAAGCAAGGGGAGAATCCCAGGCGTCGGGCATTTTCCCCAGATGTTTTTCCTCCATGAAACCGAAAACCAGCGGCATGATCAGCAGGGGAGCCAGCAAAGACATGGATATTCCCACCACGGCGGTGATACCCAGGGAAGCCAATCCGGAATGATCCGAGAAAATAAAACCGAAAAAGGCGGCCATACCGACCAAGGAGGCGACGGTGATGATTTCTCCCGTCCGGCGCAATACGAAAAACAGCGAACCTTTGCCTTCTTCCACGTATCGGTGATAGAGGTGTACGCTATTATTGATGCCAAGTCCCAGCATGGCTGGGAAGGCCATCAAGTTGTAGTAATTAAGCCGCATATCGGCCCATTTCATGATTCCCAGTGTCCAGATTATTCCCACTAGAACCGGTACGGCAAGCACCACCGCTCCTTTTATGGAACGAGTATCCAAAAAGCAGAGCAGAAAAATGATTCCGAGTGCCAGCATTGCGGCCTGGCCCGTGTCCGGAATGATAAGACTCAGCAAATCGGCCTGGACCACGGGTACTCCCGAAGCATGGTACACGGTGTCGTCCAGGCGAATATCCCGTACGTCGTTTGCGAAAGCCATGAGACTCCAACCCTGCCGCAAATCCTGGGAAGGAAAGATGAAAGTGAATTGGCCCGATTCGGCGTCGCGTCCCAAGAACTTCCGCCGGTAAATTTCGGGTAAATCCTCAACCTCCAACTTGCGCACATCCCAGCTGTCCCGGAGTTTGATCAAATTGGAACGAAGTGGTTCGCGGGCGCTTTCGATGGTTCCGGGAGGGACCGCCGCCTTGATTTTTTCGATCAACGCGAGCTTTTCGTCTTGATCCGCAGGAAGCAAGTCCGACAGGGTCATCACAGTTTGAATGGTGGGGGTCAGCGAGTCGACGGCTTTACGCCGCCGTAACTTATCGGCTACCCGTTGCGCTTCGTCATGGTTGGGGGTCATTACTACCGCCGGTGGAGCCAGTTCCACCCCGGCCCGGTGCAGAAGGGAGTCGGCGGCCAAATTGCGGCTGGTGAAAGACAGTTTATCAAAACTGAATTCGAAATGGGTCTGGATTCCGCGCAGGCAGAAAACCGACGTAAGCAGTAAAACGATTCCCGCATGAATTCTCCAATGCGGGTAGGGCCGGCTTTTAAACAAATTGAAATTGTAAAGGGTTTTGCCGAAGACCGGAATTAATCCTGCCGGTTCAGCCAGGATGAGGATACAGGGGTAAACCACTAAACTGGCAATCAAGGTGGAAAGCATGCCCATTCCCGCCATCAATCCGAATTCCGCAAACCCCTTGAAATCGGTGACAAGCAGGGATAGGAACGCCCCCGCGCTGATTAGCACGCTGGTGGTTATGGCCGGACCGGTTTCCAAAATGATGGTTTCGAAGGCCACTTGGGCGCTTAGGCGCTTGAGCCTTTCCTCCCGGTACCGGGACAGAAGGTGTATGGAGGCGTCCAGACCCAGACCGACCAACACGAATCCCAAAGAAGCCGATATGATGGAGAGATGGCCGATAGTCACATAAGTCAAGGCGAGAGTCCAAGCCACCGCCATGAGAAGCGGAATGCCCGCCAGCAAAGCTCCGAAGGGTATGCGAATGAAATAGAGGAGGAGAAACAGAGCGACCCATATCAACGATTGTTTTCCGGAAGTGATGATACCGGAATAGAGCCGCCCTTCATTGTGGATATTATTCAGTACGTCTCCGGAATAATGGATTTCCATTGCTCCCGGTGCCGTCAAACGCAATTGCTCGGCCACGACTCTGACGTCGGCAAAAAAGCGGCGGGACCGTTGGATATCGGTGATGTCGAAACCGGGAAAGACACGCACGACCAGAATTTTTTCATCTGGAGTTCCGAGATATTCCTGCAGTCGCGAAAAGTACTTCTTCTCCAAATCATCGAAACTGGTGGCTTCCCACGAGACCTCCCTTTCATTGTCGTCCAGGAGGTTAATGATGAGAGGATTGTGTTTTCTCTCGCTGAGCCAGAACCCCGTTTCCACCCGGCTTGCGACTTCTTCGAGATCTGCCAGGCTGATATACAGCAACTTATGTTGCCTGTAGAAATCCGCTTCGGTGCGGAATTCCACGAAATTTACGTCCGGGTGGGAGCGTAGGTTTTCATGGAAAAAATGCACGGCACGTTTATTCGCCTCCGGATCATCGGAATGGATTACAATGGCAAGGTTACCCAATCCTCCGAATTTTTCCTCGATACGCTGGAGCAATTCGACGCTGCGGAAATTGCCGGGCAGCAGATCGCTGAAAGCGGTTTTTATATTAAGGTGGCGAACTTGAAACAAACTCCAAACAGTCGCCAGGCAGGCCAATGCCAGGACGGTTCGAGGTCGGTTGTGCAGAAGGTGGAAAACCTTGCAGATTATTGTGAACACAGAATGGGCCCGCTTGAATAGCGTGATAAAATAGCTTGTGAAAGACCATTTATCCAATGCAGCCAAGGGGCAAATGATGGGGAAAGATGCGCCTACGCCCGCTCGTAAGAGCTTGCATCTCTTCGATGTTGACGAGACGCTCCTGGTGACACCTGCCCGAATTCAAGTCCGGAATGCACAGGGAAATTGCCTAAGGGAACTCTCTACAGCAAAATTCACGGATTATCGCCTGGCCGAGGGTGAAATCTTCGATTTCGCGCAATTCTCGGATGTCGGAATCCTCTCTAAAGGAATCGTGGTTAAATATACCCGCCAAATAATCGAAACCATAATGCAACGCGGTACCCGCAGCCGATTCGGTATCCTTACGGCGCGTCCCCACAAACAGGGCCATGCCGCGTTTCTCATCCGCCTGTTCCAGGGGCTTTTTGGAATCCGGTTGCGAAAAGACCTTATCTTCACGGTATCGGACTCACGATTCATGCGGTACAAGGATAAAGGCGGTCCCTTTTCAGCACTGCCGGTATCGGATCGCAAGGCGGCGGTAGTCGCTGAGGAGTTGATCAGGCGAGGCTATAACGACATCTCCTTTTATGATGACAGTCGCGAAAACCTGGAGCGGTTTCGACGTCTTTCCCAAGCGTTTCCCGGCGTCCGTTTCCGACCCCATTTTATCGATCCCACTTGGAGCAATCGGTTGCGTGAGTTCGAGACAGGCGAAGCCTTTCGCAAAGCCTTACAGCGGGGATTGGTGTCGGTGAATTTGATTCTGGAACATCACCTCGGTGAGGGAAAAGATTGCCGGTCAGCTGTGGAAAAGCTGCAATCCGGGATCAGCTTGGACTTGCCGGGAAAATCGATTCGCCTGACGTGCGAAGCCGGAAAATATTATCTGGAACGGACTTAGCCATTTGCCTTCCTAAGACCTGGCTTGGCTTCGGACTTTAAAGCCGGGCGGGCGGAAATTCCCCGGCAAAGCCCCGCGGCCATTTGATAAACACCCGCCATTACCTGTAATACCGAATGGCCACCCTGCTTTTTACGGGTATGAAATTCCAAAAAACCCTTGATTCGGCTAAAGAAGTTGGGGAGCTTCCCTAACCTTCCATGACGGCCGAAAAATAAACCTTCGTTATAACAGAAGTCGAGATGGAAACGACGCCGATACGCATCGGTTCGGCACCCCCCAGCGGGAATTTTCAAGTGATGGACCCTTGCCTTCGGCAAAGCCCGAATGCGAATCCCCCTTTTTTTCAGGCGTAGCGCCAAATCAATTTCTTCGCCTTGGGCATTGCCGCGGAAATGTTCACAGAATACCGGCGGATCCGGCAGAGCCTTGCGGGGAAGCAGGGCATGACAACCCGAAAAGAAGGGTAGATCGCCTTCTTTGTGAAAATCGAAGCGAGTGCGGATTTCCCCTGAATTCAAATCCACGAATCCGACACCTTGGAATTCCGGAATATCGTCCTGATCTACCGCCCCGGCCCAAACGCAATGGGAATCCATGGCGACGGCTTCGCGAAACCGTTGCAACAAATCCTGGGCCGGTATTATGTCGTCGTCCAAAAACAGTATGGAAGCGTGCCGCGCTGAGGAAAGGGCCAGGTTCCGGGCGCGTGTCAATCCGGGAATCTCCTGGCGCAGCAGTCGCAGCGAGGTAACCTCGCAATCCGAGGGAACCTGCAGGGGCGGATGATTTTGGTCTACGATCACAAGCTCGTCATCCCCCCGGAATTGATTCAGCAAGGCCCTGGCGGTATCCCAAATAAGCAACGGCCTCCCATAGGTGGGTATCAGGAGGGAGAGCGGAGGGCGGGGAAGGGACTCGTCTAATCTCACCGTAACTCAACCAGTCTACGGTAGAACCCATAGAGGCGCCCGTAACGCTCCGGCAGCGGTCCTGTTAATCCGGAAGGTTCCAAGTATATCCACGGAGTCCGACGGGTTTTGCGTCGAGTTATCAGCGTAGCGAGCTACTCTTCCGGTGAATTCACCAGCCAGTTTTTTTCCAGTGGCTTCCCCAGTTGCCCGTAATACGAAGTTTAGATTGGGCAGAGACCGATAAACCCCTTTGCGGACACCCACGGTATGGTTGAAACGGAAGATAAATCCCGGCTGGTTGCCGAGGAAGGATTCCGATTGAGGATTAAAGGAAAGGACCAGCCATTCGGATCCGGTAGGCGCTGCAGACAACTCGAATCTCTCCAGGCTACCCGCCTGGTAATTTCCGCGGTGATAAAACCGCAGGGTATCGGTACCAATGTGGATATGGGCGTAGTCCGCATCGGGAAAACGGTCCAGGGGATTAGCCATCACCACGGATTTATCTATGCGCGTCATGCGTAATCTCCAACCGGGAACAGGGTCGGCTCCGGCTGCGGTTAATAAAAGCGTGTTGGCGGAGGCATGGTTTACCCTAAAGCGTTCCGGCGACTTTGGAGTTGAGGTACCGGTTGGAAGGGCGGGACGTAACCGGAGCCAACCTGAATCGGCGTGCCAGGAGCCGTAACGCATGAGAGTGTCGATATTTGAGAAAGTTCGAATGGTAAAACCCGTATCAATTTCCAAATCATAATGGCGGCCGGGATGCATTACAATGGTCTCCTGCCTCACGGTCAACGTATCGGTTCTCCAATATCCCAGAATGTCGTTCACTCTTAAATAGCGAGACGATTTTTCCTTGGTTCTGAGATAGAGTTGAAAGGGGGATATCGGCCTTCCGTCCAACATAGGCCAAAGCCGCAAGGAATCCTTATGGAAAAGATCAGCGCGGTATATTTTCGGGCTGTCGCCACCCAGGGTGAGATTTTTTTTCTGCAACGCCCAATTCCCGGTTTCGGTGCTTGCATATCCCTGGTTGTTTATCTCACGGTTGAATTTTTCCGGAGAGAACGTGAGGTATTCAAAGGTTCCGCTGGGTTGGAGTGAATCGAGGGTATGATTGGGCGCCCTGCGGGCTTTCCACTCCCAAAGGTCCGAGGTGAGCAAGAGGGGCCATGTGGCGGTATCGATGCCGGGAGCTTTGTGGAAGAAGGAATGTCTGTTGGCAGCCGGGTCGAAAATTTCAAGATAATTCCCCATAAAGCGCAAGGTTGCGGATAGTTTTTTGTTGGGCAGGTTCTTTTCCGCTCCCAGGTATAGCCAGAGGGAATCACGTCCCATGCGCAGAATTCCTCGCGGACTGGAGGGAGCAAAAAGTTTGAGGGGGTCCGTCGCACTCCAACTGGAATCGGGGTAAATGTGGAGGACAGTGCGATTGGCCCCTGATATCAAGGTGGGTTTGACATCTTGGAGGGTATAAGAGCTGTCGCCCAACCAAGTCCCTTCCAATCCCGCCATTGCCCAGGGGGACTTTTCCTGGATTTTTTTACGGATCTCTTCCTCCGGGTCCTGGATATTCAGAGAACATGCCCCGAAAAGGACTGGAATTGCGAGCAGGAGGGTAGAGCGCAAGAGCATAACTCCTCCATTCTACACCTTTTTCGCGATGCATTCATTTGCTACCTCCATTGAACGCATTCAAGAGGTGGTAAACAGCGTGAAGCATTTCCAAATTGGAACTAAAGCTTTCCCCCTCACGGAGGTCGCGGTCAATTTGGGAAGCCGGACGATAAATCTTCTCAATGTTCCTACTTCTTCCGACAATCTGGAGGACATCGTAGCGGAAAGGGGGCTGACGGAAAGGAGGTGGCCCTATTGGCTGGAAGAATGGAAAGCCAATTTCGCGCTGGGTCACTTTCTGTTGCAAAATTGGAAAAAACCTCCTGAGAATACGTTGGACCTGGGATGCGGCAACGGGTTTTTGGGCCTGCTTTTCCATGAAATGGGTTTTCGGCTATTTGCTTGTGATTTCAATGAAGATGCTTGCCGACTCGCTGCACTCAACCTCAGGTCGAGGCAAGCTGTTGCTCAGGTGATGTGTGCTGATCTCTCATCTTTCCCTTCTCGAATGGAATTCGATCTGATTCTCATGGGGGATATGCTCTATGCTCGTGAAAACATTACGATGGTACTCGACTTTCTTCAGCGCCATCTCGCCGCCGAGGGAAAGGCGCTTGCGAGCGATGCCGGACGCAGTTCGGCAGAGAATTTTGGTGATTTGGCGATAGCGAGGGGGTTCTTAATGGAGAAACAAGCTCATCATTGGCCGGGAATGGCCGGAGCTATCGATATTTATATCCTTGTGAAAGATTCAGCATGCCCAATCCCGGCCTCCCCGAATCCTGCGGAGTGGTAATCCCCGCCTATAATGCGGAAAAAACCCTGGCGCCGTTGTTAGGGCGGTTACGGGATATGTTACCGGATGCACAGGTGGTGGTCGTGGATGACGGCTCCCGGGACGCAACCGCGTCGGTGGCGGAAAAAGCGGGCGTGAAGGTCATTCGGCATGGCTCCAATCAGGGAAAAGGCGCTGCCTTGTCCACGGGACTGAAACAGCTTCGCTTGGATGGACGAGTTTGGGCGATAAGCTTGGATGCCGATGGACAACATGATGTCGAAGATATTTTCGGATTCCCCCCCTTTTGTGAAAATGATCGAGTCGGCGTGGTGGTGGGAAAGCGTAGAATTGCCGGGTCCACCATGCCTTGGCATAGGCGGTTCAGCAACTGGACGACTACAAGCATGCTTTCATGGGCTGCCGGTCAGCCCGTCCACGATGCCCAATGTGGGTTTCGGATGTACAATTTGCGACTCCTGGAAGGTCCGGGACTTCCCGAGTCGGGACGTTTCGAATGGGAGCCCCGGGTGCTGGTATTGGCCAGTTGTCGGGGATATAGCCTGGAAACGACTCCGGTGCGTACTTTATATACGGATAATGGCAGTCACATGCGTCTTTTTCGAGATACCCTCCGTTTTCTCAAAATGTATTGGAACCTGATATGGACGGACTAGCGACCGCTAGATTGCATATGGTAGAGCGAATTTGGAAGAATCTCGGAATTGAAAACGAGCGCTTGCGCAAAATCATGGAGACGGTTCCCCGGCATGGATTCGTGGACTCGGCTTTGCAAAACCAGGCCTACCGAGACCAGGCTCTCCCCATCGGTTCGGAGCAGACCATTTCCCAACCCAGTATGGTTGCCATGATGACCCATGCCTTGAATCCCCGAGATGACGATAAAATTCTGGAAATCGGCACCGGCTCCGGCTACCAAACGGCTATTTTGGCGGGTTTCACCCGACGCCTTTACTCCGTGGAGCGGTTTTCCGAGCTGGCCAAGCGAGCGCAGAGCCATCTGGCGGGTTTGGGGTACCGCAATATCATTTTCAAAATAGGGGATGGTAGTCTGGGGTGGGAAAGTTGGGCCCCTTTCGATCGCATCATCGTAACAGCCGGCGCCCCGGTGGTTTCCGGTCGGCTCAAGGCTCAACTTGCGGATGGGGGAAGGTTGATTTTGCCCTGTGGCGAAAGAAACCTGCAAAAATTAATGCAAATCGACCGCCAAGGTGATACTTTTGTAGAAACCGATTTGGGGGATTGCCGTTTTGTTCCCCTGGTGGGCAAAGAGGGCTGGGAGAATTGAATTTGAGTAATCAGGGGATTATTTCTGGTCCCTGCGAAACTTCCTACTCGCAAATCAGTGGCCTTTTTTATCTTTTTTAAGGACATTAGGACCTTTGGCAGAGCCTATTCGAGATTTTGAGATAATATTAGCAAGCGTCCCCTGGATTAACCCCCTGGATACCGCTGGGAAGGCAGATTTTGCTCTGTAATTTTTTGCACAAAACATTCCTTTCAGCTTCGTCGTGGCCCATTTTGGCGCTGCTTGCAGCAACCCTTACGGCCCAACCGGGACAGTATGAAGACATCATCGATGCCCCGGACGCGCCCACCATAACTCGGGAAGAGGAAGGCATCTTTTGTACCATCGAAGGCGTGGTATTGGACAAGACCCAGATTTCCGAGGATGTCAAGGAAATCAAAATCATTTACCTGCTTACGGAAAAACCCTCCGCCTATTTCAGTTATTACGATGTCGAGAAGAAGGCCCTGGTTTTCGATTTTTATGATACGCGCATCGGAACCAGCATTATCGAACCTATTCAAGAAAGCCCCATTACCACCAGTACCGTAGAACTTTTTAAAATCGATTTGAATGCCCAAGTTGCAGGATTGAGACCGGATTTACGCGATGTGGTACGGGTTACCCTCATGACCCCGCACGATTTTGGTTATGAAGTCCATGAGGATTATGGGGTAATCACCATGAGCTTCAAATGGAGCAAGAAAATTGAAAGAGCCTTCACCCGCAAACAGTCCTCTTTCTACTGGAAATTTCCCTTGGCGCTTGCCGTCCTTGGTGGGGGCGGATATGCGGGCTATTATTACTATTTAAAACCGGAGCCGCCTCCGATTCCCATCGATCCGGTTCCCGGTTTTCCTCCCGACCGCCCGGTTGTCTCTCCCTGATTAAATCTTCCTCGATTTTCCATGCAGGACCTAATCCGATTCGCTTCAACCGAAGCGATAAAATCGGAATGAATTCTTGCAGAATTAGTATCTTTCCGCCAAAGCCGAATCAGGGAAATACCAATGGCATTTAAAATCAAGACACTGAACAATATCTCGCAGCAAGGCATCAGACTTTTTGGAGATAATTACCTCCTCAATTCCGAAAGCGTCTCACCCGAAGCCATAATCGTCCGCAGCGCACAGGTAGACACCGATGCCTACGACGGCCTTCTAGCCGTAGCCCGCGCTGGTGCGGGTGTGAATAATATCTCCATCGAGAAAGCTACCCAGAAGGGTGTCTGTGTTTTTAATACCCCCGGTGCAAATGCGAATGCGGTGGCGGAATTGGTTTTCATCATGCTTGGCATCGCCGCGCGGAAAATCCATAAGAGCCTCGAATTCACCCAAAAACTGTCCGAAGAATCCGACGAAAAGGTATTGTCCGAAAAAGTGGAAAAGGGCAAGTCCACCTATACCGGTTTCGAATTGGCGGGTAAGACTCTGGGCGTACTGGGTCTCGGGAAAATCGGAGTGCTGGTTGCGAACGCCGGCATCGAACACGGCATGAAGGTTATCGGATACGATGCCTTTCCCACCATCGCCAATATCCATAATTTGAATGCGAGAGTGGAAATTGCCCATACCCTGGACTTATTCATTGGCCAGGCCGATATCATTACCGTCCATGTACCTCTCTCCGATAAAACCCGTAACCTCATAAATGAATCGGTCATATCCCGCATGAAACCGGGAGTGATACTCCTGAATTACTCGCGAAAAGGCATCTATGACGATGACGCGGTCATCAGAGGCCTTGAGAGTGGAAAGGTTTCCACCTATTTGACGGATTTTCCCACTCGGCAAATGGTTAAGACCCCGAATGTGGTTTGCACCCCGCATCTTGGCGCCAGTACGGCGGAATCCGAGGAGAATTGCGCGGTCATGGCGGTTACCCAGCTGAAAAGTTATTTGGAATACGGCGTCATTACCAACTCGGTCAACTTTCCCATCATTGAAGTTTATCCTCAGCAAACCACCAAAACCCGGCTTATCGTCATCAACAAGGACCTTCCCAATATGATCGCCCATATTACCAATGTGCTGGGAAATGCGGGTATCAACATCCAGTCCCTGACCAACGAGAGCAATGGTAAGGTCGGGTATAATATCATCGATTTCGAATCCGACATCCAGCCATCCGTAATTTCCAGCATACAGGGAATTCCCGACGTCTTGCGAGTGCGCGTTTTACGGTTTTAAACCTATTCGGGGCGCTTCTTTTTTGATCTCGCCAATCCGTTAAGGCTATAATGGGGCAGACGCCTAGTGCGCTTGTATTGCCACATGAAAGAAAAACCATTTTACGGCCCGTTCCTTCCGAACATACAGCTATGTCGCGGCATCGCCGTGACCTGCTTGCTCTTCCTCTTGGCCGTAGACCCGCTCTCCGCCGGTGAACCGGATGCCCATCGGTTACGTTTGGCGCGCGAATATACGGTGCAGGGTGACCTGGAGAAGGCTTTGCGCGAATACCGGAACCTGTTGGTGGAAAATCCGGACAATGCGGAAATCTATCGGGAGATGGGAGAGGTCAACCTCCTGCAGAAGCGTCCCGATCTGGCCATCGAAGCCTTTAAAATGCAGGCGCGGTATGCTTCCGACTCTCTCAGTAAAAAGCGTATCGAGACTAAAATTGCGGGTTTGCAACCGCAGGGTGATGGTGTTTCCCAGTCCGATCCTACAGATGATGGGGCAGCAGGTGATTCGGAGGTCGGAGGGAAATCCACGGCCAAAGGAATCTATGCCGATGCGGATTTTCTCAAGGCTATCGAGCTCTACAAGGCAAAAAATACAGAGGGAGCCCTGGAGGCCATCCACAAAACGCTCGCCAAACATAAGGGGCATCCTGGAGCCTATTATCTCGCTGGGGTAATTCGATACAACAAAAAGGAATATGCCAAGGCACTTTACAATTTCCAAAGAAGTTACGCTTATCCCGATCGGGGAAATAACGCACATTACTATGTCGGCCGAATCCATGAAATAGCCAATAGGCCGGAAGCGGCCGTTCGTTCCTTCAAAACCTACCTGCAAGGCGATGCATCCCCCGAGGGTAAGCGACAGGCCCAGGCGCGGGTAGATAAGCTGGAAGCTTCCCTCGCCGCAAAAAAACCGATTCCGACGGCCCCCCCCGTGGCAGCCAAGTCCGGCAGCGACCGTCCGCTCGACCCAAAGCCGCCCACTGTCGCAACCCCGCCGGATCCGCCGGAAAGTACGTCACAGGACGCTAGCAAACCCCGGTTTTCCCTCCTGAAAGTAATTGAGGTCTCGGGTTTCCCCGAAGAGGAAGGTCATCGCTTTTTTCTCCCCGACCCCGGAGGAGTGGGAGGATCGGAAACGCGAGGAGCCTTTCTGGAATACCACGAAGGCCGACTTGAATCCTCCATTCGAAAATTCAGGGAACTCATTTTGAAATACGCGGGTTCACCCAATGCCGAAGCCGCGGCTTTAAACCTTGCTACGGTTTATCTGCGACTGGGACTTACGCAAAATGCTGAGGTGCAGGTAAACGATTATTTGCGGGCTTCGCCGGCGACCGGAGGAATTTTCACCAATCATGCACAATACCTATCAGCGCTAATCGCTTTGGGCGGAAAGGAATGGGTGCCCGCCGAGCAAATACTGGCGGACATGCGGCCGGGTGAAAATTTCGGACCCTCTCAGGAGGCATTGGGAGCGGCGCTCGAACGGGTGGGAGCCCTTTCACGCGATACCACTAAATGGACAGCCTATCTCCAAAAGGCGGAAAGCAATTCGCGCCTTGTCGGAAAAAAAATGTATTACCGTCAGCAACTGGGGTTGTTACATCAGCACCAAGGCCGACTCGATTTGGCCCGTAAATTATTCCAAGCTTCCCTGGAGTATTGCGGAAACCCTTCAGCCGATACGACCCAGACCCGCACATGCTCCCTTTCGCGGCTGAGGCTTGCCGATCTCGAGTTTTCCGCTAAAAATTGGCAGGCCGCTCTGGTTTTGTACCAGGAACTGACCAAATCCCATTCCGGTTTCCCCGATGCGGATTGGGTGCATTATCAACTGGCCAATACCTACAAGTCACAACATCGCTACGAATTGGCCTTGAATGAGTATACCCGGGTAATCGATAATTATCCCTATAGCTATTGGGCCGCGCAAGCCAAGTGGCGGCGCGAGGATACCATTTGGCGCAAGGAATTCGGGGAGGTTATCGATTAAAGAGGGATTTCCGCTGCGGCAATTCGAGGAGTTGTTGGAAAATCGGCTCAAGGTTTTCGTGGATTTACAGGGAGTGCAGCAATCCGCCCTGGAATTTATGCAGAAAGCCGATGCAGAGGCAATGAAGCGGCTGTTGCTGCGCGAAATAGAACTTACAAGTCTGCTCGAGAATCAAAAAGAGGAACTCCAGCCTTTTCTGGACGGATGGAAAGCCTTGCCTGCGCAGGAAAGGGAAGAGCATCTAAAGGGAAGGGCGGGAAATCTGTTGGACGAATTAGAGTCCGTGGCGCGGAACATACAGGCTCAACATGAGAAATGGTTCTCCGAAAAGCCGATGGAATCGCAACCCCCTCAGGCGGATATCATGGGGCGCATCAGTTGGTATCGCTCCCAACAGTAGGTCTGGCCATGGATGATTGGTTGGCCGGAATTCCCGAGGATCGCCGGGGGCAGATGTCCCAGGTATTCGAATGGTTCAACGCCAATGTTGCCCGGCTCGAAACGGCCTACAAGGATATCGGCATAAAATTCGATAAAATCAGTCTTGAGCTCGAAGAGCGCAACCGCGAGCTGAACGCCTCGATGTATGAAACCGAAAGGGTTAAAAACCAACTCAAATCGGTTCTGGAAAGTCTCGACTCCGGTGTAATCATGGTCGATGTCGATGAGCGTATAACCCTTTTCAACCAAGCGGCCGAAAAAATTTATGGTGTCGACGCCGAGGATGCCATCGGAAAAGCCTATCCCGAAGTATTCGCCAAGCAGGCTGAGGATCACCTTCCGCTCATCGATACCTTACGGGTTAATAGGGCTTATGACGGCCATGAAAGGTATTGGCGGATACGGGGCGAATTCCAACCCATCGGCTATACCACCAAGCTGGTTTGCGATACCTCGGGAAAATTGCTCGGAGCTGTAGAAGTTTCCACCGATTTGCGCGAAATAAAGCATATGCAGAAGCAGATGCAACATGCCAAGACTTTGGCCGCATTGGGTGAGATGGCCGCTACCGTGGCGCATGAAATCCGCAATCCGCTCGCCGGCATCGGCGGATTCGCCGGCTTGTTGGAGCGGGATCTCGAAATCGACGATCCCCGGAGGGTATTGGTGCGGCGCATCGTGCAAGGGGTTTCCAGCCTTAATAAAATCGTCTCGAACCTTCTGGTGTTTACCCGGCCTATGGAGCTACAGTTGCAGCGACTCGATTTCATCGAATGGATCGAGGAGATAATGCGATACGCCGAATTGGAAATCAGCAAGGAAGGCAAAACGGTTTCCATCGAGAGGAATTACCCTACGGAAAAAATGGAGGCGCAAATTGATCCCGAGAAGTTCCAGCAGGTGCTTCTGAATCTTATATTTAACGCCATTCAATCGATAGAATCCAAAGGCATCCTGCGCATCGAAGTGGGTCTGGATAAAAGCGACTTCCTGATGGTTTCCGTGGTGGATAACGGGAAGGGAATTCCCGAGGAGAACCTCGATAAGATTTTCAATCCGTTTTTCACCACCAAGGAGCAGGGCACGGGCTTGGGATTGGCGATCGTGCAGCGTATAGTCGAATTGCACGGGGGAAGCATTCGCGTGAAGAATGAACCGCCGGGATTCACCAAATTCGAAATCCGCATGGATTCATGGAGAAGCACATGGCGGAAATAATAGTAGTGGACGACGAAGAATTGATGCGGGAATTCATCTCGACCAGTCTCCAACGGATAGGTCATAAGGTGAAGGTGAAGCGCAGCGCCCAGGAAGTCCTCGACGATTTCGCTCCCGGACGCTACGACATGGTGTTATCCGACTATAAAATGCCGAATATGACCGGTATCGAACTGGCGGAAAAGCTGCTGGCGCTTGAACCGGGCCTACCCATTGTTCTGATGACCGCATATGGGACGGTGGAAGCGGCCGTCAAAGCCATGAAACTGGGGATCCAGGACTTTATTGAAAAGCCCTTCCAAATCGAAATCCTCGAACATACCGTATCCCAGGTATTGCAGTTGAGCGGTCTCAAAAAAGAGAACCGCAACCTCAGGGAGAAACTCGCGCAGCGATACCGGCTGGTGGGAAACAGCAATGCCATTCAACAGTTGTTGGCGACCGCGGAGGAGGTGGCGGGATCCAATTCGACCGTGCTGATAACAGGCGAGTCGGGTACCGGCAAGGAGTTGATGGCTCAGGCCATTCATGCCAAAAGCAAACGCAGCAGTCTTCCCTTCGTAAAAATCAATTGCGCGGCCATCCCCGAATCGCTGATCGAAAGCGAACTTTTCGGACATGAAAAGGGCTCCTACACCGGAGCCATCAAATCCCGCATGGGCAAGTTCGAGTTGGCTAACGGCGGTACCCTTCTGCTGGATGAGATAGGGGAGATGCCTCTATTCGCCCAGAGCAAGCTTTTGCGCGTACTTCAGGAAAGGGAAATTACGAAGGTCGGTGGAAACGACGAAATACCCATCGACGTGCGGATTATCTGCATCACCAACCGCGACTTGCAAGAAGAGGCTGCGCAGGGCCGGTTCCGGGAAGACCTATATTATCGCCTCAACGTGATTCCTCTCCAGGTTCCCCCTTTGCGGGACAGGCCGGGAGACATCGAGCCGATAAGCATGCATTTTATCGACAAATACAATCGTGAAAACGGCTTCACCGTTCCGGGCCTGGCGCCGGAGGCCTTGGATCGGTTGCGCGCCCACGGTTGGCCGGGTAACGTACGCGAGTTGGAGAATGTCATTCAACGGGCGGTAGTGTTCGCCAAGAACAAGGAAATCCTTCCCGAGCATTTGCGCATGAATGGTACGGTAGCGCAATCGCCCCGTCCCGGAACGCCGGACTCAGGATTGGAAGCCGGAATGAGTGTGGCGGAAGCCGAAAAAATCCTCATCTTCAAGACTTTGGAGGCATGTGGGGACAACCGGACCAAGGCTGCGGATATGCTGAATATCAGTATTCGTACCTTACGAAACAAGCTCCACGAATACAAAATCACGGATTCGGATCAGGCCGTCGTTCCATGAACCAAAGCCCCATCCTGCCCAAACTCACTTTTGCGGGATCAGACGAGACCCTGGAAGCGGGACTGCGCACTCAACTCGAAGACTTTCCGTGGTTGGAGGGACGAATTCCCGATGCGGGGATGCTGGACAGGAAAGTACGCGCCGCCAATATTTTCCTGGTGGAGTGGCCCTACTGGAATTCATTCGTGGCAACCCTTGCGGGCCAGCCCGACAAGTTCCTGGTAATAGCCAATAGCGTAGTCGTGAGCCGGGGAGAGATTCCGGACTCGGACAAGCTCTCCCTCTTTCTCGCAGGCGCGTCCTTCGTAGCGGACGCGCATACGGTTCCGGCTGATTTACGAACCCGTCTCGAATCCTTGCTGTCGGTGAAATCGAAGCTTGTGGCCAGGCAAATCGTGAACGATCGCCTCCGTTCCCGGATTGTTCGACAACAGGAACAGCTCAACCATCAAAATGATTTCTTGCACATGGCTGTGCACGATCTGCGTTCGCCCCTGGCTGCCATGATATGTTATGCGGAACTTTTGATGGAAGGCGTTTTGGGAAACCTGGAAGTGACCCAATTGGAGCCGATCCGTACCATCCACCGCAATTGCCAATTCCTGGTTGACATGGTTACCGACCTTCTCGATTCCGCAAAAATCGGAGCCGGCAAGCTGCAATTGAAGCTGGAAAAGGTGAACATATTGAAGGAAGTCCAGCTGATTGTCCAATCCCTGAAGGGATTGGGGCTCACGCGAGGAATTCATATCGAGTTGAAGGCGGAGCAGGTACCGGATATTTATCTCGACATCCAGAAAATAAGCCGGGTTTTGGCGAACCTTCTCGGCAATGCCATTAAATTCACCAAGACAAACGGGAAAATCGTCATAAATGTGCAAAAACGTGACAATAACCTCATTTGCTCAATTCAAGACATGGGACCCGGTATTTCCCAGGCCGATTTGAGCGCGATTTTCCAAAAATTCGACACCGGCTCAGGCAGCAATATATCCGGCAAAGGCCATGGGTTGGGGCTGACCATCAGCAAATCCTTCGTTGAATTGCACGGTGGCCGTCTTTACGTTGAATCAACGCGTCACAAGGGATCGGTTTTCATCGTCAATTTACCCATAGAGAAGCGTCTCCAAAGGGCGGAACAGAAAAGGCGGCACCGCATCCTGGTGCTCGATTTGGGGGGGGATATGGACTCCTTGTCCACCTTGTCCGAAAGTATCGGCTTTTCAGCATTCCACATTGAATACCTGGCCTCCCATTGGTCGTCCTGGAAAGAAGTCGGCAAGCGAAATTTCGATTTCGTGCTGGTTAATGAAGCCCGGGAGGTTCCAGATACCCTGAAGGACTACTATTTGCTTGCCTTGAGCGAAATGAGCGCGGAATCTCCCAGCGCCCTGCTGGTCAACGGCACCTTATCCGCGGAGGATAGGGATTTGCGGCGATACCTCGGTTTTCATATCATCGAAAAGCCTTGCACCTCCGAGGAGTTATTCGATAAACTTCAGTTCGTAATCGGCATCGATCGCCGACAACGATAGCCAACCGGAGATTTTGTGCTGGGAATCCGAAGAAATTCGCTGTCCTATAAGACGGCGGTTCTTTACATAGTCCTTACGGTATTGATAATTTCCGTTTTCAATTTCATCATCTGGGAAAACCAATCCGATCTCATTACCCGTAACCAACAGCTGAAATCCGAAGTGCAGTCGGTACAGCTGCGGCAAATGCTGGGCCGTAACCTGGACAGCTTACGCTCCGCGCCGGATGCCTCGCATTGGAAAAAGGTGGAGCAGGATGCGGTAATGGAAAACATTTCCGGCATAACCATTTTTGCAGAAAGCGGAGCCCACCTTTTCTCAAGCGCCCAGGAAGCCGGGACTTCGGCGCCACCCGAAGAGCAGTTGCTGCTTAACCGCGCTATAGCGAAATTCGAATTGGAAGGTAAGAATTTCTATCACGAATTGGATATTCCCAATTCACTCATCCGCCTGTATATTCCCTATCAGCTCCGCCATAATGGGGAATTCGTAGTCGCCCGGTTTCCGCTATTGGTGAACGAATTGGAGGTCGAAAGGAATATTCTCATTCGCCTCTGCCTTCTGGTTGCGGGCATCGTGATACTGCTGCAATTGATTTTCGCGCTCTTTTTGCGTCGCATTATCATCAAGCCCATAGAGAAACTCGAAAAAGCCACCCATGAGGTGGCCAAAGGCGACTTCAACCAGACTATCGATATAAAGCAGCAGGACGAGATTGGAATGTTGGCCTCTTCATTCAATGAAATGATTCTGAACCTTGTGCGCATACGCGAGGAAGCCCAGGGCTCGAACCCGTTGTCCGGTTTGCCCGGCAATAACGCCATCATACAGCAAATTGAGCACATGATCGTATCGGGCCAAAAATTCGTGGTCATTTACGCGGATCTGGATAATTTCAAGGCGTATAACGACAAATACGGTTTTTCCAAGGGTGATGACGCCTTGCTCTATACGCGCGATTGTTTTTTGGAAGCTGCGCGTAAGTTTGGATCGGAAGCGACTTTCGTAGGCCACGAAGGCGGAGACGATTTCGTCATCATTTCGCCGTTCGATACCTGGGAGCCGATCTGTAAAGGTATCATCGCCGCCTTCGACAGCGGTGTCACGCAATTCTACAATGAATCGGACGCCAAGCAGGGTTTTATCGATTCCGTCGATCGGCAGGGAAAGAAGGTACGCTTTCCTCTTATGTCGATTTCACTGGCCGTAGTGGGTAATCATTTGCGTCCCATAACCGATCATCGGTTAGTGGGATCCATCGCCGCCGAAATGAAGAAATACGTCAAGAAGATGGAAGGCAGCAGTTACGCCATAGACAAAAGGATTAACTGAGTGGCCTCCTCCTCTCAAGTCGGTCGTCTGGCCAATTTCTGGTATATCATCCAGCCTTTCGTATTCATACTTATCCTGCTCTTCCTCAGTTTATATACCAACGATGCCATCATCCGGTACCGGATGCTTGAATATGACCGCGGAATGGAGGAGCTTTCCCGGAACCAGAACCACAACCATTCGCTCACCATGCTTGCACGTTTCGAAATGATTGAGCAAAGAACAGATTTGCCCGACGTGGATGAATCGTTGTTGGAGATGAAACTGCAAGCCTTTTCCACCGATTACCTTGTGGGGGAGGAACGAATCGAATCGCTTCAGCACATAGTAATCGGCAAAGTAATCAATTTTGTCCGCTGGTTGCTGGGCAAGGAAAATCGTATCATCCATCTGCCTCAGGCCAGTATCCGGGAATTGGAATTGGCTTATGCTTACGAACGTGGCCGTAAATACGAACAGGCCCTGGAGATCTATGAAAGGGTGCGTGGCCAGGTGACGGGAAATAGCGGACTCCATGCGACCATGCTTCTCCATATGGGGTTTTGTAAAAGCATGCTGGGAGATCACTCCGGAGCTGTAGAAGAACTGCGGAAAGTTCACTCGGTTGCTTCCGGAAGCCGGGAGTCGGGAGTGGCAACCCAGTTGATAGCGCGCATTTTGAGTCTACAGGATAGGATAAAGGTGGCTCAAACTCGTAATCTTGGGCCATTCCAGGCGGCAAGGGAAATGTATAGGTTGGCCAATTATCTTGAGGCCATACGGATGCTGGGTGAATTCGTAATCGATCCCCAGGGGGATAAAGGCAATACGTTGGAAGCCATGTATTTACTGGGACGATCCCAGGAAGAATTGGGACGCGAAGAGGAGGCCTTGGGCCAATACCGGCAAATCATGGCTCGGCATCCCGCATCGCAATGGGCGAAGCGGGCCAACCGACGCATGTACTTGATGGGGAGACTCTATTCGAACGATACGGCCATGGTACAAACGGCCATGAAAAGGGTGGAAGAATACGAGGATTTCTCTTTTATCAACCAACTTAAAAATATTCATTTACCGGAAAAGCGCGCGGTTACGGCCAGGGTGGCGGGATGGTCCGACTCCTTGGCCGACGGAATGCCGGCGGCCGGAACGTCGAATTTCGATGCCGTGGATATTTCGGATTTGCGGGGTGTGAAGGAGGCCGGCGGCCGCTCCTTGGATGCGGAGGCGCTGGTAGTTGGATTGAAGGGGCCGGAGACGATGGCACAGGTGAAAACCGCAAAACCGAAGGCGGTTCTTAAAGTCGCCGACCCCTTGCGTCGAGACGCGGTGCAGTCGACGATACAGGGCAATCGGAGAGAGTTGGAATTCATCTATCAGACTTGGCTCAGGAAAGGCGAGGTTTTTGAAGGAAACCTCACGATTCGTATTATCATACAACCCTCGGGAGAGGTACGGGATGCCCGCATCGTTACCGAGCGGAGTACGGTTACTCAACCGGTTTTCATAGCGGAAATCCTGCGGAATGTTAAAAAGTGGAGGTTCAGGCCGTTTTCCGGAGGCGATTTACCCGTTTCTTTTCCGGTGCAATTTGTAAATAAGGAGTAGTTACGGTTGGTCAAAACCCGGCTCCTTAATTTGAATTGACCGGGGTTTTGCACCCAAACCGGCATAATTTGCTTGACAATTGGGTTGTCCGAGATATATTTGCAAAACTTAGCGATTTTTGATTTGGGAGGGCTCAAATGAGTGCCTATAAAGAGGTCACCTGGCTAGCAGGCAGGAGACCCAGACATGATGATTTCGACGACCTGGAACCCCTCGAAAGCGAAGATGACGCCGCTGAGGAGGATGATGACGATGAAGAAAACGAGGAAGTCGACTTCGACAATCCCAAATTCAAAAAAGGGGATATGTGGAATGACTATGCCGAAGATTTGGATTTTGAGGAATAATTTGTTCCATCCTCACCGCCAGCGACCGGATTCCGTCGGAATTGCTGGCGGTGCAAGAGGTTTTTGGCAATAATATCTAAGGGGGAAGTCAGCGCCACCACCCCATATCACTAAGGCGCAACCGCAAAACAAAATATGATCAGGTTCTACTGCTTCTTCGCAATCATCTCCTTTTGGGGATGTTCGGGTCCCCAAAAATTGGGACCCGCCGTAGAGTCTGTTGGGGTTTCCGGTCCCGGGAAAATCGCTTCGGGCGCGCTTCTGCTCGAACTTATCGCGCCGGAAGATAAGCTGTTGTTCGCAGACTTGGAAGAACATCTGCAGGCGGGGGTCGAAAATTTACAAGACTCCCTTTGGTTCGAGGCCGGGGAACGTCTTGACAGCGCGATGGTGCAAGTCATTCTACTGGAAACCTCCGACTCCCTCAAGGATGGGAGCCGGACGGCGCTGGCGGTTTATCGCGATAGCCTGAAAACCCTGATGCTCCATGCCGTGGCCCAATCGAGCCTCATGGGTGAACCCGTCCCCTGGTCTGCCTATTTCGACGATTCCATGGAGCGTATGCCCGACTCCGCCACGGAAACGGCCGATTCGTTGGCAGAGAATATCAATGTTTCATCGTATGACCTTCCACTTGAATTACCGCTCAACCCGCGGATATTGCAGGCTATCGCGGTTTTCACCGGTCCCGGTCGCGGCTATTTTTCCAAATGGTTGAATAGGCGCTCCCGTTATGAACAGCTATTCCATGAAAAACTGGAGGCGGCGGGTATGCCCAAGGATTTGCTTTACCTTTCCATGATTGAAAGCGGATTCAATCCCAAGGCTTGGTCTACGGCATCTGCCAGCGGTCTATGGCAATTCATCAGCGGTACCGGGCGACGTTATGGCCTGCACGATGATTGGTGGATTGATATGCGCCGCGATCCCGCTCATGCTACCGATGCCGCGATAAGGTATTTAAAGGACCTCCATGCTGAATTCGGCGATTGGTATATGGCCATGGCCGCATACAACTGCGGTGAGGGACGTATCCGCCGCTATCTGGCGGAAGATCCCACGCGCACCTATTGGGATATGCCGGTGCCCCGGGAAACGCGTTATTATGTGCCGAAAATCCTGGCGGCCATGATTATCGGCCACGATCCGGAAAAATACGGATTCACTATAGACGATCCGGCTCCTCCCTTGGTTTACGATACGGCTAAAATTGAACATTGTCTTTCGATTAAGACCATTGCCCAAGCTGCGGGAGCCCTTGAAAATACCATTATCGAATTGAACCCCGCCTTGCGTCGATGGTGCAGCCCACCTAATCGTTCCAGCCATATCGTCAATTTACCTCCGGGCACGCGAGAAACTTTTTTGGCGAATTATGAGGCTCTCGACAAAGACAAACTGGCGAGTTGGCATCAACACCGCGTTCTTCGAGGGGAAAACCTCGGTTTGATTTCGAAAAAATACAATACGTCGGTAGCGGCGATACGGACGGCCAATAAACTCAACAGTAATGTAATCCGACCGGGTCAAGTCTTAATCATACCCATGTCACCGGAGTCCGCAGTCGCGGTGGCGGAGGCCACGGAATCGAAAAGCGCTCCGGTACCCCGGTTTGCAGGTGGAACCTATACGGTAAAACCAGGTGATAATCTTTTCGACATCGCTCAAAAACTGAAAATTTCCTTCGCCGATCTTTTGAACGCAAATGGGCTGACACGAAAATCGGTAATAAAGCCGGGACAAAAATTGAAATTAGCCGAAAGTAGTTCGGTGGCGACAGCGCCTCAACCTGCTTCGGCTCCGGACAATGCCTCGGTAAAAGTCTCGCCTCCCCCGGTTACGGCAAAGTCGGGATCGCCCGAAGGCAAGTTTCTGGAGCATAGCATCAAACCAAGTGAGACCCTTTACTCAATTGCCCGCCAATTGAATGTCACAGTTGACGAACTGAAAGCCTGGAACGGAATGCAAGGTGACGTTATCCAGGCAGGCCGGAAATTGCGTTATTTGGCACAGGCCGGTGCGCCCGAAAAGGGGGCGCGCATTTCGGAACCATCCAGAGTCCATGAGGTTAAGTCCGGCGAATCGGTATACTTGATTGCCCGCTTGCATGATACCACCCAACAGGCCATTCTGGATTTGAATGGCCTTTCCGCCGACACCCCCATACATCCCGGTGATCGGCTTATCGTGGCCCGTAATGAAACCCGGCCACGTGCTGATGAGGCGACCTATTATACGGTAAAATCAGGCGACACCTTGTGGGATATCTCCGTTCGATTCAACAGCAGCGTTAAACAATTGCGGCAGTTGAACGAGGATTTACCCCGGGTACTGAAACCCGGCGTTCGCATCCGCGTCCAATAATCCCATTCGCACAATCCTGTTTCCCGCCTCGGGTACGAGTGCCCTGATTTTTTCACAGGCGCGCACATATTTTTTATCTATATGCCCATGGATTGCGACTTGTTGAATTGAAAAGGGTTGGCGGAATATGAGTAGATTCTTGAAAATTTTTGCCGTAGTAGGTCTCATCGCGATTGCGTCGTTTTTTCTTTTCGCCTATGGCGTGGTTAGCCTTATCGGAAATATTGGGCAAATGCGCACCGATACTTCCGTAAAGGAACGTCGGCCCCATATAACCATTCTCCGGATAGAGGGCCCCATCATGTCTCCGGAAGCCTATTTGCGAAGCATACGGCGCATTTCGGAAAACCCTAACAACAAGGGTGTGCTGGTCCGCATCGAATCTCCTGGAGGCGCCGTGGGCGCCTCGCAGGAAGTGTTATCCGCCTTGCTGAGATTGCGGGAAGAAAAAAAAATCCCCCTTATCGTGAGTCAGGGAAACCTGGCTGCATCGGGCGGGTATTATATCTCCTTGGCGGGCGAGAAGATTTTCACCAATGCGGGTACCTTGACGGGCAGCATCGGCGTCATCTTCCAATTCGTCACCGCCCAAGAGTTGCTGAACAAGGTTGGAGTCGATATGCACACCATTAAAAGCGGAGGGCTGAAGGATGTGGGCAACGTATCCCGGCCACCGTCTCCACGTGAGTTGGCTTATTTACAGGAAGTGGTAGATGGTATCCAAATACAATTTGTCGATGACATAGCCGCCAACCGTAAAATCGATCGGGATAGTCTTTTGGCCATTGCCGACGGCCGCATACTGACAGGCCGTCAAGCCGTCTCTGCCGGTTTGGCCGATACATTGGGAGGTCTGCGCGAAGCTACGGCCTATTTGGCCGCGCTCACCGATTTGGCTCCCGATCCCCTGATTGTAGAAGAGCCTCCCGCCAAGCCCTGGTGGAGCGAATTTCTGGTGGCGGCCCTTCCATGGGGAAAAACCAAGGAGGCCATGGAGACCAAGGCCACCGCGGGCGCTTATTTTCTCTGGCCTTAACTACGCGAATGACCTGGGTCGGACGGGCTGGGTACCTTAGCCTATACCCACTTTTGTACTATATAGGGCCTGAATCTCCCCGGAGACCCCTATAGATGTACCAGCGCCAAGCTACCTGCCGTTATCTCAAGTTTTTGAGTCTCTGCCTGCCCCTATGGGTTTTATTCCCGGCCGAGAAAGCAGTCGCTTCCTACCGGGTGTTGGAAGATGCTCCCAACCGTCTGGTGGTGGAAGTGCTCGTGCCTGCAATGAGTCAGGATAGCGCGAAGGAGGGCTTGGTAGCGCGTTGCAGGGGTTGCCGAAGTGAATTAAGAGCCGGCGCGCCGGATTTACCCGTTACGCGATTCAATATCATCGCTGATGGCGAAAACGAGCCCCAAGTAAATGTCCGTATTTTAGAAACCGAAATCAATCTTCTTCCCGAGGGCCTAAGCCCGGTTCCGCATTATCTTTCTCCGCAAACAGCGGAGTATCGGAAAGACCCGGCCCTCTATCAGGCGGCGGCGCAATGGCAGGCGCGTATCGGGTCGGAGAGGCCTTTACGCGGTATTCCTGTTCGGAGCGTGGAATTTCCCCTTGCCTTATGGGATGAACAGAAGCGGGAACTCACTTCCCTGAAACGCATCCATGTCACCTTCACGTTTCCTAAGCCCTATAGCCGAGCCGGCGCCCGACTGCCCCAGAGCTTTACTTCCGCCATCGCCAATCCCGACGGCGGCCGGTACCTCTACTCGCCGCCGCCGCGCGTCGCGGCCAAGCGCGCCCGTTCCGCCACGCAACTGGGAGCCCGTTCCATCCGCATCACCGTTGGGGATCGTGATGTGGAAAGCCTGGTGGAGGACGGGGTGTATGAACTGGAATACGCCAGCCTCCTTGCCTTGACGCCCGATATCGCCGGTGTACCCATTGCGAATCTGAAGCTGTTTACCGGCCCTTCCGATTCACTGCCCGCGCAATTTTCCGGGCCTCCGCGAGCCGGTAATTTGCGTGAGATTCCCCTCACGGTGTTGGATCGCAACAACAACCAGACCTTTGACGCAGGCGATGCCGTCCGGTTTTTTGCCCATGGCACCAGCCGGTGGGAGCGTGTGGATTCGGCCGCGGGCCCGGTGTTATATGAATATCGGATCGATCCCTACAGCTTCGAAAACCACTATTTTCTGGACTTCGCTGCGGGGCAAGGTCTGCGTTTACAAACCAGCAACCGCCCGGCCGTGGGGACGCCCCTGAATTCGAGCTACAGCTATAGGCGGGCCGAGCGGGATTTGGAGACGGCGCAATGCGATCCTTCGAGTCATAAAGATACCGAAACCAATAAGGAATGGTATTGGCATTGGAAGGGTTCGTGTAAAGGCGGATCCGGAGATACGGTATTAACCGGAAATCAATTGTCCAGTATGCAAATGCAAGCACTGGAAGCCTATCAAAACGACTCGGTGCTGGTGGGATTCTACTCTTTTCCCCCTGCTCGCGATGACACCTTCCAGCCTTATGCCCAGGGCCTGAAATTGGATACCCTCGGCACCGGGCATCAGGCAAATGGAACCTATTTTATTTTACGGAACCGTCTGCCTGAGAGCAATTCCTTCTTATTGGACTCCCTTTTATGGAGCGGAAGCAAATACCGTTTGGAAGGGTATTCCTTGCTTTATCGGAGAAGCCATGCGCATGTCGGCCGCGCCTTTCGCATTTTCCCCACCGAATTCGCAAAATCGGTCTCCTATCGGTTGGAAAATCCGGATGGATTGAAAGTGCTTCGCATAAGCGACGGTGTGGCCGAGGTCGAGTTGGCGGTGGCGGGCGGGGTGTTCACCGATAGCCTGGGTTTGCAACAGGATGCATATTATTTCGTGTATCGCGATGCGGATTTACTCAAAGCACAAAGTGAAAGATTGGCATTGGAAATCAAACCCGTTTCGGGTGGAGCCATCGCGAACCTGCAAACAGGCGATGGAACCAATCCGGAGTACCTGATAATCGCACCCCAGGCTTTGCTCGCAGAGGCGCTTAAGCTGCGCGATTACCGGAACGATTCGAAGCGGGCTGTGCCCCTGCGTACGGCGGTGGTGCGCGCAGAGGATATTTACCGCGAGTATTCGGGTGGGCGCTTGTCTCCCGTGGCGATACGGGATTTTTTACGATGGGCGGTGAGTGAATGGAGCGGGCAGGGGGCGGTACAAAGTCCATTGCAGCACGTGCTGTTGTTCGGCGATGGCCATTATGATTATCGCGGTATCAAATCCGCTGGAATGAGCAGGGGATCCGCAGCCAATCCCATTCGCATTCCCACCTTCCAGTTTTGGGTAGGAGGTTTCAGCAGTGATAATTCCAGCATCGGTGGAATGAATTCCGACGATTTTTTTGCGGTATTGAGCGATTCGATTTTTACCAGCAATGCGCAATTGGATGTGAGCCTGGGAAGACTTCCAATGGCCTCAAGCCAGGAAACGGAAAACTATCTTGAAAAATTGAAAGAATTCGAGGATCCAACCCAGGCGGGAGAGTGGCGCAGCCGGGTCGTATTGGCGGCGGATGACGGAAGGCAGCGGCAGGAATTCGACAAGATAACCCGGGGTCACACCAATGATACGGAGAATTTGGGGGAAGCGATTCAGGCCAACGAACCTTCCATAACCCTGGAAAAAGTTTATCTCCTCGACTACGAGCCCAATTCATCCTTTCTAAAACCGGATGCGGCGCAAGACCTGCTCACGTTAATCAATCGGGGAGCCGTGATGATAAACTATGTGGGACATGGTTCATCGGATGTCTGGGCTGATGAGGGATTGATGCGCACCCGTGATGCCTTGGCGCGCATGGATAATCGGGGTCGCTACATGCTGCTCAATTCCTTCTCCTGCACGGTGGGTCGTTTCGACCAGCTCTCGGGTGAGGGTATGAGCGAGAGATTCATCAAAGCCAAGGGAATCGGTGCCATTGCGGCCATCTCGGCATCCCGTGAATCCTATCCCAATGAAAACATCAACCTGGCGATGGCCATATATACTCGTTTATTCCCGCCTGGCGATGCTGCAGTACCCGTAACGGTGGGTGAAGCTTATCGCGAGGGCAAAAACGAAACCCAGGACGCGAATCGTAACGACCAAAAATACGCCTTGCTCGGCGAGCCGGTGCTGCTCATCCGGAAGCCCAAGGTCAAGGTCTCGCTGGAATCTACTCCCGATACCTTACAGGCTTTGGACTGTGGCGCCATAACCGGGAAAGTCGAAGGGGGAAGCGGTCGAGGTTTCATTAACCTGAAAATATTGGGTGGGGATATATTCAAGGAATATCCACAAGAGGGTGGCATCACCATTCAAAAAGCCAACAAGCGTGGAAATATTCTATTCGAGGGCACCGTACCTTTCGAGAATGGGCGCTTTTCCATGGACTATCTGATTCCCAAGCGCATCCCCTATGGTGACTCCACCGCCAAAATCCTGGCTTTCGCCTGGGACGGTTCCCGCGAGGCCGAAGGGGGAGAGGCGATTTTCGATCTGCATGTCAAGGGCACTGCCGAAACCGGTTGTCGCGACGCGGACGACGGAAAAGGGCCGCAAATCGTGGTTACGGGTTGTGATGTGCAGCAAACGGCTAATGAGGATTTTCCTTCCGAAGTTTCTTTACCGTTGCCTTATTGCCTGGAAGTGCAGGTGCGAGATGAGGTTGGCGGTGTTATGAGCGGAGAAGGTCCCGATGAAGGTACCACTATGGAGATTCCCGGAAGCCTTGAGCCCTTTCATCCGGTGGCCCGCGTAGATGAATTACAATTCAAGAGCTTTAAGCTCACTTTGGATGAAAGAACATTAAAACCCGGTCGGCATTTGCTCAAGATTTCGGCCCGGGATGGGTACGGCAATTATAGCCAGCGAGAGCTTCGTCTCAACATGCATGTGGACAGTGCGCTGTCGTTAGTAAGAGCCTACAACGTGCCTAACCCCCTCAAGCAGGGAACCACCACGTTTTATTTCTCGACGGTTCTGTATGCGGATGCCGGGGAGATTTTTCAGGAACCCACCACCGGCGCTTTATCCAGCGAAATCCGCATCTTCAACCAATCGGGTAAGCTGGTGCAGGTATTGGAAAAAGCGGAGTCGGGCAAAACCCGCTGGGATGGCCGTGATTCCTGGGGGAAACGTCTGGCCAACGGGGTTTATTTCTATGAGGTCACAGCCACCGAGGCTCAGAATGGTTACAACCGGGACCGCAGGCGTACTTCGTCGAAACGAAATACCCTGCTGATTTCCAGGTAATGGTGGAATTTAATTAAGGCAGATACTTGCGAGTCGGGCCGGAATCGCTTCTGAATTCGATATAATCCAATTGCGCATCCGCGGGAAAATTGAATGTCAAGGCTCCCACATCGGTTTGCCGCCCTCTTTCGATGAGCTTGGTTTTATTGAAAGCTCCTTTTTTGGAAGCCGGAGAATATTCATTCCCGGCTTTGTCGACAAGAACGAATTTATCCGCATCGAAATGGAAGGGTTGCGTCGACCCATTGAAGGCCATGGTTTCCGCGTAAAGGCTTTTGGCGGTCTTGTTGTATTTGGTCAAGGCCAGGAGCACGCCATAGCGATTAATACGCGTGTCAACGGAGGGCAGTAACCCTTCCTGGTCGTACATGAGGTAGGTGTCGAGATTGATTTGTTTTACCCGAGACCAGAGCTCTTCGCTTTCGGCAGTGGGGCCGACCGTCTGGTGTAAAAGACTCAATTTATAATCCGCCACGATTCCCATGGTGGCGTCTCCTGCTTGAGCCGCGGACAGATCACTTTCGATGTCGTTTAGTTGCGAGGAAACGAAGTTCGTGCGTAGAGCCGCTGCCTCGGAAGAGACTTGAGGATCGCGGTTAGGCAGGCTGTCAGCGGTTTTGAGAAAAGCGAAACCTTGTTCCACCGTATAGGCGTCACCCATTTCGATTCGCGCCTTGGCGACGTTAAAAAGTGTTTTTGAGAAAAGCACCGAGTTTTCGGCATTAGGGTGCTTATTTAAAAGAGATACCACGGTGTCCTTCAAGAAATCGAGGAATTCCGCGCTTGGGTTTTCGCGATATCGTCGCTCCATGATTAGGATGTTAGCCTTGGTAAAATTCTTGGGGAAATCGCCGGAAGTTTTACCTGCCTGGAGTGCCATGTCGTAACGGGCTACCGCGTTGATGGGATCCCCCGCTTCTAGAAATTTATCACCTGAGGATTCGTGTTTGCTTTTGCAAGCGGTCAAGGCCATAAGGGCCGAAAAACCGAAAGCGGCGAGTGCGACTTTTCTGATCATTTTGTCTTCCTCTTTGTTGTTGTCCGCCGTTTCAGCACCCGCCTTGGCGGGCCCCCTTAATCCGGCAAATGGAGTAGCCTTTCAAATTTAATGAGTAATTAGGGTTTTACGGGAGGGAAATTTGAAAACTTGTGGAAATATGCCTTTCTGTTGCCAAGGGGAGGCGTGAGATAGTAGTATTTCCGCCTCAAGGGCCCATAGCTCAGTTGGTTAGAGCAAGCGACTCATAATCGCTTGGTCCTCCGTTCAAGTCGGAGTGGGCCCACCAAATTTATCCCATTTTTCCCCCTGGTTTCTCCGATTTCGGCACCATTAATTCCGCCCAGGATGCAAATGTGGAGTTTCAGCTGCTTTTACCACTGAGTCGGTGGAAATAGGGGCAGTTCTCCTATGCATTAAATAGGAAAATCCACCTTCCGACCACCCTGCAACTCCGAATTCATGCCTTTCCAAAAGCTCCGGCGAAATCCCGGGCGAATTCCTCCACAAGGCGCGGGCCGGCGCCGGGTCTTTCGACGAGATGGCCGTAATACCATTTTAATTGGTTTACTGCTCATTCCCGTCAGCATGATCCGGAGCCTGATAGCGGAACGCGAGATGCGCCGGTCCACGGCGGAATCGGAGCTGACCGAAAAGTGGGAATGCCCGCAGGTGATATCCGGGCCCATACTCACCGTTCCCTACCAGGTCTACGAAACCAATGACCAGGGACGGGTGGATACCAGGTGGGTTTCGCCCTATGCCTTTTCTACCTGCTGCTTTCGCTGGGAGAGCGGATCTCCTTCAACCTGGCTTATTTCGCCGCGGCTGCTGCAGTGGTGGGACTCATCACCACCTACTCCTTGCCAATTCTTTCGGATCCCAAACGGGCGCTGGGATTGGGGGCCATGCTGACGGGATTGTATGTCTATCTTTTCACGTTGCTGCAAATGGAGGATTATGCCCTGCTCATGGGTTCTTTGGAGTCGTTTGTCATTCTGGGAACGGTGATGTTCATCACCCGCAAGGTCAACTGGTATGGCAGTAAGGATGTGCCGGTAAGCTGGTCTGGAAGAGCAGGGCAGGGGTAACCAAAAAGGCGCCTCCAGCGTCCAATTACTAAGTATATGATTACCCTGATGCCGTCCCGCCTTCAATCCACTTTTCGCGTGGCGTATTGTTTCATCCGGCAGATTCTGCTCCTGCTGTGGGAAGTCCCGGTGGTCTGGTTTTTCATGGCGAAGCTGAAAGCGGGCGCGCTTCCCTCCGGGCACGCCTGGATAACCGGCGATGAGCCCGATGGTTCCGGGTCCGTTTGGCGGAGAAATATCGTTTATCGCTCTCCCACGCGCATGCCGGGAGCCTCGCTGGAAACTGATGAGCATATCATCGAAAAAACCGGGCTGTTCCTGGCCAAAATGGTCGGGAGGTCCATCGGGGAAGCGGAAATCCCACAAGGACCGCGAAGGCGCATGCCCCATGCAGTCAACTACATCCACGGGTCTGTTCATTATAACGGCGCCTTCCTTGTTTTCGACGACTTCCTGGACCTATCGGGTCATTTGGCCGATGCGGGATTCAGACGGGATTTGATAAGGTTTGGAAGGGAGGAGAAAAGGGAAGTCACCTTGGTTTTCCGGCAAAGAGTCTATGACCCCTTGGAATATGCGTATTGCATAGGGTGCGTCAGGGCGCATCTGCCCTGGTTTTCCAATGGGAACGGACCGTCGCGTAAGCCGGTGCTGTGGGGGAATACGGCGCCCCATCCGGCCATCAACTTGATCAACGGTGCCTGGATGGGGGATAGGTACCATCTTTGGCGCGGCGACTACCCCAGGCTGATCCGGAAACCCATTGAGCCCGGCCGGTATTTTCAAAGGCCTTATTTGGCCAGCAAAGCGGATTATTCATTGATTGAAAAACTGTTGGCCTGGTATATGTTCATGGACGTCCGCTCACGGGGCTTTTGGGGACAGCTCTTCTTCACCAATCGCAGGAAAATCGAACCGCATCGGTTGGAGGAATATCGCAAGGCGGGCGGGTATTGGAATTGGTATGCCTGCTATCACGTCCCGTTTCCCTTGCAATTGGGGATGCGAAAAACCCCGGTGAAGCCGGTTTCGACAAATCCGGAGCAGCCATGAGCGCCCCGACCTACAGCGTGATCGTGCCGGTTCTGAATGAGGCGAAGGAGATGGTTCCCTGTCTCGAAAACATCCGGAATTGCCTTCCGGAAAGCGAAATCATCGTTGTGGACGGAGGTAGCGCGGACGGTACGGCCGAACTGGCCAGGGAATGGGGCGCCCGGGTGGTAACCCACGCATCAACACGGGGCGGGCAATGCCATGCCGGAGCCGAGGTTGCCCAGGGCGAAGTATTCATATTCCTGCACGCCGACTGCCGGTTGGAGCCGGACGCCTCCAGGATATTGGAAGCGGAATTTCTCCGCAAGCGCCGGGTGGTAGCGAAATTTTCCGCCCAATTCAATTCTCCGGCCTTGGGATACAGGCTGAGGAGCCGGCTCGGGCGCATGGAAAGCATTTTCACCAGTTTTGGAGACCAGGGCATCGTCGTATCGGCGGCGTCCTACCGGGCCGGTAACCGGATTCCGGACATGAGGCTGTTCGAGGACGTGGAGTTCTTCCGGCGCGCGCGCAAACGGGGAAAGGTCATTGTTTTGAATGCCACCATCAACCTGTCCACCCGGCGTTTTGACCTCAAAGGCAATTTCCGCTGCTTTGTCAAAGACGGCCTTTTGATTTTCTACTACCTGCTTGGTATGTCTCATGAAAAACTGTATTCGCTTTATTACCGGAAACCGGCTTCAATCTCCTCCAAACAATGATAGCGTACTTTTACTTTGTAGGCCTTCCACTGGCGGCCGCCCTGCTGCTGCTACGCTGGCTGCCTTTGCCGATGGCGGGACTCCTGGGATCCGGCGTCACCCTGCTGTTATTCTTCCTGCACGAATTCCGGACGCCCGGCTCAATGCATAACGATCAAAAAACTTTCCGACGCGACATCGTCATTGCCGCGCTATCCGGAACCAGCGGTCAAATCGTAATCTTAACCGCATTATACATGGCTGCGCTGCTCAAGCCCGAAGCCATTAGCTGGAAGCTGCTCTACCAGGTTCCGGTGGTGGTGGTAATTTCAGATTTCCTGGGCTACTGGTCCCATTGGCTTACCCACCGAATTCCGCCGCTATGGTCCATCCATGTCTTGCACCATTCGCCCAAGCGCCTGTACTGGTTGAATGGATTGCGCTCCCATCCTTTCGATTCCATCTGGACCAACCTCGTCATCGGCACCTGGGCCATTTTTCTCGGCTTCTCATTTGAATCATTGGTGCTGGCAGGTATTGTTGTCCTTTGCCATCTTCAGTTGCAGCATTCGACGGTACGTTTACCGGCTTGGTTGGGATTACTGTTCGCCACTCCGGAATGGCATATCCGCCACCATGATTTGGCTGCCGGCGGAAGGCCGGTAAACCTGGGCCGCATATTTTCCTTCTGGGACCGGCTATTCGGAACCGCCCGTCCATCGCAGGCAATACCGGAGAAACTGGGAGTGACTGGGCTGGGGGAGATGACGCTGACAGAGGAGTTGGGGTTGCCTTTTCATTGGCAACGAATTGGGAAAGGAAGAATCGAGGAATCCCAAAAAGAGATTTCGGCATGAACGACGGCTTTCGCCTCAGGAACAACTTCCCTCACCGCAGGACGGGCCCTGTGCCCGCTTCTCATAGTCGATCACCTCGCCGGTTTTGGACAGTTCGACCCGGCAACAATCCAACAGGCTTTGTTTCAGCAATATTCGACCCCGGCTCACCCGGCTCTTCAAGGCGGATTCGGAAACCTTCCAATCCGTCGCAATCGCGCGGAGTTTGGCCCCGCCGAAATCGGTGGCGAGCAAGGCGTCCCGGTAAAGGGTGGGCAACTGCTCCGTCATCGGCCGCATGCAGCCGGCGAGGACCCTCTCAGTAGGATTGGGCTCATCCTCCTCCGCCATCAGGTCGGGAGGCAGCGCCTCGGAAGGCCGCTTGGACCGATAGTGATCGATGACGCGGTTGCGCGCAATGCGGTACAGCCACCCAGGCAGGTTCGTGGGCACCTGGCCACGCTCACCCGCAGACAAGGCTTTCAGGAAAACGTCATGCAAAAGATCCTCCGCCAGGGAAGCGTCATTGACGTGCTTGCGAAGGAAACCAGGCATTGCCAGGCGCAATGCCTGGTAGGAATCGGTCAATTGCAGCATGCGCCAGCCGTAGAAGCCTCGTTGGGAATGCAGCACGACGCCTGAGCCTTGGCATCGTCCCCTTCGGAAGACCGGACGGGGATACAGCAGGCCCCCGATTCCGAGGCGGAATCCGCGCCGAATTCCAGGGCTTCGCCCATGGTATGGAAATGTTCCCAGGCCACCCCCTGGGGGTCTACCGCCCAGTGTTTTTCGCTCTTGGCATAACAGCAGGCGGCCTCACCCTGGTCGACAACCTGCCCTTCAGTGGCTTTTTCCGCCAACTGTTTGAGGCCCTTGAGCTCCTCGGAACTGTCCGTCTGGAATCCGAAATGGTTCAAGCCGACGGCATGGCCGCGCGCCGAAATGGCGAAATTCACGCGGGGGTCCTCCAACATCCACTTGGCATAATCGGGCTTTTCCTTGCTGGGGGTCTGGCCGAACAGGTTGGTGTAGAAGGCTATGCTTTCTTGGAGGTTCTTTACCGAAATGTGGACATGGAAGCGTTTCATCTTTTTTTCCTTGGAATTATTCAGGTACCAAAAAGGGGTACATAGGTAAAGACGGAGGAGGAGGGAAAAGGTCGTAGGGGGGGAGCCGAAGGGGAAACACAGCTGCATTCAGCCTGGTTTCGGAAGCTTACACCGATAATCTCGAATAATTAGAAAATATACTTCACGGTTCCCCGGTATTTAGGACTGTCGAAATGGATAAAGTAAAGACCCCCCGAAGTTAGCCTCTCCAGGTTTACATCATTTACCCCCGCCTTCAACCCTCGTATGGGCATCTCATCCACCGTTTTGCCTTGCATGTTTAAAATCACAATCCGGGCATCCAGTATACCCTGTTCCAGCCGGGGAATTGTGATGCGGATATTACTCTCGCCCACAGCCGACAGATTAAACCCTTGGGGAAGAATCCCGCGCTTATACTCGTTGCTAACCGATGTTGTGGTGTCCGGCCTCTTCGTCCCCAGACCCAGGCACTCGCCGCCGGGGATCTGTGTGCGGACGGCTGACACACCGTCACTGTGGGTCAACAGCAACCACCGATGGTCTTCACCGCCAAACGTCATGTTGACTGTTTTTCCGATCCCACCCGGTGGATTCAACCCGGCGATTTTCTTACCATTGGGGTTGAATACCGACAGGCCACCATTGTTAGTGTAAACATTGCCCTTGATATCGATGGCAATACCGTTGCTACCGGAATTGATAGGGACGCGTCTGTTGCTTAGGTTCCCCTCATCATCCACGTCGTAGGCAGCAATCACATTGTCGGCCACCCAGAGGGTCTTGCAGTCGACGCTAAACGCGATTCCGTTGGCTTCGTTAGTGATAACTTTTTCCATGCGCCCGTCCATGTAAACGCGATGTACGCCGCCAATGCCGCCTGGCCCGTCAGAGAAGTACAGGCTGCCGTCTTTAAAGCGGTCAAGGTCGTTGGGTCGGCCGAGCTTATACGGACTGTTCTCTGTCAGTACGGTCTCTTTCATCGGGTCCTTTGAGGGATCGAGGTATCCAATGCGCCCGGGTCCCCGGTTGGTCAGGAAGATGAGACCTTCGCTCCAGATAGCTCCGTGATTCGTACCGCCGCGGCCATCTTTGGTGACACTCCAATAGGGTGCGACGGTAGTTTCGCCGGGTCGCCAGAGCCAATGGACGTCCGGGATTTTGCAATTCTTCTCTTCGCTACGCGGCCCACAACGGTCTGAAAGGTTGTAAAGGAACCCCCCCGCATCCGGATTCCAAGTGGGCCCTTCAACCCACCCTTGGCTCTTAGCGACCGTCACCCATTCCGGGTTGGATTCAAAGGGCTCGTCGGGGAAGTCATCGGGATTGAACACAACCCGCCCGGGCGTTGTCTGGGCTACCGCTATACCGACTTCCGCCAGCAACAGACAGACCGGTATGAGAAAAACCGTACATTTGGCAGTAAAGAGTGGAAGGTAGAGCGAAAATAACGACATAAGTCCCCCTTTTTTATGGACAGCGTCCATTAAGAGTGGAGGGGTGAAATTGATGGAAATTTTGGTTCCTGAACCCTATTACAACCAATCTAGCCTCGGACTCTGGAGAAAGCAATTGGAAGAGCTGGCCGGGCAGGTCAAATGCCTCTGGAGAAGCGTTAATAGGTGAATCATTCCCAGGTAGAATCAGTGTGCACCCTCCTACGTAAAAACGCCTGTAATTTACTTTGGTCCTAGACCGGCATTCCAGGGGCGTGGCAATGAGTGAAATGATATTTCTTCCGGAAATTACCGATCAAAAAAAACCGAATCAATTCGCGGCCCAAAGATACAATCGTCCTGGCAACCATAGGGATAATAAGTGCAGCTTTTTAAAATCCCATTGACGTGAAATTCCAACTCATGAATATCGTTTTTCGATTTATCCCGGGATAAGACCGAATCCTGGCAGAATTGATACATCTCGTCAATGGTTTTATACCACTGTTTTTCCCAAACACTAAGGGTATCGTAATTTATGTGTTTTGTAGTTTTGGTTGTACTG
>JBGTHM010000123.1:0-62835 GCA_041746255.1 Fibrobacteria bacterium | reverse complement strand
TTTTGGAGCCACCCCATTTCCGTATCTCACCTTGCTATAATTTTGGCATGAATGCCAACCCCTTCAGAGGCGAGTTTTTTCTAACCAATTCTCATAAGTATGCGTTTGGGAATCGCCTTTCGGAAGAATGACAACCTTGATACGCTATAGGTTTGAATACCGAAAACCAGAATCGCTTTATTGCGCGAACGCAAGTGGCTACGTGATTGACGGAGTATAATTACCGGTTAAAGGATTCTAAAAATTTATAGATATATTTTGCTGTTTTACTAATTTTCTCTCGTCTATTTATAAGCTCCACCGAGAGGAAAACTAAATGCTTAGAACTATAACGTATGGCCTAAAAGGGGGAATTGTGAAAAACACCAAGTCTAAAATGTCTTGTACGCTATTACTATCACTTTTTTTAGTCAGTGTTTCTTTTTCAGAAATCGACTTGAAGCCTATTCGCGGGGGCTTGGCTTTGGAATATGGCCAAATGACTGATTTAGTGGCTTATGAACAAAATAACTCCACGGACTTCACGATTAACCGCACAATCGGCTGGTTTTATCAGCAAGCCACGATTAATGAGAATTTTGACGCAACTTTGGCCCTTGGTGGAATGTTTTTCAACTTCTTCCCCTATAACAGTGGATTGTTTTTCACCAAAGCGGTGCGCGTATCCGCGGTATCCGTAGCTCAAGCTTCCGCTACATATAAATTCGGTGATGTGGAAGACCCTTACTTTAAATTATCCTTCGGGCTGTTACCATATAAATACAACGATAATTCCAAAAATCTGGGCGAATATCTTTTTCGCTCAACCCCCTATCCCAATACCACAATAAATGGATCTTGGGACATCATCCATTCATCCTACGCCAGGTTGAAGGGAGTCGTACTCGAAAAAGATTTTTGGGATGGAATGTGGCAAAACGACCTGATGGTTTATATCAATGACGCGGACTTTCCTTTACATAATATAAATTTAGGTTATGTAACTAAATTAAAACTTGGGCCGCTTTCATTAGGTTCTGGTATTAATTTTTTGAATTTAATACCGAACCGCCCCTCTGTTACTACTCCCAAAAACAATCAAAATGCCTACTTTACGGCGGTCAACCCCGCTACCAATGTAGAAGAGGATTATTATTCCGACCAAGCTTATTACTTCCAGATTCGGACATATCATGATCAACAGGCAAAAGTATATTTTGCAAAAAACACTGCCGCCGATTCGGCCTTGGGAAACCAACATAATGTTCAGAGAGATTATTGGGAAGGACAGTCCGAATTCGTCCAAGGCATTGTGGGTGATCCTACTGTCTGGGCGAACACACCGAAAGACTACTACACATTCAAGGGCACTTTATTGATGGGAATGGGCGTATTGGATATCGGTTCATTGATTTCAGACGAAATGGATTTCAAATTATACGCGGAGGCCAGCCTGCTTGGTGTTAATGATTACCCCGTATTTTATGACAACAAAATGGAGCGATTGCCAATCATGTTTGGCCTTTCCATTCCCACATTTGGCCTATTAGATCATTTAAATGTTGAATTCGAGTATTGGAAAAACAGATATCCCATTATCACGAATTTATACATTATTGATGGAAAGCCAATGATAGATTTTACTTCCATCAGCACGTTGGGCATAAGCCTTACCGAGCCATTTACCGACGATGATTTAAAATGGTCTGTTTCCGCTCAAAAATCTTTTGGTGCATATTTCACATTGAATGCACAAATTGCCAGGGATCATATTCGGCCAATCAACCCTGACTTTGCTCCCTATAATTTTGAAACTATCCATAAAGATGGCTGGTATTACCTGGCGAGATTACAAGTCAACATGTAGAATTTTTGATTTTTAATCCTCGGGGCAATAGTGATATTATCTACTGCCCCCTTTACTGGGTCAAGTTGATTTCAGGAGTGCCGGACGGCACTCCTGAAATCCTTCAACTTACCGAACACCTTCCAACCATTCCGTATGGAAAGACCCGGGCTTGTCCACCCGCTCGTAGGTATGCGCTCCGAAAAAGTCGCGCTGGGCTTGCAGCAAGTTAGCGGGTAAATTGGCGCTGCGATAGGCATCGAAATAACTCAGCGCCGATGCGAAGGCAGGCACCGCCACGCCATGTTTCACCGCTTCGCACAAAACGGTACGCCAGTTTGCCTGACTCTTGTGAATCACGTCCTTGAAATAAGGCGCCAAAATCAGGTTGGCCAACTTGGGCTGATCGTCGAACGCCTTCTTGATCTCTTCCAGAAAACGCGCCCGGATGATGCATCCACCACGCCACATCATGGCGATTTGGCCATATTGAAGATCCCACTTATACTCCGCCGCCGCCGCTTGCAGCAACTGGAATCCCTGCGCATAGGACATGATCTTCGAAGCGTATAGCGCGTCATGAATGGCCGCCAGGAACGTCTTTTTATCGCCGGTGAACTTGGCCTCGGGACCGTGTAATTGTTTCGACGCCGCCACGCGTTCGTCTTTCATCGAGCTCAAGCTGCGTGCGACTACGGCTTCCATCATGGTGGGAATGGGAACGCCTAAATCAAAAGCGTTTTGAGAGGTCCATTTGCCCGTCCCTTTCTGGGCCGCCTTGTCGAGAATCAAATCGATCAAGTATTTTCCAGTCTCCGGATCCTTACGATCAAGAATGAAACGGGTGATTTCGATGAGGTAAGAATCCAACGGTCCTTTATACCATTCGTCGAAAACCACCTTCATTTCAGGTGGAGTCATGCCCAACAGGTTTTTCATAAGGGCGTAGGCTTCGGAAATCAACTGCATGTCACCGTATTCGATACCGTTGTGAACCATTTTGACGTAATGGCCGGCGCCGTCCGCGCCGACGTATTCGCAGCAAGGGATATCGTTGTTGGGGCCGACCTTGGCGGCGATGCTCTGGAAAATGGGCTTGAGTTCCAGCCACGCCGAATGCGTGCCGCCGGGCATGATGGAAGGGCCCAGTAATGCGCCTTCTTCGCCGCCGGAAACGCCCGTTCCTAAATAACGAAAACCTTTGGATTCGAGTTCTTTGGTCCGCCGGATAGTATCCGAAAACAAGGAGTTACCGCCGTCGATGAGAATATCGTTCTTATCCAGATGGGGAATGAGCTGGGCGATGAGGGCGTCTACCGCCGGACCCGCCTTGACCATGCAGACGATTTTACGCGGGCTTTTCAGGGATTTCGCGAATTCTTCGATGGATTGGGCTCCGATGAACTTCTTTCCCTTGGCGCGCCCTTCCATGAACTCGTCCACCTTGGAGGTGGTGCGGTTGAAAACAGAAACTGTATAACCCCGGCTTTCCATGTTAAGTGCCAGATTTTCTCCCATGACCGCCAGACCGATAAGGCCGATATCCGCTTGATTCATTACTACTTCCTTTGATTTTTCTGCGTTTGAGCTCGAAAATTAAATATCTTTGGCGGGCCTTACCAGTGCCGATATCCAGCGCCCTTCACGCTTCCGTCCCGGTAACAGATTACCGTTGACGTCTACTGATCAAAACATTGTTTAACCCCCGGATGGTGACCCATGATGCGCATGGTAGGGTTTGTTCTCATTTTAATAGGAGTAAGTATGCTCAACGCCGATGAAAATATCGGAAGTGACGCCACGGGCGCTGATGCCGGACTCGAAACCGCGACTTTTGCCGGGGGGTGTTTCTGGTGTATGGAACCGCCATTTGAGGGCTTGGAGGGCGTGGAATCCGCTATTTCCGGGTATATCGGCGGTCACCAGGATAACCCGACCTACGAAGAGGTTTGCGCCGGCACCACCGGCCATGCCGAAGCGGTGCAAGTGCGATTCGACCCCCGCAAAGTTTCTTATGGGAAACTTTTAGAGGCCTTTTGGCGCAACATCGACCCCACCACCCATAACGGCCAATTCGCCGATATGGGCACCCAGTACCGCACCGGCATTTTCTACTACAGCGAGGAACAGAAAAAACAGGCAGAAGAGTCCCGGAAAAAACTGGCGGAGTCGGGAAAGTTCTCAGACCCCATAGTTACCGAAATAACTCCGGCATCGAAGTTCTATCCCGCCGAAGCCTATCATCAGGACTATTACAAAAAGAATCCCTTGCGCTATAAGCTTTATCGCCAGGGTTCGGGACGTGAGGGGTTTCTTAAAAAAACCTGGGGTAAAGAAAAATAAGGGATGGTGATCCGGAGGAACGATTCAGTTCTCCCAGCCCTTTCTTTCTTCCTGGAGATAACGCAAAGTATCCACCATGATGCGTTCGGTTTGATCCAGCAAGCCGGCAATCGAGGCCGGCTTTCCCTGGCGCGCCAGGTCTTCCACCTGTTCGGCCAGTTCTTGCAACGAAATGGCTCCCAAATTAGCGGCACTGGCACGCAGCGAGTGGATGGCAAGATGGACTTCGCGCAAGTCCTTGCGTTCGAGGCTTTTTTTGGAACTGGCCAATTTCTGCGGAGCATTGGTCAAAAAGCCGTCTATCATTCTTAGCAGAAATTCTTTGCCTCCGATTCGGTACAACTCCACCAGAGCGTTCTTATCCAAACATTTTGCCGCTTCCATATTTCCCTCTTCCCCCTCCCCCGCCCTGTCGGAAGGGATTTTCACCTGATTTCGCCGCTGTGCGCCGGGCTTTTCATATTATGTCTTTATGCATTTCGAGATGCATCAAGATCTTGCAAAGCAGGTGTAATAATCTTGGGATAGGTCGAAGGACGGGGATTTCGCCCGAATTGAACGACCCTTACATTTCGGCTTGGGAAGCCGCGACCACCTGCTCGATAGTCGTGAGACCGGCCAGGGCTTTTTCCAGGCCGTCCCTGCGCAATGTGGCCATTCCTTGCTGAATAGCATAGGCTTTGATGACTTCGCTGCCATGCCGCTCCAAAATCATCTTCATGATTTGGGCATCGGGAATCAGCAATTCAAACAGGGCCAATCGGCCGGAATATCCCGACTTGTTACACTGGTTACAGCCCTTTCCCTGGAAAAAGGGGGTTCCCGGGTGAATGCCGATTTGTTCCAAGACCTCGTCGGGCAGCAGAATCTCTTCCTTGCATTTTTGACAAATGCGCCGGACCAGCCGTTGGGCCAATACTCCCTTGACGCAAGACGTCACCAGGAAGGGCTCCACCCCCATATCGGTCAGGCGGGTGAAAGCCCCGGCGGTATCGTTGGTATGCAGGGTGCTGAACACCAAATGCCCGGTCAAGGCGGCCTGGACGGCCATTTCAGCCGTTTCCTTGTCGCGCATCTCACCCAACATGATGATATCCGGGTCTTGCCGCAGAATTGCGCGCATGCCCGCGGCGAAAGTGAAGCCTGCGGCATTGTTGATTTGCCCTTGGGAGATGCCGGCGAGTTGCTTTTCCACGGGATCTTCCATGGTAACCACATTAACACCCGGAACAGCCACTTTATTCACGCAGGCATAGAGCGTACTGGATTTTCCGCTTCCCGTGGGCCCCGTCACCAATATGATGCCATCGGGAAGGTCGACCAATTGCATGAAACTTTCGAAAACCGCGGGAGAGAAACCCATTTTTTCAAGAGAGGCCGTTTCGGCATTAGGATCCAAAATTCGAATCACCATTTTTTCCGTTACGCCTCGGGATCGGAGCATAACCGGAAAAGTCGAGAGGCGGAGGTCGACTTCCTTTCCCTTATAGGCGATATTGGCTCGACCGTCGAGGGGACGGCGTTTTTCGGCGATGTCCATGCCACCCAGAATTTTCAAGCGGGAAACGATTTGCGTCATCAAGCGAGCGGGTATGGCATTTTGTTCCGATAACTCCCCGTCGACGCGATATCGGACCCGTAGATTTTTCTCCTGTGGTTCCAGATGGATGTCGGATGCTCCCATGCGAATGGCTTCGGTAAGAATGAGGTTTACAATTTTGATGATTTGCCGGCCTTCTTCGTCGGCAAGCGGAGACTCCTCCTCCGGGGTTTTCTCTTTGACCAGGACCAGGTCTTTCTCGTCATTTTTACCCAGCAATTTGAAAAGACTATCTTGCGCCGCTCCCGAATAGGCCCTGGCAATAGACTGTACCAGTTCCTTCTCGGTGGCGATGACGGGCTCAATGTCCTTGCCGGTTTTGAACTTGATATGATCCAGGGTCCGCAAATTGGTCGGATCGCACATGGCTACCGTCAGCACATTGTCCTTTTCATAAAGCGGCAGCACCTTGTAGGAGCGGGCCATTTCCTCGGAGATAAGATTGACCACTGCGGGTGTGAACTGGTAATTTTCCAGGACGACATGGCTTAAATCAAGCTGAGCCGCCAATACATCGAGCAATTTGTCTTCGTCGATATAGCCGAGCTTGACCAGGCATTTACCCAATTGCAATCCCAAGACTTTTTGCTGGGACAGGCCTTCTTCGAGTTGCCTCTGGGTGATATAACCCTGTTCCACCAGAATCTCGCCCAACCGCTTGCGCGCGTGCAATTCCAATTGCTTGCCGAGAACCTGCCCCAGGGTTTCTTCATCGATATACCCCAGCTTCACCAACACGGTGCCGAGGCTGATTCCCGTTTGCTGATGCTGCTGCAACGCGGCTTGCAATTGCTCGTTACTGATAAAGCCTTGAGTTAAGAGGATTTCCCCTACCTTCAGCTTACTTCTACGTTGCCCCATTGTCATAAATATCTCCCGCGGGTTTAATGTACCCATCCGCCCGCGGCCAAGGGGACGGTTTCATCGTCACGTACGAGAAACACCCCTGAACCATGCTCCACCCGTCCGATACGGGTGATCTCGCAAATATTTGACCATTCCGCCAACTGTTCGTCGCTAAAGTTACCGGAAAATAACAATTGATAATCTTCCCCTCCATTCAGAACGAATCCCCTCCACTCGGACTCGGTGAAACGATCCTCCAGGCGTCGATCATAGGGGAGCCCTGCCGCTTCGATAACCATTCGGGTACCCGACTGCCGGGAGAGGTGCCATAATTCGGAGGATAATCCATCGCTGATATCGATAGCCGCGGTCTCTTCGGAGTGACGTGAAAGGGCCGGTCCCAATTTAAGTGGCGGGCACGGAAGCAGGTGCATGTCGACCCAGTCCTTTTCCGTCGAAGTAAAATCGCGGCTTCCGCCTTGCAGGAGGCTTAAGCCGGCGGCCGAGGAACCGAGTCTTCCCGTAACATATAAAGCATGGCCAGGACGGGCATTACTGCGTAACAGCGGCCGGGATGCCACCTTGCCCATAAGGGTGAATGCGAAAAAACCGTCCTTGGTTTTACGCACGGTATCGCCCCCGACAATGCGGAATCCGTGGCGGGATTCCATCGAACGCAACTCATCGGCAATGGCTTCCCAGGTGGCGTCGCTCCAGCTTGAAAGCGCACCCAAATTGAAAAATGCCAGGCTCGGTTCGGCGCCCATGGCGTTGATATCCGAAAGATTCGATAAGAGAGCCTTGTGCAGGGCTTGGGCGGGCGTTGCCCAATCGAGATGGAAGTGAATCCCTTCCATGCTACTATCCGTGGTTATGGCCCATTGAAAATCACCTACCGAAAACAAGTAGCCGTCGTCTCCCAACCCCTTCCCATCCTTGGAAAAATGGGAAGCATCGAAAAGTTTTTCGATCAGCGAGAACTCCCCGCCCTCCGAGAAGAAGTTATTCATGTCATGCCGGCCACGTCGTCAGGAAGGGCGCCTCGACGATCGCCTCCATGGCGGAAATCGACTTTGATTCCCCCGTTTTCTGTTTACGCATGGAAGCCTTGGCGCATTGGTGCATACCCAAGACCAGGACCACTAGGATAAAAATCATCAGAATCAAGCGTGACTGTCGGCTCATAACGGATCCCCGGGAATGATTCCAATTATATCCTTGGATTTCGAATTCCGCCAGCAGAGTAATCGTAAAACCGGGAATACCGGTAAGGATCCGTCGCGAAACGAAAATTTACCGGATTAGTCCTGGGAAAGACGGGGCGAATCCTCGGCGGTTTCGGATTCAAGACGAATATTGAAAGTCAGCCGGTCGCCATTAGAAATCTCGAAATTCTTTTCGTAGGGCTTGAAGCCATCCTTGAGAACACGCAGGGAATGGGAGCCGGGTCGCATGGAAATGAGCCATACGTCTTGGTCGAGGAATTGTCCGTCAATGAGCAACTTGGAGCCCGAGGGTTCGATATTGAGGCGTAACAATCCATAACGTCGCATCAATGGGAGGGCATCGGAATCGTCCCGGAGGTTACTTTCACCGGAATGGCTGGAGGGCTCGGTAGCTGCTGGAAACCCGTACGAAGGAATCAACGCACTGGCGAGCATAAGTAAAGAAACGATGTAGACAGACTTGAGAAGGTGCATTTGCTCAGGAAATTATACTTCTTCCGCTCTCAATTGACCATAGACTCCGGGTCATTCGAGACCGAAGAGAATTCGGCTCATTGGGTTCAATTACTCGGATGCGGCCGGAGCGGGAACGGGAACGGATATTACCGTGGCGGGAGCGGGGGCCGAGCGGGGTGGCACGATGTCGCCATAGACGCCGGCTCTTTCCGACAGGGGCTCATCCTCGATTTCCAATTTACCTGAACGCGCGACTTCCTGTGAAAGTAGGCCTCTGACAATATGCGGGGTAACGAAAATGATCAAGTCGCGCTTACGGACCTGGATGGCTTTATGTTTGAAAAGGTATCCCAGAACGGGGATATCCTTGAGAAAAGGGATGCCCCTCTCGGTTTCGGTTTCCTCCTTGGTGGTGAGACCGGCAATAACCACCGTTTCTCCGTCATTGACCACCACCGTGGTTCTGGCGCTTTGCTTTTGCAAAATGGTACCCGCACTGGGATCGACGCGGAAAGAATTCTTCTCCGGGTTCAAATCAAGCAGAATACGCCCATCCGCAGTGACATGCGGAGTAACGGTTAGCGAAGTCCCGGCATCCTGCAATTCAATGGCCTGGCGGCCATTGGCATCCAGCACCCGAATAGGAACCTGCTCACCCATGAATATCCGCGCCTGGGTATTGTCCAGGGTGGTGATTTGCGGCTTGGCCAATACTTCGCCCTTGGCGGTTTGCAAGAGATTGGCTACCGCTATAGCCAGATTTCCGTTCAGGAGTCCGAATGCGACCTGGGATGTGGCGCCGGCCACACCACCCACGGCTCCGCCTCCACCCTGCCCGGTTGTTCCCGAGCCTCCTCCTGTGCCTCCACTTCCAGACGAAGCACCACCTCCGGAAGCTCCACCCTGGTTGGTACCCCCTAATACACCGTATTCCGAAGCGGAACCCGCCGGCAAGGAGGGGACTTTGCCGGCATTCGCGCCGGAAAGGCGGGTAATATTTCCCGAACCGAATTGCCAATCCACTCCCAATTCATGCAGCGCATCCGAGTCAACCTGGATCAGTTGGGCCAGGATGTTTACTTGATGGGTTTCGACATCGAGAGCCTTTACCGCCGCCCTGATTTCACGGATGTTCTGGCGGGTATCAAAAACCAGCATGGCGTTATTGCGCTCGACAATATTCAATTTGCCGCGGCTCGACAGCAGCCCGCTCACCGAACTTTCCAAATCCTTGGCCTTGGCGTTTTTCAATTTGATGATGTCCCGAATTAAAGGGGACATCGACCCGGCGCTCTGGGCGGCGGTGGCATTATCCACCGATTGGGAGTTGTAATCGCTCATGGTCAGTACATAGAGGTAGTTCTCCTCTACCAAATATTTCAGATTGTACATCTGACAGAGTATCAGCAAGGCCTCTTGCCAGGTCTTATCCGTCAGTTGCAAAGAAACCACCTTGCCGGCCACATCGGGCGCCAGCACGATATCCACCCCCCCGGACGCCGAAACGGCTTTGAAGGCCGAGCGTAAATCCATATTGGAGAACATGAAATTCTGCCGGCGCAAAGCCGGACGGTCCATGGGCGAATTGGAAATGGGGATCTCCTGCCCCACTACGCATAAGGCCAAACCGGCGGCCATAAAAAGCGCCTTATAGGTGGAAATTCTCATCGACTGACCCCTTCCTGGGAAACCAATTTCAAGCTATAGGAACGCGAGATGCCGTACTCCGTAATGGCGAAAGTGACCGCATCACGGGTAATCCGCGACACTCTTCCGTTGTGTACGGGATCCCCTTGGCGCACGGTAAAGGAGAGACCCGATTCCTTGGTATGCTCTAATACCGCGATGGGATCGTTTTGTTTCCAGATAATCCCCACCACCTTCATCTGATCGATGATAATGCCGTTTTCCGAAGTTGCGGGTTCTACCGGGACGAAAGGATCGCGCCTTCCATAACTATTATAGGTAACGTCTTCGGCCAGTTTTACTTTGATTTTTTCCTCTTCCACCGCTTTTTTCTCCTGGACGAGTTTTTGCGCCATGGCATTGGTGGGAAGCGGAGCCGACTTGGGAGCCTCTTTGGGAAGCGGGATCTCTTTAGGCTCGGCAACCATTACCGCGGGCTCGCTTTTAGCCCTTGCCGGCTCTACGGGCTGGGTTTTTACCTGGCTTTCGGCTTGTACCCGTGCGCTAAGCGCCTGGGCTTTCGTGGCCTTCGCTTCGGCTACCTGCCGGATACGCTGGGCCTCCTCGGCACCCACTTCATCCGCATAGGTCGCGTCTTTGTCGGCGACATAGCCGGTATCGTTTCCACGCACGACCCGCAACCAGCCCTTTTCCTGACCAACCTTGACCACAACCTCTCCGATTTCCAAAACCCCCGTAGCCTTGCTCTTGGCGCCGGGAGAGCTATGAAAGGATACCGAATCCTTGCGGATAATCATGGGTTTGCTTTCGCCCGCGGGTGAAAACACCTCGCTGGATGAAACACCTTTTCCAGACTGGGTACCCGACACCTTTTCCAACGTCTTTCCCTGGTCATGTGCGCCTTCGATTGGATCGGGCAAAGCATCGGCGATAAGGACTTTGGCGTTGGGCTCGTTGGAAGACCATTTGAAGGTTTTTTTAAGCGTTCCTGCCGCGCTGGTAATATGGATCTCATTTCCCTGGGGAATCACATGCAGCATCCCCCCTCCCTGGGCTTGGATTTCGGCGGTAAGCTTACCCTCCACCGATTTTAGCCGCGCCTTGCGGAAGACGCCATTATGGGGAAATACATATTCCTTCCGCCCCGTCGATTCCCGCGAAGGGAAACTCAAGGTGAGCCAGGTGGAATCTCCCGCGGTTTTACCGGCGGAGAATTCCGGCGCCACGGAACCGAAATCCAGTATCAGGGTCTCCTGTGCGGAGCCTGCCAGTAAGCGGATTTCCTGTAAACCGGATTTTCCCGGTGTGGCTGCAACCGAAGCCGTCTTGGGTGGGGATGCCTGGGGAGCGGGCGGGGCGGATTTTTCAGCCGGAACAGGCTTCGGCTTTTCAACCAATTGTTTAGCCTCTGCCGCCTTTCCTTTGGCAGTCTGAGCCAAAGACCAGTTGAACTTTGCGGCAACAGGGGCCTCCAAATCAATGCGAACTGCCGCCTTACCTTTTTCGTCAAGGACTACGCGCTTGGGCGGATTGGCGAGGTGAAATTCGAGGCCAAGAAATGTTTTTCCGCTGGGACTACGGAAGCGTTTCAATCCAAGCTTACTTAACGCTTCCCCGCCCGCATCGATGACATAATCGCCCAAGGGAAATGCGGATCCCGTTTCCAGGAAGGAAACCGTAAGGATCCCGGCCCCGATATCACTTTGATGGAAAAACAGCGGAAAGCCTTTTTCGCCAGACGACTGCGAGAACTCAATCTCCGCGAAGGCTTTGCCCTTAAGAGCTTTGATGCGGACCTCGCGTAATTCGAATCCGGGAGCGGCGCTCCACAGGGTCAAGGCTAATCCCAGCCATAATGGCCTTACTTTCCAGAATCTCAATCGCATTTTTCAGTCGTCCTTATTTCTTCGAGGTGAACGTGGTCAACTGAAAATTAGCAATAACCGTCTTTGCGATTTGTCCGTGTTCCCGGCCATAAATCAACTCCTGATCCAACTCGGGACTGGCGACGATTTGCAACTTGCTGATGGAAGTCGGGTATTTGAAATTGGCCACTTCGCTGAAAAGCGCGCCTAAACTGTGGTAGCTCGACGAAATCGTCACCGAATAATGATTTTCGCGATAAAACTCCTTTTCTTCCACCCGCATCGGCAAAAAGCGCGTGGGCTGTGTCAAAGAACGTCGCGTCACCGCAGTCAAATCGATAAGGCGCCGGGGAATCACCTCTTCATCGGGAAACATGTCCTGCAAACTGGCGAATTCGGAATTGGCCCGCTCAATTTCCTTTTCCAAATCGGTTAATCTCTGCTTCTGGGCTAAAATCTGGCGTAATTCGCCCTTCTTCTTCTGGGTATCCCGGTCCAATTTCTGAATTTCCTTGTGGTACTCCGAATAGGCCGAGGTATAAAAATGATAGAGCGTACCCGCAGCCGCGGCGACGCAGAGACCCAGATATAACCAGATTTTCGCGTTCAGGTTGAAGTTAAGCGAGTTCACAGTAGGTTTTCCTTGCCGGCGGTCTCGACGAGATTATCTATCCCGACCATGGGATTGAGATTGACCTTGATGGTGAAGTAAAAGGAGGCCTTTTCACTTTCCTTCTGCCATTCGATACTTCCCAATGACACCTTGGCGAAGTATTCGTTCTTCTCGAGCTCCAGCATATATTCGGCGATTTCGGGAAACAGAAAAGTCCGGCCTTTAATATCCATGTCCGTTTCTTTTTGTTCGCTTTGGACCACTCCTTCCAACCACATATTCAAAGGGAGCGACTTGTTGACCCCTTCCATTATGCGCACCCATTTCTTTTTGCTGACGCTGATACTCCTCAGGGAGGTGTTTTTGGCGTTCTTTTCGTCGCGAAGTTTTTCCAGCTCCTTGATTTTTTCGGCGACATAGGAGTTGGCCGCTATCTCACTCTCCAGTGATTTCAACGCCGAGCGTTTGTTGTCCAGGGTCGATTCGATAAAGGAGGTGCCTGCGAAGTAGGCGACGGCAAGGCATGCCAGGGAAAGCGTCGGCACGACGATGCGCCAGTCGAGCAGAAAGGAGTAGTCCTTTTTGACGACGCGGTACTCAATGGGAAGTAGATTTACTTCAATAAAGTCGACCATCAGGCGCGCCTCAAGGCCATTCCGGTCGCGACGGCCAGAATGGTGGAAATATTCTCGGGAATGGGACCGTTGAATTTCTTAGGGTCGTAATCGAGGTTTTGCAGTGGATTGGAAACCTCGACTTCAACGTTATGTCGCTTGGCCAGGATTCCCGCCAGATTGGGAATGCAGGCGCCGCCGCCGCACAGCACCATCTTCTCCACCTTCAAGTTGTTTTCGGAAGACTGAAAGTAGCTGAACGCCAGATCGATTCCGACCGAAAGCTCCTCCGCGGAAAATTCGATGCTACGATTGATAAGCGCTTCGTTCTGGTTTTCCGTTTCCTGACCACGCAGGATTTCGGCCGCCTCTTCCTCTTCGCATTTCAGGTTTTTCATCAAAGTCTTGTTGAAAAAGTCGCAAGCGGTGGCTATGTCGCGGGTCGAATGATAGGTGCCGTTTTTCAGGATGGTGAGATTGGTCAGATGTTGGCCGATATTGATGATGGAAACCACCTTGTCCGCGTCTTCAGCCGGAGCGGTCAGCAGGTAGGCATTGGTTACCGAGAAGGCGTCGACGTCGATAACCACGGGCCGCAAGCCCGCCTCATAGAGCAAGTCGATATAGCCTTGCATCACCTGCAGTTTAGCGGCCACCAGAAGGACTTCCATTTCTCCGCTTTCATCGTCTTTGGAAAGGACTTTATAGTCCAGCGTGATGTTATCCACGTCGAAAGGGCTGCGCTGTCCCGCTTCCATCAGGATGAGCTCTTCGTCGGATTCAAGTTTGTTGCTCTTCAAACGAACTCGATCCGCAATCACGCCGTAGGACCAGGACAGGGAAAGGAAGACTTCCTTGATTTTTCCCGATGGCTCGATACGGTGCACCAGCGATATCAGGGATTGCAGGAGATCGTCGCGGTTCTTGATTTCACCTCCGACGATGGTGCCCGGCTTGAGAACGTGGATTCCGGCGCCGGCCAGCATGGGTCCCGAGGGCTTATGCACGATCTTGGCGATTTTGATGCTGTAGTTGCCCACATCAATGCCGACCGTATAGGGCTCGCCCTGGATCATATTCAGGATTTTTTGCTTGATTCCCAAAATCTGCCCAATCCTTAAATTTTTAAAAAACCTTCGCCCAAGAATTATATCACCGGTGCCCGGGGAAGATCAATGACCTCCGCGTCAACTTTCCGGAACGGGGCCTTTCAGCTGCGAATCAACCCGCTGTTTCTCGAACACGTACCGCACCACCTTTTCCTGCGCCGCCGTTTCGAGGGATTCGAATTTCAGATTATGCTCGAAATGATCGCGTCCACCCCGGTTGCTCACCGTAAACCGCATGACCTGGGAGCGGATCCCGCGCAGCGAGGTTCCCGGTAAATCGAAATTGAGGGAAAGCTGACAACCTTTAGGCAAAGGAGAGGGGAACCGGGCGCAAGCACCCCCTCCGCTCAAGTCGATAAGCCGGCCCTCCAAAACCTCTCCCCGCACGGGCAGGTCCGAATCGTCGAATTCCGCATGCATACGGATTACCGTAACCCGACAAGGAATGTTCACATCCACGCGAACCCAATTGCGTAATTGCTTACGCTCCAGCTTCCGCGTATGCTCGACATAAACCACTCCCTCACTGACCTTAAATCCCTGAATGGCCACATTTGCACGGTATTCGCCGTCACCCGACCGTATGAGGGATACCCCGAGCAGGGATCCGGGCGAGGCTTTTTCGATTAGGCCCTTGTCTTCAAAGCCAACGGCCCAATTCTTTTCATTCACGTCGAGAATCGAACCCTGGACGGCACTTTCCTCGTCTCCCCCAGGTAGCACGATTTTAATCGACATGCCCGCATCGAACTGACGGCTGCCGGTCAACGGTACCTCAGGCGGTAACCTTGCATACCCCAATTTCAAGCGTAATCCCCTCAACTGCACATAATGCAGAGGCTCCTTTTCCAGTTTGGAGGAAATTTTTTCCAGATAAGCCCAAAGCGCGTCTTCGTACAGATGGGCCGATTCGAAAATCATGTCCGCGCTGGTAAGCCCACCGGCTTCTACGATACGCTTCAGCACATCGGACTCGCCCGCGGTAAGGCCTCTGCGTTGCGCCAACTCGGAGAAATAGCGCCAGCCCACGGCTTGGCGCTCCCTCTTCCGGTTCCCCGCCCGGGAGATCTCCCAAATCGTAAGACCGGCCAAGGCACCTATCAGAAGTATGCCTGTAATCACAATTGAAGTCGTGCTGGCCTTGCCGAACCCGCTTCCCAAAGCGCGCAAGACATCCTGGCTCTTATCGGCGGCGGCTGGTGAAGCCAAAAACAAAAACAGCGCCGTTTGCAAGCAGCCGCGAGGGTATTGATTTCGCATGGGCATCGGGTCGAACGTTTTTCCGAGAGGGAATCTCCGCTACCATTCTCCTATATTTTCGATTGCTTGTCTCTCCCGATCAGCGTTAAAATAATCCGCATACCGGCATCCCTCTCAAGGGATGCCCCTCCCGGAGGCCGTGTGTCCCAAACCGCAAAGATTCTTCAGAAAACCATCGCTTCCATCAGCGACCTTCCGGCATTACCCGAAATCCTGGCCACGCTTATCCGCCTGCTTCAAGATCCGCGCACCACCGCCGATGATATCGGACGGGCCGTTTCCGCCGAACCCGCTCTCGCCACGAAAATGCTCAAACTGGTCAACTCCGCCTTTTATGGGTTTCCAGGTCGCATCGGTACCATTTCTCAGGCGGTAGTCATTTTGGGACACCATACCCTGCGCAATCTCGTGCTGACCACTTCGGTCTTACAATCGCTGAAACAAACCCAAGTCAATCCGCATTTTGATTTGCGGGTATTTTGGGAGCATTCCATCGCAACGGCTTCGGCCGCCAAAATATTGGCCCGTGAAAATGGTTTGGACGCGGAAGAGGCCTTCATCGGCGGGCTCCTTCACGACATCGGCCGCTTGGTCATAACCCAATATCTGGGCGAAGCCTGGGAAAAAATCATCGTCCAGGCCCCGCTGGGACAAGCTTCCCAGCGTGAAGCGGAATTGCAATTTTTAGGCTTCAGTCATGAGGATATGGGGGCATGGCTGGCCAGAGCCTGGAATTTTCCGGCAGAGTTGTGCCTGGCGATTGAATACCACCACCAGCCCGCTTTGGCGGAAGCCACCAGCCCTCCCTCCCGATCCGGTGGGCCGTCATCGACTCCCTATCTGTGGGAAATCGTCCACGTTGCCAATGCCATGGCCCATGTGCTTTTCCCACTAGGAGCCCATGATGCCGATTTGAGCCATAACCTCGATCCGGATATGGCGGTCCGGTTCGAAAAAGACGCTGTGGAACTGGAAGAGTTCGGGGTAAGCTGCCGGGAGGAAATGGATAAAGCCCGGGTCTTCCTATCCATTCTGGAAGAATGAAGACGGAGCGCCGCCGCTTTGGCTTCTTCCCGCGAAATGGGGTATAATTCGGATTATGGCCACAAATAACCGGGAATACCGGCGCTCCAGCCGGAAAAAACTGACCATGGATCAACTCCAGGATATCAGTCTGCCCCTTTCGTTGGAACTGGGTCACAAGCAAATGACGGTGCGGCAATTGCTGGATTTGTCTCCCGGGCAAACCGTCAAACTGGAAAGACTCGCCGGTGAACCTGTCGACGTCGTCATCAACGGCAGAGCCATGGCCAAGGGCGAAGTTGCCGTCATCAACGAGAATTTTGCCGTCCGCTTGGTAACCTTGCTCTCTCCCGAAGAGCGTCTTAAACTTCTTTGACTCCCGCAAAGCGTTTCAGACTCTCTTCAAAAAGCCGATTTTTATACTTTGTTGCCCTCCGGCGATAAGGTATAGGGGTTGATTACGCATAATTCGTGGCGGACCGGGAAGCCCGGGAGTGGGTGGCCTGGCATAATTTTCGCCTTTTTGGCGCTCGCCTCCGGCGCTTTTGGCCAGGCATTGACACCCGTCGACGCGCCGCCCGCCGTTGTCGCCGATTCCGTGCGCCTCGCCGCCGATTCGGCTGCGGTCCGATCCGCAAACGATAGCTTGGCGGATACGGTAACCTATTCCGCCCACCGTATCCGATACCGCAACGACAGCTTTTCTCTGACCGAAAAGGCCTTGCTCACCTATAGGGGCTCGCAACTGCGAGCGGATACCATCCTGTTTTTCAATGATCGCGACCTGGTGGAAGCCATGGGTAGACCTGTGGTGACTGATGTCGGCAACCCTCCCATTTACGGTGAGAAAATGCGTTACAACCTGAAAACCAAGGTGGGCGAGATCTATTATGGCTACTCCCGGCGCGACCGGGAGATGTTCACGGGAGTGGAAATCAGGCGCCAACCGAGTGGAGAGATCTACATCGCTCGAGGCTGCTTCTCCACCTGCGAAGATCCGACCGACACCTACTTTTACAGCCGACGCATGATTGTGGAGCCCAACCAGCGAGCCCTTTCGGGGCCCATCGTCATGAACATCCAGGAGGTGCCCGTAGCCGTACTTCCCATGATGTACCTGCCTTTGGGGAAGGGGCGGCGATCGGGCCTCCTTCAGCCGAAATTCGGAGGCGATCAAACCCAGGGTTTTTATTTGCTGGGCATGGGGTTTTACTGGGCCACCAGCGAATACATGGACTTGCAATTGAGCGGAGACATCATCGAAGGAGAGTCCGGCACTTTCGACAAAACCAACCTGAATTGGGATTATCGGTATAGCCGACGTTACAGGCTGACCGGAAGCCTGGGAGGCAAATATTATATCAGTGAATTCAATCCCGCCAATTCGGGATGGCATACCGATTTCACCCACGACCAGAGCATTACCCCCGATGGGCGTCAGACTCTCAAAGGCGGGGGTCGCTTTCAATCCGACAGCCGGGTGGTTGACCAGAATGCCCTAACTGAGGAAGAGAAAGTCCGGCAGACGGCAAACGCAAACCTGGGCTATCGGCGCCAATTCGATTGGATGGGTGCAAGCCTCAATCTCAACCTGAACCAGGACCATAACCTGGCGGAAGATTTGGTGGATCGAAGCATTCCGGATTTTACCTTCCGCGCCGGAGGGCCGCTGTTTTCCATGGCGCGATCCGATTGGATTGACGACGTGGAACCCAACTTGGAAAGGTGGTACCACAAACTGAACTTCAACTATGACAACCGCTTTAACGTCAATCAGGTTCAGCGCCCCGAAATCGGCGCAAGTCCACCCGACAGCAACGTCTATGTCGGTTATACGCACCAGGCGGGGCTGCGAGGCAAGTATCAGCTGGGGAATTACATCAACCTCACTCCCTCCGCCAATTTCCGGCAGATATGGAGCCTGCATTCGCGTGACCCGGCGGGATTGCCCGAAATCGACTACGATCCGGGCGCGGGGCGATTGGGCGATCATTTTTCCTTTTTCAACACAGGCTTCGATCTGGATACGCGCCTATACGGAATCGCCATGGCCGGCGCAAATCCCTGGTTCGGCGCCGTGGAAGGCATCCGCCATACCGTGATTCCCCAAATCGGCCTCCTTTTCGCCCCCGAACTCGACTCGAACACCCATTATTATCCCCATCCTAAAATTGGAGGCACTGCCTATCAAGCCGAAGAACGTACGGTCGGCTTCCAACTGGGCAACGAAGTGGAAATGAAACTGGCCGGAGGCGCGGACAAGAAGGCCGAGCCCGCGAAAACCATGAAGGTTTTGTCCGCAAATTCTTCGACCAATTATAATTTCGCCCGCGACCGGGAATGGGCCGACATTTCCAGCTCCTTCACCGCCTATTTCACGCCGACCATTCCCTTCACCTTAAACACCACCCATTCCTTATACGACCCTTTCGAAACCGATCCGGCGATTCGCGATCAAGTCATTTTTCCCCTGCTCACTTCCTACGGTTTCAATTGGCGAAAAGGAATCACGGTAGGCGGCGATTTCAATACGGGCGCGCGCGCAGAAACCAACGCGGGCCTCCCGTCCGAAAAGTTTTCCCAAAGCCCCTGGTCAGCAGGATTGAATTACAGCTTCGACTTCCGTGCCAACCGGGTGGCTCCGGACGTTTTCCGTTTGACCCGCACGCACCAGGCCGATGCCCGCATCAAACTAAACCCGACGCCCGGCTGGGACATGAGTTATGCAACCGACTACAATTTTTCGGAAGGCACCTTTACCAAGCATAGTTTCGGATTCCTACGCACCATCAGCTGTTGGGACATGGAGTTCAGTTGGACTCCGGTGGGTATTTCCGAAGGCTGGCGATTTCTCATTCGCCTGCGGGATTTACCGGATCTCAAGCTGGAAACCAGCGATACGCGCACCCGACGTCTGGGGGAGTGAAGAAAGAATTCCCACTTAAGCCTACGTGATAACTAGATTTTGCCCCGACCTAGCCCAAGAAGGGATCGCATTGTCGCAATTGATTCTGGCCAGCCTCTCTCCGAGAAGAAAGCAAATCTTGGAAATGCTGGGCATTTCCTTTACCTCCCAGGATCCAAGATTCGAGGAGGATATGCTGGGCGACCCGGAAACTTTGCCGGAAAGACTGGCCCGCGGTAAAGCGCTCTCCGTGAGCACACCGGAGACTACCTTGCCCGTGCTGGGCGCGGATACCATCGTTTTGCTGGGGGATAGCATCCTGGGCAAACCCCGCACCACCGAGGAAGCGGTCGAAACCCTGCTCGCTCTGAATAATCGGGAGCATACCGTGATAACGGGAGTGGCATTGGCGTATAAAGGAAAAATATTCGCGGCCGGAAGTGAAAAATCACAGGTGGTTTTCGCCCCCTTCGACCGCCGAAAAGCCGAAGAATACGTTAAAACCGGCGAACCGATGGACAAAGCGGGGGCCTATGGCATACAAGGTCGAGGCGCCTCCCTGGTTGAGAAGGTCAACGGGTGTTTTTATAATGTTATGGGTCTGCCGGTTCAACTTACCCTCAGGCTGCTCGATTCTTTCACACGGACGATCACGAAGCCAACATGAGCGAAAACAATCCCAATCCCAAGTCGACGGACGGCGAATCCGGCAAAGAAAAGGTCGGCCAGTGGCTGCGCAAAACCCGGGAAGCCAAAGGCGTCGACGCCGAAAAGCTTTGTTCCGATCTACGCGTCAACCGCACGGTGCTGGAAGCCCTCGAAAGTGGACAATATCACCATTTGGCGGGCGACCCCTATATTCGCGCGCTATTGGGATCCATCTCACGATACCTGCACCTCGACTCCCAGGCGGTGATCGCGCGCTATAACGGTGAAGTCGGTGCTTCTCCCGCCGCGGTCCAGGCCGCACCTTATCTCGATCAGGGACCGAAGTACCGGGTGGTGCATAGACAGGTATTCTTCGCCATCCTCATCGCCTTGGCCATTCTCGTGCTGCTCATCACCCTTTTAAACCGAAGCGGACAGGAACCGGAATTGAATCCAGGCCCCGCGCCACTGGATTCGCTGTTGGATCAAGGTGATACCGCCTTGGAGGGAACCTCTTTGGCCCCCGACTCCGATACCCTTGTCCAGGATAGCATACCCGCCCAGTCGCGGAATGCGGAAGTCGGAGAGAAAGTAACCATTCGCCCCCTGCGCGACAGCGTACAGGTCCGCATCGTTAGGATGGGCAAGCCCGACTATAACGCCTATTTGCGTATCGGCAAGCAGATGCAGATTCCGCGGGAGGACACCATATTCGTCTACACGGATGTAGCCTCGGCCCTGCAAGTCATTTCGGGATCTGCGCGTTTCGTACCGACTCAGAAAAACTTCAAGATATTCAACGACACCGTCAACCCGATTTGATTATGGCCGCCTGGCTGTTGCTTCTCATATTCCCTCTCCTCATACTCAGCGTATTGTTTTTGAGCCTAAGCGTGAACGGCCTCGAAAAAAAAATCCGCCGGCTTCAAGAGGCCTTGGAAAAAAGATTCCCTCCCCGATTAGCGCAGAATAAGTCTCAACCCGGCGCCCAGACCGATTCTGAATAGGAGCCTCTATGCGGAAAGCGGAAATCTCACGAAAAACCAAGGAGACCGATATTCGCGTCTTGCTGGATCTGGACCATTCTTTCGAAGGCAACCTCGATACCGGTTCCGGATTTCTCGACCATATGCTCGATGCCTTACGCAAGCACGCCGGAGTGGGTCTTTCCGTGACCTGCAAGGGGGATACGCATATCGACATGCACCATTCCGTCGAAGATATCGCGATATGCCTGGGCCAAGCCTTGGCGCAAGCCTTGGGCAATAAAACAGGTATCGAGCGTTACGGCTTTTACTATGTGACGATGGATGAGGCCTTATGCCGATGCGCCCTGGACTTGAGTGGCCGATTCGCCCTGGTTTGGAACGCACCCCTGGGAGCGGACAAGGCGGGGAATCTCGATACGGAACTGGTTCCGCATTTTTTCCAAAGCCTGGCCGAACATGCGAAAATGAACCTCCATGTTGACCTTTTGCGGGGAGCGAATACCCATCACGCCATCGAGGCCATTTTCAAGGCCTTCGCTCGGGCTCTGGCCATGGCTCTATCGCCATCCAAGCGAGTCGCAGGAGTGCCATCCACCAAGGGAAAGCTGGAGAAGTAGCTGTTAGGCACTCTTAATCCGCGGCGACGCAATTCATAAACCACTTGTGTCCCTCACTGTTGGTCTGGGGCAAGATGCCCGGGACCGCAAACGGGAAGGCTTCCCAAAAAGGCCGCCGGTAATCTTTCTCCCACAGGGCAAAAGCCTCGCCGGCACCGCCAGGAATCAGCCCCAAGCCATGGTAGAGGCGGAACATCGCCAATTCGCGGCACCAATTACATAACCGGTCCGGAGACCGCAGATAATCGGATCCCCCGTATATTTCGGAATTCTGATGGGAGCCGTTCATTAAGCATTTCAACTCCGAGTGGAAGCGGGCTTTATCGGGATGGCCGAAGGCTCCCACAAGTGAATCCGCGCCCGGGTTGAATTCGCTCCCATAAAGCAAGTGTTTCCAAGGCAGTTTATTGCAACGGTTTTCCGGAGTCACATTGGCTGTTTTACTGAATCGCGCGCCTCGATGGCCCCGATGATGATATTCATCCGCCAGGCGACCGAAAGAATGCAAAAATTCATGGTGGTGGCTTTGGGCAAGCGCCGTTTGCACCGCCTCGTGGTGATTCTTGGGGTTGAAATGGGTACTGGCATGACCGGAGAAGCCGCTGCGCCCGGCTTGGGGATCCAACACGGCCATTTGCACCACCCAATTGCGCGCAGTGCCCCCATCGAAGTGTTTGGGCTTGAAGGGATGACGGTCGAGAAGTTCCCAAATCCTGCGCGCAGTAACTCCTTTATTACCCCATGAACCCCCGAAAGGGGTTTCGAAATAAGTGGCGCCCTGCCCGGTACGGTTCGGCGAAGGCACGGGCAAGGTCCAGATGACGAAGGCCTCTTTGAAAGAATTGAGCGGCGCCAAACGGAAGACGTCGTCGTACCACCGCTTCGCATCGGCGCGATAGCGGCCAGCACGGATGTCGTGTTGAGTATATCCATCGCCAAGATACAGGACATGGTACATGTTCTCCTTGGCTATCCGAACCGGCTTGCCTGTGACGAAATCGGTGATGACACCCGATCCGGTAAAAAAGGGTTCGAATGACAATCCGGGCTTCAGGCGTATGTCGGGCAACGGCCCGGATCCGGTGCCGGAAACAGGGAATACCGCGTCTTCATACCCCTGGATATTGAAGTGCAGGGAATCGTGCGCGGAGGCGGGAGACTTGAGCGGCACGGCGGAATGCGACAACCGGATGAGTTCGGAGTTTCCTTCCTCCCGTTTTTGGAATTTCCTTCCCGGTGTTTGCCGTTTCCCCTGGATATCGGTGAAATCCGAATTCTCTTTTTCGGATCGGTTAACCAAAATAGGGGAAAACCGCCCCCTTAGCAACGAAGGTGGGGAACTAGGAACGGGGTCCGACCGGTAAGAGACCCTTTTCGAAAAGAAGTATTTACCCTCTTCGTCCGTTATAACGCTTTGTCTTGGGCCGATGCGTTCCACCGTCACATTCGCCAGCGGAGTGCCGTTCATATCGGTTACGCGGCCACTCAATTCGGCTCGCGCCCAATTCGTCATGCTCGCGGTCCAAAGAAAAACCCCGACCTTGAGGAGCGGGGAATTGATTTCGAATACAGCCATGCTTAACCCTTGCACACAGCGGAATCCCCGAATCCGGTTCATCCGTATCGGGTCAGCCCGCCTGGTGTAGCGCCTCTGCGCAGAATTTTTCGTATTGCGGTGCGATGCTGTCGGAGTGGAATTCCGACTTGCAGATAAATACCCAGTTTTTCCGTTCTTGACCACCTCGGGCAGGTCTCCCGAAATCATTCCGCCCGCTGCAACGCCTCTTGGTAGATTTTCTCGTATTGCGGTACCAGAATGTCGGGGTGGAATTCGGTTTCCGCGACCCGACGGCCCTCACGTCCCATGCCGATACGCAAATCCGCATCGCGTCCCAAATCGACTGCGTGGCGGGCCATGCTATCCACGTCCCCCACGGCGGATAAATATCCAGTTTTACCGTGCTTGACCACCTCGGGCATACCTCCCGAATTCGAACCGATTACGGGAACCTCGCAAGCCATGGCTTCCAGGGGAGCCAAGCCGAAACTCTCCACTTCGGAAGGGAACAGCAATACGTCCGCGCAACCGAGTATGGCGGCGATATCCTGCTGTTTACCCAGAAAACGCACGTAAGGCGTCACGTTCAGGCTTTTCGCCAATTCCTGTGCATCCAGCAATTTGGGTCCTTCACCCACCATCAAGAGCACTCCGTCGACTTCCTGGCGCACCCGCGCGAAAATCCGGACCACGTCCTCAATGCGCTTCACCGGCCGGAAATTGGAAATATGGATGTAGAGGATTTGGTCGGGCCGGGCAAAATTACTCCGGTGGCAAGCTCCGACCGAACGGCGGAACAGATCGGGATCCACGAAATTATGGATGCGCTCCACCGGCGTTTCCGGATAGAAAATGCGATCCGTTTCCTGTTTCAGGTAGTTGGAAACTGCAGTAACTGCCGTGCTACGGTTGATTCCCAACCGGGTGATATCGAAAAAGCTTTTTTGCCGGCCAACCAGGGTAATATCCGTACCATGAAGCGTGGTAACAATGGGAATTCGGCGAGGCCTAACCATTTCGGCCGCGAGATAGGCGCAAATCGCATGGGGAATGGCGTAATGCACATGCAGCAAATCCAGGTTTTCGGACAGAATCACGTCTTTCATCTTGGAGGCAAGGGCCAAGTCGTAGGGAGGATGTTCGAAAAGCGGGTAGTTTTCCATGTCCACGCTATGGAAGTAGATGCGCTCCTGAAAATCCCTTTGCAGGCGGTAGGGAATTTCGGCAGTGATGAAATGCACCTCGTGGCCTCGTTTGGCCAGGAATTTACCGAGTTCGGAAGCCAGCACCCCGCTGCCCCCATAGGTCGAATAACAGGTTACTCCAATTTTCATGCGAATCTCGCCCCTCCCAAGGCAGTGATATCATTTATCTCGGGCATTTCCGCGCAGTAAAACGGTTCCGCGAAAGAGCGCTTGATGCGTCCGCCCCAATACCTATGGCGCACAGTCAGGTGCTCCAAAAAACCGGGCTGAGAGAGGTCGGTTTTCCCCGCGAACTTCGCCGCGGCTTTGCCGAAAAACTGCGATTGGTAACAATCGATCAGCTTCATTTTCTCCTTCCAAAAATCCGAAATGTCTACGCAAAAAGCGGGTTCGAAATGCACCAGACCCATGAATTGAAATAAGCGCTCCGGCCGATGGGGTTTTCCCGGTACCTCCAATTTGGAAAGCCCCGCCAAATAGAGGCATTCTTTGACGAGGTGGGCGGTACGGATATGATCGGGATGCTCTTCGCGTTCGAAGTGGGTAATGATAATCTTCGGTCGGAATTTCCGGATTACCTCGATTAGCGCACGCCGGGTTTCCCAATCGTCCTCGATACGCGCATCGGGAAGGTTCAGGCAAACCCGTTCCGCTCCCAGCAGTTTAGCCGCCGCCGAAGCCTCGCGCGCACGTACATCGGAGCTGCCGCGCGTACCCGATCCGCCGTCGGTCATATCGATAAGCACGCCTTTGCGCCCTAACCTTTTGAGTTTGAGCAGGGTGCCGCCCGCGCCCAATTCCACATCGTCGGGGTGGGCGCCAACCGCCATGAAATCCATTGTTTGCATACGAGGCATTCGTGTCTCCTGTGTCGGACCGCTACGGGGAAGCAAGTACTTCTGCGTTGCAGCGGTTATCCGTCTTTGAAACTGAAAATTTGCTCCGATAAACTCATCGGGTCCAACTCAGCCAGATAACGTTCAAGGCCGTCTTCCCCCAAGGCATTGAGAAGGGAGTGAATATTCATATAGCGATCCTGTCCCAATCCATTCCCCAACCAGCGCAATTGCGCGAAAAGGTCCCGGAATTTTTGCCGTTCTTCGCGATAGACGGTGTTTTTAAGGGAGTCGACATAACCCTTCCAAGCCTTCTCGATATTGCGGGACAGGTATTCCATCGGACCCGCTTGGGAAAAACGGGTGAAATGCGCTCGCTCCCAAGGACGAAGGACTTCCCGCCAGTCGTCTTCCTGAAAGGTTTTTCCATGCGAAGATTCCACCCAAAGTTTTTCTTTGAGGTGTGCCTGTAAGAGGGAAGGTTTCAGTCGGGGCAATTCCTCCGGAGAAAAACCCTTGGCCCCCAAGGATGCCATGGTATCGGAAGGAATGAGAGTGGCCGACATCCGCGGAGCCACCAGAGGAAAGTCACCCGTTAAGGTTTCGAAAGCCGGTCGCATTTGGGCGAAGTACTTGAGTTCGCTGGGACCCAATACATGGCCCACAATGGGAAACACGGAGTCCGCTACCATGGCTCGGGAAACCACATCGTGGCTCAAATCAAGTCGTCCCATTTCCTCGCTGGATAAGGGCCGGTCGGGATTTCCGGCCAGAAAAAAAACATCGGAGTTTTTGGCCCCCGAGTGGACTTGCAGACGGCGGCGAACCCCGGAAGACAGATCGAAGGCATGCACGAGTCCGTCCGGCAAATGGAGTTGCGGCTTGAGACCGGCGGTGACCATACTGCGGGTGCCGGCTGCAAGACCTGCTTCGATGCGCCGCCAGCCGAATACCACTTCTTGCAGCCGGGGTCGCGCCATTTGCCGGAAGAGCGCGGAGTAACCATTTACGAACAGCACCCCTTCCTTCGCCAAGTAGCGCTGCGCCAGACGGGTGAAGGCTTGCGCCAGGTCAAGACCGGGCCGGTAACACGCTTGGATGGAGGTCAATACTTCCGGGGACCAGACTTTTTCGGCCTTGCGGAGCAGGGATTCGAGCTGCGAGGAGCTGATGCGGCGTTCGGATACCGGTAGCAGCCTTTCCGGATCGGGAAAGTCGAGCGCCAGTACTTTGGGATGGGACCAGGGAGCCATTTCCAACAATTCGACATGATTGCACTCGGCCAAGTCGGAGTCATCCCCGGCTACCCAGAAAATCGGAACCACCGGCAGACCGAGGCGCGCGGTGAGCGTTGCCGCTTGTCGCGCGCAAGTGAGGGCTTTGTAAAGCCACAGTAGGGGGCCACCGAGCAAACCGGGCTGTTGGCCCGTCATCAAAAAAACACAGCGCCCTTCCCGTACGGCTTCCAGGTTGGCTTTTTGCGGAGCACTCCAATCGGAGAGGGGGATTTCCTCCTGGAAAAGCTTTTCCAACAAGGGCCATGCGTAGTTTTGGGAAAGAATCCACCGGGTACGTTGTTCGAGCGCTTCCGGGGAAAATAACGTGCGGCCCCCGAAAAGCCCGGCCAGGGCAGAGGCGCCCCACGACTCTCCTCCCGTTTCCGGGGAAACGGCGGCGTGACGTTGGATATTCATGGGAAAAGCCGCCTCATAGTACCGGTTTAAAGAGCATGGCCATACGCTGCGATTCTTCCGGGTGGTAGGCCTCTCCCCGTTCGGAACCGAATAGGCATTCCAATTTCAGCCGGCACTTCTCGGCCATCAATTCGAATTCCTGCAAGGAATAAAGCCGCACCCTTTCTTGATGGACTTCCAGTAATTCGCCCTGCCGGAATATCTCGATGTCCTTGATGATCACCGATCCGTCCAGACGTCTTTTCTGCGTCACCGTCATGTCGCCCTTTACTTTCTCGTCGTAAGGTACGAATTCCCGGGTCAGAAAATCACGGTTGATAAGGTCCAGGAAAAGCCGGCCATGAGGACGCAGCAGCCTGGCGAATCCGCATAAGGCGTTGCGATCTTCCTCCTGGGTTTCGAAATATCCGAAGGAGGTGAAAAAGCAAGTAACCAAGTCGAAAGTACCATCGCGGAAAGGGGAATTGCGCATATCCGCTCTGGCCACCTTAAGGCCGGCTGCCAAGGCGTCCAGGAGAAGGGTATGGCTCAAATCGAAGCCAAGGGAATCCGCAAAACCCTCGTCACGAAAGGCCTGCAAATGCCGCCCTGCTCCGCACCCAATATCGAGAACTCGGGCGTGAAGCGGAAGGGCCGTCGCGTGAAGCACGGACTTAACCTGGGTCCGTGCCTGGGAGCGGTCTCGATGGGAATAGATGGACTTGTAGGAGGGTCCGAACCAGGTTCTGAACCACTCCTTTTTTTTATCGGGTCGCGCATCGCGCGGCCGGTCTGAATTCACGCCGTTACGAGCGAATTGGACATTTGCTGCAGAGCAGTGTAGAAATCGTCCGTATTGGAAGGAAAAGTGGCATGCAAGGTGGGAGCCTTACCGCTCCGCATTTTCATTCCCGGAAGTTTCTTCGATTTGCTCATCACCAACAGTGGTTTACCGTTAAGTACATCCAATACGCCGAAGTAACGGAAAAGCACCGTGCATCGCTGCCAGCTTTCATGGTCGATAAGGAGTCCATCGAATCCGGCGGCTTTTTCGCGCGACAAAATGGACTGCAAATTGAAGGTTTCAAAATTGTGGGGCGTGGAAGTCAGCAAATCTTCCACCTGTTTCCGTAGGCTGTTGTTTTCCGAGAAAACCATTAATTTCATCGCAGTAATTTTCCTTTCCCGGCCTGGTAACGGCCTTTAGAAAATAAGGCTTCGGCTCCACCCGTCGATAACCGGTGGGGGCGAGCTTTTTCCAATACCCGGAAATTTAACAAGTTATGGCTAAATTCAAATCCACCCTGCTTTTAACTCGATTTTAGCGGTTTTGCGGTTTTGGCCTCCGGCGAAATAGAGAGTAACTTGTTCAGAGGATGAAAGACTTACATGCAGCAACTTGATAGGGACCCCGGCGGGTCGGTGGAATCCGTCGAGGGGGTGGACTTGTCGGGTAACCGAGAAACCGACCCCCCTCAGCCCTTCGATGAAGTGAATCAGGCCTCCTTTTTGGAAAGCCTGCGTGAAACGGGCTCTGTCCGCCAGCAAGCCTTCAAGCGTTTGGTCGAAGTTACGCATGGTCCGCTTATGAACTATATCCGCAAATTCATTTCCTCCCATGACGAAGGTCAGGAAGTTTTGCAAGAGGTCTACCTAGGCGTACATAAAAGCCTACCCCGCTTCGAGGGAAAATCGAAGCTGACCACCTGGATTTACGGGTTGGCTCACAATAAAGTCTGCGATCGCTTGGGAGATAAGCATCGCCGTATGCTTGAGCTCGACGAATCGCATCCGGCGCCGGAAACCCCCGGTTCGCTCGACCTGGCCGATTGGGACAAATCGACCCCCTGGGAGTTACCGCCGGACAAAGTGGTTTTTCAATCCGCACTTCGCACCTTGATTGCGCGTTCGGTGGCGTTGTTACCCCCGTCGGCCTTTGAAATCTATTTTTTGCGCGATATCGAAGGGTTATCCGGGGAGGACGTGGCGGAAATTCTGGGAATCTCCCCCGTAGCGGTGCGAGTCCGACTGCACCGATCCCGCCAAGCCATTGTGGATAAGGTGCGTGACTTGATGCACGGTCGAACGGAAAACGGCAAGGGGAAAAGCGCGGCATGAAAGGTTTGCTGGGTATGGCTTTCATGCGCTGTGAGCGCATCGCCGATTTTATTTACGATTATGCGGAAGGCAACTTGCCATCGCAATGGCTGGTCATGCGTTTCGAGGCCCATATCTCGCTGTGTAAGCGCTGCCGCGAATATTTATTACTCTACAAAGCCGCCGCCGACGCGAGTGAATTCCGCAGTCTGAATGAGCCGCCCCCCGAATTGCTGGAAAAAACCCTTGAGTTTTTGCAACAAGCGGGATTAACCGGAGGCGACGAGCCGGATTTCCCAAAGGCCGACGCGAAGGAATAGCAACCATCGCACCGGCGCCGAATCAGGGAGGGTCGCCCGAGGATCCCAGGCACCAAACCATTGTAGAACTATTCCAAAACTATGGAGGTTATGGAATAACGGGGAAAAGTGAGCTTCATTCCGTCCTTGACGGTTATGGTTGAGACCGCATATCCGGTTTTGGCATTATCTTCGCGTAGCTGTTTCATCGTCGCCTTTCCCGCCACGCCGGGAATTTTCAAAGTTACCACCGCGTCAGTAGCCGGAAACTTATTGACTACCAGCATCGCATGCTTTCCGTCTTTTTCGGAGAGGTAGCAGGTTACGTTTTCATCATCCGAAGCGCAATCGACCAGCCTTCCGCGCAGACTTTCGCTGGCCAATTTGAAGGCGAAATACGAAGGCCGGGGAACGTTGTCGCCATCCGGGGCGCCGGTACGGGAGAGATAACCATAGTCGCCGCCTTGGTCCGTAATGTCGTTATGAATATCCCAATAGGAAGCCTGTTCGATATTATGGCGCGTCAGCATTCCGAGATAATCCGCCACGAAGAGAGCGTTTACCTGTGAAAGGGTTTGGGGACCGGGCTCGAAATCAACGGAGTTCCATTCCGTAAGCCAGATTTCGTAGTGGCGGTCTTTGGCGCCAAACTCCTTGATTTGCCTGCGCACGCTCGGAAGAATGTAATCCAGGGTTTGAGGAGCCGCCAAAAGGGCGGCATCGTTCTCCTGACCCGTATGCTGAGGATAGTGGTGAACGATTACCGCGTCGGCCAAATCCTTGGTATGGGCGAAGACCTCCTCATTCCATTTGCCGTCGAGCACCCAGACCACTCCGACCAGAATGTCGGGATCCACCGCTTTCATGGCTTTGATGAATTCAGCGGTGCGTTTGCCGTAATCGTCGCCCGTCGTGACATTGGGATGCCAATCGCCGTAAAGCTCGTTGCCGACTTCCCAATAGCGGACGCCCGCTTTCCGTTTCACATTCACATGCTCGACCCATTCGGCGGCCTGCTGCGGAGTGCCCTTGCCGAAATTCACGGTTATCATGGCGGTATTTCCCGTCTTCTTCGCGAATTCCAGGAACTCGTCGGTATCGACCATAAAATCTTTTTTAGCCAATACTTCTTGCCAATTATCATCGTCCGCCCGCAATCCACCGGGATAGCGCAGGACCTTGTGATTGACCGCCTTTACATAGGCTTCCGTCTCGGGTTTGAGTAAGTCGCCGTCCCATAGCGCGGCATTGATACCGAAAATACCTTCGTTGATTTTTTCGGAGATAGTCTGATTCGGCTTGGCGGTAAAGATGATTTCTTTTTTCGGTGGAACAGGAGCCCGCTCAATTTCGCGCTTGTTGGTCAAGTATACGTTGTCGATTAGAAAAGTCCCGTTTGTTCCTTCCCCACTGGGCTTGAAATCGATTTGGACCACATTGTCGAGATCGAAACGGCCGTTTTGAACCGCCTCCGGAGGTTGATAGTAAGGAAACTTGTTGAAGCTTTCAAAGGGTACCAAAACTTCGGTCCAGCCCTTGGTGCCTCCCGTATTGGATACGAACAGCTCATCGCCGGAATCGCTAATCTGCACGGTGATGCCTTGATAAAACTTTTCCGTGTAAATAGAGAACCGCAAGCCCCAATGTTTATTCCAGTCCCGCTGTGTAACCGGAGAGTTCTGTTGTTTGTAATTGAACATGACGTCGCACCAATCGCCAAGGCGGTAGGTTATGGATAGTGATTGTTTCCCGTATTTTGGATCGTTAGACGGCACAACCTTGGCGGTGACTTCGGACTTAGGGCCATGGCCCGTTAGCCATATCTGGTCCTTCGCCGATTCGATATCGTGAAGGAGAACGTCTGGTTGATCGGATTTGAATGCGGCCCAATATTCGGCTTTATCCACATAGCCGGGAATATCTTCGATAAGGGTAATGTCTTTGACATAGATTGTCGCGGGCTGGGCTTTATTGTCAAATTTGGCGGTGGAGAAGCGGACTTCATTGATGGCTTTCCAGGCCATATCCGAAATAATTTCGGCCTGCTTCTCGGCATCCCAATACCTCCCCTTATCGGGAAAAGCCTTAAGAGGAATCATGAAATAATTCCACGAGGTATCGACCTGCCCAAAGTCTCCTAATAACGCCCTAGACTGTACTTTCTTACCGTCGGATTCGTCGTCCAAAAGGCCGACATCGATTTTATTGGTTCCCGGCGCGGCCTTAAGCCAAAAAGCCAGTCCCGCATTGGTTTTTCGCAGGGAGGAAAGGTCTAGGTTACCGCTGGGGCCCAGAGCCAGAGTAACACCGGAATAATCTTCATTGTCCAGGTAGAGGGCCAACACCCCGGCATTTTCGGAGCCGGTGCTGGGTTGGATTTTGGCGGCAGTTTTTCCGCCGTAGAGATAAGTAAAGGCGCCGGCTGGAAGCGCATCCGAAAAAATAGTCTTGAGGGTTTTGACGACCGGTTTTTCCGTCACCGGCCCGGGTACGGTCTCTTCCCTATCGTCCCAATACTCGATATCTTTTTGGGGAGCCGAATCGAAGACATCGCGAAGTACGAAGATATCATCAACCCACACGCGGAAATCGGGATTTTCTCCCTTTTTTATTTCCAGCCGGAATTCCGATACCATATTCCAATCGAAGGGATGGGGGACTTCTACACGCTTTTTCGGATCCCAATACACCCCTCGTTTTCCAAAAGCGGAAAGTGGAATGCTCACCAAAGTCCATTCCTTTTTGATTCCGCCGAAATCATTGATGGGTAGGCGCACTACCGTCTTTTTTCCATCGCGGGTTTCGTCATCCACCAGGGCGGCCCAGGCTATTTCGCCGCCGCGCATGCCTTTCACCCAGAATTGCAAAGCGCCCCCGCTATGGATAGGAGTCATGTCGTAAACCAGATTATACAGGCTGACGGATCCGCCGGAGAAATCGTTGGCGTCCAGATCGAATTGCAGCGCGACCTCGCTATTATGGCCCGACTCCTCCGGGATATAGATCTTGGACGCATCTGGATAGGTATAGCCATAACCTCCAGAGACAAAATCTTCATCGAAAAACCGGTAGACCAGGCGGGGGTCTTTCTCGCCGGCACTCGCCTCGGATCCGGCGGTAGTTGATTTCGGGAGAGGCTGGAATTTGAGGGAGCAAGCCGAAACCAGCAAAATGCCTATCAGGGTAATAATCGCCAAAAGGGAATTTTGGAAAATCCTCTGACTGCGGTGGCGGTGGCAGGATACTTTCATAATGCTCTTTTCCATCTTGGGCGGAGAAAGTTATCGGGAGAAGCTAGAAGCGTACCCGCAAGGTTAGGTTGGTGAGAAGTTGGGAGAAGTCGAGATCCTTACGGGCCTCATCGTGGGTTGCGGAAATGCGACCCAGAGTGAAAAGCGCGTAGGCCCCATCGGCCACCTTGTATTCGAATCCGGCAACCTGATTTTCCTGCAGACGAGTACTCTCAACGGCAGAGGCGTTCAGGCGGCCATCTATGCGTTGGTAACCGCCGAGTACGGCCGCACGCTTCCAGAACTGATAGTAAAAGCCGGCATTGACCATGTCGCTGGTATATTTGCGCGCTACGAAAACCGTGTCTCCGGAAAAACCGTCGTTTTCGCCTTCGGAACGCACAAAGCTGCCCGATAGCTCTAACGGGTATATGAAAGTCGCCATGCGGGCTACATCGAATTTAAGTCCGCCCCCCATACGGCCGAAGCGGGTTTTGGGCAGAACACGCACAGTGTCCACTTGCATACCTTCCTGTTCCTCTAAAGAGGCGAATATGACCTTTGCGCCTACTCGATTCGACCAGAAGCCAAGATCGAGATCGGCATCGATGCCCACTCGGTTGGCGGTGGCGGGGCCATAGGGCATTACCAATTGCACGGAAGAGTCGAGGCGTAAAGCGTTATGCCGGGCCAATTCGCTTTGGGTGAAAATGGAATTGGTGTATGAATTTTTCCGGAAGGGCGCCTGATGCCAATTGTTGGTGGCCTGGCTGGGGGTAAACTTGAATACGTGGTGGTAGAGCGCGTCGAAGGTGGTGTAATGGGGATTGCGGGCGTCGAACGTCGGAGAGGAGGTGGGGTCGTTATCCAGATTCATAATGCGTTGGCCCAGAAAACTCGGGGATTGGGCTAATTCGTTCCGGAAATTTCTGCCGTTGCTGAGGTAATCCACACTGACCCCGACACTTACCAGGCCGTCATTATGCGACCAGCCTCCATTGATACCGGCGCGCAAAGCTGCATCGTCGATGGAGGTTTCCCGCAATTGTTCCACGGTGCCTACCATCTCGTAATAGGCGGAATCGTCACGGGAAAGCACGTATTCCCCGGACAGCCCCAGGTTCCAATTCTGGATATTCAAAATTGGGGCCGCTTCAATACCCCCGCGGCCTCCGATGATGGAGGTGCCTTGTGCCGCCGTATCGGCTCTGCCCGTGCCGGCGTAGGTGCCTTTCTTATCGAAAATATGCATGAACGTGCCGCCGACGGACAATCCTTTGAGGAAAACGACTTCGGCATTGGAACCGAAGAGAAATTTTTCGGCCGGTGAACTTTCGATAAGGGATGTCACTTTATTACCACCGCCCACATTGGTGACGACATTGCGCAAGCGGCTTCCCATCACATTGAAATGCACCTCATCCAGCAGGGTGCCACCCTCGGGACCGGCCAGGGCGGCGTCGAAATTGAGGTTGACGCCTTGCAGAAGCCGGTTATTATCGCCCAGGAATTCCTCCTGCATGGCTTCTTCTCTGGCGCGGCTGAAAAGATAGGGTTCGTGGAGCATGTTGATTTCGGGAGTATACAGGGTGAGCGGAGAATAACGCTGTTTGTAATCGCCGACATTATACCGGAACATATCCTTAACGGTTCCGTCCACGCTGATCCAACGGGAGAAAATGGGATTGGAAAGATCGGAAAAGAAATTGCGCCAATCCTGGTGCATACGGAAGACCAGGCGACCCTGTGTGGCGGTATTGGGGCGCGCCCGGATGTCGAAATCCACCGAGGTGTATTCCACCGTCTCTTCGGTGCGCCTGTCCGACACCGCGCCGTCGCCTCCGATGGAAGAATGCAGATATTGGGAGCGGAACTGCCCGCCCAGCGATATTCCTTCTTTCGCTTCCAGATTTTCCAACGCATCTCCCAGGCTCCGCACCCGGTCGTCCAAGTCTGCGTTGCTCTGGGCATGCATAGGCAAACCGGCCATAACGAAAGCAAGGGCCGTCAGTACCGATAGTCTCGTCGTCTCGCTCATTTTCTTCCTCATATGCTGCATTCATGGCGCCACCAGGCGCCGGGTAAAGGCCTAAGAGCCCGCGTTAGAACCACGTTTTGATTTCGGCGGACATCACTCGCGCCTTCCAATTATTTACCGGGAGATTCACATCATCGTGTTGCATCCATTTATAGCGGCCATGCAATCCAACGCGAGGCGCGATATCCCAATCGAATCCGACTCCGTAGGCATAGTCGCGAAAATCGATAGGCATATGCTCCACCCCCATAAGGCCCATGGCATAAGCTTTCTGGGAGCGCCAATTTTCGTAACCGGCCAAGGCCAGTATGTATAAATTGTCGGTAAGGGCCATGGCGGGCTCAAAACGCAGGTATGCTCCCCATAACAACATATCGTCGCCGGATTCGTCGAGGCTTAGCGCCGCGGGCGAGGTCGTTACGCCATTCAAGGAAAAGTATCCGCTCATGAACAAGTCGCGTTTATAACCGATAAGCGGGCCCACGTCGTAGGCGGCATCCACTTCAAAATTGGAGGTCCACTTCTTATTCACGGGAACAAAATTCGAGCGTGTGAAAATACCGGTGGTTTCACCGATGTTGCCTTGCGCTTGCGCCACCGACTGATAGGGCACGAAACCCTCATATAGGGTCAGATAGTCGTTGCGCAGACCGCCCGCTTCGGGACCCAGCGGGTCGAGATATTCTTTGACGCGGAAGCTCTCATCCCCCAGGCGCTTATTGTATTTGACCGGCAGGGAGTGATCCACGAGATTGTTTCCCCAACGGTTGTACGAGGTTTGGAATACCGAGCTCAAGTCTGCCCCGTTGAGGCGATGCGGAAAAAACAATATGTCGCGCGAGGCTTCGGGTTGAAAGTGTTGGCCATAGGAGACTTTAAAATGGCCGAAGCCGGAATACGGCGTCAAGGTCAGCTTGAGGCCAGCCATGTTTTGCACATAGGGAGAGCCTTCGCCGCGGGCCATGAATTTCCCCGAGCCTACCATATTGGCGCCGAACGGCATGAAAGCGTCGATGGGCGCCGCGAAGGAAAACGGCGAATAGAATCCCTTGGGAAAATAAGCGAAGTCGGCTTCCACCGGAAAAAAGTGCAGGTTGGTCACTTTAGCATAAGCTGCGGGTATGATGTCTCGGGATTCGGTGCGGCTCGCATGGCCGGCCAGAGTCCAGTCATGCCAGATGGTATCCAGTCGGCTTAGGGCCAGGTCGGATTGCAACAGCCAATTGTCTCCGATACTACCGCGCAAATCCAAAGACAATACGTTGGCATGCTTATAGAATCCATTTCCTAAAGGTACCCGGCTAGAGGCACCCGATACGGGATCGATAACCAAGGTATCCCGCAAACCGAAGTTCACCCTCCACAAGGTTTGATTCACGATACTGGGTTGATAACGCGTACCGGCATAGTTCACGCCCAGGGACAGCCCTCCCACGGTTTTCGCATGTGCCACCCGCCCATGAATCGCGCGCCGGTAGCTATCGCCTATGCCGCGGCCCTTGGCCTCCGTGCCGAGCCCCGCATAACCCAGATCGTTGGACCAATCGATGAATTCACGTTCGAAATTGTCGTAGCGCTCAAACCCCGCATACAGAAAGTTGAAATAAAGGTCTGCAGGCAGGTTGATACTTTCCAGATTGACGCCGTTGAAGGGTTTTTTGTTCCAGGCAGCCCGTCCGGATTTTTCCCCCTTCGCGACGTTGTATTCATAATAGCGCGCGATAGGCTGTTCTACTTCAAAGGGGAGGTAATCCCAGGCGAAGGTACGGGGTTGCGCCTTCCAAATGGTCAGAGGTGAGGCCTCGGTCCAAAGTACGTTACCCATGCGTAACCAGAACGACGCGGGTATGGTGCGCAAAGCGATGCCCGCCGACATGTCTTCATGAATGTTTGCCGTTTCCTCACTCTTATCGTGACGGGTTTGGATGGGCGTAAATCCATCGGGGCCCATCCGTGCTTGTTGGGGATTGAGATAGTTGCCTGGGAGGGTATGCTGAAATCCGATTTTGGACCAGAGCACGGTATTGCGGTTGGGGCGCACTACCATGCCCAGCCGGAGGAAAGATTCATTTCCTTCCCAGTTGGCGGCGGTCCAGGTCTGGTTATCGGTGAGAAAGGGCGGGTAATCGGTGAAGTTATGGTCCTGGATTTTAAGGCGCGCCTCTCCCGAGAAAGAAACGGGGCTGGAGCCGCCGAACATCAAGGTGGAAAGTACTTTGGACTCGACGCGACCAAGCGAGGACTCCATCCCGGCCAAAGCCGAATCGACGGCTACCGGTCCGGGGTTGGCCGAAGCTCCCATCCAGGCACTAAAAAAAATCCAGGGCGCGGCTTTCGCCAATGCCTTGTTCACAAGCTATCTCCCTTGGGTTCCTGGCCCCTTAGTGGGCAACTCGGAGTGATGGGTTTGATTTTTCCGCCAAATAAGTCAAGAAAAACCGGAAATACTTTCCTTAGCCTCAGAAATCCCCCGATTCGGCTTGGAGCGTGCAAACCAGGGGCGACCCAGCGTGGGCACGTCATTCAGTAGCCTACGCGTATACTCATCCCGAGGATGGAGAATCACCTCATCGGGCGGACCTTGTTCAACGATGCGCCCGCGATGCATAATAAAAATTCGATCGCTCACATAATAGGCCAACCCGATGTCGTGGGTGATGAAAATGATGGTCATCCCGCGTTGTTTTTTCAAATCGAGCAGAAAATCCAGGATATTGGCGCGGCTGCAGGCATCCACCATGCTCGTGGGCTCATCGGCCACCAGGATGCGGGGTTCGATAAGAAAGACCCGGGCCAAAAGCAGCCTTTGCATCTGGCCCCCGGATAATTCGAACGGGTATTTGCCTTCGAGCTTATCCGGTTCCATGTTCACCGCGCGCAAGGCTTCGTCGATGCGGCAGCGCTTTTCTTCCTCGCTGAATTTTTTTCCGAAAAGTTTGAAGGCCGCGCCTAATTGGCTTTTGATGGTGAAGAACTGGTTGAAACAGGAAAAGGGATCCTGGAATACGGCTTGGATAAGACGCCAATGCGCGGCTCCCTTGGCCGCCGGTCGATCCAGGAAAAGGAGTTCGCCTGCGGTCGGCTTTTGCAGGCCCAGCAACATTTTGGCGAGGGTAGTCTTTCCGCTACCGGACTCTCCCACAATGGAAATGATTTCCTGGTCCGCCACCTCGAAATCGACGGCGTCGACGGCGGTAAAACGATCTTTTCCCTGGCCAAAGGCGCAAGTGAGACCCCGGGCCGAAATGACCGGTTTTACGGAATGGATTTCAGTCGGCATATTGGCACCTCACCTGACGTCCCGCCACGGGAATCAATTCCTGCCGCGTGAGCTCGCAAACTCCTTGGCGCGCCACCGGGCATCGCTCGGAAAAACGGCAACCCTCGGGAGGCTCTTGCAGATTCGGGGGAGCGCCGGGAATGGTCACCGGCTTTTCGTCGCGCGCTCCCGGTTCAGCCAACAGCATGGAGTGCATCAAAGCCTGGGAATAGGGATGGCGGGGATCGTCTATGACCTGACGCGTATCGCCTATTTCCACGAATTCACCTGCATACATGACGGCGATACGGTTGGCGATATGGCTTAAGAGGGGAAGTTCATGCGTGATGAATATCATGCTGGAAATGATATCCTTGTCCATCAAATCGAAAATCATTTCGATAACCGACTTCTGCGTCGAAACGTCGAGCGCCGAAGTGGATTCGTCGGCGATGACCACCTTGGGATTCATCAAAGTGGAGACGGCGATGACAACGCGTTGCTTCATCCCGCCGGAAAGCTGCACTGGATACGCATCGAGTACGCGCTCCGACAATCCGATGCGGGCGAAGCGCTCTCGCAATTTTGCCTTGATGTCGTTGCGGCGCATTTCGGGAAAGTGGCTCAGTACCGCGTCAGCTGCGAAATCGCGCACGCGGCGGGTGGGATTAAGCGAGTTCAAAGCGCCCTGGGGAATCATGGCGATGCGGCGTCCCAAAATGTCGCGGCGGTGCGACTCCTTATCCAATTTCACCAAATCCACACCTTCGAGTCGGATGGCGCCGGAAGTATAATGCAAGGGCGGTTGAAATAGGCCCATGGCCGCGCTCACCAAGGTCGATTTTCCGCAACCCGATTCCCCTGCGATGCCGAGCACTTCTCCGGCGTTCAGGGTAAAAGAAACGCCGTCGACGGCATGTATGGTTTCACCGAAACGGGTGCGATAATGGGCGCGAAGATTTTCCACCTCGAAGAGAGGCTGAGCGGATGCCGACCCAGAAGCGGATACAGCCGCTTTTTCCGAAAGGGAACCTGCCTGAAGTCCCTGATTTTCCCCGATGTTCATTTGCGCAACCTCGGGTTGAAAACCTCTTCCATGGAGGTGTTGATCATATACAACGCGAAAGTGAGTACGCTGATGAGCAGTGCGGCGGGCATGAATACCCACCAGTTTCCGTTGATGAGGCCTTCGCTCACCTGCGCGTTGTTGAGGATTTGACCCAGGGACACCGAATCGTAGGGACCCAACCCCAACATGCTGATGGCTGCTTCGCTGAGAATCCCCGAGGCCATCTGGAGGATGAAAACCATGAATATATAGGAAAGCAGGTAGGGCACTATTTGCCGGGCCAAAATGGAGAAGGTACCGTCGCCGTTAAGCCTGGCCAAACTGACATGATCCCGTTCACGCAAACTGGAGGTTTGGGCTCTTACCGAACGGGCCGTCCAGGTCCATGCCGAAGCGCCGATGATAAGAGCGATTAGACCTAACGAGCGCTTTTCGATACTATTGCTGATAAGGATAAGAATGACCAGGGAAGGAATAACCAGGAACAGGTTGGTCACCGCGGTGAGGATATCGTCCAACCATCCCCCTTTGTAACCCGCCAGCACACCGATGAAAGTTCCCAGCACGGTAGCAAACAATCCCGCGAGCAAACCTACGATAAGGGAGGAGCGCAAACCGTAAATCAAAAGGACGAGCATGTCTTGTCCTTCGTTATTGGTTCCCAGGAAATATTCTTGGGAAGGGGCGGCGAAGGCCGGGCCGTCGCGCAGCATGGGATCCACCGGATTGAGGAGGGGGAAAAATACCGCCAGCAACACGGCTCCCAAAAAGGTGAGGGTTCCGAGTAGGAAGGTGGGTTGCTTTAACAAGCTTCGAAGCATCCTCATGCGCCACCCGCCTGTTGCGAGGCTCCGATGCGGGGATCCAGGATTCCGATGAGGATGTCGACGAGAAAATTAGCGGCCAACACACCCACGGTTACGAGTAGGGCGCAGCCCTGGATGACCGGATAATCGTTCTCGCGGATGGCATTGAACATCACCATTCCCAGACCCGGATAGGAGAAAACGATTTCCGTGATAAGGGCGCCTCCCACCATGGCCCCCAGCGACAGAGCCAGGCCGGTGAGCTGCGGTAACATGGCGTTACGGAAAATGTATTGCACGATACGACCTTCGCCCAGGCCCATCATCTTGGCGTATTTAACGTAATCCGTTCCCAATTCATAAATCGACATCGAGCGCATGCCGATGGCCTGGCCTCCCACCAATATGAGGAAGAGTGACAGAAAAGGCAGGATATAATGCTGGGCCGCGCTGGCCAGAAAGGTAAAAGAGAAATCCGGCAACAGGTTTCCGGCATAGCCTCCGAAAGCCGGGAGCAAGGGAAAGTGGATGGCGAAAACATATACCAGCAAAATGGCGAAGCAGAAATAGGGAATGGAACTGAAGAAAAGGGAAACCGGGTAAAAGCCCTTATCGAATATGCCCCTGCGGTAAGCCGCATAGGCGCCCAGGAGATTGCCGACCAACCAACCCAACAACAGCGCCGGTATTTGCAAAGCGAGAGTCCATGGCAGCCCGGATGCCAGGATGTCGTTCACCTTTTGGGGGTGGCGGGTAAAGGACACTCCCAGGTCACCCTGAAGGGATTTGCCGAGATAGGTGAAAAACTGCACCGGCAGCGATTTGTCCAAATTGAAGTCGCGCATATACTTCTCGTAGAGGCGCATATACTCCTGGGAGTCCATGCCGGGACTGTCCAAGCGAGTCATAATGGTATCCACCGGGTTAGTAGGACCCAGCCGCGGCAGCGCGAAGTTAAGCGCAATGGCCACGAACAGGGTCAGTAAATACCATCCGCCACGGCGGAGGATATAGCGAAATGCGGGACTGATGAACATAGCGTTGGGTCAGGCCGCCATTTCAACCATAGGAGACGCGGTAGGCATTTGCTTCATTTCCGATCTGCCGGACGGATTTCCCAGAGGGCTTTGATGCCTGCGCCTACGAACAGGCATTGCGGCGGCGCATGGGGATTTTGTTCGGTAGGAAAATTCGTCCACTGCTTTTGCGAGAATTGGTAGAGGTGCCAGGGCCGATACATAAGAGGAATGACGGGAAGATCCTGCATGAACATACGGTTGATGGCGAAGAAGGCTTCCTTCACCGCTTCCGGGTCGGTGAGCTTGGGGATGGCTTGCAAAAGACTATCGGCCGAGGGGTTTTTGTAACGGCCTTCGTTCTCATACATGATTTCTCCCACGGGGCGCCATTGCTTGGACGACATCACTTTATCAAATCGAATCCACGGCACCGAGGGCGATGTTTCGGCATGCGGAGTGCGCATGGTGAAATCGAAATTGCCGGTTTTGAGATCACGGTCCCAGACCGGGTATTCCACGAATTTTTCCCGCACATCGATACCGACGCTACGCATGCCTGCAACGGCAATTCGCAGGGTCGACTCCCAATCATTCCAGCCGCTGGGACAGCTGGCATAGAGGGTGCGGATTTTAGTTCCGGAAGGGTCGATAAGAAGGCCGTCCGCTCCCCAGGTGTACCCCGCCTGGCTCAGAATTTCACGCGCCTTTTCCGGATTGTAGTTAACGCCATGCTTCTCCGTATCCTGCGCATTGAAATAAACCTGTTCCTTGCCGAATGGCAGGATATAACCGGGTTGCAAAACCGGAGTGTAGTCATACATGGCCAACCGCTTTATCTGATCATAATTGATGGCATGCGCACTGGCGCGGCGGAAAGCGGGGTCGTTAAAGGGTGCTTTCGTGAGAGCCATGAGCAGGGAAGGAATGATGGCCGGTACGTAATAGGGTTCCTTATCGTACCAGGTGCCGACTTGGTGTCGGAACTTGGTCCACACCTGCGGTATGAAGTTTTGGGAGATATCCAGATTCCCCTGTTGCAGGGCGAGGCTGAACTTGTCGTTGCTGGTATAGGTGGAATGGATGATATAGGTGGGCGCAGGCAGCTTGCCGCCGCGGATGGCCTCATTTCCCCAATAGTCGTCGACTCTGGACAGCACAATCGTCTGATTAGAATAGGCTTGCAAAGTATAGGGGCCTGAGCCGATGGGCTTATCATTTTTATGTTCTTGCAATCTGGAAAAAACCTCGTCGTCGGAAGGCGCCTTTCCGGACTTGCCGTGTAATTCCTCACTAGCTTGACGTTCGAGTTCAGCAAATATTTTCTTTGGAAGAATAGGCGTTACCGAAATGATGTCGAGCATCATGTAGGGGTTGTAGTTTTCCTCTTTCAAAGTGAATACCAACCTGTGCCGTCCCTCCACCTGGATATCGCTTAAAAAATTCCAATGCCCATGGAAGGTGGTGTGGTAGCGACGGTGCAAATCGAAGGTATAGTATACGTCGTCGGCGGTGAGCGAATCGCCGTTATGCCAACGGGCCGCGGGGTTCAGTTCGACGGTCAACTTGCGGCCCTGCAAGGCATGATTCAATCCGATTATGGGCTCGATATTCCCGCTCAACTGATTATACCCGAACAGGCTTTCATAGATGAGATTCATGTTGCCGGTAATGGGCCAAGCCGGGGTGATGTGCAAGGGGCTGAAGGTAATGGGCGGACCCCATTGGAATCCGCCGACATAAAGGGTTTTTTCCCGGGGAAACTCTTTCAGCTCGGGAGGGCCATCCCCATCCCTTCCACAACCAAGGAGAAGTAATGCCAAACCCAGGCTGACCATACTAAAAAGGAAGTGTCCCTGTTTCATATCCTTTGTTCCTTTTTTATTGCCCAAGGAGGGAATTCTTGCGCACGGAGCTGGTTTCAACCCGAGTATCAACGAAAGAACGTCGTCCCAAGCCAGGCCGGGACGGACGTTCCCACATCTGTACGGTAAAAAATCAGAATCCCCAACCTTGAATTAGTGGAAAGTTCCGGGTTCCGGTTCATTTTGGAAGCAAGTAAAAGTTAATAGCTTACCCAGCCTTTGCGTACCCAAATATGTCCGACTCACGGTTGCACCCAGGCGGATGATTCGGCCAACCCGGCCTATTTGGAATCAATTCGGGAAAATGATAACTTGCCGACATGAACGAACGAATGCGCGGCGTGAATCTGGGTGGATGGTTTAGCCAGGTTGACGCTATCGAAGAAAAAGACCCCGATACCTTTCCTGGACTGATGTCCCATATCGAAAGCTTCCTCAGTCCGCAAGATTTCAGCCGCATCGCGAAATGGGGCTTCAATCACGTCCGGCTTCCCTTGGATTATTTCAACGCTTTTCAAGGGCCGACGCTTGTTCCCGAAGAAAAGGTGCTTCGTCTTTTAGATAAAGCCGTAGACAACATCATTTCTTGCGGCCTAAGCGTGATTCTCGATTTGCATAAATGTCCCGGTCATGACTTTCACGAGGGAGGAACACGCGCCCAAAGTTTTTTCAGCGATCCGGGAATGCGCGCCGACGCCCGTAAAGTATGGACCCATTTGGCCGAACGCTATGGAGACAAACCCCAGGTCATGCTGGAAATCCTCAACGAGCCGGTAGCCGAAGATGCTTCCGTCTGGGATAAAATCAAGGATGAAATGGCCGCGCATATCCGCCGCTACGCGCCCAAATCGACCCTGGTCGTGGGATCCAACCGTTGGAACAGCGCTTCGGAGTTCGCCCACCTCACTCCGATTGAGGATGATAACGTCCTGTATAGTTTTCATTTCTACAATCCCCTGCCCTTCACCCACCAGAAGGCTCCCTGGTTGACCTTGGATTATATCCACGAAAGCCGCGCCTATCCCGGCACTTATGCATTGCCGGTGGAGCCGGGTAACCGCCACCCTTTGGATTCGGGGACATGGAACCGGGAACGCATGGAAAAACAAATGGAAGCCGCGCTGAATTTCCGGGAGCGGCACAAGGTTCCCGTGGCTTGCAACGAATTCGGAGTCTATGTGGGAGGTGCGGACCGCGATTCTCACCTGAACTGGATGCGGGACGTGCTTTCCATATTACAGGATCACGACGTGGGCTGGAGCTATTGGAATTATAAAAACCTGGACTTCGGGCTGGTCAGCCGGGGTGAAAGCCTTTTCTCCCATTACCCGCAATACGATAATCCCGAACGCACCGATTACGAATTGGTGGAACTCTTACGTAAGCTGTAGCCTTAAAAAGGCCAGATGAAGGGGATTATCAGCACGGCCACTATCGCCAATAAGATATTGAGCGGTAACCCGATGCGGAGGTAATCGCTGAAGCGATAGCCACCGGGTCCGTACACCATCATATTGGTCTGATAACCGATGGGAGTGGCGAAACTGGCCGAAGCGGCCATCATGATGGCTATGATGAAAGGCCACAGACTTACGTCCAGCCCCATGGCCGTAGCCTGAGCCAAGGGAAAGGCCAGTACGGCCGCGGCATTATTGGTAATGATTTCCGTGAAAAAACTGGTTATGGCGTAAATGGCGAATAATGCCAACCAAGGGCTATCGCCCGCCAAACCCATCCAAGCCTGGGCAATGACGGTCGCAGCTCCGGATCGGCTCAACGCCTCCCCGAGACCGAGCGAAGCCCCGATAACGATAAGCAGGGACCAGTCGATACTGGCGCGCGCGGAAGGTCCGGTGGTGCAACGAGTCAGTATCATCAAGCCGGCCCCGAGAAGTGCCGCATGGAGAATAGGCATTATGGATGAAGAAGCCGCCAAAATCACCGCAGCGAGAATACCCAGGGAAAGCCCCGCCCTGTCGTGGCGGGGCGCCGCCGCGTCCTGGATTTCGCTGACAAGCAGGAAGTCGCGCGAACTGCGTTGCTGAACCAGGAATTGCGGTCGCGCTTCGAGAAGCAAGGTATCGCCCGGGCGCAAGACCATATCGCCCACTTTGCCCTTGACGCGCTCGCCGTTGCGGGCCGCGGCTATCACCACGGCATTATACCGCGAACGAAAGCGGCCCTCACGGATGGTTTTCCCCGTCACCGGAGAGCTGCCCGAAATCACGACCTCGTAAAAACGCCTTTCGGGCCGGGGAGTATCCAGTTTGAAAACCTGGTTTTGCGCGGGTACCAGGCCTTTGAGCCGCATGAGATCGGCTACCGATTCCACCGCGCCCACGAAAAGCAACCTATCGCCCGCCCTCACCATTTCCCGAGGTGAAACCGCCGGAATGGTCGAACCTTGTCTTTCGATTTCCGCTACGAAGGCACCGGGCAAATGCCGCAGTCCGGCCGCCTCAATGGTCTTTCCGGCGATAGGACTGTCGGGTTGCACCACCATTTCGATCCAATATTCGCGGCTGTTTTCCGCTTCGGCCAGGGGAGGCTTGCGCTCCGGAAGCAGCCAGCGGCTGAGAATAAGGATGTAGGCCAATCCGAATAGCCCGGAAGGGATGCCGACACGGGCCAGTTCGAAAAATCCGATTTCACCCAAATCGGTGCGGGTTTGCACCAAACCGTTGACCACCAAGTTGGTACTGGTTCCTATGAGCGTGCAGGTACCGCCTAAAATAGCGGCATAGCTCAAGGGAATCATCAATTTGGAAACGGAGAGGTGATGGCGGCGGCACCAATCCTGCACGACGGGCACCAACATGGCCACCACCGGCGTATTGTTCAAAAAGGCGCTCATGCCCATTACCGGTAGCATCAGTCGCACTTGGGCGGCGGCAACCGATTTCGGCCGACCCAAGAGCCGTTGTCCCAGGGCGTGTACGGCGCCGGTATCCACCAATCCCGCCACCACCACGAAAAGCGCGGCCACCGTCCACAATCCGGGATTGGAAAAGCCGGCCAGCGCGGCCTCGACTGGAAGGACACCTGTCACCAATAAGAGCGTAAGCGCTCCGGCGAGAATAAGGTCGGGCGAGATGCGCGACAAAGACAACGACAAAAGCGTCATGGACAGAATCGCCAGCGTTATCCAACCGTCCAATGTCATGATTTTTCCGCCACTTGTTTGCTATCCCTCAGGATGGGGAGCGCCAGGAAATGGGACATCGGGAAAAGATAATAAGAGGTTTGCGGCTTACCCCTTAATTACCGGCTTATCCGCTCCGTTTTCCGCTATTGCATACCCGCGGGAAAGGATCTAGTATAGAGCACGAATACTGTCGGGATGGACCGAGACTGGAGAATCATGATGGATGACATGGAAGACCTGGATTTGAACCTGACGCAAACCACCCGGATGTTCACCAAAGCCGAATTATGCCTGTGGGAACCCAAGCCCGAGCCTTGTGGACTGGTCATTTTCGGCGCCTCCGGAGACTTGACCCTCCGTAAATTGATCCCTTCGCTTTTCCACCTGTTCTCCCGCAAACTATTGCCGGAGAACTTTTACGTCTTGGGGGTAGCGCGCACGGAAATGGACGATGAGAAATTCCGTTCGACTCTGGTCACGGCTTTGGGCGATTCCGTAACGCAGGAAAAAGAGGTCTTCTCGGATTTCATCCGGCGCTTCCACTACCATACTTGCGACTACGGGGATAGAGGCGGCTACCTGGCCATGAAAAAATTGTTGGCGGAATTGGACGGACGCTTCGGTGTGCAGGGTCGCCGAGTATTCTATCTCTCCACTCCTCCTTCACTCTACCCCATTATCGTGCGTATGCTGGGAGAAGCCGAGTTGAACCAGCCGCCGGGCGATAACCGCCCATGGGTGCGCGTGGTGGTGGAAAAACCCTTCGGAACCGATAAGCCTTCCGCCCAGCAATTGAACCGTGACTTCCATTCCGTGTTGGACGAATGCCAAATTTACCGCATCGATCATTACTTGGGTAAGGAAACGGTGCAAAACATCATGATGTTCCGGTTCGCCAATATTCTTTTCGAACCCGCCTGGAACCGTAATTATATCGATCATGTGCAAATCACCGCCTCGGAAACCCTGGGCGTGGAGCATCGCGCGGGCTATTACGAAGAATCCGGCGTGCTTCGCGACATGTTTCAGAACCACCTGCTGCAATTGGTGGCGCTTATCGCCATGGAACCCCCGTCGCTCTTTTCGGCAGACCCCATCCGGAACAATAAAATAGAGGTGTTCAAATCCATCCGCCCTTTCACGCGGGCCACCATAGACCGGGATACGGTTCGCGGGCAATATTCGGCAGGAACGGCAGGAGGAAAATCCACGCCCGCTTATCGCGCGGAAAAAGGCGTAAAAGGCGACTCGACTACCGCCACCTACGCGGCCATGCGCTTTGAAGTCGACAATTGGCGTTGGGCGGGAGTGCCATTCTACGTGCGCTCGGGAAAGTGCATGGCTGAACGCGTCACCGAAATCGCCATTCAATTCAAGCATGTGCCGGTTTCCATTTTTCAACCCATCCCCGCCGAGCAATTGGCCGCCAACGTACTGCGGTTCCGCATTCAGCCCGACGAGGGCATAACCATGAGCCTGGAAGCCAAATACCCGGGACCCAAATTATGTCTGGGCACGGTGAAGATGGATTTCAACTATCAGAAAACCTTTTCCATGGCCCAACCCGAATCGTACGCCCGGTTGCTGCTCGATTCGATGACCGGCGATCAAACCCTGTTCTCTCGCAGCGACGGCATTGAGGAGTGCTGGCAGATTCTGGATCCCGTGCTCAATAAATGGAAGAAGGACGGCGAGAAGGGTTTGCATTTCTACCCCGCCGGCAGCTGGGGGCCGGGTGAAGCCGATACGCTGCTGTCCCGTGACGACCGTACCTGGGACCTTCCGTACGATTCGCTGGGTTAAGAGGAAAACATGGCGACTGCTAAACATGAAATTCTCCTGGCGGGAGATGTCGGGGGCACGAAAACCAATTTGGCGCTTTACGCCTTGGAGAGCGCGAAACTGCGTCAACTCGCCTTTACTCGCTATATCAGCGCCGATTTCACCAGCCTCGACTCCATGGTGCGCGATTTTTTGAAACGCCACCCCTATAAGCCGCAACACGCGGGGTTCGGAGTTCCCGGTCCCGTGCACAACGGAAAAAGCGCAGCCACCAATCTGCCCTGGGTCGCCAATGCCGCGCGCGTGGCGCGAACGCTGGGAATCGAACGGGTGGGCCTCATCAACGATTTGGTGGCCAATGGAATCGGCATTGCGGGACTGAAGCCCGGCGATTTTCTGACTCTGAATAAGGGAGACTCCCGGGCAAAGGGCAATCGCGCATTGCTCTCGGCCGGGACCGGTTTAGGGCAATCTATGCTTTACTGGGATGGGAAAAAATATCACCCTTCTCCTTCCGAAGGCGGACACGCCGATTTCGCTCCGACATCGCGGTTGCAGGCACGGTTATACGAATATCTGCATGGCGAATACGGGCATGTGAGCTACGAGCTTTTGCTTTCGGGGCGAGGGATTTTCAATATCTACTCTTTTCTCAAGGAGCATAAGGCCGTGCGGGAACCGGCTTGGCTTTCGGCGGAGTTGGCCCGGGGCGACAAAGCCGCGGTCATTTCGACCGCCGCACTCAAGGGACGTTCTGCGTTGTGCGGACAGGCGCTCGATTTATTCATCGGGATTTACGGCGCGCAAGCAGGCAATGTGGCGCTTGCTTCGTGGGCGACGGGTGGGGTCTACATCGGTGGAGGCATCGCTCCCAAAATCGTTGCGCGCCTGGGAAAAGGCGGCTTTATGCGCGCGTTTTTGAACAAGGGAAAGCTCTCGCGCCAATTGGCGGGGTTTCCGGTACGGGTTATCCTGAACGACAAAGCGGCTTTGATGGGCGCGGCTTTGCATGGTTTAGAGCAGTCGGTCGAAGTCTAACGTACTTCGCTCGGATGAATCATTTGCGAACTTCTTTGGCTCCGTATTGGGCGGCCGGGATATTGGTGGCCACTACAACTCGCAATTTTTCCGCTCGAACTTAGCATTTATGCTAAGTTCGACGAATAGATTAGTCTCCTCTGGCGCGGGAAATGCATTTAAGTAATAAGAATTAATGCGAGACTAATTGATAATCTGACAATAATATTTTGGCGACGAAGAAATTAATGCTTGGAACTTTCCATCACCTCAACACCGGGATTCGTCCATTTCCAATACCCACCGATTACTTTTCGCGATTTTCCGTCCAAATAGTATTCCCAGAATTCATCTTCAACAATGATGTATCCCGTGTTTCTATAAGGTACTGACGCAAGATCCCCGGAGTTCTCATCTGTATCCGGAATAAAATGCTCGTAGCGAATTTGAATGCAGGCGCTATTTTCATCGCATTCAAGCGGAGTTGTCCCAATAAGTTTTGAATGCCTGGGTTCTTCAAAACCGTTTTCATGAAGAATCCCGATACAATCCGCATTGCTTATGGAAGAAAAATTGGAACTTTCAATTAAATTGACTTCTTGCCACCTAAATACCTGTGGCACCTTTTCGCCACTGCTGTCTATATTCACTTCAGAAAACTTTTCCCAAAGTATAATTGCGCTTTTATGCTCAGCATGATTTTGAGTCGTAATATCAAATAACCCGACACAATTTGATTGTCCATAATTTGAAAATGAAGCACTTAACCAAGCGCCAACCTCTTGTGATAGACTGGGTTCTATGCCATAATCGGGTGAGAACAATTGCTCCAATCGTTCAGCGGCAATTACGATATTATTTTCCGAAAAGCTAGCGATGCGTGCGGCCACTTTAAAATGAGGCAACGAAATATCGAAAGACGCACCTTTTTCCAGCATAAATTGCGGCTGACCGGAAAGATATTGAAAATACGTTCCAATTCTTATTGAGCCGTCCTTGGTACCGGCATGCGATTGAATCTCAATGGAAAATTCAGATGCTTCGGCATTAACTTCGGCCTCGATGACTCTCTGTAAAACGCTGAAATTACAATAAAGAATATCGCGCTTCAGCATTCCATCATAATCACTGAAATGGGAGGCAAGCAAATACTTAGTGGGACGAGCACCGTAAAGGAATGACTGGCGGTCTTCCAGAAAATCCAGGCAATGTTTGATAATATGTTCTTTCCCTGCGATCATTTCGGCATCTCCGCCCACAAGAATTTGGGGATATTCTGGTATGAAATTGTGGCAGGAATTGTTTCGGTCCAACTTAAGTGCAAATCGAAAAGAGGAGGTTCGACTTGTAAGAGCTGGAAGACGATCGGAGAGCTAGAATCGGCAAAAAAAATGGACAAGGTGCCGGGACTCCCGAAATCTATTACCAAGTATGTGATAAGCGGAGAATTGGGGCTTCTAAATAGCCGGCTCGGAGTATTCAATACTTCCCGTTTATCCGAAGTAGTATGCACAATTTGACTAATCTTGTCCTTACCACCCGGCGAGGCCATATTACCCGGAATCAGTAAATGAAGGAGAATCTGATTTTTCCCGACTGTTTTTTCAAATTCGGTTTTACCGAGATATGGTCCACTAGGCTTGTTGCGGGCATCGGCAACTTTAAGGAAAATATACTTCTCTCCTGCAATCGCAAATCGAGTAGGTTGGTGATCTGATATGTCCCCATTTCCTGGTGAAGAATCTTTCATAGCTACACCTCCAGATGTTGAGCTACTGAAAAGCGGCCCCGAAGCCGGTTTAGAGGAGGAGGCGCCTTCCTTGCTTTCACAGGCGATGTAGATGGTACATGCCATAATCAGTATGAAATCGCCACGAATCATCTTGATTTTCTCAATCTGACAAGTTTTCCATCCTTGTCAATTGTTAATTCCCAAAAAAGAGATCGGTGGATATAGCGACCGACCCATACGATAATCTGAACAAGTGGCATTCCTTCCTTTCCATTTTTTTCCGGGCCTTCCTCGATGTTTAGATTATTCTTCTGCCCTTGGTAAATTGATTGGAGTTCTGCTTTTTCTAAGCCAGTTAATTCGATTATCCTTTTTTCAATATACGATATCCGGGCTTCCTTTGGAATGTCGAGTTCAGCCCGATAGGCTTCCATTTTGAATATGGCTATTTCAGGAGTAATCATATTTGGTTCATCTCCCAAAAATTCTTGGCCTATATTTGGCATAAGGTGCTTTTACGTCATTGTATGCACTTTTTACTTTCCCGTGATCCATTTTGTAAACATTCATCCAGCGGCGGTAAAATGCTTTCGCAAACTCGACCGCATCATTATCCCCGACAGGTAGTGCCCACCCAATAAACCATCTAGTCCCTTTCTGAATCCATACCTCAGCATAAGCTGGCGTAATTGCAGTGAGACAGCAGTTCGAAAAAATCAACACCTTCGGCGATCGAGCCAAATTTTGGACATCGCTGTTGAAAAACATATTTGAGAAATCCTTCATCATGATTACGCCTATTCCGTCTGATGCTTTTTTACACACGGGGCAGGCGTAGTCATTGCTTCCATCCGCCCCGGCAACCCCGGTATCTTCAAAATAATTTTTAATACCGTCACATGTGCAGTATGCGGTTCCATGACTGCTCTGGTGGTGAATAAACTTGTTCGCCTCTAGAAGCTCTTTCATCTCTGCGTTTCCAGCAATATTGAGGAGCTTAGTTGCATGGCCGTCTTGTAGTATCTTTTTTTCGGCTGCCTCTAGCCACGGGCCTTGGTTTTTCATGAAATCGGACACCCATATGCCTTCTTGACCCGCGCCAGGTAAATCTCCACTGGGGTTCGCTACAATTCCGTTATAATGTCTAATGTGCAATAGCGATTGCTTTTCGGTTTTGCTGGAAGTTGATTTACCCTCCGCGGTAAGTCTGGCAAAATACTGCGAACCTCCATAATCGTAAATTCGTTCGTGCCAGCTCATTCTTATCTCAACTGGGACATTATCTGGGCCAAGCAGCACTCCCTTTTTCACCTTCAGACCGTCTGCTTTTTTGTAAAGGGTATGCTTGCCATCAGCTGAGAATTGAAATATTTCCAGAACTACACCTTCGATATCAGGCTTTTTGCATTTTACTTTGATCCCGAATCTCATTTCAGGTCTGTTGTCCTTGTCCCAAGCCAATCCGGAAGCCTTGTCCCATTCTACCTCTGTTATTGCAAGTCCGCTTTCCTCCACCACCAACCCATCATAAAACGCACACCCAAACCCCTCCGTCCGCCGCTCTCCCGCTTTCTTCACCTGCCCCTGGCACGGCCCGATATTCCCGCGCTTGCACGGATACTCCACCGGAAAAGTCTGGGTCGACTTCACCAGCACCACCGTCACCCGTCGGTTCGCCTCGCTCTTACCCTCCGTCACCTCCACCCGATTGAATTCACTGCAACCCATATGCGGCTGCCCGTCAACCTTGTCGAAATGCTTGGGCATCAGCGCCAACTTCTGCGCTTCCGGAACCGCCCGCATGAATTCGATGAACAGCGCCTCCCGCGTCTGCGGGCCCGCAATCCCATCGGCCTTAAGCCCCTGCAACTCCTGAAAACCCTTCACCGCCCCTTGCGTCTTGGGCCCATCCAACCCGTCTATCGCCCCCGGGTCGTAACCCGCCTGTTTCACCAAAGCCTGTGTGCAGGCGAAACTCCAATTCTCTTCCTTATGCAAGTCCTCCCACACACTCGGGTCACCCATCAAAAACGCATACACCGAACGCGCCCGCCGCTCCGACAACCCTTTGTTGTAAGACTCCTTGCCCACCGCATCCGTATGCCCGAACAACGCCATCTTCCCGTCGGGATAACTTTTCCGCCAGGCCGCGATTTGATCGCACAATGCCTTCAAATTCGGAATCTGGTTCGGATGCAGAAAACTCCCATCAAATCCAAACGTCACGCCCGCCACCACATGCGTGTCAATCAGAGGGTCGGCCATCTTATCCACCGACTTCACGCCCTCGGGCTTGGCCCCCGAATCCACCGGCTCCGACAGGGTATGCTTGGCCGTGAAAAAATATTCCACCTCTTGGAGACCCTCCCCGTCCTCCCCCCGGTAGCGCGGCTTATACACCGGCATCTTACAACTCGCCCGTCCATTCTCGGTAAACCCGTCCGCCTTGGCGATTTGCTCGGGCCCCTTCGGCGTCTTGGCGAAAAGTACGAACTGTACTCGCTTGCGGCTCTTATACTCCTCCGGCAGTTCGCAGTCCACCGACAGCGTCGCCTCCTCGTTGAAGCCCACTTCCGCCACGTCCCACAGTGGGTTTTGCAACAACACCTCCACAGCCTTTTTCTCCGGAGCCGCCCCGGGTTCCGCTTCGCCCCAATCCTCCTCCGGCTTGGCCTCTTCCTTCCCCGTATCCTTCAAGCTGTCCCAGAAAAGGATGTACCCTTCATCATGCAGCCAAGTCACCTTGTCATAAACCATGCCGACCCGCGCCTGCATCAAAATCCCGCCGTCAAGCCTGTCCACCCGCGCCCCGCGCATCAGCGTCCGCACCTGCGTCAGCCGCACGTTCTCGAGCGTGTAGAGAAACACCCGCTTTTCCTTCGGTTCCTCCTCAACGCTTCCCTCCACCAAATCCCACAGCGAAATCTCCACCACGGGCAAAGTGCCGCCATGGCATAGGCACTCCATCAAGGAGGGGTAAGCTTTGTCCAAAGGAAAAGAGGCGAAAAAGGGTTCGTGGAAGCGGAGGTGGCGGGTGCCGGTAAAACCGTTGCTTCGTTGTCGCAACATGCGCACGGCGTGCGCGCCCTCCAGCAGCGGGTAGCCGTTCTCGCGGCCGGGCAGGTCGATGGGCCCGGGAAGGAATCCATTGGTTCCGGCCAGGCGGATGTAGGTTTTGAGCGGCACGGTTAATTCGCAATATTGTGTTGAGGAAAAAAGATACTTTCAGGGTTGCGGGTTCGGGGAATCCGGGTGATGGCGGTCACATGCAAGGGGTGGCTCCCTGAATTCCCGAAGAGGGGGGATTACCCGAAATTTTACGCTCGAACTTAACATTTATGCTAAGTTCGGCGAATAGAATCTGGTCTTTTAATAATCTGCCGGCTGCTTATCAGCTTCAAGATGACCTGGTGCTTGGGGAAAGAACTGAACTCAACCCTTAACTAACCGCGCGGCTTTGGGATCATAGATTACCTGGGTGATGGAACCATCCCTGATTTTTTCCACCGCCTCGTCGATTACGGCCAGGGGTACCAAAAACCATTCGCGGGGCTGCACGGGATTTCCAAAACGGTCGTGAATCGTGACACCGATTTGTGCGGGCGCAAAAATGCGGTGGAACAGGTTTTCCAGCTTGACCCGGTTGATATCCACGAGTTTGTAAGTCGCGACGATTTCGACCTCGGCCAATAGATAGGTGGCATCTTTCGGTGCATTTGCGATGCGGTCCTCGACCTTTCCGCCGGTTACTCCGATTTTATGTATCAGCTCCCGATGCTCACTGATGTATGGGTGCTTGGAAAGACTGCGTAGAACATATATGGTGCCGGTTTGATGATCCTCTTCCGCAGGCGCGCTGCCGAACAACGGTCCCAAATCAGGGTCGGTCAATCGTCGACCCGCCTCATCCTTATAGAGTGCGCGTTGCAAAGACCGCAGCAGTAAATTGCTCTCAGTGCCGTTTGAGTAGATGACACGCATTCGGGCGTCTTTTTCACCATTGGGGGTTTTAAACACTTCTCCGATTTCGGCGATATAAACCGTTTGCCCGCTGAGAATGAAGAAGTTGCCCTTATTGACAGCTGCGTCCTTTCCGAAGCGTATAGTTTTCCTCAAGCCTGATTTCAATTCCCTTTCGGCTTGTTTGAACAACGGTTCGAATTTTTCAAAATCCGTACACTTTTCTCGATTGGCGATTTCATCGGCGGCTTCGATTTCGGATCGGGATCTTACATGACGCAATTCGGTGAGACTCGTGGAACCCGCCAATTCGGCCGCCAGTTCATCCGTCCCCATATATTCGGGGCTTACTTCGCGCACGAAGTCGCCGCGTTCCAGCAGTTTTTGGTGGTCGAAGGGAGAAAGCAGGGTCCGGCATTCCTCCAGCTCCCGCAGGCGATCGAGGCGAACGGCATATAACCTTTCAAAGATATCGTTGCCCTCGCCATGCTGGGGTATTCGCCCGTGCTGTTTGACGAATTGCTGGATTTCCTCGAAGCCGGCGATAATGCGCTCTTCCTTAGGCGATCGCCCTCCCTTCTTTTCGGGTTGGGCGAACTCGTCCAATTCATTCCGTAATTCATCAAGTTCGTGCATAGCGCCCTTCGTCATTGAAACGTACAAAGGCGCTAGCCCCTTCGGCCATTTTCCGTTCCCAAAGATCCGCCGAGGTGAGTGCCGGCACCCTACCCCGCTCTTTTTTGAACCGGACCGCGCGTACGGCCAATTCCCGGGCTTCTTCCGGAGTCAAAGCGGTGCGCTTGGCGGCTATAATCGCCGCGACCTGCTTGAGATTTTCCTCGTTCATGGCCTTGGAAAGAATCGCATAGGCTTCGCTGAAAGGGTTGATGCTATCGATGAGGTCAATGCTCAATTCCCTGACATCCATGGCGAACCTGCGCACCCCATCTATCAAGGCGGTATTGGCACCGGTTTCGAAGGCCGGGGTGGTGTTTCCCGAAATTATCATCTGTTTTCCCTGTTGCGTCAGGGTCAGGGCTGCAATGGCATGTTGACGCACCGCTTCCTGATCCTCGGCATCCAATTCCGGATATTTGACCTTGATGATTTTTCCCATGCGGACGAGAGTCAATTCTTCGGGTACAATCTCCTCATCGAACAATCCCCGCTCCAGGGCAGTCTTGTCCTGAACAAAGGTGGCAATGACTTCGTTCAAATCCTCCCGGCAAATCCGCATCGCGGCTTCGCTTTTAGGTTCGCTCAAACCGGCAATTTCCATTTGGATTTGCCCCGTAACGGGATTGAAGCCCACATTTTTCCCTTCCGGGTCGTAGCCATTCGGGCCATAGTCGAACCCCTCCACAGGTTCATTACCCGGATTTTTAGCCCGGAACTCGAACCGGGGCGCGAGAACCTGTTCCATAAGCAAACTGGCGGCAATGGCCTTGAGGGTATCGTTGACGGCCTCCGTAACAAGTTGCGACGTGGCATCGGGCTCGGCTATCAGGTTGGAGAACCGGGAACGGGTTTTGTCCTTGGCATCGCGGGTGGCACGTCCGATGATTTGCACAATTTCGGTGAGGCTGGACCGATATCCAATGGTCAAGGCATGCTCGCACCAAATCCAGTCGAAACCTTCCTTGGCCATGCCCAGAGCAATGATGATATCCACATGCTCCCTGTTATGCTTCTGGGCCGGGTCTTTCAGAGACGCGGAAACCTTATCGCGTTTTGACATATCGTCATCGACCAAATCAGCAATGCGCAATATCTTACCCTGGGCTGTTTTGACGAGCTGGAACCCCGTAGCGGCATCCGTTCCCTGCCATTCCCCCAGCGCCCCGATAATATGCTCGACCTCCTTGATTTTCTGCTTAGTGCTCTCGCGCGAATTGACATTGGGAATATGGATGATGGTTTTTTCGGCCGGATTCAGCACTTTGAGAATATCGTCGGTATACGAACCTGAGTAGAAGTAATAGCCGATGTCGAGCTGCTTGAGGTACTGGTAACCATTGAGCTGCTCATAATAAGTGTAGGTTACCGCCTCGAATTTGGCCTCGTCTTGGGGAGACAGCACCGCTTCGGCATCCCCGCGAAAATAAGACCCAGTCATGGCAACGATATGCACCCTGTCCCGGGCAATGAAATCACCCAGGTGGGCTCCCAACCTGTTATCCGCGCTGGAAGAGACATGGTGGAATTCATCCACGGCAAGCAACCGGTGGTCGAATGGCTCGACCCCAAGTCTGTCCACGGCAAAGCGGAAAGTCGCATGGGTGCATACCAAAACCTTATCATCGCTTTTGAGGAAAGCCTCGACGGAATTCACCTTGCCGCCGTCTTCGCCGGGAGCATTGCAGAGATTCCATTTGGGTTTTACCGTCCAGTCGGCCCAGAAACCGAATTCAGTCAAATGCTCATCATTGAAGCTGGACCCGATGGATTTTTCGGGCACCACGATAATGGCTTGTTTAAGGCCCTGATTTTCCAGCTTGTCGAGGGCGATAAACATCAAGGCCCGGCTTTTTCCGGATGCGGGCGGGGATTTAATCAGCAGGTATTGCTCGCCGCGTTTTTCATAGGCGCGCTCCTGCATGGGGCGCATGCCGAACTCATTGGCCTTGGTGGAAGCGCCGGTTTGCCCGTATTTAACGGATACCGAAGGGACGGAATTGGTTTCAATGGTCATTGTGCTTCGCTTTCACCAAATTTAGGGTACTTCACCAACTTATACCCGAAAAGTTCTGGCCTGGTTAATTGTCCAACAGCCTGTAGGACAATTCTGAAATCAACCTATGTCTCAGACATACAGAGCTGCCCATCAAAATCATTTTATCGCCCTTGGGAAATTGTGCAACAGCCCGTTGCACAATTTCCGCTTTCAGCCAAAAATATGGGGCACTTGGCAAATAGACTGCGTTGTTCACTCATGAGGCCTTCTTTTCCCGGGCCGTCTTCACGATGGGCTTGCCCTGGTTGTTTGTAGTCATTTTTGTGTAGAGGTCAAATAGCCTCTCCAGCCTCTCGGTATCATTGCGGAAGCGGCGACCAATATAAATTCGTTCCAAAACTTCGTCGTTTCGTTCGTGAGAGGCACGGAGATTGAGGGGCATATTTTTAGGTTCATAAAGATCGGCAATGGTGGCGGGAAAATGGGCTTCGCGAGCCAGGAGAATGTCTTCGGCGCATTGGGTAAGATCAGCTTTGTTTTTATCTGTAAGGGTTGGGACCGGGAAGGTATTCCAGCCGAGGGTGTTTGAATACCGAAAATCGGTTTTCAATTTTCCACAAACGGTTGCAATCCAAACGAGGTGAAGACGAGAAGCGATAAGTGCCATGTTCCAAAGTGGGGCATCGAAGAGAGCGAATGCTTCTGTAACAATCAAGCCCTGTGGACATAGACCAACCGGCATACAATCCCGAAACTCCGATGATGTTTTTGAAATTATTAGAACAACTTCATTTCCAGTCTGCCGAACTTCGGCGAACCTAAATGGCACTTCAGCAAGTTTCTTGGTTTCTTCACGACTACTTGCCATTCGGGTTTCTTCCACGGATTTAAAGCGAGACCGAAGCCAACTATTTTCATTGGCAACAGCATAATCTTTTCCTTGAACCCAAATGCATCGGCGTTCCGTTCCGTTTATGAATTCCTTACTGCCCAGAACAGGGCGGATGAATTTTTCATTTACACCATGTTTCCTTAATGCCTCATTTGTTTGGACAATATCGAGTAATAGGTGCCCGCCATCATTCGGCATGCTGCCGTAATTCATATCTAAAAGATTGCTTATCGGCTTATCCCTACTTTTTACAATAATGCTTGTTGCCGGAACAAGGTAGGGATTAATGTTTTCTGTTACTTTAACGTCAACGCTTCCGTCATCTCTAATTGAGTATAATTTCCGGTATCGACTGGAATTTTTGGATATACCGACTATTGCTACAGTAACCATAGCCTTTTGGCTTGCAAGATTAGACCATTTGAAACCTGTATGTGCAAAGGAAATTTCAAACCCAGATCCAAAAATTAGTGACCAGAGAGTTTCTACTTGCCTCCCTTGACAAATAGAATTGGTAGTAACGAAGGCCATGGCTGCATTTTCACTGGAACAATAGTCGATGGCCTTAATGAACCATCCAGAAACATAATCCAGCGATTTCCAGTTTTTTGAACGATTTTTAAAAATTATTTCAAGGTCAATTTTTTGGCTTTCTGTTTGCCATTGACTTCCTTTATAGGGAGGATTTCCGCAAATATAGGTCTCTCCACCCGCATTCTCAAAATTGAGTTGAAGCTGCGGTTCATAGAATAAATCTCCACTATACTCAACAGGAGTATTCCCAGTAAGCGGACAAATGCTCAACCAGTCAAGCCTTAAAGCATTTCCGCGTGTGATCCAGTTTCGAGAGTCTAAAGGAAGAAAGTCGTCAAGCGCTTCTTGCTGACCCAGGTACAGCAAATTGCATTGATACTCGGCGATAATCAGAGCCAACCGGGCTATCTCGGCAGGAAAATCACGTAATTCTATGCCACGAAAATTCGTAAGAGGAATGTCGCTTTTGCGCCCTATTTCACCGCGTCGTTCATTGATGGCATTTTCAATCTCACGCATTTGCTTGTAGGCGATCACCAAAAAATTACCCGAACCACAGGCTGGGTCAAAAACCCGGATTTTCGCCAACCGTTTCCGCAAGTTGAGGAGCATGCGAGAATTATTTCCTGCGGCTTCCAATTGGGCGCGCAAGTCATCCAGAAACAATGGATCCAACACTTTCAGGATATTTGGGACACTGGTATAGTGCATACCCAGCGCGCCGCGCTCCTCATCGTCGGCAACGGCCTGGATCATGGATCCGAAAATGTCGGGATTGATCTTGGTCCAATCCAGTTTGCCCACATGCAAGAGATAAGTCCGCGCTATCTTGGTGAATCGAGGAACCTCGACGCTGCCCGAAAACAGTTCGCCGTTTACATAGGGGAAGGCATCGGCCCAACGCGGTAATTTTTCTCCTGTTCGGCTTCCCTCTTTGACATTCATCGCCCGGAATATCTCGCCGATAACTTCATGGGTATTCGAAGCGTCCCGTTCGGTCATGCGATCGATTGTGTCCGTGAACAGATCGGTGCCCCGGAAAATTTTGGTGTCCTCGGCGAAAAAGCAGAATATCAGCCGGGCCATGAAGTGGTTCATTTCATGGCGTCGTTCGGCTTTCCCCCACTCGGGATTGTCCTTCAAAAGCTCCAGATACAGTTTATTCAAACGGCTGGTAGCCCGAATGTCGAATGAGCTTTCGCGTATTTGCTTGACCGTGGTTATCCCGGCAAGGGGTAGGAAGAAACCGAAATGATCCGGGAAATCTGGATACAGGCAAGCAACGGTTTCGCCCGATTCCAGGTCTTCCGCCTCGAAATCAATGCCATCCGTCGCCAGTATGAAACGAACTTTTCCACGAGTCGTGGCCGGACTTGATTTAAGGGAATCCAGGGTGAAGCTGACTCCACCCTCAGGGGCAACCAGAATGTGGATATTTTTTGCTTGAAGCACGCCACCCAAATCTGACTTATTGGTTTCGCCGGAACGCAGCCTTTTCAGAGTGGTTTCTTTGTTGCCGAAGGCTTGGAGGAAGGCGTAAGGAAATTCCTCGCGATCAATGGTCTGGGCCGCAAGTTCAGATATGGCGGCTTCAATTTCAACGGCATTCATGGTGTGATAAGGTCTTTTCCGATACGCATTTTTTACTTCTAAACCGTACCCTTAATACTTGGCACTCTTAATAAATAGGGCGATTGCTTCCCTGCCTCTTTCCCCAAAATTGAATATCGTGAAACCTTTAATGATTTAATAATAATTCACGAAAGCGCTCTGCGTGGCCTGGCGCATCTTCTTCCGGGACAATCTCATGCTCACAAGGCGCTTCATGTAGGAGGTTCTTGGCATTGGTAAAGGCGGGAATCAGGCTTGAATCGGATGGCGATCCAATCAGCCAATATATTTTAAAGAGATTCCTAGCTTCTTTCAAATCTCCAATACGGCCGGACCACGAAAATGCTTTGTCTTTGATCGATTCCACATCGGCCAAATCAAAATTCAGTGGCTGCTGAATATGAATCTTTCCATTTTGAAAACAATGCTTGAAATGGATCTCAAATTGCTTTCCGGAAATACTTTTCTCCTCGATTAACTTGTCAATATCCTGTGCCTTGAATTGTTTATTAAAACTCTTCCATACATCTTGGTCCGACTTTTTGGCTCGTTTACCAGATTCCTCGTACCGTTCTACATAACGATGGAACAGCTCATCGAGTTCTTCTTTGTAATCCGAGGCGACCCCCCCTTTTGGAGAAGCGAATTGCAGCGAGGAGGCGTCCACGGCAAGGATTTTATTCGAGAATTCACCTACACTATCAAAGTTGGAAATGAGGCTTCCAAACTCGGACAACCTGGCCTTCTCTTTTTCAATCCTTTCTAATATGAGTTTTCGAGCATAAAGCAAGTCTTGTGATTTGAAATCCGGGTACAAAGCCTTAATTCGCGAAAATCTGGTAGCAATTCTGCAATCAAAGTATTCGCCACCCTTGGAAAACATAAGAATTCCGACATTGACAAATTCCTCGGAAACCACGTCGTGCGCGTATCTGAGCACACAATAATAGTATGGCTTTTTCATGATAAGACCCTTCTCAACTCTAAAATAAATCCATTAACGTTTGACAACATGGCCGCAAGATGCGCTTTAACAAGAATAAGGCTCGGCGGATTCCAGTCCTGGGGTAATGAATTCATGATAGACTCAATATCCTTAATTTTAATGCGATTCAATTTTTGCTGGATCCCATCGAATTGAACCTGCCTTTTTCGCAGCACTCTGAAAAATACATGGTCCTGTAAAATGGCAGCGCTGAATACCCTCCAAGGCTCTTTGCTGTTGTAATTTCCAATATCAAACGAAAACGCTTTTTCATGGTCAATCACTACGGTTTTCCCCCGGTGAAGGAGCAGATTGGCATTATCTTGCCTTCGATCCGTATTATATACCAATGCATCGAAAGCAAAAATAAGCGCCATGTCATCCAATGGGATTTGCTTAACTTTGTCAGCTACAAAATCGGTAATCACCGGCTTGAGGTGCCTTGACCCAAAGCACAGGTATTTGTTTCCCCTAATACAATCCGATAAGCCGCTTCCGTCTGCGACCTCAGCTAACTCGACAGGAACCTGTATTCCTGCCGCGTCAGGTATCTGAATTCCCAATTTACGAGCTAATCGAAAGCAAATGTATTCGTAAGCGAGGCCGGCAATTCCTTCCTCTACCATCGAAGCGAATTTTACCACATATTCATCTCTTGCTTCCTCAGAAGATTCACAGGTGAGCACGCAAGGGGATGAATTTGTGGCCATCACGGGTGGAGCGAAGGCCAGACCTTGCAGTAATGGGAGTTTTTCCAAAATACACCTTCAGGACTTCTCTCGCTCGATTCTCACCTTAGGATTTGGCCAGGGCCGCATGTTAGTTAGTAAATGGCTTAAATCAAGTCAATTTCGGCATTTCTGCGCGTAGATTAGGTAATGGATTGCCACATCGAAGGACTTTCTTTCAACTATTACCCGGAAATAGGTCCTACGTCGTAGCAGGCAGTAGGGGGGCAGAATTTCCCATGTTTTTATCCAAATCAGGTCCGAAATTGGATATATGCTAATCCACCCACTATTTTTCCTGCATAACCTCCGCCAGGGCCAGATTGTTCATGCATATCGCCCACATGGATAGATTCTCGGAAATTACCTCGGATTGAATCAATTCTCTCATCGAAATCGAAACTTTTCCCGATAGAATTGGAGTGTCTGAATCACCTTCTGGCTCATCCAGTACTGGAATACCAAAAGGGCTTTGCACAAATAACCGAGTTTCCTAACATTTTGCCTAATAAATCAAATCCTGCACAATAAATACCCTAATACTTAAATTAATCGGAATTTACTCTTTTTGCTTATCATCCTTTTGAGGCTTTGGCTCTCTATTCGGCCTTGCCTCACCCACCTCTGTTAACCCCTTTCCCTCCGAAAAATCCTTTATCCTTTCGGTCAGAGAATCTCTCCGAGAATCCTTTTTGTCTTTATCCGCTGGCATCAATGCCTCCTGAACTATTGGTTGAATTGGGGTATAATTTGCTGATCGAATTGAAAATGTTACAAAACAAACAATGGCTAAAATAAATACATAAAATGAAATCTGGCTAGTTTGTTCGGCCCATTTTTTCACGACGAAAAACTTTTCATCAATAAATTTTCCCGTATCTTGCATCTGGTCAAAACGGCTGTTCAAATCATTTATTTTTAAATCCATATTTTTTTTAGAAAAAATAAACCCCAAAACAATGAGAATAGGTGCCAATCCCAGACAAATAAGTGTGGTAACAAGGAATCCCATTGAGATTGGATCTGGGAGAATTGCAATTTTCCCATAAAACGCAACCAAAAGTGCCAATCCAGCAAGCGATAATTGAAGTATGGATTTGTCATATGCATCTACATTGATTTCTCTTATTCGCATTAGCTCTTTTCTGCGCTCAAGATATTCCTGCAGAATCCGGTGAAAGTGACCGGGCGATCCGGTTCAAAGTGACCGACAGCCACCCTTGTCATAGCCGGTCACC
>JBGTHM010000122.1:0-35026 GCA_041746255.1 Fibrobacteria bacterium | reverse complement strand
AGGGGATAATTTATTGGCTCGCTCGGCCGATGTGTGCATCAAGGAAAGGCGGAAATTGATAATCGTGCCACGCGAATGTCCCATGAGCAGCATCCACCTTGAAAATCAGAAGAAGCTTTCGGATTTGGGGGTGGTGATTTTGCCGGCCAGCCCCGCTTTCTATATGCATCCGCGCAGCATAGAAGATTTGGTTGATACCGTTTTAATGCGGGTATTGGATCACCTCGAGGTGAAACACGAAGTGGGAAGTCGTTGGCGTACTCCCCCCACGAAGCTGAAAAAGAAGAAAGATAAAGCGGCATGAACCGGGATGCCTCCGCCAAAATCACAGAAAAAAATTGGATGGAGAAATTCGCCCAGTTCCTCTCGCTAGTCCGTTTTTCGCATACGCTTTTCGCCATGCCATTCGCCCTGGCTTCCATGTTGTGGGCCGCAGGAGGTTGGCCCTCTCCGGTGCTGATCCTGCTCATCATCCTGGCCATGATTTTTTGCCGTAATGCCGCCATGGCCTGTAACCGGCTATTGGATGCGGACATCGACGGCGAGAATCCCCGCACCGCGAAAAGGCATATTCCCGCCGGCATCCTTTCGGCAAAGGAGGTGACGGCATTCTTACTGGTGAATATGGTGGCTTTCGTGGTGACCACGGCTTTCATCAACCGGTTGGCCCTCTATCTTGCCATACCGGCCTTGGCGGTGGTGTGTTTCTACTCCTGGACCAAACGTTTTACCGCCTACAGCCATTTATTTCTGGGGTTGGCCATCGGTATTTCCCCCGTGGGCGCCTGGATTGCCGTGCGTGGCGGATTTGCCTGGGAACCCATCTGGCTTTTTCTCGCTTTGATGCTGTGGATTGCCGGCTTCGACATCATTTACGCAACTCAGGATCATGACTTCGACAAACGTCGGGGACTGCATTCCATGGTGGTAAAATTGGGAGTTACCGGCGCTTTGACCGTGGCGAAACTCCTGCATGCGGCTATGTGGCTGGTATTACTGGGATTGGGGTGGTGGGGTGGATTGGGAATGCCTTATCACGTCAGTTTGGGGGTAGTCGCGCTTTTACTCCTCTATGCCCACCTCTTCCGGCGCAGCGCGAGCCTCGATACTTTGAACCAGGATTTTTTCCTGGTCAACATCGCCGTCAGCATCTGTATTCTGGTTGGAATTGCCTGGAGCGTGCTGGCGTAAGTGGGTTGGCAAGCTTATTGGGCCACATAGCCTCGGACACGCTTGTAATTTATCCATTTCATATAGCCCCTCGCCACGACCTTGTAGGCGATTAAACCCATCTCACCGGCTGTAAGCGCACGGCCCATGACCATGGCTTTTCCCGCTTTAATGGCTTGTATCAATCCGGCAGGGGTCTTATCACAATCGATTTCACTCCAAGTCGTTCCAAACTGCTCCAGGGTATGGGTATCCGAATTACCGACCAGCGGCAACCCCAGTTTAAGCGCCGCCTGGCGGCCTTTATGATTGGGATCCCACCTTCGGTGATAAAAACCCGAAATTTCCACTGCGTCGAAAAGGTCATGGTGTTTATACAGATGGTCTCGAAGGCATACCCCCCCGGGGAAAAAGGGGTGGGCGGCAATGACCAGACCTTCCGGGGTCTTCGCTCGGCGAAGGTCGGTGAAAGTCTTGATACTTTCAGTCACCTTTTTGGGGTAATTGATTAGCAGGACATGACTTCCCTCGATTCCCCGTTCCACACCGGGGAGAAGCAAAATGTCTCTCTCGGCGGCATATTCGAACGTCGCCTGGTTCTCGTATTGGATGTCGTGGAGGGTAATCGAGAGCGCCCCATAGGCGAGCGAGGCGGCCAGGTCGATCAATTCGAAGGCAGTGTGGTAGACGTGGTGATCGAGGGGATCGTCCAAAGTATGCAGATGAAAGTCGAATTTCACAATGGATTTGAGCTGAGAAGGTCTTTTAAACATATTTTATAACCCTAGCATTGCCAATAACTTAAATATGCTGTAATTTTGGCTCCATGAACCTTCCTAAGGTCGTTATCGTCGGCCGCCCCAATGTCGGAAAATCCAGCCTATTCAACCGAATTGTCGGCCGAAAGGCCGCCGTGGTATTCGATCGCGAAGGCGTTACGCGCGACCGGCATTACCAAACCGCCGAGTGGAACGGTGTTTATTTTCAAATCATCGACACCGGGGGTTTTCTTTCCAAAGAGTTGGATGCCCTCGACGGCCAGGTGAAATTCCAAATTGAAGCCGCCATCACCGAAGCGGAATGCGTCCTTTTCGTCGTGGATGGCCGCTCGGGAATCTCGGATCTCGACCTGCAATTTTCGAGGTTCATGCACCAACGCAATCAACATACTTTTTTGGTGGTTAATAAAACCGAAACCCGCCAGTCGCAAACCGACGTGCATGAATTTTGGTCTCTGGGCTTGGGTACGCCCTATCCGATTTCCGCCTTGACGGGGGAGGGAGTGGCGGACCTGCTGGATGAAATTATCTCCAGCTTACCCGACAAGCCCGATTCCATCCCTGAAGACAAAAATATTCGCGTAGCGGTCCTGGGGCGTCCCAATGCGGGTAAAAGTACCCTGGTCAACCGTCTTTTGGGTGAGGAGCGACTCATTACCTCGGAGATTCCCGGTACTACGAGGGATTCCATCGATACCGAGTTCGAATACCAGGGCCAACCTTTCATCATCACCGATACGGCCGGCCTGCGCAAAAAAGCCCGGGTGAAGGACGACGTTGAGTATTACTCCAATATGCGTTCGCTCGAATCCATTCGTCGCAGCGATGTATGCGTCCTGCTTTTCGATATCGCGCGCGGTTTGGAAATCCAGGACTTGCGCATCATCGAGCAGGTACAGCGCGAAGGGAAAGGCCTGGTCATGGTCCTCAACAAATGGGACCTCATCGAAGCCGACGACAAAACCTTCGATAATCTCGTCAAAGAGATGATTTACAAATACTCCGAACTCGAATTCGTTCCCTTCGTAGCGGTTTCAGGGCTTACCGGACGTCGGCTCCCGCGGCTCATGGACATTATTTTACGGGTTCATTCCGGTTTGCAAAGGATACTGGGCCGCGATGAAGTCATCAAATGGTTTGAAGAAGCTATCGCCAAGCATGCCCATCCTTATACCACCAAAGGTGCGGTAATGTTGAAGCGCTGTTGCCAGGTAATGGTCAAGCCTCCGGCCTTGGCCTTCGAAGTAAGCCGCCCAGAACTGGTTACCGAAAGCTATATCCGTTACCTGCGACGCCAGGCGCATGACTACTTCGGTCTTGAGGGGGTTCCTTTGCGCATATGGTTCCGCGATCGCTTTCAACTCCGTACCGACGAAGAATTAGAAGCTTATCTACGCTTGGGAAGATCCGCGGACGACGAATGGGCCGGGGAGACGATGCAACCGGAAGAAAAGTAGTCTTATGGCCGCATTCCTGCTTGTTTGCCTGTTCGGATATGTCATCGGATCGGTTCCCACCGCCATCTGGGTTTCCAAATATTTCTATCGCACCGACATTCTCTCGGTTGGCAGCCGTAACCCCGGCATGACCAATGTTCTGCGAGTGCTGGGATGGAAACCCGCGATACCGGTAGCCTTAGCCGACGTTTTCAAAGGTTTCGCCGCCGCCGCTGTGGGCGCATCTCTGCTCGGAACCCAACAGGCCGCTTTGGCCGGGGGTGTTTTCGCCGTTCTCGGACACAGTTTTTCTTTCCTCGCCCGCTTCCGGGGCGGGAAAAGCGTACTTACGGGTCTAGGAGTCTTCCTTTTCTTCGCACCTTGGAGTTGCCTGGCCGTATTGGTTATCTGGGGTTTGGTTACGTGGCGTACACGCTACGTCAGCCTTGCATCCATAATCTCTGCGCTCGCCCTTCCCTTATTGGTATATTCTGAAGCGAAAATATACCCGGACCAGGAACTGCTTTTGGTAACCTGGGCCGCTGTCGTGATATCCGCATTCGTAGTAATCAGGCACCAGCCCAATATCGTGAGACTTTGGCAAGGGACTGAGAATAAGTTTGGGAGGAAGAAAGATGGGTAATTCCGCGCTTAAACGCTTGGAAATGGGAAAGCTCTACTACTCCATTTCCGAAGTCTGCGAACAAACAGGGCTGGAACCTCATGTTTTGCGTTATTGGGAGGCGGAATTTCCCCAACTTCGGCCCAAGAAAAACCGCTCCGGAAACCGCGCTTATCGTCCCAAAGAAATCAAGCTGGTCCACTATATCAAATGGCTGTTATACGACCAGGGCTTCACCATTGCGGGAGCCAACAAGAAATTGTCTGAGGCCGATTTAAGCGATCTCGAAGGTCAGATGAGCTTGCTCCCGGCTGCGGCGGTTACCCGTCGGGTGGAAAAGCCCGAGGAGAAGGCGAACGATATTTCCAACGAGGAGCCGGTTACCTTGGAAATACCCACGCAATCCCCATCCACTCCGAGCCGCGACGAGTTACTCCGCATTCGTGACGAATTGAAAGTATTGCTGCAGCGCCTTACCTGAAAGGCCGCTGAGTACCGGTGACGGAGCCATGGGGAAGACGCGTAACATTTTGACTTTTATTCCCTCCCAGGGAAGGGCAACCTTCAAAGTTCGGGACGGCCACCCCAGGTTGGAATCCTTTCACACTGCGGAATGGATGCCCGACTATGCTTCCGTGCACGCCTACCACCACATTGTAAAGGGATTAGCGGGAACCCGGTTTTTACACCTCGATATCCAAACGCCTTTCGGCGAATCCGTAACCGATGAGGCCGTGGAAAAAGCTCTATCCGAATCGCTCGGGAAAAAACGCGGCCTTTATCGCTTACAGGGATGGCATTTGTTTTTCGCGGAAGATACCAACCAGGGTTCCAACCATCGTGTTTTTGCCGAGTTGGCGGTATTTGCCGCCAACGAAGTAAACGGCGGGGAAGGGGGCGGCGCTACCGATAAAGAAAAAATCCCGCGGCTGGTAGATGCCTGGCTTCCCGTCGAAGCGGCAATCGAATCCTTAGCGGAAAACTTCGCGATTGAAACCGGTCAAGCGGATTTTCAATTGCTGTTACCCTTCGCATCCTATTTGTACTCCCTACTATTCATCGCCGGCCAACCTTTTCATTTGCTCAGGTTGAACCAGGAAAACTTTGTGGAAGGGAATACAGGAACTTGGAACTGGAATGAAGTGGAAACCAGGCTAATCCGCCATCGGGAATTCGGATTGGCGGCCCGCCCTACTGTCACCGAATTGGGTATGGTGCTTCCGACCCTGAGCAAGAACGACGGGAGGGCTCCGATTCCCGCCTTGAAAAATTGGAAAATCCGCGCTTGGGATTGCGGCTGTGCCAAGCCCTTTAAGGGCGATTGGGATCCCAAATACTCTTCCGCAATTCTGGTTCATTTTGGACTGGCACTGGCCGCAACAACCGGACATTGGGAATCCCATGACGGATTAAGTGGCGTCGGACACCAGCGAAATATTACCTTACGCCAATCCTTTCTCGCCGCTAAAACTACAGCTCTGGCCCTGATACTCTGTCTGACCGCGTGGGGAGCGTATTTATTTCGCCACCATCGTGTGGAAACCCGCATCGCAGCCTTGGCCGCTGAGGCGCGGGTCCATGGCGGCCAGGTCGAGTCCATCGAACGGCTGCGGATTGAAAAGAACGGATTGGAAGAAGAACTTTTGCGTATGCAACCGGTTTGGACCAAACCTCTGGCTTGGGACGCAATTTTAGCGGTGATTACGCAAGCGCTGCCTACCGAGGCCGGAATGGAAGGTTTAGCGGCGATGAACTCCGAGGGTACGACTCGGCTTTCCTTCAAAGTCTGGGTTAAGGATTGGGATGAAGTTGGCGCCATGCAGGAAAAGCTTTCAGCTTCACCCTATTTCTCCCATGTGGAATTATCCGAGCAGAAACGTGATTCCCAAAGCGGTATAGTCGCCTTTTACGTGAATTGCAGGCTACGTCGAATATGAATAATTCCAAGCCTCAATCGATTTTGTGGCAGGACCGCGGATGGATAGCGGCTTGGCTCGTACCCGCTTGCTTAATCTATCTGTTCGCGCATTTCATCGTACCTTTACTATCGGGAGATTTGCTTGCAGCGGAAAAAGAATGGGCGCGGCTTCGGGAGAATACCTATGAAAAGCCCTGGCTCGACTCCACCGAAAACCGGCTCAAGGAAGAGGTGGAATTGCTAAGCGAATTTTACCTTGCCCGCAGCGTTTCCCTGGTGGAGACGGCATCAGCCCAGGTTCTGGTAGACCGCCTCAGGAACTTGGCTGAGGAATGCGGGATGCAAGTACTTCGCACTCAACCCACGCAGGGGAAAGCCGGAGAATTACAGCGGATTCAAGTCCGCTTGGAAGGCTTAGCCACCTTCCCCCAAGTCTACGTACTTCTCGATAAGGTACGCCGCGACTACCCTTATCTCTACCTAGAGGAAATTTCCTTACGGGCATCCGAAAAAAAAATGGAGACATCGCTGCATGTCTATGCTTACGTAGCGAAGGAAAAGGGGAGATGAAAAAGCTTCTCCGCATGGGCTGGCCCATTGTTGCCGCAGCTTTCATCCTATATTCCGCCTGGGAAGACCTGCAGCGGAAAATTCCCGGGTCACTAGCCCCTCAACAAAACCGCACGCAAAACTCCGGTACTTACGATTCCCTCCTCTACCGCATCGCTCAAGTTCGCATGCCCTTGAGCGGAGACCGGGTGGACACCGCGACTGCTAATCCCATCCGAAATCCATTTCGATATCCCAATGCAACCGGAACCACTTCCATACGCTCGTCCCGTCCGCCGCAACCACCTCCACCGAGGGGGTATGTTTTGCACGGAACAGTGGGGCAGCACGTCGCTACCATCAGCGATAATGCGGGAGTAAAAAGGATTGTGTCCGTTGGTGATAAGCTCGATTCGGCTGTTGTCGAAGCCATAGAGGGTGAAACCGTTATTCTTCGTGACAGGGCGGGACGTTTTGAGTTGGGGCGGGAGAATCCTCTTCGTTAGCCGGTTTTCCGAACAACGGCACTCCGAAAACGGCGCTGCGCTCCCTGTCGTGATGGTGCTGCTGCTTATCGGCGGGCTCTCCGGCTACCTCCTGCTGCGAACGGCGGGGAAAGATGAGAGTCAGGTCCAGAGCACCTACCATCGACTCCAGGCTTTATACTTGGCGGAATCGGGTTTGGCTTGGGAACTGGAAAAGCTAGCGCTTGATGAAGAAGATGAAGTAGAAAAATCAGAGTCATCATCCGAAACTGCAAAGGCGTCCAATCTTGGTATTCCCTCACTTCCCGACGATCATCTTTTCGGATTTTCCGGGGCATCCTACTTAGAACCCCCTTGGCCGCAATTAAGCCTGGCTCCCGACTTGGCAGAGCCCTCCATCAAAACCTTACGAACAAAGACTTATTGGGAAATCCGTTCGACCGGCAAATATCGGGATGAAAGCGTAACCGTTACGGCCCAATTTGGTGAGGCCTTGGATGAGCGGCTTTTCAGCCCGGCGCTGACGCTGGAAAACGAAATTGCCTTTGAAAAGCCGCCCCCCAATCGAATAGAGGGCGATATCCAAGTTAAAATGCCAGCCGAATCCGACGGTGGATTTCTGCCCTGGGACGAGTCGTTACAACCTTCATCCGCATTGACAACCTTTGCGGAAAAAAAATATCGGGCGGCCTCCGCCGATTTACGTCGTGATTTAAATCTCGAAGGCAGCGCCTCGGGAAATGCTTTCATTTCCGCGGGCAGAATCCCCGATTTCAAGCAAGCTCCGACAGCAGCTTATCCCTTTGGCGACGTGGAGATCCAGGGTGGGGCCTTTTCACCCTTGATTTTGAAAGGCCCGGGCCGGATCAGCGCAAACGGCGACATCCGCATCCGTGGAAACGTCGTTCTGGAGGATTTGGAACTCTCTGCCGGCCGCGACATCATTTTGGAAGACAGTGTTCACTCACAAAGTCTTTCCCTCTTTGCGGAAAGAAATCTCAATATTTCCGATCGGTGCAGCCTTCTGGTTCAAGCGATGGCTGGGGGGGCATTGCGGCTAAGGGGAAATGCCGCGTTACATCCCCGCAGCTTGCTGTTGACCATCGGAAAACTGGACGGGGGTGGTGCCCCCCAAACCGGGAAAACCTCCCAACCTCCTTCCATGCACCTGGAAGATAACTCCCGCCCCCGGGGCTTCATTTTGGCAGCCGGAACGGACGCGTCCATCCACCTTAGTCGGGGAGTGATACTCGAAGGCGTGCTTTACAGTGCGGGCGCCGTCCAAATCGAAGGCGAAGTTCGGGGCCCCGTTGTAGCCCGGTCTTTACCCTGCGCTGCTAACGAGGCCGTGAACTGCCTGGGACAAGGCCGTATCCGCCGATTTATGGCCCCTGCAGACTTGGTGCAGCCCCCTGGTCTTGCAGCTCCAGAGGAGGGCAAGCGAAAATTCCAACTGCTATTCTGGAGGCAATCTCGTGAATAAGGCACGAAATTCCCTGCCCCTTGAAGCCCAGCGGCAGCAAGCCCAAGCGGGCCTCACCTTGCTGGAGTCTCTGGTAGCCCTCGCGATTCTCGGACTTGGCGCCGCCTTGCTCTGGTACGGATTGGGGGCGGCCAAACGGATGCAGACCATCGCTTTGCAAAAATCCGTCGCACTCAATCTGGCCCAATCCGAAATCGAATCCTTACGCGGTCGCCCCGAAGGCCGAATTTCCGATTCCAGCTATGCTCCAAACCTGCCGAATGCCTTTCGCTTCAATATCGTCAGAGAGGTACGTAACCGCGCCGATTCTACGGAGGTCTGGTCCGCGCCCGCCTTGGGCGTCCCTGCTCATTCCCGGGATATTCCTCCCCCGGTGGAAGTGCGAATAAGCGTATTCAACATTGTTTCCCATCCCTTCGGCGGAGATACCCAGGGTGAAAAGCCCTTGATTTCCCTCAGTCTTTTTTTACCGCGGTATCAATGGCACTAAAACCCAAAGTAAACCCGGGAGAGCGGGGGTTTTCCCTGCTGGAATTGTTGACGGCCATGGTCGTGGCGTCTATCGTCGCTTTGCTGGCCTACTCGGTGTTACGCATGTATTGGACGCAAAGCATACGGCATAAAAAGGAGGCGGAGCAGGTTTTTCGCGCCCAGGTTTATTTGCAATCCCTCGCAAACAATATCCGCCAGGGTCAGGGAATTTCACTTATCGCACCCGATGAAATTACGCTTATCAATTCCGCCGGGAACACCCTCCGCTATGCCATCGTCGATTCGATTCCCACCGTAAATGAAAATCCGCAAGATTTTACAGTGACTCGCTGGTCTGTCGATGTTTGGGGGCCCGAAAAGCAGCCGGAGGCGTGGGAGGACCAATCCCATTGGTCCTTGGATAGCCTGGATAGGGACAGAAATGGCGTATTGGATTTTTTTGAATTGGATCGGGATTTCAACGGTGTTTTGGAGGCGGAAGAGTGCCGCTTGGTGGCCCGTATCCGTATCCAATTGGCCTTTACGGGAGAAGGGGGCCGGGAAAGAGCCTGGGAAGTGACTGTGCATCCGCGCAACCGCAAGTAGCCCTAATGTAGGGGTTTACTGAAATAGCGTATACGGGAATTACTATCTTGGTGAAAGCTTGATCACCTTAAATTTGGATACCGATTTGGTTCCCGCCGTGGGACGGGACATATGCCTGCGCGCCCGCACGGTTCCCGTCTCCTTTGGAAAAAACGGATACGTCTTCGCCTGTGCGAATCCCCGCGATGAATTGCTGCGTGAAGCCCTGGAAATGAGGCTGGAAAGCACGGTGGAATTGGTACATGCCGACCCTGAGATACTGGAATTTCAATTGGCGCGACTCACTTCAAGTTCCACCGGAGCCAACGAAGGCGGGATTCTCGACGAATTGCTGCAATCCGACATCGCTTTGTCGGAAGGATCTTCGCTGGAGGAAATCCGACGTAAAAGCCAGTCGGCGCCCGTCATCAAACTCGCCAACAATATCATCCGCCAGGCTATCGCGGAATCGGCCACCGATATCCATCTGGAGCCGGGTGAAAATAAGGTGAAGGTGCGGTTCCGGCGCGACGGCTTGCTGAAGGATTCCATGGAATTGCCGAAATGGGTGCAAGGGTCACTGACTTCACGGCTTAAAATTCTGGCGGAATTGGATATAGCCGAGAAAAGGCTGCCCCAGGATGGACGCATCAAGTGGCAAGGCGAAACCGACCTTATCGATTTGCGCGTGAGTACTTTGCCTACGCGCTTGGGCGAGAAGGTCGTGCTGCGCATTTTACGGCATATGGAGAATGTGGCGGCTCTGGAAGCGCTGGGAATGCCCCCCCGAATTTTCGAACCCGTGCGTCTGCTCATCCATCGGCCACAAGGCATGCTGTTCGTTACCGGTCCCACCGGTTCAGGAAAATCCTCGACTCTTTATGCGGGTCTGCGCGAGATTCTGCAAAAAGACATCAACGTTTCCACCATCGAAGACCCCATCGAATACCGGCTGGACGGAGCCAACCAAGTCCAGATCAACGAGAAAGCGGGCTTGGGATTCGCCGAGGCGTTGCGCTCGCTTTTACGCCAGGATCCCGATGTAATCATGGTCGGGGAAATCCGCGATGAAGAAACGGCCGCCATTGCCGTTCAAGCCGCACAAACCGGCCACCTGGTTTTCTCCACTTTGCATACCAACGATGCGGTTTCCGCCGTCAGCCGTTTGCTCGATTTGAAAGTGAAACCCTTTCTCATCAGCTCCGCGGTACTGGGGGTTTTATCCCAGCGTCTGGTGCGGCGCCTCTGCCCCGCATGCCACAAGTGGGAAGCGCCCGCTCCCGAAGAAAAGCTGCTCCTTCCGGACCTTCCCGAATCATGCCCGACTCCCGTGGGTTGCTCTTTATGCGGAGACACAGGGTATAAAGGCCGGACCGGTATATTCGAGTTGCTGCTTTTCGACGCAGCCGTGCGGGAGGCGATTCTGACCGGAAAAAGTGAAGCACATATCAAAGACATTACCCGGTTTTTACCGCTGGTATTCGATGGAATCGAAAAACTACGGAATGGAGTAACCAGCGCCTCCGAACTGCTTCGAGTGGCGGCTACCGAAACACAAACATGAAAAATCTCTTTCTCATACCCCTCTTTGCACTGCTGGCGCTCACCCAAACCCGGGCCCAGGACGAGGAGCAATCGTCCCCTCCGGAATACGAGGCCGAGTCGCAAGAATCGTCTTACGAACAACAGCAGCCACCAGAAGTAAACCAAGAGTACAACCCTCCGCAAACGGACTATGTTCCTGGTCCCATACACGAGCCCCCTTCCGCGGGCGAAGTCTATCGCATACCCAGGCCGCAACGGCGGCGGCTGGAAGGTTCCAACCGAAACGCTCCCAATCTGAGGGGTGAAGCATCCGCGCAGCTTGACGGTTCGCGCGCACCTTCCCAAGGCATGATCAAATCCAGGGTTACCGGTTCGATGACTATCGATTACGTCAATGAACCGATTCTCGACGTACTACGGGCCATTGCCATGGCCTATAAGCTGAGCATCATACCCGATCCGGAAATCGGGGAATTGCGGGTGACATTGCACCTCGAAAACGTTCCCGTGCTTGAAGGGCTGGAAAAACTGGTTCGGTCCCATGGATTGGAATTGATCGAGGACGGGAATGTTTATCGGATTACGAAAGCCTCCGAGCATACCATGAGCAAAATGCAAATGCAAAGTAAGCGCTTGTCGCTCGATGTTAAAAATAAGCCGGTGCTTGAGTTTTTACGGGATTTTTCGGAAAAAACCGGCGTGAATGTGTTGCCGGGGCAAAACCTACAAGGTACGGTTACCGGAAAGTTACAGGAAGTTCTTCCCATGGACGGCCTCAAAGCCCTCATGGAAGCCAATAAATTCGAGGTGCGTCTGAAAAAAGGGGTATACATCGTCGAGGCCAAGGACGACTCTTCTCCGGAAAGGCATGTTCCTCCCCGCGGAGGCAGGGGAATGGGCTACGGGTCGGGCAATATGGAAATCGACGTACAGGACAGGCGAGTTACGCTCAACCTCAGCAATTCACCCCTGGCCGAGGTCATCCGCGAAATCGCCCAACAAGCGGGCGTCAATTATGTTTTCATCGGAGAAATCGTGGGCAATGCCAACGCTCAGATCCAAAACGCCACGGTGGATGACGCCCTGGTTTCGCTTTTGCAGGGCACGCGATACGCCTATACCAATCGCGCCGGCACCCTTCTGATCGGCGACCGCAATCCCAACACGCCCTCCGGACAAGCGCTTTCGGGAGCCGAGCTTTACTTCCTGAAATACATCAAAGCCGAGAATATCGAGCAGGTTTTTCCCAAATCCATTCCCGTGGAAAATATCAAAGTCATTCGGGAACAAAACGCAGTGCTGATAACCGGCACAGGCGAAGACATTTCCCTTATCCGCGCCTATTTGGAACAAATCGATTTACCCACTTTACAGGTGCTGATGGAAGTCATCGTGGTGGAATATGTACGTGGCCGAGGCTCCGACCTGGGCATAGGATCGGGGCCGGCGCCTTATGCTACGGGACCCAATGTTCAAGCCGAAGTTGCCGCCAGTGGCCTACGAGGGGTGTTCCGTGAAGGAGGGTTTACGGGGACCATCGGCGTGCTTCCCCAGAACTTCGATCTTAATTTGCGGGCGTTGGAGTCGCAGAATAAAGCCAAAATCCTATCCATGCCCAAAATCACCACGCTCAACGGCAATAAGGCCGAACTACGGGTCAGTAAAACTTCGTATTATCTCGTCAGTTCGGTTTCCAAGGATGGATTTGAAAACAAGGACTATCGGGCCATCGACGACGGTATTACGATTGAACTGACTCCCTGGGTCACCAATCATGGAGAGGTGAATGTCAGCATCGCACCGAGCATAAAAACCCAAACTAAGGGTTCCAATGAAGGTCCACCACCCATCACCAATCGCTCCATCAATACCAACGTAAGTCTTATGGACGGACAAACCCTGGCACTGGGTGGAATCATCAATTCCAAGGAAGACGTGCAACGCACTTTCGTTCCCATATTGGGAAGCATCCCGATTTTGGGATATCTCTTTTCCTATAGCGGAAAAACCCGTGAAACCACGGAATTGGTTATTTATGTAACGCCTCATGTCCTTCGGCGCGAAACCATGGGAACCAATCTCACGGAAGATTTAAAGGCTCTCGAAAAACGCTCGGGACGGCTCAAGGACAATGATTTTCTTCGCTCTACGATCGAGAGACAAGGCGAAAAAGTCGAGAAGACCAATCCGGTTATTCCTGAAGAGAAAACCCCGGACCCTTAATGGATCCCGCCGCAAACATCCAAATCGTTTTCAAACCGCGATTGCATAAAAGCTGGCGGGTGAAGTGGAATCGTGGGGAAGGAAGCTGCGAACTGCATTTGCCCCCTTCGCTGGAGCATGCGCCAGAGTCGGTCAAATCCGCCGTGTTGCAATGGGCTGATTTAGTCACTCGGGGCCGCAACTCCCGGTTCCTGCGCCGCAATCGGCCGGAAACCCTGTTATTGCGCCGGGAATGCGAAAAAAAGGTGCAGGACTTCCTCCACAATTGGCTGGAGAATTCACCGACATCTTCCGCTGAAAACACCTTGCGGAAGCAACTGCTCTCGCGTAACGCCCGTAAGATCCATCGACTCAATCCCATCGGGCGCCATCACGATTTGCGCCGGATTTTTGCGGACATCAATCGGGAATATTTCGAAGGCTCCCTTGAGGCTTCGATAACCTGGTCCTCCCGTATTGGCGGCCTGTCTACGCACAGCATTCAGCGGGACGGTGAAGGAAAACCTTACCATCTCATTTCCATCAGCCGGGGCTATGATGTACAGGATGCGGGCCCGGAGATAGTCGGCGGAGTGGTTTATCATGAATGCCTGCATATCGTTTTCCCACCCCGATGGGTTGAGGGGCGACGTATCGTACACTCGGCGGAATTCCAACAGGCGGAGAAACGCTACCGGCATTTCGAGGCTTGGAGACATTGGCATCGCCATGAACTCCCCCGAAAAATCCGTTTTCTCTTAAGGGAAAAGTCCAAGACGGAGCCTTCGACCGGTGGCCGCCTGCTGAAATCGTGGATGGATTATTTGCGAATGCGAAAAACCGCCCGGTAAATCGGCTTTCCCTTTTCGCGATATTTTTTTTCGAAATTGGTCATGATGCCTTCGGTGGGTTGGGCATTGTCTTTCACCAATTCGAGCCATTCCAATTGCGAGAAAAGGTCCCGGCTCCAGAGGTTGTATTCGGCATGATCGGTACCCCAGTAGAAGTGACAGTCCGATTGGGCGAGCCTGAAAACCTGGTCCATTACCTCGGGGCGAATCAGCCGGTTTTTGTGATGGCGTTTTTTCGGCCAGGGGTCGGGAAAATAGATATGGAAGGCGCTGACGCTACCAGGTGGTAAATAGTCGCGAAAAAAGAAATAAGCATCTCCGAGAATGATGCGGGCATGCGGCAGATGCGGCCTTTTGGCCAGCCGTCCTGCGGCCAGAAAAGCGATTTGTGACTCCCACTCTAGGCCCAGAAAGGGCCTCTTGGGGTGCCTTTCACAATACTCCACCAGAAACCCGCCTTTACCGCAGCCGACTTCGATTTCGATGGGGCCTACGGTTCCGAAAAAATCTTCGATGGAAATAGGGGAGAGGGAAGCGGCTTCCGAAAGCAATTTGGGCGTGCCATCCGCTTGGGTTTCCACCCGTAAGTGAAAATATTTTGCCAAATCGTGCGACGGCACCAACACCCGCTCAAATTCATATGCGGTCAGTCCGCTGGGTAAACTCATGGCTATTTCGCTGCTCTCCGGCCACCCCTGGGCCTATGAAGAAGGGGATCGGCAAACTTAGTAAATCCTTGAGCACACACATACGGTGAAGGCTGTTTCCCTATCCCCATGTTTTCCCGCAGGAATCTCGCTTAGCCTATTTTTATATCTTTTCTGAGAAAAAAGGAAGAGCACTTATGGCCTATAGCGTGGTAATCGGACTGGAAGTTCACGCCCAGTTGTCCACTCAAACGAAACTTTTCTGCAGTTGCCGGGTCGAATTCGGCGCCGAGCCTAATACATTGGTTTGCCCGGTTTGCCTGGGCATGCCCGGGACGCTGCCCTCGCCCAATGCCAGTGCCCTCGAATACGCCGTTAAAATGGGATTGGCCACCAATTGCACCATCGACCCCGAAGCCATGTGGACCCGGAAGAATTACTTCTACCCCGATTTGCCCAAAGGCTATCAAATCACCCAGCAAGGCGAGTCCGCCCAATACGACCGCCCCATCTGCACCAAGGGCTTTGTACATATCGATCTCGAAGACGGTACGCGAAAACGCATCGGCCTGACGCGCATCCACATGGAGGAGGACGCGGGTAAGCTCATTCACGATCTAACGGTTCACGATTCCCTTTTCGACGCCAATCGCTGCGGCACGCCCTTGATTGAAATCGTAAGCGATCCGGATTTGCGCTCCCCGAGGGAAGCCGTTTTATACCTCGACAAAGTGAAGCAGATTCTGGAATACCTGGAGGTCTGCGACGCGAATATGGAACGCGGAAACCTTCGTTGCGATGCGAATATTTCCCTGCGCAAAGACGAGAATGCCCCCTTCGGAAATCGGGTGGAATTGAAGAACATGAATTCCTTTTCCAATATCGAGAAAGCCGTACAAGCCGAGATCGAGAGACAAACCGGAGTACTCGATGCCGGTGGAAGGGTTTTGCAGGAAACCAAGCGCTGGGACGTCAATAAAGGGGAAACCGTCACCATTCGCGTTAAGGAAGAAGCGCATGATTACCGCTATTTTCCGGAGCCCGATTTGATACGCCTCAACGTCACCAAGGAGTTTATCGAAGCAGTCCGGGCCACCCTTCCCGAATTGCCCGAGGCTCGGCGCGTACGTTATGCCGACCAGTACGGCATTCCCGCTTACGATGCCGAGGTCCTCACCCAGATTAAGGCCGTTTCGGATTTCTATGAAAGAGCCTGCTCCGTCGCCACGGATAAAAAAGCCGTTTCCAATTGGATTATGGGAGACGTACTCCGTGTTCTCAAGGATGAATCCATCGGTGTGCATGAGCTACGCTTTAAAGCAGAGCACGTGGGCGAGTTGGTCGAACTCATTTCGCAGGGAACCATATCGGGAAAAATGGCCAAGGCCGTATTTGAAGAAATGGTTGCGACTGGAAAATCGCCTAACGTTATTGTTTCGGAAAAAGGCTTACGTGTCATCAATGACGATAGCGCCATCAATGCTTTCATCAACGAAGTTTTGGAAAAGAACCCGGATTCGGTTCAAGCTTACCGTGAGGGAAAAACCAAATTGATAGGATTTTTCGTCGGCCAGGTGATGAAGGTCAGCCAAGGCAAAGCCAGCCCCGAGAAGGTCAACCAAATACTTCAGGAGCGGCTGGCCGGTTGACCATGCCGATGGCAAATCTTTTCCGAACCCGCCATGCTTGAAAAACCCCGAATCCTGTTTTTAGTATTTTGGGCTCTAGGCTTGTCCGCGCATCCGGGCTTTTCCCAGGACGGCTTTCCCGTTTCTGAAGAGCCGACATCCAATGAAATTATTCAGCCTGGCTCGCTTCCTCCGGAAACAGCTTCGCCACAGACCGTCCTGGATCCCGATTCCCTGGCCCAAAAATCGGTTCTGGACTCGGTTCCCTTGGCAAAAAAGGTTTTCAACCATAAGGAGCAAATCATTACGGGAGGAGTCATCATGGGGTGCCTGGCCTTGATTATGGCCAGTATGAACAATTACAACCCTCGCTAATTCCTAAAATTACCGGGGATCTCTGGCCGGGTAGGTTGCAAAAAAACCGTGAGTAGCTATATTAATAATCTCTCACTATTAACTTCAGTGAGCCAAAGCATCCCGGAAAGTGAAGCAATCTTTCCGGAGCGGTTTCATAGCGGTCCAAAATTTAATTGCGCCCTTTCGAGGAAAGAGTTATACTCTCACTAACTGATTACGCGTCCATATACGCCTATATTCCTGGTCTTACAACCCAAATCCAGGGACCAATTTTATCCAACTCAAGGTTTTAACCGAGAATTTAAATCCCAGCTCACATCTCGATATTTTGAATTTTGGTTAAACCCGCCCTGTTTTTAAGCAATTACACCTCATCCCTCGACTGAAAGGGAGGAGAATCCCAATATGAATACGCGAATCTTCGCGAAGCACATTACCACAACCAAGAGGGAATGTAATGTCAGACAATTTTCGTGGTGAAATGACAACCGACTCAAAGTCCGGTAACGGTTCCCCATACCCCAGGGATCGAATGCCGAGAGCGTTGCCGTCGAATGTCCGCCCCGTCTTGTCCGTCCACCCTCCAATTTTGCATGATAACAACCATTCCAACCACCCTCCCGCAGCTAACCCCAACCTCGTCTCGCACGAAGCGAACGACAGCACCAAACGCAGGAAAAAAAGAGCCAAGGTGACAAAAATCAAAAATAGAGTATTTACCAAGAAAAAAAGAAACGACCGCCAGGACAATTCCGTAGACCTTTCGCCGGAATTCGATATGCATTCTCCCACCGAGGAGTGCGAAGGCTACATCCAGGTGATGGACGGCGGCTACGCCTTCATCCGCGGGGAAAAGGCCAGCTTCGTTCCCCAGGATCGGGATGCGCTTATCCCACGGGAGATGGTGCAAAGAATCGGCCTGCGTTCAGGCCATTACATAACGGGACTGATGCGCTGCAAACGGAATCGCGTCCAAAGGGTGGTAACCTCCCTGCTTACCGTACAAGGTATTGCGGTCGAGGCTTGGAATCCCAAAGCGCCATTCCAATCCTTGACCAGCGTCAATCCCTTCGAATTCTTTCGACTGGCTTCTCCCTCCGACTTCGATAAGTCCATGATGCTTATGGATTTACTTACTCCCATCGGCAAAGGTCAAAGGGGTATTCTGGTGGCTCCTCCCCGCAGCGGAAAGACCATGCTGATGGAGAAAATCGCCAACGGAATTGCCGTCAATAATCCCGAAGCTGAAATCATGCTGCTGCTCATCGACGAGAGACCCGAGGAGGTCACCCACCTTACACGTAAGGTCAAAGCGAAGGTTTTTGCTTCCTGTCTCGACAAGCCCATGGAAGAACATATCGCGCTCTGTCAGATGGTTACTGAATTGGCCCAAAGAAAAGTGGAAGAGGGCAAGGATGTGGTCATCCTCCTCGATTCCATCACCCGCATGGCCCGCGCCTTCAACAATCAACTCAAGTCTTCGGGCCGCACCCTGTCGGGCGGTGTTGACGCCAAGGCCCTGCAAGAGCCTAAAAAATTCTTCGGAGCGGCGCGCAAGCTCGAAGAGGGAGGCAGCCTCACCATCATCGCCACGGCGCTGATTCAAACCGGTTCCCAAATGGACGAGGTCATTTTCCAGGAGTTCAAAGGCACCGGAAACATGGAGCTCGTGCTCAATCGCCGTCTATCCGAAAAACGGGTTTACCCGGCCATCGATATCGGTCTTTCCGGTACACGCCGCGAAGAACTGATTCTTCCACCCGATTATTACAAGGCGGCTACCAAGTTTCGCCGTTATTTGGCGGGCATGGGCGAGTCGAATCAAACCCAGGCCGCCATACAGGCCCTGGAAAAATATAAGACCACCCAGGATTTCGTGTCGGCTTTCGAGTAGGAAGGTTTCCATGCGCATCACCCTTTCAGGGACTCCCGATTTTCGGTTTCGAGCCGAAAACGATACCGGTTATGCCTTCGATATCGGCGCCTCCAAAAGTATTGGTGGGGACGAAAGCGGCTTCAGGCCCATGCAAACCGTATTGGCCGCTTTAGGCGGTTGCAGCGGCATAGACGTCGTCTCCATTTTGAAAAAAACCCGTCAGGATTTCGATGAAGTCAAGGTCGTGATAGACGGTGAAAGAACCGAAGGCGTTCCTTCTCCTTTTCGCAGCATCCACCTTACCTTTATCGTAACCGGGCGCAACCTCGACAGGGACAAGGCGGAAAAAGCCGTTTCCCTCAGCGTAGAGAAATACTGTTCGGTCGCCTGTATGCTTATCCCCACGGTGGCCATCACCCATTCGGTGGAATTACGGACTCCCGCTCAAGCCGGATAATCAGACACCAACCAGACCGATTCTCCGGCTACGGTCTTTACCCTTAAATGGCCTTCCGAATTGATTTCCACCGGGCTGACCCGGCCAAGTTCAGGCCGCTGGCGCACGGTGAAACCGATATTCCAATCAAGCAAACTTCGGTAGGCGCCCAGTAAAGTCTCGCAGGTGCGGTTCTCGGATGGCCCCTGCCATAGGGTCTTAAGTTCCCGGAAAATCCTGCGTGCCACGGACTTTTCCTGTCCGATCGTGGCTCCATAGTCCATCAGGCAGGCGCTGGCCCGTCCGCCGTCCATCACCTCGGGGGCGCTCGTCAAATTCACACCAATGCCACAAAGCAGGTACCTACCATACCATTCCAATAAAACTCCGGCGACTTTTTGTTGATCAAGAAGCAGGTCGTTAGGCCATTTCAGGGACATGGCCGGGTGGTACTCATGAGAGACGACTTCCTTCAAGGCACGATGCAACGCCACCCCGACTTCCATGGGCAGCAATCCCCTGGGTATTCCCGCCGTCAAGTCCTCCCGAAATACGGCCGTCATGTGGATATTTCCCGGGGTACTGACCCATTCCCGGCCTCGGGTACCACGACCACCGGATTGGCGACCCGCGACAACCAACAGGGTTTTGTTATCACCCACAAGGCTACGCGCCAAATCCATGGTGGAAATGGTTTCATCGACCCAGATTTCTTCGGTGGAAAGATATTCCGGGTCGCTCATGAAGGATCTCCGGGTATTTGTACTCCAGGTTTAGCTATAATTACCAGCATATGGGTTTTTGCCGAATTGAAGTTCGCAAAATGGAGGTGGGTGTGTCCAAAATTTTCCTTTTCATGACCGCTGGTTTTACTCTGCTTTTTATGGCTTGTTCCAGCTCTTCGCCACAGCCCCAAAGTTCAAGCTCAGATGACCTGCTTACCAATATTACTTTTTTCGTGGAAGCGGTTCACGAAGGAAACTTCGACAAAGCGCTCGGTTATCTCGATCCCGAGGAAGCTGCTCGTATGCGTGGGTCGGATGGGGTATTAAGTGAGGATTATAAACGACGGCTATTGGCTCTTAGACTCAGCACTTTGGCCAACAGAAGCAGCGTGAAACTGGGAAAGGGGAATAAGATTATCGGGATCTATGATCAACTTCCTGATGCCCTGGCTCCCGATCCTTCCCGGCGCCAGATTATTGACCCGAATTCCGAATCCCAAATTGACGCTGAAGCGGGTCAAGGCGATGAGTACCCCATACCTGATTTCGCACCCTCTGATTTATAAGCACGAATTGACTTAGGCCAACATTACAGCAAAAGGAGATTTTACAAAGGCGGCGAATTCCAGCTCAAAGTGGGGCGTAAAGTATCCGTTCCCCATTTCGCTTTCAATCTCCTTTCGCGACCAGAACCGGACCTCCTCGATTTCGTCGGAACAAGGAAAAAAAGGTCCGTCGCATAAGCAGAGATAGGTACGCAGATTTTCGCTTTCCTCTCGGATGCGCACCTTCGTGAAATAGAGATATTTCAAATGCTCCAATGGGACACCCAATTCCTCACGGCCTTCGCGATGCGCGGCATCGAGGTAGGATTGGCCAAAACCCACATGGCCCCCCACCGAGGTATCCCACTTTCCGGGCTGCATATCTTTATTCATGGACCTTTTTTGCAAGAGCAACAGGCCATCGCTATTCAGGACTAAAACATGGACGGAGCGGTGGATAAGGCTGGGATTCCGGTGGCAGTCGATGCGGGAAACGGGACCGATGATTTCGTCCTGGTCCGTTACCTGGGTGAGAATTTCATCCATGGCAATAATATAGATGCTCTCCAGCCCTGAATCCCATATGCATCACAGTCCGATTCCGAACTTCATCACATAATAGCGGTCCTGAACGTGGCCCGTGTAATACCCGGCTTCTTCGGCCCAGGTCGCGAATTCATAGTGGAAAACCGTGAGCAAGGATCCGCCCAATCCGGCGGTAGGGTATCCGCCTTTGAGGCCGAGTGAGAGCCTGCCCTTGAGCACCCAGGGAATCAGGGTTTGCTCCCATTCGGCCCCCATATTGATTTTATTCAGGGGCTTGTAATTCCGCTCGTTATTGAACAAATCCTCCAAATCGGCGGCGAAATTCACCTTACGCTTCCATCGGCCATTGCTTTGTAAGCGCATGGGGGAGTAAGCGGCTCCCACGGAAAAGCGCGGAATCACCCAATCATGGTTCAGCACCATCCCCAAATTCTGAATCGCCGCCCCGAATCGGACATCGGGATTGTACTGCCAGAGCACACCCGCATCCAACCCATGTCCTATGGAGGCGAGATCGGCGAATGATCGTTTTTTCGCGTCGAGGGTATCACGCAAATCGCTGACCATTTCCTCGCGCCGATTTTCCTCCAGGTCGGTCAAGGCGATTTGGGTATTACCGATATATTCCCGCTTGGCCATACGGTACCCCACGCCAACGGATAGGCGGTCTTCGAAATAACTCGTGGCCCCGGCGATTTGTCCGACGATATCCAGCTCAATATAGTCCATCCCGGCCTGGGGAAGCATAATGCCCACATCTGCGTAAGGAGCCATTTCGGCATCGGCCCAATAAGCCATGCCGAAATTGTGTAAGGCGAGTTCTCCTCCGTGAAGTACTCCCAGTTTAACGGGGCGACGGTCGAAGCGGGCCAAATCGTACGCCAAGCTGCTATCCGAAGTGAAAGCCTCATAGCTTTGAAAGGCATCCTGATGGTCGTTCCAGAAATTCAGTATGTCCAAACCATCGCTTACCGGTAAGGCCGTTCCTAAAAAGTCCATATGCATATCAAAATAATCGAGCGGATAGTTGGCTAAATCGGGACGTTTGTCTTTGTTTCCGAGCCGCCCCATAAGATTCAAACCGGCGGGATTATAATGCATGGCGTCCTTACCATCCACCACGGCTACGAAGGCGTTTCCCATGGCCAGGGGACGAAGCGTGCGGTGAACCGGACCCGATCGGCCATCGGTATCCAACGGAAGCAGGATTCCCGTGATAAAAAGACTGGCCATTAATTTTCCCGTGAAAGCCATTTTTACAGTGTCCATGCGCTCACCCTCTTCCATGATATCCGATTAATAATTGTGCCAGCATCCGCCGATTTGCTCTTTGGCGGAATCGATTATCGACTGTGTTCGGGCCGAATCGGCCTGAACCTTTACCCGAAAGTCCTTATCCTGATATTTGGGACCGGTTTTCCAATCCGGATGTTGGGTGAAAACCAGGGGACGAGCCGGGGGATTGGTCAAATCAATCAAGTCTTCGGGTCCCATTGAGCCATCGCGATTGTTGTCGATTCCGTCAACCAGTTCGAGACGGGCATCTTCGTCCACGAAACCGTCTCCATCATTATCGATTCCATCCAGGATTTCTTCGTCGATGCATCCATCGCCGTCGTTATCGATTCCATCTCCGAATTGATAGAAGCCGACTGCGCTGCCCAGACTGGTTATGACACTGTCGATATTCTCGGTCACCTGCCCGGTCAAGGCGGAATTGGACAGGGAATCGTTGGATCCCCCCATCGAACCCATCAATTTGATGATGGTGCCGGCGGAAGCCATTCCATCCGAAGTGTTTCGAATCAAAGTGTTGAGATTGTCCCGGGTTTCCGGGTCTTTAAGATCATCGGTTATATCCTTAAGGTTATCGATTTTGAAACCGCCCTCGGAACTGAAATTCAGTTTCTTGATTAAATTGTCGCGGCTGTCGATACTATCGTTTCCGTCCAAATCACGGAGGTGTACAAGGGCATAAAGCATCTCCGTAAGGCCGAAGTCGGCTACGATTTTGTCCGCACCCAGAACGCGGTCGGAAAGGGGAAACTTGCTTCTAGCACGGAATCCCGGCGTGCCTTTTTCCGCTTTGGAGAAATAATCTTCGATAAACGCGATACGTGTGGCTGATAAAGCGTCCTTAGACGCGGCTTTCGAATCGGGATTGCGGCTGTAATCATACCAACGGGTAAGACTGTCCCTATCCGTCAATATTCTCAATACCTTGCGCACTCGAGAAGTTGCTTGAAGGTAATTGGTGAGCACCTTGTCGTCTGAGTCAACGAAAGGCAATTTGAATCCATCGTTTCCTCCCTGATTGAAGGAATTCACCTCGTCAAGAATGCTGCTTGCCGAAAGCCCATAATGCTTCATGGTGGCTTTGGCGAATCCGTAATAAGCGAGGGAATTGGAGCTGTCCTGCGCAATGGCTTTTTCATAAGCCTTCATCGAACCGCGAAAATCCTTGTCGCGGAAAAGGCTTTGACCCAATGCCATTTGGGCATTCGTATCGTCTCCTGGATCGCCGCTGCCGGTGGGATTGAAGAAATTGCAGGCCCCCAGGACCACGCCCGCGAGAAGCATCCACTTTACCGAATAGGCTTCCAGCACCGTTGCTTTAAGGAATTTCCGCATTTTGCACTCCCACCAAGTTTTGATAGATTTTAGAGGTGGGATTACAAAAAGATCAACAAATATTTTCGAACCGAATCGCTTCGGAAACCTCGAATGATAGCAGTGCGGAATCCTTATCAAATAAGGCGCAGATGGAAGAATGGGAAGGCCCCAGGTTCAATTTCAAGGTTCCCGAGGCCCGGAAAAGAGAGAAAGCCCTGCGCAAAGTTGTAGGAGAATTTAAACAAGCCCTTGAACTATTGCGGAACACCCGACGGCCACGAACTGTACGCATTCCCTTATTGTTGGATTTACTGGAATTCTGGGCCCCGCCACTTTATGCGGCCTACGACGCTTATGTGGCGCAAATATTAAGTTCGGGTGAGAAAAGCATCCAATGTGAAAAAGGTTGTTCCCATTGCTGCAGCCATTTTGTCACCAGTGTGGAACCCTTCGAGCTTCTTTTCATGCATGCGCATATCCGCAAACGCCCGGACTATCCGGAATTGATTTTCATGCTCCATGAGAGACAGGCCCTTTTCTCGCATGAAATGATGAGCCAAAACCGTCCGAAACCCGATGAGGACGAAGCCTTGTATACCTATTATCTGAAGAACGTCCGTTGCCCCCTGCTTTCCACGCAAGGCACCTGTGGAGTCTACGCGCATCGACCGATTTCCTGCCGCATGTTTTACAGCCTTTCCCATCCGCGCCTTTGTAAGGGTAAAGGTGTCATTTCCCCGAGTAACAGGAATTTTATTTTGGAATTACCGGATGAAATCGAGGTGGAATTGTCGAAGATGGGGGAGTTGGCCGCCAATCTGGCAGGCTTGAAGGGTGTTCCGGTGGGGCTATTTCCGGGCCTGGTATACCTGAATCAAGAATTGCACGGCGAATACTAAACGATTTTCGAATAGGCTATTTCTTGACCACGGCTGAAATTTTCTCTTGCAATGTTTCGGGTTGAAAGGGTTTGACCACGTAATTCGCGGCACCCGCTTGAATAGCCTCGATGATACGAGTCTTTTCGGATTCCGAGGTCACCATAATGACAGGAACCGATTTGGTGTCCGGATTTTCCTTGATCTTTTTCAAGGCTTCTATACCCGTCATGTTGGGCATATTCCAATCCATGAGTACCAAATCATAGGCCGTCATGGCCACTTTTTGAATTGCCTGGGCGCCGTCTTCGGCTTCATCCACATCTTCATACCCGAGCTTGGTGAGAGTGTTCTTTTGAATGCGCCGCATGGTACTCGAATCGTCGACCAGGAGGATTTTCATGTGGTTTCCCTGTATAGGTTAATTTTGGAATAGAGTCTAAACTTCGCTTTTAAAGCAAACGGCCAAATCGAAAGTACCGTAGGGTGTTTCAAATGGCACTATCATGGCGATAACATCCTTGGGTTCTTTCACCTGATGATTTTCTCCCATTACCACGGAGGGAAGCGAAATATTGATATTGTATTGAGCTAAATCCTTTTTGGCCGCTCCTGCGATGATATTCGCCAACTCACCGATGGCATCGACGACATTCTCGTCCATCGATACCACTTTTTCACCGACAAATGCGCTTACCGTCTTCAATGCGGTTATACGGGGAAAACTCAAGGTTACCGATCCTATGGCCCCACCGCTTAAACCAATGATACCGGAAACATCATGGGATAGCGAGCTTCCTTGTTTTAATTTGACTTTTCCCGGCTTGATTTCCACTGACATCATGGCTTTGAATGTCTCGATTGTGGCCTTGATAAATGGATTGATATGTTCAACTTTTACACTATAGCTTGACATTCTTGCTCCAAGTTGTAGGAAGCCAAGTATAGGGGGAGGCGGCGTAAAAATTCCAGAGCTTCCTGAATATTTCCCAATTGTGAGGAAGAATGGAAAACTTACCCGGGTTGCAATCGTTGGGTACTGCAGCAAAATCGGGATTATCACCAAGGTTTGTCAAGCCGAAATAAGGCTGAATCCCTCATCATGCGACCAGGTGATTTTATGTTTGGAATCGGATTCGCTTAATTCCCGGAAATGTCCGTACATGTTGAGATGTACGCCCCATACCACCTTACCCGTTACGATGAGAAATCCCTTCGGTTCCCACGAAGCCGCCAACTCCTCTTTCAGCCGCACTTCTTCGGCATCAAGATGCCCAAGAAGTTTCGTCGCTTTTTCCAGGGTTTCGGACAGTCGCTGCATTTCCTGTTTACTTTTTTCGGAGATGGATTCGGGATATCTTTTCAACCATGCCAGCTTGGGTTTCAACTGCTTTTCCACCGCCTCTTTTCCCTGAAGGACTTTTACCCGGTTTTTCTCGGATTCCTCGAGTTGACGTTGACAGGCTTCTGCTTTGGCATCCAATATGGCCAATTCGGTTTTCGTGCCGACCGATCCCACAATGGAAAGAATCATCGATTCGAAGGCTATGATGGACCCGCCGCAAGCGATGGCAGTAGGAGACTTGGCTTCAATTTTTCCCGCTCTGACAGTGCAATTGAGCAAGGACTTCATAAAAAGCAGAATCCCTTCGCATTCAAAATGAGCGGATTGAGCCATGGTTACCGTTATATCGGTCTTTGCCTTTATGAATGATCGGTCTCCTCCGAAAACACCGCCCTCTATGATAATGTCGCCTTCGTGGGAAATGATTTCCGCTCCCTCCACGTTGCCGCTTATGAATATCTTACCTCCCGCCTCGACTCTGAATCCATCGGTTACATTACCCTCGATGAAGACATCGCCGCCATAGGCGATGTTCCCGGAATTAAAATCGACGTTTCCAGTAAGCCGATAGGTTTCTTCCACGCAAATCATATCCCGTTCTCGAAAGGCATGACCCCGTTTAGTGGCTGATAACTCAAGTTCGTCGGGACTGATGGAGGTATTGGGTCCCGCGTGGAATTTCATTTCCTTTCCGGCAACGGCGGGAAGGTCCTTTCCGAAAATATCTTTTCCAGCTTCTCCCGGCGTAGCGGGATAACGTTTGGCTAAAATATCTCCGGGTGCAATCATCTGAATGGTTTGCAAGTTCTTATAATCGACCTTACCGTCCTCCATTTCCGTGGGATGGATTTCTTCTACCTGTTCAAAGAGGATTTCGATGCGCGCATCCGATCCGTTCAGTACCGGCCTGCCCTCGGCCACCAAGGTTTTGAGGTTGTATAATTTCTTACGCACCATTTCATCCACAACATCCTCCAAAATGCCGTGAACGACGCCCAGATCGCGGATTCTCTTAATTACGGAGAGGCTATCGAATTCTGCGGGACCCAGGCCCGCTTCAGGACGGATAGTCAACCAAAGCTCCATGGGGGAGATTTCGAATTCGAAATGCTTATCTACGAGCTTCTTATCGACGGAGGCCATTTAATCCCCCCGCAAGAAGCGGGATGCTTGTCTGCTCCATAGGGATAATTCTATCACAATTTGAGTTTTTATGATAGGATAAACGGGCCTCACCCCTTTTCCTGGAATCCGCTCAGGTAACCGGGATGCTGGAAGCCCACTTTTGCAGCAATCCCCGGCTCCAAAACCCAAAATTTCCCTGCCGGATTCGCTCCCGGGCCGCATTCATCAAAGCGCAATAAAAATGCAGGTTGTGGATGGAAGCCAATTGCAATACCAGGCTTTCTCCGGCATGGAAAAGATGCCGGAGGTAGGCCCGGGAAAAGTTCCGGCAGGTATAGCAACTGCAATCTTTATCCAAAGGACTATCCAGATCTTCCGCATAGCGACGGGCCTTGTAATTGTATACACCCTCCCAGGTGAACACCTGGCCGTTACGCGCATTGCGGGTAGGCATGACGCAATCGAACATGTCGAAACCCAGTCCCACAAGATTGAGGAGGTTGGAGGGCGTGCCCACTCCCATGATATACCGCGGCTTATCCGGAGGGAGCAGGGGAGCGCATTGTCCCGCCACTTCATACATGATTTCCGCGGGCTCCCCTACGCTGAGCCCTCCGAGGGCATAGCCGGGCAAATCGAGTTCGACCAAATGCTCCACAGCGGCGGCTCTCGCTTCGGGATACATGCCGCCTTGCACGATACCGAAAAACCGTTGCGGATAACCGTGCAAGGGAGGGTTAGCGGCCAACCACTCCACGGCGCGCTCGGTCCATCTTTGAGTCAACGCCAGGGAATGGTCGACTTCGGCGGGAGTGGCAGGGTAGGGGGTGCATTCATCAAAAGCCATGATAATGTCGGCTCCGATCTGCCTTTGCGCCCGCATAACACTTTCGGGAGTGAATAGGTGGCTGGACCCGTCGATATGGGAGCGGAAAGTGACGCCTTTCTCGCTGATTTTACGCAAGGTTTTCAGGCTCCAAATCTGGAATCCGCCCGAATCGGTCAACAGGGCGCCCTTCCAGGCTGCAAAGCGATGTAGGCCTCCGGCTTTTTCGATAAGATCAGTACCTGGACGCAGATAGAGATGATAGGTGTTGCCCAGGATTATACGGGCGCCTAAATCCCGTAAAGCGTCAGGATTAACGGCTTTGACGGTACCGGCAGTGCCCACCGGCATGAAAACCGGGGTTTCCACGGGCCCATGAGCGGTTTGCAATAGACCACATCGGGCTGCGCCTTGCGGATCCTGCGCCGTGATTTGGAAAAATTCGGAGGTGGATGAGTGAGTGGCTACGGAGCTCATCCGTAAATCGCTTCCAGGGCCTCACCTAATTTCTGAACGGCTCGCAACTCCACCCCCGGTAAATTGAGTTTGGCCGCCGATGCTTGTGGAATCACCAGGGTTTTGAAACCCAGGCGCGCAGCCTCCTTGGCCCGCGACTCCACCAGAGGAACGGCGCGCAATTCTCCGTTCAGGCCCAGTTCGCCCAAGACCGCCACTCCGGCAGGACAGGGCCGTGAAAGGTGGCTGGAGGCCACGGCCGCGGCTACGGCCAAATCCACCGCCGGTTCCTCCACGCGGAATCCTCCCGCAATATTGACGAATACGTCTTGCAACCCGATCTCGATGCCCGCGAATTTATCCAACAAGGCGAGCAAAATGGTCAGGCGTTTGGAGTCGAGGCCCATGCTCACCCTTTGCGCCACCGAATAATTGGAGCGTGATACCAGGGCCTGAATCTCGACCAGAATCGGGCGCGAACCTTCCATCGAACAGGTTACCATCGAACCCGGATCGCGCTCACCCTTGCCCTGTACGAAAACCTGGGATGGATTTTCCACTTGGATTAGCCCGGTGGAAGCCATCTCGAAAACACCTATTTCATTGGTGGCCCCGAATCGGTTTTTCACTGCCCGTAAAATACGATAGGCCAGGTGGCGCTCCCCTTCGAAATAAATCACGGTATCGACCATATGTTCGACCATGCGGGGACCGGCAAGCACACCTTCCTTGGTGACATGCCCTACGATGAACACGGCGCAATCGCTGGATTTAGCATAGACCATCAATGAGAGGGTGCAGTCTTTCAGCTGGGAAACCGACCCCGGAGAACCGGTAAGGTCCGGTTTATAGACGGTCTGGATGGAGTCTATGATCAGCACCCGTGGCTTCAGTTTGTTCGCCTGCGCCAGAATCGATTCTAAATTGGTTTCCGCATAAACCTGCATATCGGGCGCGGGCATATTCAATCTTTCGGCGCGCATTTTCAGTTGGGTCAGCGACTCCTCACCGGTAACGTAGAGAACCGATACATCGGCCGTGGAGAGTATAGTCCCCATTTGCAGCAGCAAAGTCGACTTTCCGATACCCGGGTCGCCGCCAATCAGAACCAGGGAACCGGGGACAATGCCTCCGCCCAAAACCCGGTTCAACTCGGTAAGACCCGTACGCAGCCGTTGTTCCGGCTGGTCCACGATTTCCTTCAGAGTGATGGGAGCGCCCTGCAGTCCCAGGCCGCGAGTTTGCACCGATGCCTGGGCTTGCTCCCGCACCTCCGCCAGACTGGACCATGCATCGCAGGAGGGGCACCTGCCCGCCCATTTGTGAGTGGTATCGCCGCATTCCCGGCAAAGAAAAAGCGTGGATGTCTTACTTTTAAGGGCCATGATGTTCAAATACTAACTTCTGCGGGCCAAAAATTGTCCCCATGGATACGGCATACAGGAAGACTATGCGCGCCGCTTCCAGGGTCAATCCACTTCCGACAGTAAGCGCCGTTGCCCCTTTATGAATTGCTGTACATAGGGGTTGGTGGTTTCCCGGATATCCTGGGGGGTGCCTGTAAATATGATGTGTCCATCGAGCAACATGGCCATGCGATCGGCGACTTTATAGGCCGAGACCATGTCGTGCGTCACCACGATGCTGGTCACTCCGAGTTTCGACTGCATTTCCAGAATCAGGTCATTGATGACATCCGAAGTGATGGGATCGAGCCCCGTGGTCGGTTCGTCATAGAGAATGACTTCGGGTTTCAGGGCAATGACTCTCGCCAATCCCAACCTTTTCTTCATTCCCCCTGAAAGTTCGCTGGGCATTTTGAAACAAATATCCGGCGAAAGATTGATCATATGCAGGGTTTCCGCCATGATGAGGTCCAAATCGTTTTCGGTCAATTGCTTGTTGTGCTCGCGCAGCGCAAATTTGATGTTTTCGCCCACGTTCATCGAATCGAACAGAGCCGCACCCTGAAACAACATTCCCATGCGTTTTCTCACGGCCTTGAAATCCTGGGTAACCTTGGTACCGATGACTTGCCCGTCGAAAACCATCTCGCCTTCGTCGGGTTGCAACAACCCGATGACATGTTTCAGGATCACGGACTTACCGCCTCCGGAGCTTCCGATGATGACCATGGTCTCGCCGCGGCGGATTTTCAAATTGACATCGCGCAACACCTTTTGATGCCCGAAGGATTTCTGCAAATGCCGAAGTTCAATAAGGTATTCGGAATCGTTCACCGAAAATCCTTTCCTTCATTTTTTCGCGCCGACCGGAATCCCGGAAATGACTCAGTACGCGAAATAGACGATAAAAAAATCCATGACCAAAATGAGAACCGACGAAGAAACCACCGATCGCATGGAAGCCTGTCCCACGCCCCGCGCGCCGCCGTCAGAGCGGAGGCCATGGTAATATCCCATCAAGATGACAATGATGCCGAAGCACACCGCCTTTCCAAGACTCACTCCGACGTCGTAAACCGAAAAGAGAAACCTTAATCCATAAACATAGGTGGCCGTGGTCACGTCCAGCAATCCATAGGCGACCACCCAGCCGCCCACCAAGGCGAGACAATCCGAGATGATGACCAAAACCGGAAAGCTGATGATACCCGCCAGCAATCGCGGCATGGCCAAATAGCGCAAGGGATCGAGGTCAAGCACGGCCAAGGCGTCGAGCTCCTCCTTTTCTTTCATGGTGCCGACTTCGGCGGCGATAGCCGAGCCGACGCGGCCCGCCAGCACCAATGAGGTAAGTACCGGACCGGATTCGATTATGACGAATTTGGCGATGGCGGTTCCCAGGTATAAATCGGGAACGTATCCCCGGAATTGATAATTGGCGGAGAGAGTCGCCACGGCGCCGATGAATAAGGAAATGACTACGACAAGGGGTAGGGAGGTAACGCCGATACGCACGACTTGCTGGACTGTCAGGTAGGGGTTTTTCCACACCTGGGGAAATCGATAGAAAATTCGGGCTAAAAGGACGACGGCCTCTCCCAGTTTGTCCAAATAGTCGGAGGTGATAGCCTTCACCGAACGACCGAAAGCCAAGGTGAGCGCACCTATGGTTTCAATTACAGTGCGCAATGGGTTAAACGGAATAGCGGGTCGACGCCTGGTTTTTTCCAACGGAACCCGCCTAAAATGCCTGTTCTTCCGACCGTGGGGAGTAATCCGTAAACGAAGCGAAATCGGCTATGAAAGTCAAAGGCACGTCTCCCGTAGGTCCATTTCTTTGTTTGGCCAGGATTATCTTGGCCTTGCCCTTTTCGGCATCCTTATTATAAACCTCATCGCGATAAATGAACATCACCAAATCTGCATCTTGCTCGATGGCCCCCGATTCGCGCAAGTCCGATAGTTTGGGCTCGCCTTCGCCGCCGCGCTGCTCCACCGCGCGGCTAAGCTGGGAAAGGGCGACCACCGGAATCCCCAACTCCTTGGCCAGGCCTTTAAGCCCGCGGGAAATCTGGGAAATTTCCTGTTGCCGGTTTTCCGTTCGGCCCGTTCCCTGCATGAGCTGAAGATAATCCACCATCACCATATCGAGCCCATGCTGGGCTTTCAAGCGGCGGCATTTGGCCCTGAGTTCCAGGATATTGAGCGAAGGGTGGTCGTCGATGAAAATATTGGCTTCGCTGATAGGCCCCACCGCGATGGATAGTTTGGGAAAATCCCGTTGGGGCAAGCGGCCTGTGCGTAGCAGGTGCATATTGATTTGCGCCTGGCGGCAGAGAATACGTTGCACCAATTGTTCCCGGCCCATTTCCAGGGAGAAAAAAGCCACGGTTTTGCCCCGATCGATGGAAGCATTGGCGAGCATGCTCAAGGCCAAGGCGGTTTTTCCCATTGCGGGCCTTCCGGCCAGAATGATGAGGTCGGTTTTTTGGAAACCCGAGGTCATTTGATCGAAATCCCGAAACCCGGTCGGCACTCCGGTTATTTCTCCCTTGGAATAGCTTTCGATCAGGCGAAAGGTATCGCTGAGGATTTTTTTAATCTGGATGAATCCCGACTTTACATTTTGTTCACCGATGGCGAAGATTTCGCCTTCAGCCGAATCCAAAATCTCGGAAGGCTCTTGCGCGCCCTCGTAAGACCTTTCCAGAATCTGATTGGCCGACTGGATAAGCCGGCGCAGCATGGATTTTTCCTTGATGATTTGGCAATGCTGCACCACATTCGCGGACGAAACCACTTCGGCCGAAATCTCCAATAGATAATCTTCACCGCCCACCTTTTCCCACTTGCGCATTTTGCGCAACGCTTCGGATACGGTGATGAGATCGACCGGAGTATTTTTTTCGAATAAGCCGGCCATGCACTCCACGATGGCCTGGTGTTTTTCCAGGTAAAAATCGTCGGGCCCAATAATTTCTATGGCGGATGCCACCGCTTCCGAATCGAGCAACAAGGCGCCAATCACCTGCTTTTCCACGTCGATGGCTTGTGGCGGCAGACGATAGGCCATAGTAGCCTGGCCGCCTTGTCCCCCGCTTACATGACTCGACTGACTCATTGGGCTCCCCAGACTTCTTCCCATTTTCTTTTCAATCCTTGCAAGTCTTTCCATGCGGCGGTCTTCAATTCGCCCTGTGCGGATAATTGGGAAGGATGGTAGGTTACGGTACAGGCTTTTCCGAATAAATCCGCCGGACCCTCACGTAATTCCTCCAGGTTTTTCCCTGTTTTAAGCACATATTGGGCGCAAGCCTCGCCCATAGCCAAAATGTGAGAAGCGGGTACCAATTCCAATTCCCGCACCAACCATGGCCAATGACGGACCAAATGGCGGCGCGTCAGTTTTCCGGGTCGGGGTTTCAATTTAGCTATGCTAGTGCAATAAACCTCTGCGCGCGAAAACCCAATGGCGCTCAACATCCGGGTTAACAGCAAATCGTCCTCCGGCGCTAAAATTCGCCCCGGTTCGGCCCTCTCATCGGGCATTAGAAACAGGACTAAAAGTTTGGCGTCAGGTGAGCCCTCACCGAGTATGGGAGGCTCATTCGACTTGGAACTCCAATCGGTAGCCATTTCATGATAATGGGTAAGGATGTACTCCCCATAGGCTGCGAGCGTCGCGAAGCCCGGTAAATCGCCGGCTTTTACCGGTGCAGGGGTTGCAACCAATCTGCGTTTGGGTGATTGCGAAACCACAGGGCCGCTTCCCGCGAATTCGGCGGCCAAGGCTTGTAACAAACCGACACCCGTGGCCTCCGAGTCCCGTCCACTCGCGGTTCGGCCGGCAGGCACTGAGACACCGGTGCGATTCGCGTTAGGGGAGGAACCCCGCCAAGGTTCCTCCAGAATAACCTCTTCACCGCCCATATCAGACTGCCATTGCAGATAGGAGCGTAGATCAGCCGTGGAAAAATCGCTCATGTATTTTTTTGCAAAGCCAATTCCACGGCTTCCAGAACCTTATCGGCCAGCACTTCCTTTTCCATTTCCGCGAGGGGTGGGGGAGTATGGCCTGCCAAGGTCACGGAGGCGACCACCCGATTCAACCCGAAACCCGATTGGGATTGCACCGGGTTGTTCAGCACCATGACATCACATTGTTTTCGCGTCAGTTTTTCCATTCCCTGCACCAGCACATTATCCGTTTCCAATGCGAATCCGACCACGACCTGGCCTTGGGGTTTGCTTTGCCCTAATTCATGCAGGATATCACGAGTCGGGCGTAACTCCAAAGAAACCATCTCTTTGGATGCCGAAATCTTCCCCGGGAAAGCCCGTACCGGAACAAAATCCGCTATGGCCGCCGCCATGATTACCACATCCGCTGATTCACGTTCAGCCAGCATGGCAACGGCGAATTCTTCGCTGGTCGATACCCGTCGGGACGCGAACCCCAGCGGGACTTCCCCGTCCATAATGCCGGCCACTAATTTAACTTCGGCCCCGGCCAGGTGGAAGGCGCGGGCCAAGGCCAAGCCCGTTTTCCCGCTGGAGCGGTTGGACAGATAACGGATATCGTCGATTTTCTCCTGGGTATGGCCCAAGGCAATCAGTACGCGTTTGTCTTTGAAGGTACGGACTCTGGAAAGAGCCAAGCCCGACCGCACCAAAGCTACGATTTGACCCACTTCCAATAGCTTGCCCCAGCCCACTTCTCCGCAAGCCAGTTTTCCGGGGTCGGTGGGAAGGATCTCCACGCCATCCTCGCGTAAGCATTCCAGATTGCGTTGCACTGCGGGAGACGCCAGCATGACCGAATTCATGGCCGGGGCCACATAGGTCGGCCCTTCGAAGGCCAAATAGATTAGGGAAACCAGCGACCCGGTAAGGCCGTGCGCCAATTCCGCCAGGGTATGCGCGGAGCAGGGGGCGATTAAAAAAAGGTCGGCCCAACGCGCCAAATCAATATGCGGCATGGAGCCTTCCGGCACCCCGCTCCAGGCGTCGCCCACTGCGGGCTGACCGGTGAGGGCCGCGAAAGTATGGGAATGCACCAACTTTTCCGCGCTGGGTGTAAGCACCACGCGTACCTGTGCGCCTTCATCTTTAAGACGCTGCACCAAGTCGCAGGCCTTGTAAGCGGCTATGCTACCGGTGACTCCTACCAGTATTTTTTTACCGTGCAAAACGGATTCTCCACGGAGAGGCGGTCCGCTTATTTTTCCTCGTCTTCAACCAATGCCAGGCGGTTATCCTTGAACTTCTGGATGGCAATGGTAGTAGGCTTGTCCGCGAGCTTGATAAAGCCCAGGTTAGCCTGCTCATTAATGAACCGCGCCTCCTGCGAGGCCATAATTACCGCCCGAAAAGGCGATGCGCCGCGATCGTAACAATCCTCAAGGGATAGATGCTGATGTTTGGACATTCGGTTCTCCTGGTCGATTCCGTTATGGGAGTGGTCCATAAACATTCTCGACGCACTTAAAGTAGCTGTGGCAGAGAGAGGGGGATTCGAACC
>JBGTHM010000121.1:0-24230 GCA_041746255.1 Fibrobacteria bacterium | reverse complement strand
GAAAGTCCAGGGCGTCGTTCTCGACCTTTCAAACCCATCGACGTGGCCTCCAGCCACGCCTTCAGGGTTCTCAAGGCCTCGGGCCTCGCCCTGAACTTCCTCGCTCGCCCTCGCTACAAACCCCATTCTGTTAGGCACTCTTAATGCCCTGGATGGAGAAGCCGCAGACAAAAAAAAGCCGGCGGATTCACTCCGTCGGCTCTGGTAAAATCAGACTAAACTGAAATTAAAACTTGATGGTGAAATCTACGCCGCTTACGACGCTGATGGACCGACCGTCGGTGCCGATGGAGAATGCGGGCATAATCGGCGCTTCCAGTCCGAAACGGGTGGAAAGCACGATGTGGTCGAACAAGGTAACTTCGGGTTGCAAGCCGACGAAAGCCGCCAATTCAAAATTATCCTCGTCCCGGTCGAATAAGTCTCCCATGATCTGAGCATTGAAATAGGTGTTTACCTGTTCCCAATTATGCAAATGGCCCAGAAAACCTAAAACGAAGCGCGCTTCAAAAGCGGGAGCATTCGCAGGTACATCGGAGTCGAACATACCTCCTAAGCCGACGGTTACCAGGTTGGCGCCCACGCCGATACGGGCGGTGATCACTTCATCCGTGCCGCTATAGCCCACGCCGACCAGTTGGCCGTACGTGTTGGGAGCCAAGATTGCGGCTGCAAGAACAGCGGGGGCCAGGAACATTTTATTGAACTTGAACATAGATTCTCCTCTTCTAGTTTTGAGCCATTTCAGGTTACCCCTTCTTCGAATTGTCCGGAAAAAGGGCTGCCTTTATCTTGGGTGACTTTCGATAAAAAAATGAACCTCACCCAATGGGCGTTTAAACTAAATACTGTAAACCGTGTATTCAATCCCTATTAATGACAATCGAAGACAATTCCGGATAAAAACTGACAACTTGTCATGAGAACCTTCGCTACGAAGAGTAATACTTGACAGTGTCTGATTTTTTATCGGGAAGGGGATGCAAAGATAGAGATGCCCACTAAGTATCAATACCGGAGCGCATCCGTTTCCGGTACCGGGGGACATACCAGTAACTGTCCGGGGTTCTCCAGTAGATGGCGACTGGGCCCGACGAGGAAATCTACCCCCGTATCACCACCCGTACCTCTGGAATCGAATTCGGGTGACTGAGAAAAGGTTTGAGAGGAAGAGTCTGTTCCATCGATGCGTACAGCCTTTGGCTGGGAATCCGGGATGTGGGCGGACTTTAGTTGGGAAGACTTTCCGAGCGAGCGATTCGTAGACGCAGTCGAAGCTGCGGTAGGTACGCGTTTTTTTTGTGGGGCAGATGCCGGAAGCGGATCATCCACGATGAGAATATCGTCCACTCCCGCCGCGAAAAGAGGCGTACCGGTACCGAGGCTTGCCGCCAAGCCCAATGCCGACCAGGGTATGAAACGTTTCATACCCTGAAAGTAACAACCGCTCTGTGCCGAATGGGTATCCGATTAGAGACCCAGGGGCAGAATTTTGTGTTTTTAGAGCTTTGAATTCTCGTTTTAGGCGCGAACTTTAATGCGAATAAGCCAATACCGGCGAAAGCCAACGCTCCAAAGTCTCTACCGTCATATGCTTTCGGCGCGCCAAATCTTCTACTTGATCCTTCCCGATTTTGCCTACCCCGAAATAGCGGGACTGCGGGTGGGCGAAATAAAATCCGCTTACAGCCGCAGTGGGATACATGGCGAAATTTTCCGTGAGCTTAATTCCGACTCTTTTGGTGGCGTCGAGCAATTGGAAAAGTATTTCCTTCTCGGTATGATCCGGGCAGGCGGGATAACCCGGCGCCGGCCTTATGCCTCGATACTTTTCCCGGATCAATTCTTCGCCTCCAAGCTTCTCATCCGGCGCATAGCCCCAAAGTTCCCTGCGGACCTTACGGTGCATGAGCTCGGCGAAGGCCTCGGCCAAGCGGTCGGCTAACGCCTTCATCATGATGCTGTTATAATCGTCGTGATCGGCTTCGAAAGCCTCCACCCATTTCTCCAATCCGATTCCGGCGGTTACCGCGAAGCCGCCGACATAATCCGCGACCCCGCTTTCTTTGGGGGCGATTAAATCAGCCAAGGCCAGGGAGGGTTGATCTTCCGCCTTCCGCGTTTGTTGACGGATAGTATGGAATACACAGCGCACTTCTTTTCTCGATTCGTCGGAATACACTTCGATGTCGTCTCCAACGCTGTTGGCGGGAAAAAGTCCGATTACGGCCCGGGCGGTGAGTCTTTTTTCCGCGACGATTTTATCCAACAAGGCGCGCGCGTCGTCGAAGAGTTTGCGCGCCTCGACGCCCACCACCTTGTCTTCCAGAATCCGGGGATAGCGGCCAGCGAGTTCCCAGGTCTGGAAAAAAGGGGTCCAGTCGATATACTCGCATATCTCCGCCAGCGGATATTCGTCAAAAGTTTGCACCCCTAAGGTTTTCGGAGCTGGAATAGCACCCGCAGCCGCCAGAGCCTGCCAATCCGACGGCATACCGAGTTTGCGCGCGGCATCAATCGCGTGCAAATCCTTCTCGGCATGTTTGCTATGGTGATCTTCTCTGACCTTGTCATAGCGAGCGTTCACTTTTTCCAGGAAAGGTCCGCGCAATTCATCGCTTAAAAGATTGGAAGTGGTCGGCACGCTGCGAGAGGCATCCAGCACATGCACCACAGGCCCCTGATATGCGGGCGCGATTTTTACGGCCGTGTGGGCTACCGAGGTCGTAGCCCCTCCGATAAGCAGAGGTATGGTGAAGCCCTCGCGTTGCATCTCTTTGGCCACATGCACCATCTCGTCCAGCGAAGGCGTGATGAGACCGGAAAGCCCGATGGCATCCACCTTTTCGCTTTTCGCGGTTTCCAGGATTTTCGTGGCGGAAACCATTACGCCCAAATCGATGACCTCATAATTGTTACAAGCCAGCACTACGCCTACGATATTCTTGCCGATATCATGCACGTCGCCCTTGACCGTAGCCATGAGAATTTTTCCGGCCGCCCGGCTATTCCCACCGGCTTTCTTCTCGGCTTCGATAAAGGGAAGCAGGTAGGCTACGGCTTTTTTCATCACGCGCGCGCTTTTAACCACCTGGGGCAGAAACATTTGTCCCGATCCGAACAAATCACCCACCACACCCATACCCGCCATCAGCGGACCTTCGATTACGCTTAGCGAATCCGGATATTTTTGGCGTGCTTCTTCAACGTCCCCATCGATATGCTCCACAATGCCTTTAACCAGGGCGTGAGACAGCCTTTCCTCGGCGGTGCCCGCCCTCCAGGCTTCGGTATCGGCCTTGGCGCGTCCCGATTGCTTATAAGTTTCCGCGAAAGTGACCAGCCGTTCGGTGGCGTCGGGACGCCGGTTGAGCAGCACGTCTTCCACCATTTCCAGCAAGTCTTTGGGAATATCCTCATAAACCTGCAACATGCCCGCGTTCACAATGCCCATATCGAGCCCCGCCTTGACGGCATGGTAAAGAAAGGCGGAGTGCATGGCCTCCCGGATGGGATTGTTGCCTCTGAAGGAAAAGGAGATATTGCTGACTCCGCCGCTGACATGGCAATGCGGAAGATTTTGTTTTATCCAGCGCACGCCTTCAATGAAATCGACGGCATAATTATTGTGTTCCTCCATGCCCGTCGCCACGGTGAGGATATTGGGATCGAAAATGATGTCCTCGGGAGGGAAGCCGACCTCGTTTACCAGGATGTCATAGCTGCGCTTGCAAATTTCCTTGCGGCGCTCCAAGGAATCGGCTTGGCCTTTTTCGTCGAAAGCCATGACCACGGCGGCCGCGCCGTAGCGCATCACTTCGCGCGCCCGTTCTTTGAAGGCCTCTTCGCCTTCTTTGAGGCTGATGGAGTTGACCACCCCTTTTCCCTGCACGCAACGCAAACCCGCTTCGATTACCGACCATTTGGAGGAATCGATCATCACCGGCCGTTTGATGATATCGGGTTCGGCCGAGACCAGATTCAAAAACCGCACCATGGCCGCCTCGGAATCGAGCATCCCTTCGTCCATGTTCACGTCGAAAATCTGCGCCCCGCCGGCGATTTGTTGAAGGGCTATGGCCACGCCGGCATCGTAATCGCCGGAGAGAATGGCTTTGGAAAACTTGGGCGAACCCGTGATATTGGTGCGCTCGCCCACGTTTACGAAATTCGCGTCGGGCCGCACTTCGAGGGGCTCCAGCCCGGAAAGGCGCAGCAGTGGCTCGACTACGGGGAGAGCACGGGGACTGTAAGGCCGGGCGGCTTCCACCACCGCGCGGATGTGATCCGGAGTGGTGCCGCAGCATCCGCCCACGATGTTGAGAAATCCGCTGCGGGCGAAATCGTCGATATGCTTGGCCATGTCGGAGGGGCTTTGATCGTAGCCTCCGAACTCGTTGGGCAGGCCCGCGTTGGGGTGGCAACTGAGAAAACAGGGGGCCACCCGTGAAAGCTCTTCGACGTAGGGACGCATGTCTTCGGCGCCCAGGGCGCAGTTGATGCCCACACTGAAAACCGGCGCATGGCTGATGGAAATCCAGAACGCCTCCGCGGTTTGTCCGGTCAGCGTGCGCCCGCTTCTATCGGTGATGGTCACGGAAACCATCACGGGAACCTCTTTTCCCGTGGCTTCGAAGAATCGGTCGATGGCGAAAAGCGCCGCCTTGCAATTGAGCGTATCCGTGACGGTTTCCACCAACAGCAAATCGCACCCGCCCTCGATAAGGCCCTTGACCTGCTCGGTAAAGGCTTCGACCAGAGTGCTGAAATCCATATTGCGAAAGGCGGGATCGTTCACGTCGGGCGATATCGAGGACATGCGCGTGGTGGGACCTATGGAACCGGCGAGGAAGCGGGGCTTGTCGGGATTTTTTGCGGTGAAATCCACGCAGGCTTTTTTGGCCAGTCGGGCCGATTCGAGATTCAACTCATAACAAAAAGCCTCCAGGCCATAGTCGGCCATGGAAACCTTATTGCTGCTGAAGGTATTGGTTTCCAGAATGTCCGCGCCGGCTTCGAGATAGGCGCGATGGATTTCATCGAGCACATCGGGGCGCGTGAGGCACAGCAAGTCGTTGTTTCCCCGCAACTCAATGGCGTGATTCTTAAACCGCTCGCCCCGGAAATCTTCCTCGCCCAAAGCGTATTTCTGGATCATGGTTCCCATGGCTCCATCCAGGAAAAGGATGCGCTTTTTCGCTTCGGTCACCACGGGGCTTTCCGCACCCCATATTTTTTTTCTTTTCGTCACTTTATTTACCATTTTCATCCTTTTTCCGCGGTGACCAGAATGCCTTCGATCTCCGGATGCGATTTCGAACCGCCGGTTATTTCGGCCTGCACGTGCGAGAAGCCGATTTTGATTAATTGGGAACGCAGTTCCTCAAGGCTGAAGCCCAACCAGAAATCCCCGAAGCGGTCGTGCATCCACTCCTCTTCATGTTGCAGCAAATCCAAAATCAGCAAAAGACCGCCCGGGGTCAAGAGACGGTGCGCTTCCGCCAACACCTCGAAGGGCTTGGCGGCATGGTGCAAGGATTGGGATAACACGACTAGATCGAAGCTGTTCGCGGAAAGGCCGGTGTCCTCCATGCCCGCATGCAGGAAAACGGGCGCCGATGCGCCTTGGCCATGCAGCTCTCGCGCCAAACGAATTTGCTCTTCGCTATTGTCCACCCCCGTGACGGCATTGTCGCCTTGAGCCAGGAGAGAGGTCAGTCTGCCGTGGCCGCACCCCAAATCCACGATGCGCTTGCCACGAATGAGTTTGAGCAGGCCCAGCGAAAGCGCCTTCCAGGTTTGCCCCGGAGCGGGAAGGTTTTGGTTCGCCAATTTGTTGAAAAACTGCCGCGAAGACTCCGCCCGTTCGCGCAAGGCGTTCTGTAAACTGCGCTGATCACGTGCATACCATTTCGCGGTATGGAGGCTGTCCAAGACATTGGCCAAAAGGGGAGCGGAAGCCTCGGGCTGGAAATCCCTGGGGATGCGGTAATAGACTTTCTGGCCTTCCTTTCGACTCGCGACCAGGCCTTGATCCTTCATAAGCCCGAGTTGAGTCGATAGGGTGCTTTGTCCCAAGCCCAGAATTTTTTGCAGCTCGCCCACCGCCAATTCATTGTCTTGCAGCGCGGCCAGAATCCGTAGACGGGTTTCATCGCTTAGGAGCCGGAAAATTCCGGTCAATTGCTCTATCGGGAGGGTTTTAGGTATGTCCATGGGCTATTATATCAATATATCTTGAAATAAAGATATATTATCCCAGGGACTTTGAAAAGACGGATTATAACGTTAGGGCCGGGTTCCCCTTATCACCACGTCGATGCCGGAAACCCGGTAACCCGATTTTAACCGGGGCGAAACCTCCACCATTTCCGGATCCAAGTCGAACAGCTCCCCGGTTTTCTCATCCAGGAAGTGGTAATGATCGCTTACGTTGGTATCGTAAATGACTTTGTCGGACTGGGGAAGTTTTAGCGGACGCAGTAAACCGGTCTGCACCAGTATGTTCAAGGTATTATATAGGGTGGCCAGACTGATTTTGGGATAATGCAAGTCCGCCCATTCCTTCAATTCCTGGACCGTTAGATGGCGGCTTTCGCCCAGCATGAAGCGGCACAAGGCCATCCGCTGCGAAGTCGGCCTCAATCCGGCCCTTTCCAAAACTAATTTGACCGCATCAGGCTCCAGCCCCGGATTTTTCCCTTTAACACCCATACCTCATAATATATACCGATGAGACCGGAAATCCTTCCCGTCCCCAAATTCTTATCGCGTTTTACCGCTTTAGCAATGCGGGCAATACTTATCTTGTCTCATGCAAAAGCATAAAAGGAAAGGAAGTCGAGGCATGTTGGATTCGAGCCGGGGAGATCAGTCCATTCTTGAGCGAGCCGGCGCCTTGGGAATTCAAAACGGATATCACGACGTTTTCGGAAATTGGCGCTCCTGCTCGGAAGAAACCGGCAAGCGACTCCTACAATCCATGAACGAGCCCGGGGAAGAATCTTATCCGGAATCCGATGTACAGGTCATTCGTCAAGGGGCCTTCCCAATATTGGAAGAGCGTTGTGAACTGATTCTGGAAGACGGCACGGTGGTCGACACGGAAAAAAACCTGCCTCCCGATTTGCCTCTGGGTTACCACGAATTGCGAACCCTGGGCCGGGTAAACCGCTCCATTCGCCTTATTATCGTGCCGGAAAAATCTTTTCTTCCGCCCCATCTCAAAACCTGGGGATTCGCGTTGCAACTTTATTCGCTGCGTTCCGAAGCGAGCTGGGGCATGGGTGACTTGGCTGATTTGGGACGTTTCGGGCGTTTGGCCCAGGAAATGCGCGCCGGCTTTTTACAGGTCAACCCCTTGCACGCGGTAAGCCCCATCATCCCCCAACAATCCAGCCCTTATTATCCCGGAAGCCGCCGGTTCCGCAACCTCTTGTATTTACGCATTGAAAATATTGCCGGCGCCGCCCAGGCCGGACTTGCTCTGGAAGAACTGGCTTCCGCCGGGCGCGCCTTGAACCGGGATGGACTTATCAATCGCGACGCGATATTCAAGCTCAAGGTCGCCGCCCTGGAAAAATTGTGGGCCCTGCGCGGCGAAGCAGAGCCGGGTTTCGCTCGCTATCGCCTGGAACAAGGGCGCGCCTTGGATCAATTCGCCTTGTTCTGTGTCTTGTGCGAACATTATGGTCCCGAGCGAGCCGATTGGACCCAGTGGGAAATGGAACATCGTCGACCCGATTCGCCAGGATTGCTGCGGTTCGCCGCCCAACATGCCGATCGCATCGACTTCCATATCTGGGTGCAATGGCAACTCGATTTGCAAATGCGAAAGGCGAGCGAGTCGGTACCCATAGTCCAGGACCTCCCCATCGGATTCGACCCCGCCGGCGCCGATGCATGGGTGTGGCAAGATCTTTTGGCGCGCGAAGTAACCGTGGGCGCCCCACCCGACGAATATAACCGCGATGGCCAGGACTGGGGCCTGCGGCCCTTTATCCCCCATAAGCTGCGCGCAGTGGGTTATGAACCATTGCGCCAAACCCTATCGGCTTGTTTTCGACATTCCCAAGGATTGCGCATCGACCATGTCATGGGTCTCTTCCGCCTGTTCTGGATTCCCACGGGTCTTGGTCCGCTGCATGGCGCCTATGTCCGCTATCCGTCCGAAGAGATGTTGGGAATCATCGCCTTGGAAAGCCATAAAGCCCAAGCTTATGTGGTGGGTGAAGATTTGGGAACGGTGGAGGAAGGCGTGCGGGAACGCTTGGGCGATCAATGCGTGATGTCCAATCGACTTCTTTGGTTCGAGTCATCCCCCCCGGAGCAGTATCCGGAACTGGCCTTGACCTCGGTGACCACGCATGATTTACCGACGGTAGCCGGATTATGGACGGGGTCGGATATTCGAATACAGAAGGAAATGGGACTGAATCCGCATGAAGAAGGTTTGTTGGGAATACGGAATCATTTGAAAGGTTTGTTGGGAATAGAAGATGATACTCCCGTCGAAGAGGTGGTGCGAAAAACTTATGCCGCATTGGGGAAGGCTCCCAGCCGTTTGCTGGCGGTCGCCCTGGAAGATGCTCTCGCCTGCGAACGGCGACCGAACATGCCCGGCACAGTTTTACCTTCGAATTGGAGTGTCCCCCTACCTATGGCGCTGGAGGAATTGGAGAAGGCGGATTTAATCCGCGCCGTGGCCAAGTCTTTGCTTCGGCCCCCAATCCATCAAGGTTGAGGAGCCTCCCGCTCCTTTTCCGCTTCATCGGGCAAGCCTCGCAGAACCATTCTCCATTCGAATTCTTCGCGATCGATATTCTGCATCAGAAAGGGATCGGCGGCAAAATTTCGGGTGATGGCCTGCGCATTGATTTCATCCGCTCCGAAATCACCCGGGCCGAAAATATAGATGGCGGGTAGATTGGATTTCCCAAAAATATCCACGTTATCCAGCAAATGCCTTTGCAGCATGGGATTTTTTACGCGCGAAGTATCCAGGGCAACGGGTTTATCCAGGGTTTGAAGCGGCTCAGGAGTTGTAGTTGCCATTGTCGCGGCCGGGCTTTCCTCCTGGCTTGCCGGGGGGGAGATTTCCGCCACGTTGGCTGAAGGAATGATTTCCTCCCCTCTCGCCAATCCCATTACTGCAGCCAAGCACAGGATCACTCTCCAATTTTTATACATAGCCGGTTTTCGCTCCCAAAGCATTTTCTAATAATACACCCAATCCACCCACTCGGGATAGGATTTTACCGGGATTGATTAGGTGCCGAAGCGTAGGCCGGGAGTCACTATTCCCGATAACGGCAATTGGCCGCTATTGTGCCGAATTTGTGCGATGGCGGCTATCATGGCCCCGTTGTCTCCGCAAAAGGCTTTAGGGGGAAATAGGCAGCGAAAACCGCGACGGGAACTGGCGATTTCCATGCTTTTCTGAAGATGGGAGTTGGCGGAAACACCCCCTACTACCACCAGGGTTTCCAATCCCTGGTGTTTCAAAGCATTCATCGATTTTTTCACCAAAATATCAACAATCGCGGCTTGCAGGGAGGCGCATATATCGGCCAGGTGATGGCGCACCTCCTCCTCACCCTGTTCTTGGCAATACCGTAAAACCGAGGATTTGAGTCCACTGAAGGAAAACTCCAGGTTATCTCTCTGGTCCAGCGCACGGGGAAACTGCACGAATTCGGAATCCCCTTTTTCAGCCCACTTCGCCACTTCCGGGCCTGCGGGATAGCCTAGACCCATGATTTTTCCACACTTGTCAAAGGCTTCGCCGGCTGCATCATCGCGGGTGCGACCCACCGACAGGTATTCGAAATCGGCATTTACCCGACAAAATTCAGTATGGCCACCGGAAACGACCAAACATAGGAAGGGGGGCTTCAGCATAGGGTCCGCCAGATAAGCCGTTCCCAAATGGCCCTCCAGGTGGTTGATGCCCGCCAGGGGTTTTTCCAATCGGAGCGCCAAACCCCGAGCGAAAGAGGCGCCCACCAAAAGTGGGCCCAGCAAGCCCGGCCCCCGGGTGTAGGCGATTAGGTCGACATCCCTAGGCTGGATGCCGGCTGCCCGAAAAACCTCGCCGGCCAGAGGCGCGATTTTCTCCAAATGGGCCCGGGCCGCGATTTCAGGCACAACGCCCCCATAGAGGGCGTGCATGTCGACCTGGCTATACAAGGTATGGGCCAGCACCCGCAGGTTTTCATCGACCAAGCCGCAAGCGGTTTCATCACAGGAGGTTTCAATTCCCAGGGTAATCATGGGGTTAGGACGCTTTCGACGAAGGAAGACCCCAATATAAAAGCGCCGAGGCTTTTCCCACAGACGCACAGACACTGGCCTGGGGTCCACGCTTGTGGACCTTTATTTTTTCACGGGAATGTGGGACAATAGGGCCATCCCAGCATCTCGAACGGATTGGAAATATGACTTCATTGTTCGACCGGCAAACCCTGCTGCAAACCTTTCTTCCCCTTTCGGATTCGGGGAAAAAATGCCTGGAAATCATTTTAGTCCACCCGGATACGCAAAAGTCCACGGGCCGGGGTTTTTTCAATGATCCGGACTTTTTGCTGGAGGCCTGCCGGCCCTTCGCAGGCCATTTCAATTTCGCCCTCAGTAATTTTGCCTACACAGCGGAATCCATCCCCGAAACCGTCGGCCTGAACCGATTCGATAGATCCTCCCTTTTGGATGATAGCCACCAACATCAGGGAAGGGCGCATTCACTTACCCTACAATGGCTGTTAAAGCCCGAATACCTCCATAATGTGGAATCGCAATTTGACCCGCCGGAGCAAATCCTGCAAATCGGCTATGCCATCGGGCAGGTTATGGCGCGTCTGCAATCCACCCGGCATACCTTGGATTTTTTTCAAACCGGTATGGTTCTGCGTATCATGCCCGCTTTCATGCAGGAAAAAGCCGTCAACAAGAATGAACTTTTCGCACTGAGCAAAACCCTATTGGCGCGCATCGGCCGGGAGTTACAGGAGGAGGAAAACCGGAAGTTTGCGCTCAAATGCGGCATTGCCGACGCACTTTTCGATCCCTTACCGGGTATGCCGGGATCGTTTTCGCGCGAAAATCAGGATAGCATTATCGTCCAATCTTCAGGGCGCTTAGAACCCTCGAACGAGCCGTTTATCAAAGAGTTTATACCGAGCCATGCCGCACCCGCCGCCGCCACGAATACCCCCTTCACCGGCGCCAATATGTTGAATCTCAGCCAAAACTGGCAGGTGGCGCTTCCCGAAGAGGGCGGTGTCAAGGCTGAGGGAAAAGATCACCGGCCACCCGGAGCCGAATCGGGATTTACGGCTATCAAAAAATCCAAGGCTTCGAACGGGCTAGCAGAAGAATTCCTCCAGAAAATTTCCGCATCCTGGAGTTGGCCGGTATCGGGTTCGGCCTTCGCCAAAAAACATGTTTCACGCTGCGGCAGTTTATTGATGCTGGATTGTCCGCCGTTTTCGGCGGCGCCGGGTTTACAATTCCTGCTCCAAAGTGCGGAGACCGGAATCAAACAAGGGCTGGGGCAGGTATTGGTCTTTTCCAAAAAAATGGGGGAAAGCGATTTGGCCCTGTGCGCGCTTGCGCGCCATTTGCATGTCGATCCCCTTAGCACACCCAACGGAAAAGAGCCGGATGTAGAGCATTTGGCGCGCGAATACCGGACGCTGTTCAAATTACCTCCGCTCGCTCCGCCTTGTTCCCGGGATGAGGGTCTACGCCAAATCATCCGCTATCTTGAACATGACTACCTCATCAAGCAAAAAAACAATGGAGGCGGACTACCGCCTTTGGTCATTGTGCTGGATAATCTGCACGAATTCTTACCCGATTCCGCCAGCGAGGCCTACAAGGACCTCTGCCAGTTGAAGCGCAAATTGCCGGAAGTGAACGCGGCTTTATGGATACTCAATGCCCGGCAGACGGACTCCACTCCCGAGGATTTTTACACCCTGTGCGATCAGCGGCTTAGCCTGCAAACCGGCCCTTCCAGCGATTCGAACTCACCGGAAAAGGTTTCGGATTCGGCTTGGAAAGAATGGGAAAAGCATTTCCCCGTGGACCCCGCTTTGCAAAAAATTCTCCCCGAACTCTCCATGGTCCGCATCCGCTTCGAGGCGCATGGCCTGCATCGCGACGCATGGAGTCGTTTCCTATACCACCGTCCCACCCGCTTGTTCCGCGAAATCGGCTCCTAAGGGAGTTTTTTTTGTTTCCTGTTTATATTGTGCAACGAAAGGCCGGGGTTAATCCGCGTCAGCGACCGGAACATCCTATCTTTTCGCGAAACCATGGGACAACTGCCCTACCTAATTCAAGAAGCCGCGAGGGGATTTAAATCCAATAAATTCCTTTCCGCCACCTCGGTGATGACCATAGGCATATGCGCCTCGGTATTCGGATTCAGCCTCTTGATTCTATCCATTGTGATTAAATTCACGGAATATCGACCCGAGGACGCCATCTTGCGCGTTTATTTAGCTCCCGAATCCGAATCCGACGCGGCACGGAGCGCTCTCGAAGCGGATTTAAGGCGGCTCGCAGGTATCGACTCCCTGGTTTTCATCAGCAAGGAGGAGGCTTTGGAGGAGTTTCGCAGCGACTTCGGAGAGGATATGCTTGCCTCGTTGAACGTAAATCCTCTTCCCCATTCCTACCGCATCTTTCCCAATGCCGAATACGCGACCGCCTCGCAGAACAATATTCTGAGGCTGCGGCTGGCCCGCCTGGAAGGCGTAGAGGAGGTAAGCGCCGGTTCGGTTTATATCGCCTGGCTCGACAAGTGGAAATTGCCGCTGTGGACGGGGTCGTTTCTGCTCATGCTTTTCGTGGGAGGAGCTCTGGCGCTTATCATCCATAACGCGGTCAAACTGAACTTATATGCCCGCAAGGTGCTGGTGGAAAATATGAAGTATTGCGGCGCCGGCGAGGCGTTCATCATCACTCCTTTCCTGCTCGAAGGCGTGCTGCTCGGTTTTTTCGGAAGTCTTATCGGCATCGTAACCCTGGCCGCGTTCAATTATCTCGGTGGACTGGTCTCGCCGCAATTGTCTGGAGTAGTCCCTTTTTGGACGGTGGCCGGAAGTATTCTGGGGCTCACGATGACCATAGCGGCCTTCGCCAGTGCGGGAACCGTCAGAAACTTTTTAAGGGAAACCCAGGTGTGAAAGCCCTTGCGCTGATTTGTTTGTTTGCGGCCACGCTGGCCCATGCCCAAAAAGGGGTTGACGCCGAAATCAGCCGGCAGCAAAAAGAATTGGCCGAATTACGTCAACAGCTCGAAGCCGAAAGGCGCTCCATCGAAACGCTTAAAAAGCGGCAAACCGGCGCGCAAGAAAGGCTCGACCAAATATCCCTGAGCATCGATTTGGCCGAACAGGTCCTACGTAAAATGGCGGCTACCGAAGGCAACCTCCATAAATCGGTAGCGGAGACCCGCGACGATCTCAAAACCCTGGAGCGCCGCATCGCCGATCGCCGCGAAGTCATGTCCAACCGGGTACGGGGATTATATATACGCGGGAAACCCGAAAATCTGCTCTTCTCGGGTTGGAAACCCGGCGAAGGCGATTTTCTGCAACGGATTTTCTTTATGCGCAAGCTTTTGGATCACGACCGTAGCTTGGTCGCGGCGAATGAGAAGGATATGCGTCAGCGTGAGGCCCAACTCGCGGAGTTGGATCGGAAGCTGGCGGACTTGACGCAAATCAAAGAGGCCAAGTCCCAGGAATTGAATCTGCGCTCTCAATCACGAAAAGAACAAGAGGTGGTTTATACCCAATTGCAATCCAGCGTGGCCTCGAAAAGCCAGGCCCTTAAGAAGATGGAAGAAAACGCCCGCCTACTCACCGAGATTTTGCGAAAACTGGAGAAGCGACGCCAAGAACAACTCGCCAAAGACAAACAGAAAAAGCCCAGCGTACTCGCAACTGGGCAGAAGTATTGCCTGCCCGCCGAGGGTGAGATCGTCTCGCAATTCGGATTGCAATACCACAAGGTGCTTAAAACCACGACCAAGAATCTAGGTATCGAAATCGCCGCCGTTCCCGGCACGGCGGTCAAGGCCGCGGTAACCGGCGAGGTGGCCTTGGTTACGGACATACCCGGATACGGCCCCGGTATCATCCTGGACAATGGCTCCGGTTATTTCACCATTTACGCCAATCTAGCGGGTGTGAAAGTCAAACAAGGCGATAAGGTGACTACCTGTCAGGAACTGGCTTCCGCTCCGCCGGGCCAACCCCGGGGAAGGGTTTACTTCGAGGTGCGCCAAGGCACCAAGACGCTCGATCCCATCCCATGGTTGAAGCAATGAAATCCGCTGAACTTCTCCCGGAGGCGGGTATTAGCTACCTTGGGTAACCTTCATGGAGATTAATTTTTCGCGTACCGTGGGCCAAGCGTTCGCCCGCTCCTTCTTCACCCAGGCCGTGCGCAACCAGGCTTTTCCCCATGCGATACTGGTGCATGGAATGCCGGGGTTGGGCCAAAGCGCTTTGCTCCTGGATTTGGCTGATATCCTCCTTTGCGAGTCCGCGGATGTGAAACCCTGCCATAGCTGCCCGGGATGCTTGGAGCGGAAGCATCGGAAATCGGACCGGCTGACCTATTTGTTTCCCTTGGAGAAAAAGGCTCAGGAAAGCGAAGACATACGGGTGGCCGATATGCTTGCGAAAATCGAAATCCTCGAAAAAAATCCTTACGCGCTTTTCAAATTCGAAAAGGAATTTCTGTCCATCGCGCAGATACGGGAATTGCAAACCCGCCTCGGCTTCGCGGACCCAGCCACCCGTCGGCGCGTGGTTTTAATTTTCGGCGCGGAGTATATGCCCCTGCCTTCGGCCAACGCTTTTTTGAAACTGCTCGAAGAACCGCCGCCCAACGTGCATTTTCTACTATCCACCGAGTCCCGCTCTTCGCTGATGCCTACGATTTTATCCCGCTGCATCCAGGCCGGATTGACTCCCCTCGACACGTCCGAAATGGAAGCGGGCGCGAAAGCCGCACGGCAATGGTCGGACGCGGGTTTCATCCCGGAATTTCTCGCCCTTTCCGAAGGGTCGCTGGGAAATTACCTGGAGCTCTCCCTGCAAAGCGGCGAGGGGGATTTACAAGAAGCCGGTCGCTTCGTTAGCGCTTCGGTCAGTCCCGACTGGGAGGTATTTTCAGCTTATCTGGAGGAAACCTCCGCCTTCGGCGATATGGAGAACTGCGCCCGCCTGCTTCGGCTTGTCCTTGCTCTTATTCGTTACCACCATGCCCGCGACGGCGAGCGCCCCGAAACGTCCCTGCAAGACACCCTGGCTTCGCTGGGTGAGCTCCCGGATCTCAGGCGTTACGCCCTGTTCGTGGAGCGGACCCTTGCGGCCGTGAAAGGCTATTCCAAGCCTTCCATCGCGGCCATGACGAATTACCTCGAATACGAAATGGAAGTCCACACGCCCTCATGATGAAATCATCCATCGAGAAACCAGTCGCTTCCGATGGCGAGGCCGTGGCCCGTCTGGCGGCCGACATCAACGGACCGGAGTTCGCGGCCGACCTCCTTCTGAAGCGCGGAATATCCGACAAGGAATCCGCCCGGACTTTCTTTCTCGCCACACTGGAAAATGGACTGGAAACGGAAACCCTTGCGGGCCTCGAATTGGCGCTGGACCTGCTGGAAGGCGCGCGCGAGCGCCGCGAAAAAGTCGTCGTCCATGGCGATTACGACGTCGATGGCGTGACGGGAACCGCCCTCTTATTTTTGGGCCTACGCTGGTGCGGGCTCGACGTCGATTGGTATCTTCCCAACCGCTTTAAGGACGGCTACGGCATCAGCGTTCCCGGAGTGCGCAAGCTGCATTCCCAAGGCTTCCAATGGCTCATCTCCGTAGATACCGGAATCGCCGCGGTAGAGGAAATCACGGTTGCACGCGAATTGGGAATGCATGTCATCGTCACCGATCATCATCAAGCCGGCCCGGTTCCGCCTCCCGCCGATGCCATCCTCAACCCCAATCAAAAGGGATGCACATACCCCAACAAGGGGCTGGCGGGAGTGGGGGTGGCTTTCAAATTGCTCGATGCCTTGGCCCGTCGGGTTATGGGCGTCGACGCTACGCCATTTTTGGATTTGGTCGCATTGGGAAGCCTGGCCGACAATGTGCCTATCGTGGGGGAAAACCGCGCGTTGGTGAAAGCCGGTCTCCGGATTTTGACGACCTCGCCGCGACCGGGCATCTCCGCTTTACTGAAACAAGCCGGTTTATCGGAGCAGAACACCGGCTCCACCGACTTGATGTTCAGAGCCGTTCCCTTGCTCAACGCCGCGGGACGCATGGGTAGCGCCGACATTGCCCTGCGACTGCTAATCGAAGAAGATCCCCTGCAAGCCGTCGCCTGGGCCAATGCCCTGGCCGCCGAGAACGGCAAGCGCAGGCAGCTCGATCAGGCCATCACCAAAGACGCTTTCAAAAAAATCGCGGATACCCCCTCTCTGGAGCAAGCCTCATGCCTGGTAGTAGCTTCGCGGGAGTGGCATGAAGGGGTGATCGGCATCGTCGCCGCCCGCATGGTGGAAAATTTTTGCCGCCCCGCCTTCGTGTTGGCCATCGACGGAAACGGTATAGCAAAAGGTAGCGGAAGAACCGTTCCCGGATTCAACCTTTACAAAGCCTTGGAGTCGGCTGCGCACTTATTCGAGAAATGGGGCGGGCATTATTATGCCTGCGGATTTTCCATCCCCGAAAGGAATATTGAAGCGTTTGCGGAAAAGATGATGGAGCTTGGTCAGATCCACTTGGCGGATGGGCCTAAAGCCCGTTCGTTCCAACCCGCGACGACCCTACCGCTGTCCGAATTGGACGAAGACGCCATGCTCTGGCTTCGCCGCTTTGAACCTTTCGGGCCTCTCAATGAACAGCCTCTGTTTTACTGCGAGGACGTGAAAATCACCTCCCCACCCTTTAAGGTGGGGGAAGACCATCTTAAAATGTTTTTGGGAACTCAACCACACTCTTTTGAGGCCATTGGATTCGGAATGGGGTCCTTGCTGCCCGGTCTCGCGGGCCGTTCCCGCCTCAATCGCATTGCCTACTATCCAGAGTGGAATTATTTCCGGGGCGCGAAGCGCCTCCAGCTGCGGTTGGCCGCCATAGAATGAAGCCGGATCATTTTCCGCGTTTTACATCGCGGCGAAGATACTCGAAAGCCATTCCCGCGACGATCACATAGATGAGATGGTGACCGGCCTCGATAATCCTTTTATTGAGATTTCCGGACTTGGGTGAATCCATATTGAGACTCGCCGTAATAAGCGAAGCGGCGCCTTCCAGCGCGGAGAAATGCACTACTCCCGCCAACCACGGCCGCATACCGGACACCGCCAGTAAGCCGCGGAAACCGCCCCAGGCGATACCATAGGCCCAATGTCCCAACCGGGCCAATAAACCTTCAGAAGACTCGTCGGCAGGCTCCACGGCGAAAACGTTTTCCACTACCTTCGCGGGTGTTTTATCGGGTTTCCGTCCGACGAACTCCATTTCCAGCCATTGCGAAAGCGTCATGGCCGCCGTGCCGGCGACTCCGGCAAAAAACCCCATACCTGCCGCGCAGGCGAACCGACCTAATCCCATTCCTCCACCTTTCGAAATAACCGAACCCCTATCCAACGTTTTTTCCTCGTCAATCAGACACAGGCCTCGGGCCGAGCTTGGCATTCAGGCCGAACTCCCCAACGCTTTAACCAATGGCGCCGCTGCGAAATGAATACGTATAGCCGCTCCTGAATGAACCCCATTCCGGGAAACGCATGGAAACCTGATATAAAACGCCAGAAGCCCCCTAACTCCTGGAAAATCCGATTGACGGCTTCGGCTCCACTCCATTTCCAGCCCTTTTCAAGGTCAACAACCCATACCGCGCGCTCTACGTCTTCCCGAGATAAACCATATTTTTCCGGTATTCCCGGTTTTTGATTAGCTTCGTAAAAAAAACGTTGGAGCCGATCCCTTTTTCGCAGCCACTCCACCGAGCGGGTGCAAATTCCACAATTTCCATCGAAGATTACCACAAGCATACTCAATTCAGCAATCTCGTTTATCCGGGCCCTCTTGGCAAGTTACCTCCATTTTAATGCATTTTGCGTTGACCTGCACGTCCAGCTAATTAAATTGGATGCAGCGACCCGTTCGGGAGGCGGGCATTGTGATTATCCACGGCAAAAGGAGGATTAGATGGCACAAGCGAAACCGGGCGATACCGTCCAAGTGCATTACCAGGGCTCACTGGAGGACGGTACCATTTTCGATTCCTCCGAGGGAAAAGATCCCTTGGAATTTACTTTGGGCGAGCAGAACGTGATTCCCGGTTTCGAAAACGCGGTGTTGGGAATGGCAGTCGGTGAAACCCGGAAAACCCATATCCCACCCGAAGAAGCCTATGGCCAATACCGTGAGGAACTCATCATCTTCGTCGAAAAAGACAAATTTCCCGCGCATATCGCACCGGAACCGGGAATTAAGTTGCAATTGCAGTCCGAGGAAGGTGGAACTGCGGTGGTTACGGTAACCGATGTAGAACCCGAACGCATTGTTCTGGACGGGAACCACGAATTGGCGGGCAAAGCTTTGCAATTCGAAATCAGCCTTGTCGCTATTTCCTGATCTATCGCTCGATTTATTGTTAAAATTCCCCATCAGCGGAGGGGAATCCTATGTCTGCAATTTCTTGGGTCAAGGGGTCTTTTACCTTGGGAGTAATGGCCCTGATTTCAGCACCTGCCCAAGACACGGAAGCACCCGTTCCCCTCGGCTGGAGCAACGAACTACTCGGCGGCGTTAACCTCACGCAATCCAGTTTTGACAATTGGGCGCAAGGAGGCGAGAACGCCTGGTCCTGGCAGGTGAACTTCACCGCCCGATCGGTGGATAGGCGCGATAATTACACCTGGATCAATAGGGGAAGGTTTGCCTATGGTCAGACAAGCATCGGTGACCAGGAGCCCCGCAAATCGGCGGATGAACTTCGCTTCCAATCATTGCTGTCTTTCAATTCGGGTTGGCTACTCAATCCCTATATTTCGGTTACGGAAGAAACGCAGCTAACCTCCGGCTTCAATTATGCCGTCGAGCCGCCAGTGAAGGTGTCGGGATTCATGGATCCCGCCTATTTTACCCAGGGTATCGGGCTTGGCTACGATACCCCCTTGGAAGGTTTGCACACCCGCTCGGGTCTGGGGTTCAAGCAAACCATCACCCGTAACCACCCGGTGCCCTACTCCGACAATCCCGATACGCCGCAACTGGAAAAATTCCGCAGTGAAATCGGAATGGATTGGGTGACGGAATTGCACAGGATGCTTACGGAAAGCATCATACTCGATTCGAAACTGAAATTTTTCACCAATTTCGAGGGAGTGGAAAAAATAGACGGGGAGTGGGATACCTACCTCATTGCCAAGGTGCATGAATTCGTGAACATGAATTTTAACGTCCGGGTGGTTTACGACAGGGACATTTCCGCCACGCATCAAATCAAACAAGTGCTCGCGCTAGGCTTGGTGTATAACTTCATTTAGGACGCATTATCCGACTGCGATAAGAAGAGGCAGGGGCAAAACCCGCGTTTTGTCCTTTTCCTCAAAGAATCGTAGATTTTTTCGGTAAAACTGAAACATACCCCTATCTACTTCGACTAATCGGGTTCGACCGTCAAGGATTAACACATGCGCCCAGAAAACGGCTCCTCTACCCTCCAACCATCCCTCGATCAAAAGGGCATTCGCGAGTATTACGGGGAAATCCTCAAAAAATCGGAGGATTTGCAAACCAACGCCTGTTGCACCAGCGAGTCCATCCCTACCCGTCACCGTAGCATCCTGGCGGAAATCGAGGGTGAAATCCTGGAGAAATTTTACGGTTGCGGCTCCCCTATCCCCGACGCCCTCGAGGGAACTACAGTTTTGGACCTGGGATGCGGGTCGGGTCGGGACGCTTATTTGCTCTCCCGCCTGGTAGGCCCTAAGGGTAGAGTCATAGGTGTGGACATGACCCCCGCCCAATTGGAAGTGGCCCGCAAACATCTTCCCGAACAAATGCGCAAGTGGGGCTATTCCGAACCGAATATTGATTTCCGCGAGGGGTTTATCGAAGATTTACGCGCATTGAATATCGCCGACGAATCCGTGGATGTCGTGGTCTCCAATTGCGTCATCAATCTTTCACCGGACAAGTCACGGGTCTTTTCCGAAATCTTCCGGGTTCTGAAACCGGGCGGAGAGCTGTATTTTTCCGACGTCTTTTCCGGGCGTCGCATTCCCCGCCACTTGATTGGCGACCCGATATTGCAAGGCGAATGCCTGGCGGGAGCGCTCTATATCGAAGATTTCCGCCGTTTGATGCGGCAGGTGGGATGCCTGGACCATCGCGTGGTGTCGAGCCGACGTATCGAATTGGGCAATGCGGAATTGCAGGCGCGCGTAGGCATGGTCGATTTCCATTCCGTGACCGTACGCGCATTCAAACTGCCCGAATCTCTCGAAGATATTTGCGAGGACTACGGACAAACGGCCACTTATCTCGGAACGCTCGAAGATCATCCGCATAGCTTCACCCTGGACGACCATCATTTGCTTCAGGCTCATAAGCCGGAGTTGGTATGCGGCAATACCGCTGCGATGCTTTCGGAAACCCGCTTGGGACGTCATTTCCGCGTGCTGGGAGATCGCTCGGTACACTTCGGGCCATTCGACTGTTCCACTCCCCTGGGTGCGAGCGGTGCAGCTTCGGGAAACGCCACTGGGGCTTGTTGTTAAGTTCTCCATCCGGCTTTTCGCCGAAAACTTCCCCGTGCCAAAGGAATAACCATGCAATTTTATTACGAAAAAAATGATTTGAAAAAATTCGGGAATATTTCCCGGGTTAACCCCCACTTGGGTGAAAAGTTCTTCGCCTATTACAACGACGTTTTCAAAGCCGGTTCTTTAAGCGAAAGAGAAAAGGCCTTGATTGCCCTGGCGGTTTCGCACGCCTTGAAATGCCCTTATTGCATCGATGCTTACTCCACGACCTGCCTGGAAAAAGGCGCCGACGAGGCGCAGATGAACGAAGCAGTCCATGTGGCCGCCGCCATGGCCGCAGGTATCGCCCTCGTACACGGAGTGCAAATGATGAACAAAGTGGACGACGTTGCGCTGTGAGGTTTATGTGCTGATAGACGAACAATTACGGACCTTGGGTGGCTACGGCGAGTCGTTCCGCGACAAACTGCGGGATAGGACGCTAACACCCCTTTCCCTGAAAACCTTTCAAATCAACGTGGGAAAGGTATGCAACCAGGCCTGCCGCCATTGCCATGTCGATGCATCGCCGGCCCGCACCGAGTCGATGTCGCGTGAGATTGCCGATTTATGCCTCGAAACCATTGCGGCCGTGCCGGAAATCGAAACCGTGGACATCACCGGCGGCGCTCCGGAAATGAATCCGATTTTCACCCATCTGGTGGAAGGTTCGCGGCGGCTGGGAAAGCATGTCATCGACCGTTGCAATCTCACTATTCTTGAAGATTCTTCCTACGCCTACCTTTATGACTTTCTCGCCGACAATGAAGTAGAAATCATCGCGTCGCTTCCGCATTTTTCCGCGGCCAGCACCGACCGGCAACGCGGCGCGGGGGTTTTTGCTAAATCCATTCGCGCACTGCTTAAACTGAACGCCTTGGGGTACGGCCATACCCTTCCGCTCAACCTCGTGTATAATCCCGTGGGGCTGTTTCTCAGCTCGTCGCAGGCACAATTGGAACGGGAGTTCAAGGAAAAGCTGCGGGATGGATTCGGCGTGGTCTTCAACCGGCTCTACACGATCAATAACCTTCCCGTCAGTCGGTTTTTGGAATCGCTGGTGCGGCGCGATAAGTTCCAGGAATACATGGATTTGCTGACGGGAGCCTTCAACCCGGCCACCGTCGAAGGACTGATGTGCCGGAACCAGGTATCGGTAGGTTATGACGGAGGGCTATACGATTGCGATTTCAATCAAATGCTCGAAATGGAGACCCGCCCCGTGGGTCATATCCGTTATTTCGATTATGACTTGTTCATGTCCCGTAGTATCCGCACGGCCAACCATTGCTACGGGTGCACGGCGGGGGCCGGTTCCAGTTGCGGGGGGGAGATCAGCTCTCAGCCTACTACCGGAGTTGTGACTTCTTAGACAACGAGTAAATCAAAACGCCATCTTCGCTGCTGGGGTGAGGAAGGATGTCACTTCCGAATCAGTGAAACCGCTCCGGAAACCTATTCGTAAAATTTGAGATATACCAGGGAAGCTTTAATCGAAGCGGGTAATTCTCCCAGATAATTGTCTATCCCCCGGCGATTGACGGTTGCGACCTTGGTTCCGTTAGCCAGGTAAATTTCCGCTTTGGAGGTGTTATTGGGAAATGAAAATCGCGACGACCCGTTTATGTGTTTTACTACAGGTTGAATTACCATACCTTGTTGCCAGTCGGGCTTGCGCACGATGTTCCTTATGCCCACGGTAGGGTTCACGGCGCCTTTGAGTTGGGGGTGATCCAGGTGATAGATTTCCCGGAACTTGCTGTTCGGGTACCATGAAAGCATGGTCGCGAAAATATTTCCGTAGGAATCGGAAGTCAGGTGGACAATTCCATCGTGGCCATCGGTGTTCGAAGAGAACCCATTTGGAGCCTGTCCGATAAATTGAGGTTTGCCGCCCTTTTTCAAAGCCAGGAGCTTGCTGCTGCGGGTGTCGGAGAATATGTACTGGCCATAGAAAGGGGAGGATTTATCGCCCGTATAGACGGCTCCATTGGTAATGCAGTGGATATGGGTGTTATCCGATTGGGTGCTATGGGGAAAAACGTGATAGGGGTTTTCATACTTTGAGCAGTCCAGATTCTTGCTGATGGTGGTCCCATTTTTGACCGCCGTTTCGCAGTTTCCACTGAACCCGGGGCCGAAATGGTATTTATCCCCATTGGGATACCACTCCCCATTGCCGCCATCGGACCAACCATAATTCAAGCCGGGTTTGACGAAATTCATTTCTTCGAAAATATGCTGCCCCACATCGGACGCCCACAAGTTCCCGTCCAAGTCGAAGCCAATCCCCCATAGGTTACGGAATCCGTTGGCATAGATTTCAGGTTTTACTCCAGGGGTATTTACGAACGGATTATCGGGGGGAACGGCATATTCCTTGCCTGGATCTTTTTTATCAATATCGATACGCAGCAGTTTTCTTCCCCAATCGTTCATGTTCCAGGAATCCGCCTTGTAATCCCCCAGAAAAGCATAAAGATATCCGTCCGGACCGAATTGCATCAGAGATACCCCGAAGGATTCCTTATGGGGAAATGTCAGAATGGTGCGTTTCTTGGCTATCTGTTTAAATTGGCCGCCCGTGGCTTCCCATTCCTCCAGGAAAACCAGTCCGCCGGGCGCAAGCTTGTTCTCATATTTCTGTCCTTCCTTAAAGCCGGCATAAATAAGGTAAAACAGATTTTTCTTGGGAAATTCCGGATGGAACTGGATGGTGTAGGCGCCGTATTCACTCGGTAAATGGGCATTTACCACTTGCCGAAAATCAGCCAGTTCACTGCGCGTGTAAGATGATGCGATTCCCCTTTCAACAGTGGAACCGGCGGAAGGATACATGGAATAAATCCTTCCAAGCTGGTCGAGGATATAGAAATGCCCCGGCAGCGAAGGAACCTCCCACATGCCAATGGCTTTGATTTTATCCTTGGCCATGCCCACCTGGTTTATATCGTAAAAGGCTTTGACGGTTACATTCTTGGGCAAGGCTTGGGCATGTGAGATTATGGGAGTGGCCGCAATCAGGCTGATAGCGAAACCACACATCCAGACTAATTGAAGGTTGGGATAAACTCGCTGCATAATTTTCCTCGTTCTTCAAAATTACGGATGGAAATAAAACCAGGCGCCCCTGTCACCAGCTTAAAAATATGCGATAACGCCGCAAGCATGGGGTGGTTTATGCGCTTGTTTGGCCAGAAATACCTTTTTTTTAAGCACTTCTTTACACTCAACACAAAATAATCGGTCGCGGGCGTCGTTTCGGAGATTGTAAAGATTTTCAGACCCAAGGGAGAGATTTCCGGCAAATTTAAATTTCGTCATCCACTCAATACGGAGTGAACAGAATCCACTAGCTCATGCTTCAATGAGGCCCTGCATTTTCATG
>JBGTHM010000120.1:0-27218 GCA_041746255.1 Fibrobacteria bacterium | reverse complement strand
CCGAACCGGTCATCTTGAACCGGATCGGCCGGTCACTTTGAATCGGATTAGCCGGTCACCATGAACCGGATTTTGCACACCCTCCATGAGGCAGTTTCATCTGGATGGAAAGCCCTTTAGCAAGCCTGCGGGTGACTGGTATCTGACGGATAAAAACACCGATTTTGCCATGAAATTTCTGGAAGAAGAAAAGCAAAAGAACCCTAGCAAACCCATTTTCCTTTACTTTGCCCTCAACGCGCCACATAATCCCCTGCATGCTTTGGCTAAGGATGTAGCCATATATCGTGGCAAATATAAAGCCAAGGGTTGGGATGTATTGAGGCAGGAACGTTTTGATAGACAGGTAAACATGGGATTGATTGATCCCCCATCAATTCTATCACCCAGGACACCCGGCATCCCCGCCTGGAAAGATCTGGGATCCAGAGAGCAGGACATTGAAGATCATGTCATGGCCGTGTATGCCGGCATGATGGATAATGTGGATCAAAATGTGGGCCGGATGATGGCCAAACTGAAAGAACTGGATATGTACGACAATACACTTTTCATGTTCCTGAGCGATAATGGTTCCGATGGAGAGTCTCACAGGGGGGGGCAGCTAAATGCCCCCGGTTCAAACTGGCAAAGGGGTTCGGGCTGGGCCAACCTCGGCAACACCCCGTTTCGTCATTATAAATTCAATCAACATAACGGCGGTATATGCACTCCGTTTTTTGCCTGGTGGCCCAATGTGATAGTTTCTGATAAAAAAATTGAAAAAACCTTTTCCGGGCAAATCATCGATTTAATGCCCACAATCAATGAATTGGCTGGTTGGAAATATCCTGGTAAATTTGCTTCCCTTCCACCTCTTGAGGGAAAATCTCTGGTCCCTCTTTTCGAAGGTAAACCTATTGCGCCCCACGAGGCCATAGTTGCTCATTTGAAAGGTGAAGAATCCATGATATCAGGAAATTGGAAGATTACATCATTTAAAAATGACCAGTGGGAACTTTATAACCTGGAAACGGATATCACCGAAAATAAAGATTTATCGAAACAAGAACCTGAGATTCTGGCAAGCATGATTTCAAAATGGAACGCTTACCGTAAAAACCATAATATCAGCACGGGCGGAGGTGGACGGGTTGCTCCCTATGTGCCTCATTAAAGTATCATTACATCAGGACGCCTTCACTTTTTGGCGCATAAAATCGTATTCCCTGCCCCGCTTTGTCTTCCCCATCAATGGTTTGAGAGTTTTCCAAAGATGGGTTTAGGGAAATGAGACATTCTCCAATTCCAGAAAATAGTCCAAGAATCCCAATCTCACCGATTTCCCGAAACCGCATGGTAGTACCAGGTTTCCGATCAGACAAATTACATCTCCCGTGGAATAGAAATGACTCGCAGCTTCCCTGCAGCGGGTCTGACGCCGGTCTGGCGCCCAGTTCTCCGCATCAAATCGTTTTGTGAGCTAAACGATTTCTCCTCACTCCGCTTGATTCTTTAACCACCGGAATGGCAAACGCGGTACTTTCAAAATACCGATAAGGCTAAATTTTGCGAACATTGCTCAAATTTATTCCGGCAATCAGATATTGCAGAGAACACCAAATTCGATTGAGTAGAATATGAAACCCATAACTAACCTTGCCATGTTTTCCCTGTTATGCACGGCGGGATTTACCAACCTCTCCGCCGCCGTTTATCAAGAAGCGGGCGGCTATGTGCTGATGGAAATGGAAAACACGGAAACGGACCACAGCCAGTGCTGGACCGTGGAAACTCAGAAAAACCCCGAGGGCGGCAAGGCGCTAAGGCAGGCGAAATGCAATAATCCCGGCACGGGTTCCGCAAAAAATCCCCTTAAATACTCTTTTAAAATCAATACCGGGGGTGTATACACCTTATACATGAAAATGTGGAAGGATTTCGCAAGAACCAAAAGTGAGAGTGACAAAAGCAACGATGTCTATGTGCGGGTCGCGGGCGACTTCACCACGGGTGGCAGCGCTTCCACGGGCATCTTGAAGGGAGATAATAAGTATTTTGGCGGTAGCCCCAATTCTTATGCCTGGAACAACGGTATGCTTGATGTCAGTCACAAGAAAATGGAAGCTAAATACACCTTCAAAAGCGGTGAAACCTACGACTTGTTCATTTCCGCTCGAGCGCAAGATGTCGTTATTGATCGCATCCTTTTCGCAACCTCCGAGGGCCAAGCAAAAGGCCAAGCGGAGGGAACGCCGGAGTCTTCCACCGGTGGAAATCCCACCTTCATGCTGACCCCCACCCAATCACATTTGTCAACGCCCAAGCTTGTAGCCCATCGCGGTAGCCAATTTATCCGCTTCGAAGTTACCGAGGTTGATGCTTTGGTGGAAAAAGGCGCCGTGCTGGTGATTTATGACCTGCGTGGGAACGCCATCAAACAACTTTCGACGAAGACGAACTCCATCAGTTGGGATAAAACCGACTTCGCGGGAAACAGAGTGACCAACGGAATGTATATCAGCGAATTGCGGATGAATAACACCACCATCCGACAATCCTTCATGGCATTCTAGGGGTAGATGTGAACATTGCTCGGAACGAAATATTTCCACAGCTTGGAAGTACTGATCCCCATCAAATTGAATCCGGATTACTGAAAGGATATTGAACTATGAAACGCCATAAAATTTTGTACCCGTGTGTTACCGCGCTCCTGCTCACGGCGCCCTCTCTCTACGCGCAAAAGGTTTGGGAGGAAAATGGAAAGGGTTTCGTCATGATGGAGGCGGAGGATACCGAATCCTCCCTTGGCAAATGCTGGAAACTAACCAAACCCAACGGTTATACCGGCAAGGGTGCGCTGGAGATGACCTGTAATGACCCCGGCAAGGGACCTCCCGCACAGCCGCTGGATTATAAGTTCAAAATAACGACTGCCGGAGAATACTCTCTGCACTTGCATATTTATAAAAACCTCCAGGGTCAGCCGATGGATAAAAGTAACGATGTGTATATCAGGGTAGCGGGTAATTTTTCGCCTGGAAAAGGAGCGCCATCGCTGGACGTCTTGAAAAAGGATAACAAACATTACGCTGGTCACCATGAATATTGTAAATGGTCCGGTGATAAATCCATCGACGTCAACCATGCAAAATTTTCCGCTACGTACGTATTCAAGGCGGGTGAGACCTACACCGTGACCATGTCCGGTCGCGCGCAACGAACCAATGTCAATGCCTTGGTCATGACCACGGCCGCCGCCAAATCAGAAGCATTGGGCGAGGGTACCTCCGGGTTGGGGATTTCGCCTGTGAACGGCCGTGAGGCTACTCCCAGGATTGGTGTCGGTCGAGGAGTGCACGGACTCACCTTGATGACGGTAGACGGCAGGGTAGTGACCACCGGGCAAGCTGCCGGCACAGCCAACGGTTTCAGTGCCGATAGGCCGGCATTAGGAGTATACCTGGGTGCCCCCGATCAACGCTGAAGCAAACATTGGAATCATCCGGTTGATAACCGGAGTGCGGGGTCCACGAGCAGAATGAGAAGCGATTACGTCAATTTGGCTGAATCAGGATTGGTTTTTTTCCCCTGTTTCAGATTGGAGTATTATTATGCCATCAATTTTTCCCAGCGCCTTTAGCCTTTCAGTGCGCACCGTTTTATTTGCTATCGTCCTAGGCCTACCGATGGCCGCGCATTCCCAGGCCGTGAAAATCGGCGGCGAACTCAAGGTATGGCATAAGGTTGAGCTGACCTTCGACGGCCCCGCCACCTCGGAAACGGCTAACCCCAATCCCTACACGGATTATCGCGTGGATGTGACCTTTACCGGACCCGCCGGGCAAAGCTATTTGGTCCCCGGCTATTATGCCGCCGACGGGAATGCGGGGGAGAGCGGCGCCACCTCCGGCAACAAATGGCGGGTCAATTTTCCTCCCGATGCAATAGGAGAATGGAAATTCAAGGCAGCGTTCGTCTCCGGTAAGAATATCGCCGCGGAATTGACCGGCGGCACCCCCGCCGGATTTTTCCATGATGCCCAGGGCACATTCATCGTCGGCGCCAGCGACAAGACGGGCAAGGATTTGCGGGCCAAGGGGAAACTGGAGTATGTGGGCGAACACTATCTGCAATTCCGCGGCTCCAAGGAGTACTTCTTCAAGGCCGGCGCGAACAGCCCCGAAGTCTTTCTGGAATACAAGGAATTCGACAACACCCCATCGGATCGGCTTTATTCCAGCCATGTCAAGGACTGGTCCGCCGGCGACCCCACTTGGAAGAACGGGCAAGGCAAGGGCATCATCGGCGTCGTCAATTATCTCTCCAGCATCGGCATCAACGCGATTTATTTCCTAACCATGAATACCCATGGAGACGGCAAGAAAGCCTGGCCTTGGCTAGCCGCCGAAGACCGGTTCCGGTATGACGTCTCCAAGCTGGACCAATGGGAAATCGTTTTCGAGCATTTCGACCGAAAAGGTATGATGCTCCATTTCGTCACCACCGAAACGGAGAACGAAGCGTTTTTCGAGATAAAGGATGACGGCAAAGCGGGCGGATTCGGTATAAGCCGCAAAATCTATTACCGGGAGTTGGTGGCGCGATTCGGGCATCACATGGCCATCAGCTGGAACCTCGGCGAAGAGAATGGGTGGAGTAAACCCGCCCCGTATGACTTGGGCAATACCGATCAGCAGCGCAAGGACTTTTCCGACCGGATGCAAGCGCTGGCCTATTACCGGGACCACATCACCATTCACAACGGGCCCTCATCGGACGATAATATATTCCAGGCTCTGATTGGGCACCCGTCCTTTACCGGACCGGCGCAACAATGGCATTACAATAGGGACATACACGAAAGGGTTTTGCATTGGCGGAACGCTTCCAATGCCTCCGGACATAAGTGGGTATGCACAATGGATGAGCCCTATATCGGCTCGTTAACGGGTGACAAGACGGTTTGGAGAAAGAATATCGTTTGGGGCACGTTTATGGCGGGAGGAGCGGGTTCCGAACTGTATATCGGGGCGAGAGGGGATCTTACCGTCGAGGATTACCGGCCGTTCTTGGATTATCATAAAGCCGGGAGTATCGGCGCCCATTTTTTTTCGACCTATGTTCCCAGGAGCGTGATACCGAAACTGGACCCGGATGATAAATTTGTGAGCGGAGGGTGGAGCCTCAAGAGCAACGGCGAAGCCTACATCCTCTATTTGCAAAACGGCGGCAGTCCCCAAATTGCGCTGCCCGCCGGAAACTATTCGGTGGGGTGGTACAACCCCCGCGAGGGCGGAGAAATGCAGGCCGGCAGTAAAACCAAGGTTGCGGGTGGCGGCACGGTTTCCCTGGGTACGCCTCCGGGAGAGGCTACGCAGGATTGGACGGTTTTGGTCCTTAATGAAAACACTACCCATTTGCAGGCGGGAATCCCCGCGGTGCGGAATCCCGCGCTCGCGAAGATGACGCCCTTTGTCTATACGGGTCAGGATCTCGTGATCAATGTGACGGAGGGTCGGGATGCCCATGTTGAGCTTTATAACTCCCGTGGTGAAATCGTGCGGAATTTCAAGGCGGCCGGTACGGGACGACAAGCGCTCTCCCTCCGGGGAATGAAGAGGGGAATCTACTTCGTCCGTACCACAGGTAAACTATAACCCGATCCCAAAGGACTATCATGCGCTCCGAAAATTTTTGGCTACCCTTGGTGTTGTTGGGAATATTCATGATTTCCAACGCCTTTCCACAGCAACATTCCACCTTGTGGGGCGTGAATGGGGAGAAATGGAATCCTGAAATCCTGCCTGATTTTACCAAGGCGGGTTACCAGGAAGGCCTGAAACCCATTCCAGAATATCCCGTCTCGGTCAATGTCAAGGACTTCGGAGCCGTGGGGGACGGCAAAACCGATAACGCAGCGGCTTTTCGAAAAGCCATTGTCGCCGCAAAAGCGTTGACCTCGGTATACATTCCCGATGGGGTATACGTCATCAAAGACACCATCCATATCGGAAAAAGCATTTCCCTCAGGGGACAAAGCCGCGATCAAACCGTGCTTTATTTTCCCATCGAGTTGGAGGACTTGTATCCAAATCCTTACGTAGGACGCATTCACCAGGGCGTGCAAGTCAGCTGGCATGCTTATGGTAGAAACGCGTATCTAATCATGCCGGGAGGCGAGGAGAAGGGGGTCGAAACCCTCACCTTGAAATTTCCGAATGTCAAGTGGAGGAGACATCACCTCGAAAGAGGTTACAACGGTTTTTTGATAACCGGGGTGAAAAACGGTTGGGTCAAAAACGTTCGCATCATCAACACGGATTACGGCATGAGAATCGCCGGCTCGAATAATCTGACAGTTACGGATATCCTTTTTGAGGGGGAAAGCAACCGCAAGGGCATCGCCGGTCACCATGGGGTCGCCTTGTACGAAGATTCGTTCAACTGCCTGGTGGAAAATATCGATTTCAGTATGGCGTTTATCCATGAACTATCCCTTGGGGGAGGCGTGCATCACAATGTTTTTTCCAATTGCCAAGGACAAAACATTCACATGGACCATCACTATAATAAGGACATGCAGCAGAGCTCCACAAATTTGTGGACCAATATCGATCTGGGTAGCGGCGCCGGCGCTTGGGCGAACAATGCCCAGTCCAATGAGCCCGAGAATAAGGCTACGAACTTCAAAGGCCTCACCGGCAGCACTTTTGGCGAGGTCTATTGGAATATCCGGAGCGCCAACCCCATCAATGCCCCCCTGGGCATGTCAAACATTACGGTGGGCATGAATACCAACGACAAGGATTCCTATAAATGGGACGCCAAAACCTACAAGCATATCCATGAAAAAATCGATCCCGCAAAGCTGGAACCCAAAAACCTGTATCAGGCTCAGATGGCTTACAAAAAGAAAAATACCGTAGCTATCGCCTCAATCAGGCATTTCCGGACTTCAGCTCACCCGGTGATCAACCGTTTACGCAATTCCATACAAGTGACCCTACCGTCAAACACCGATAAACTGATCATCCGGGACCTTCAGGGCAAAATGCTGCATGAAATTCCCCTTACCAAAGCTTCCGGGATCCTGCTGGAATAGGATTGATAAGTTATTCCGTGGAGACCAGCTTGAATAATGCGCGTAAGGGACGATGATCAGGCGCGACTTTAATAGGATAAATAACCAACAAAGGGGAGAAGAGATGAATTACAAAACAGGGGTCGCATTGTTGACAGCAGTCTTTATGACCAGCGCTGTATTCTCTGTTCCGCCGGGAAGGTTCGCTTTTATCAATGACGGCAATAACAGGGATTCCGATGACATTGCCGCCATTCCGGTACAAGTAGCCCTGATGAGTATTTTTAACGTGGAAGACAGGCTGGTACACGCTACCTATGCATGTGATTCCAGGAACGGAAGCGAGGAGGCCAAACGGGAAAAGATGCTGAAAGAAAGCCTGGAAGGCGCTGCCGAGCTGTGGGGCAATTACGACAAATCCACCTTTTTTAATTATCACACACAAAAAAATGCGTCTATCGCCCATTTGACAGAGCAAATCAACGCATCCACCGCCGCCAGCCCGTTATGGATTATTGAGGCGGGGGAGCCGGATATGATTTATCTGGCGGTAAAAGCTGCCCAGCAGAATAAACGGCAATACATCCGTATCGTCACCCATCATCCCAATAACGATAAAGGTGTGCAATACAATTTGACTGACATTCTGGCGCTGGACGGAATGGCGCGGAATGCTGAAGTGAGAATTCATGAACAGAACGGCAACCTCAAAAAGCCCTTCAGTCAATACAGCTGGGCTCGCGATCATGCCGATCCCAGGGTGAAGTTTTTGTGGGATCGCGCTCAGGCGACCCAATCGACCAACTACGCTCCCATAAAGGGCGACTTTGATCCATCCGATGCCGGCATGGTCTGGTATGTGCTCACCGGGGGTCCCGAAGGGAATGGGGACCAGGACTGTACTCCCAAAAAGCTTGAATCAGCTATCAACAAGTGGCTTGCGGGCAACACTACCTCGGTATGGGCGGAAAGCGGATCGGATAGAATACATTTTACCAATGTTTCCGTGTCATCGCCGGTATCCATATATACCACCGCCGGACGGCTGATTAAGTCGGGGCTTGCGGGAGATGTCAGAACCCAAGGACTGGAAAAGGGTATGTATCTCATCAGGTACAGGGAAAGCTCAAACGGTAATGTGTTCGTAAGGAAGCTCACTGTCTTTTAAAGGCCTCTAATGTCATGCCGTCTCTGCTTCTACTTCCATCCACCTTCCGCCGGGCGGACTGCGGAGGGTGGACTGCTCGATGACAACCGGCCTGACCAAGTGATGCCGTTGTCCACTGGGAGGGCCAATTTGAACAAGGATTCTGTGGCCACACAAATTTGCTCTGCGTCCAGGGGGCTATTCCGTGGTTTTCTGGTATTTTGCTTATCATCAACTCTGTATTCTCAAGAAGTTATTGATATCACCGGCCGTTTAGTGGGGGAAATGGGGTTGCCTTTGGCCAACTGTACCGTTTCTTTGCCCCCTTCCTCAATGACCATGAATACCGCCGAAAACGGCGCCTTTAACTTTAAAGGAGTAACCTCCCTATCCAAATCCGGCTTAAACAAGGATTTCAATCCGACTTTTTCGAAGGGACGTTTCTCTTTTACCCTGCATTCTCCGGATGTTGTCCTCGGTATCGATGTATATGATGTCAAGGGCGTGCTCATCCATTCGTTCCCTAAAAAAGCCTATCCTCAAGGGGTAACCCAAATAAACCTTGAGCCCCTTTTTAAAAATCAAACCGCACCCGCTCTGAATCTACTGAATATAAATCGGGGCGGCGAAAATTTTACTTACAAATTGTTTGTCCATGAGCAGAGGGTGATCCCGGCAAAATTATCCGACGCAGCGGACATCAGCGCCTTGAAAAAAAGCGGGGCCAAGCCCCAGGCTGATTACCTGCAGGTAGCTTGTGGTACCCATCCCGTGAGAAGGATCCCCATTCAATCGGCAAACATGGGGGATATAACCATCGCCAGGCCGAATATTGTATTGATTCTGACGGACGATCTGGGCTATTCGGATATCGGTAGTTACGGGGGTGAAATAGAGACGCCTCAGCTTGACAAGCTGGCTTCAGAAGGAATTCGGTTCCGGCAATTCTATAACATGGGTATTTGTTTTACCACCCGGACCAACTTGCTTTCAGGTGTGGATTGGCATACCGCAGGTATGGGAATAGATAGGGGCATCACCTTTGGCCAAGCCATGAAAGCGGCCGGCTATTCCACTTTAATGGTGGGCAAATGGCATGTGGACGGCACGCCTCAAGCAAGGGGGTTTGACCGCGTCTTCAGTTACAAGACAGGGGCGCCGAACTCCTTAAGGGTTCGCAGTGAAGACGGCTTTCACGTCGATGGCAAGCCCTACACTCAACCCAATGGCGATTGGTATCTCACCGATGTACATACTGATTTTGCCGTGAAATTCATGCAGGAGGAAAAAGCCAAGGCGCCCCACAAGCCCATGTTTCTCTATTTGGCCTTTAATGCCCCCCACAACCCGCTAGTCGCTCTGCCCGAGGATGTGGCCAAATACCGGGGTAAATACCTGAAAAAGGGCTGGGATGTCTTGCGGGAAGAGCGCTTTCAACGTCAACTGGACCTCGGCTTGTTTACCCGTTCCCAAGTTACCTTGTCTCCTCGAACCGGTAACATTCCCGCGTGGAATACTCTTTCCCCTTCACAGCAAGACAATGAAGACCATGTAATGGCGGTCTATGCCGGAATGGTGGATAGGGTCGATCAAAACATTGGGCGCTTGAAGGCTAAGCTAGAAGAACTGAAAATGCTGGATAATACCCTGATATTATTTTTGAGCGACAATGGAGCGGACCCATTTTCGGCACGGGGCGGGCAATTGAATACCGCAAATTCAAACTGGCAGCGAGGGGCGGCTATGGCGAACGCGAGTAATTCACCCTTCCGCCTCTATAAACGGAATGTACATCAGGGAGGTATCTCCACTCCTTTTATTGCCTGGTGGCCAAGGGTCATACACCGCAAAGGCGAAATCGTCGATCACCCGGGTCATGTCAACGATGTCATGCCCAGTTTAATTGAACTCGCAAACTGGAAATACCCCGATTCTTTTAACGGCAAATCACTGCCGAAATTGGATGGCATGTCCCTGGTCCCCTTATTCGAAGGCAAGCCTCTGCCCCGGCCTGACGGACTTTACTTTCACTTTGCCGATCATATGGCGGTAATATCGGATGGATGGAAATTGGTACGCGCCTACGGGCAACCCTTTGAACTTTATCATCTGGAGACTGATCTGGCGGAAACGCGAAATCTCATAAAAACAGAACCGGCTAAAGCCGAGGCATTAACCAGGAAATGGAACGCCTTTGCCAGCGAAAGAAAGGTAAAATCTTCGAATGCGGGACCCTTGCCGGGGTATGTCAAATTTTAAGGGGAAGAGAATTTCCCTGCATTGCGGATGGTACCAGCGGAGTTAACCCCCGCCGCTTCTACCCATTTCGGCTCATTTCCGTGTAATGCGTAATTAAAAGTCAAAATTCACAATTTATCCGGACATCCGGGATACTTCAGGGATTGCGCCTCTGCCGCCAAGACAATGATTGCAATCCGCCATTCGCTTTTTGCACAAAACAGAAATTGCCCATTGGAAATCCCTGGAAGTGGTTTTTTGGGGGGTAGTTTGCGATTCAATCGGCAATGTAGAGGGCAAAGAATTAGATTCTAGCATTGGGTATCATCCAGGCGCCGGGTTTCCCTCGGTCCTCCCCTGAACATTGAGCCCGGACATGCCGGGAACCAAGCAAAAATGGAGCGACTATGAGTCTCAAGTCTCGAATTTCCGGAATGAATGCGATTTTCGTATTGTTGATATCGGTTGCCACCGCTTCGGCATTCACGGTTTCCGGCACGGTAGTCACTACCCAAAACAAACCGCTTTCCGGCGTCAAGGTGTATGCCAATCCCGACTCCAGCCAATTCGATGTCACCGACAATCTCGGCCGCTTCAAACTGGAAGGGATTACCCTGCCTATTCACCTGTCAGGCTCCAACCAGCGGTTGCCGGGATTGGCGAATAATCGATTTATGCTGCCGGGCAAGGCGCCCATCCAAGCGATGATTTCATTTTTCGATTTGAAAGGCCGCCCGGTGCATTCTCTTTCCCGGCTCCTGCATCCGGGGGAAAACCTGCTGGATCTGGGTGCTGCCCTGCCCTCCGGCTCTTATACTTTGCAATTATCCGGTGAAGGCCTTCATTTCCGCACCCGCGTGGAATTCGATGGCCGCAATATCAAGGCCATGGGCAAGCCCTCCTTTTCGGATTCACCCCAATCCGCCCTCGCAAAGCGGTCCGCTTCGGCCACCTTGGTGGCGGCGCGGAAATATTACCACTCGGGTACCAAAGCCGCGACGGACGGAACTACCGATATTGTCATCACTCTGGAAAAGCTTCCCAATGTCGTACTCCTCCTGTCGGACGACCAAAGTTGGACCGATTATGGGTTCATGGGCCATCCTCATATCAAAACACCCAAACTGGACAAGCTGGCCAGCGAAAGCATGACGTTCTCCCGCGGGTATTCCCCTACTTCTCTTTGTCGTCCTGCATTGATGACCCTGGCAACGGGGCTCTATGCTTTTCAGCACGGTATCACCGGAAATGATCCGGCCCCAGGCACCAACCGGGATTTGATGCTGAAGTACATCGACAAGGCCACCACTTTGCAGGAAATCTTGCACAAACAGAAAGGTTACACCACTTTGCAAACCGGTAAATGGTGGGAAGGCAGCTGGCAGCGAGGCAAATTCACGAGCGGAATGACCAAAGGCTCCCGCCACGGTGATGATGGCCTGAAGATTGGCAGGGAGGGCATGGCTCCCATTAAGACCTTTATCGATACCACTGGCGAGCGCCCTTTCTATGTCTGGTATGCGCCTTTTTTGCCACACACACCTCATAATCCTCCCCAGCGGCTTCTGAACAAGTATACGCCCCTCACCCCCTCCCTGAATGTCGCCAAATACTGGGCCATGGTGGAATGGTTCGACGAAACCTGCGGAGAGCTCCTGAAGATTCTGGACGACAAGGGCGTGAGGGAGAATACCCTGGTCATTTACACCACCGATAACGGCTGGGTGCAAGAAGCCAATGGCACGCAATACGATCCGGTAAGCAAAAGAGCTCCCTACGACTTGGGAACCCGCACGCCTTTCATTGTCAATTGGCCCGGCAAGGTGAAGCCGCTCCGCGACGACAGTACCTTGGTGAGCAATATCGATTTCATGCCCACCGTTTTGGCGGCCGCAGGTATAAGCGCACCGGCCGGGTTACCGGGTGTTGACTTGTTGGACCCCGCCCAGCCGGCAGGCAAGAGAGAGAGGATCTTCGGCGACATATATAAGCATGACGCGGCGGATATCAACGATCCCATCAAGACACTGGTACATCGTTGGGTGATCGAAGGCCGCTGGAAGCTCATCCTGACCGGGCCGGCGGCGCCGGATCACGCGGGGGTTGTATCGAATAATGTCGAGCTGTTCGATATCCTGGCGGACCCATATGAAAAGAAAAATCTGGCGGGGCAGAATGCCGCGCAGGTTTCCCAACTCAAAGCCCGCGTCGACGCTTGGTTACCCGTCAAGTAAAGCCTGGGGCCGGCCTCCTCAAAAGGCAAACGTATGCCCTGCCTTGCCTTGCCCTGCATTACGCTCCGATTAAAACAGGTAATGCGTAAAGCTCAAGCTCCCTGCCTTGAAAATGTACAGCCCGCGTTGCAAGGCAGGGTTCAGGCGGTAAACTCCCGATAACCCCATCACGCTCCTCTTCCCACCAGGAATCCAGGTCCATGTGCACCGGAGTCACGCTCCCTTCCAGGCTCCGGAAATTTTCTTCCGGCGTTCGGGAAATACCCCTTACCGTCAATACCCCCTGCTTATCCGTTTCATCGAGCTGATTCAGGTAGGCCACCAGTTTTTCCTTTTCATCCAGGGTGAGATTGGCGGTTTTGCCGTGGCGATCATCCGGATTGCTGGTGAATAATCACCCCGGATCCCACCGCATGATCGTCGCCCGCCACCACATAATTCCCTATGGGCGGGGGAAAGCGTGTCGATGGACCAGGATAAGCGCACGTCGGCGGGATTGGAAACTTCATGTACGTACAACCTGCCATCCAGCCCGTCCCATAGACCCTGTTGCCGTTGATAAGGGAAGCATAAATGCCCGGAAGCTTTCTGGGCATGGCAAGCGCTAGAGTCCTCATAATCCGCGACCGATGGCGTGACGCTTTATCCTGCCTAAATCATCCGCAATCTGTTGCGCGAGTTGCCGCGAAGAATCGAGAACCTCTGGAAAGAGAAGGAGGAGGAGGCACTTCCGCGCCTGTCTCAGGAGGATTTAGACGCCATGATGCGGGCATCCTACGCGGGAGAAGGTGACCTGTGCCTTACCCGCTATCGCAAAAGGCAATTGCGCAGTTTCCAGGAATTGTACATCCGCCTTTTGCCGGCTGTCTCGATCCAACCGCGCGAAGTTCTTGCGGAGGTGATATCCCGATCAAAAGTCATCAACTTCAGCCATCGCCTTATCGGAGACGGGCTGGTATTGCTGCCGGGTCAATGGATGCCGCTGGAGCGTCGCCGGGGGCCTTTGCATTCACAGCAGGATCGTTTCGTCAATACCGTCCTTCGGCGGTTGGATAGCTACAAAGAGACATTATGATTCGATGCAGCTTCCCTGCAGCGGGTCTGACGCCCCATTCTCCGCGTCGAATCGTTTTGTGAGCTAAACGATTTTTCCCCGGCTCGTCCAATCTCTCCAACACCGGAATGGGAAAGTGCGGCATATTCTGTGAAGGAAATAATATTTTTGGGGTGGGCCTTGTCGAATTAGCGCCTATGTTAGGTGAAATCCGGTAGGAGTAATCCGGGAAAGGACTTTTTGCATGAATTTCATCAAACTTGCGAAATTGAAATGGATGATCGCACTTTGGACATTTCTAGCCATCCCCTGCTGGGCCGATATTCCGGGCGGAGTCAGCCTCAAGTACTACATGAAGCCCTCGTCGGTTACTTTCGTAAAACCCATTTCCTTCCATGAGATTCCGGGCAAGCCGGGTTCCTTTTTAGTCGTCGAAAAAGCGGGTCGAATCCTATATTACGAACCTGCAACCGGTAAGGCCTCGGAATGGCTCCAAATCGCGGTGCATACACGGGCCGAAGAGGGTTTGTATGCGGTTGCCTTCCATCCTGATTTCATCAATAACAGCCGGTATTTCGTCTACTACAATCCCGCCAGCAATGTCAAGGCGCCGCCGACCAATTACGGTTTTGCGGGCGAGTACCTTCAGATTCTGGCGGAATATCAAGCCGACGCCAAACGCGAAAAGGATTCGGGGAAACCGCCTAAAATCATCCGCGAGTTTTGTTGCAAAGAGGGGCCGGGACACAATGGCATGTACCCGATTTTCGGCCACGACGGCATGCTTTACCTTTCTTTCGGCGACGGTAATTCGGATGGCCGCCAAACGCAAACGAGAAAAGTCCTTTTAGGAACCATATTGCGTATGGACGTGGACAATCCCGATCCCGGAAAAAATTACGGCATCCCGAAGGATAATCCTTTCTTTAACGACCCCGACCCAAAGGTCATCAAGGAAATCTGGTCGTACGGCCTGAGGAATAATTTCAAGTTGGCGGTGGATCCCCTAAATGGCAACCTATGGGTCGGTAATGTAGGCGGATGGCACGAAGACCATGTTTCCCATGTCGAAAAAGGCGATAATTTCGGCTGGCCCATTACCGAAGGGAGCACGTGTTTCAACACTGCCAAATACGGGATATTCAAGGAGCCGCTTCCGAATTGCGACCGCACCGGGATTAAGCCTCCCACCATTATTCTGCCCCACCCCTATCCCCGATCCAACACCAATAACACTTGCGTCATCGGTCCGGTGATTTATCGGAGCAATTCCAACTCCAAATTCTACGGGACGATTTTCTATGCGAATTATAACGGCAAGCAATTGCTGGCGGCCACCCTGGATGAAAAGGGCAAAGTGGCGGAAATCAAAAAATTCGACCCGACACCGACGCCAATCGTCCACTTGTCGCAATCCAGCGATGGCCGCATCCTCGCCATGGGATATGGTGGAAGGCAATTTTTTTACCTGGACCACCCGGATTTGCTGCTCCAGCCCAATACGGTAAACATCAAGCCTTCCCAGCCAGCTTCCACCCTGATTCACAAGGAAGGCAAAGCCTATTACAATGTGGCGGGAAAGCGCCTGATACCCATGCCTTTCACGGCGCAGTCGCCTGTATTCACAATACAGCGGTAGCCGTTCCGCTGGCGGGAAATCCGGTTTAACTGCATTCTTCTTCGCAGGATCGGCCCGCCAAATCGTAAGCAGGGATTGGGCGGTTTGAATTGGAGCGGCGAGGATTCGGATAAAAGATATTCGATGGATATGCCTTCCAATGTAGTGCTTGTCGCCAAAAGGGGGGGGGCTTTTCAGGATGGGGAAATTATCCTGCTGACTCAGAATTGGAGCCTGAACCACAGCTTGATCCACAGCCTAAACCTGTTAGAATACCAAGCGACTCAGGAACCCGGTGAATTTGAGGTTGTTCCAGACGTGGAAGATGCCAATGTGCAATAAAATGCCTTCCCGTGCTATCTTCGAGAGCTAAGATTGGTCAATTTGAAGACGCGTCCCTCAGGCGAAAGTGCGGCCATGTCCAAGCGACCGTCTTCATTGAAATCCGCTAGAGCCGAGACTTGAAACCCACTTAAAAATGGCAGTGGGTGGAAGGTGCGGTCTTTCTCCTGGAGTAATATGAGTGTGCCCATGGGCGAGGAGATTACCAAATCCTTCCGACCGTTTTTATCCATGTCCGCGACCAATAGGCGAGTCGGTTTATCAAAAAAAGCCAGGACCGCTTGGGAAGCCGTATCGGGGAAAAGCGGAACTTTTCTCCAATTTTCTGCCGTGGATGTGAATTCATAGGTGGCGATAGTTCCATTGGATTCCATGGCCACCAAACCCAACTGGCCTCGATTGCGAATGTCGGCCACCGCGAATGAATTGAACCGGATCACGGTATCGGGCGGGGGCAGGGTTTCGAAGCGTCCCGAACCCATGTTTTGATACGCACGTAAAATACCATGCTTATCCAATAAGGCCACGTCAGGAATTCCATCACCTTCTATATCCGCGAATACGAACTGAGAGACTGCCGGCGCTTCGGGGAGGAAGTTAACCAGGGTGAAATGCCCATCGCCCAGGTTACGCAAAAGCCGAAGACCTTGCGATTGGGTAGTCAGGAGCAAGTCGATATTTCCATCCCCATCGACATCAGCAGCCCAGGAGCTGAGGAAACCTCTTCTACCCTGGGCTTCCGCAGGAAGCGTAGCAGTTACGTCTGTGAATCCTCCTTTGCCGTCTCCTTGCCAAAGACTCAAATCCTCGATACCCAACAAGACCAAATCCGCATGAGAATCGTTATTGTAATCGAAGACGGTCATGACTTTCCATCCGGTATCGGGAACCAGGTTTTCCAAGGAATCGACGGAGAAATCCAGATTCCGGTCGGCGGCTTCCGTATTGGATGGTTGAGGATTGGATTTATTGCCTCCCATCGGTTTGATGAGCAGAAAATAGACCGCAGCCGTAAAAGCGACTATGAATAGCCATCCTCGCAAGGGAGCTTGTCTTTTCAAGCGGATTTTGCTCCTCTATTTGATAGTCCCCCAAAATTCCGGGGTTCTTCCAAGTTAACCATTGTTCCCGGTTTTCCGCTGGCTTCCCGATTTCCGTGACAAATACCCATAATTCGCTCAAAATAAGCATTCTCCCAGGCCTTAGGAAATAGCAGCGGGTGAAGTAAATTTTAATCCGTTCAGGCGACGCGAATGGAGCGGCGCCCTCACGGCAACCCAAGGAAGACCATGACGAAAAAACATGTTTTCTTCTATGATCTAATGCTTCCAAGCGCCTTTATCGCTGCGACCGGATGGCTGCTTTCCCAGGTTTTCGGCGTGTCGGTATTCCGTAAGGCTGCGGCCATAGAATTGTGGGGGATTGGGAGCTGGTTTGTCAGCAGCAATTTCGGTCGCGATCTCTGGGAATATCGCTGGCCTTTGTTCTGTATTCCCGTCGGATTAATTTGGTTGGTTTGGATCCGCCTGAATCTTCATTATGATATCGTGAATTACCGTTACCGGATGGAGCGACCCTTGTTCTTCTTTTTCGAGCGGTTTTTCCAATGGATTGATGGGGGGAATCCGGTAACCCGGTTGCAATTGGCTTATGAGCAGCGTCTGGCCGCAGCGCATGATACCATACAAGCCCTGGAAAAAAGGTTGCACTCTGTTTCGGCTGGTACCCCGAAGCCGGAATCGACGGGGGCCGTGCCCCAAGCCACCTTACCTACGGTATTTCCGGAATTTTCGATGAAGTCCGTTTCGGAAAACGGTCTTCGCGGTCCGGAGCCCGCATTTCCTACGGTTCCGGTTCAGGGCGCTCCTCGTTTTTCCGATACCGTTACGAGGCTTCGCTTAAAAGCGGAAGAAATGCAGAAGAAGGACCCTACGTCCACTACTGCGGCGCCGGCGGACATTGTGGTTGATAAACGCTGGGATTCACTGAAAATTTAGAATCGACGCGATGGCGTGCGAAGCTAGGCTCTGAGGAGGCCGCTTGCGGCTTCGCTGAGGTGCATTACCACCAGGCCTTGTTCCGACTGGTCCAGAGGTGTTTTACGACGGTCAATTTTGGTGACGACCCAATCGGAACCGCGTCTTTCCACTTCCAGAAAAACCGATTTCCAAACTTCCGAAACCACGTCTTGGCCGAAACCGAAACGGCAACCATCCCAATCGGGAACGGGAATCTCCGCTTTTGTGAGATAGGCTTGCGCCATATCCGCCACCTCCTGGGGACTGGTATGGGTACATGCTCCAAATTCGGTCATAACCACTACTTTCTTTGAGGGGAAATCGCCCTTATCTTAAACTAATAAGTATCCAGGATTTTGCCTTTGCGAGATTTGCGAATCACGGGTATTCCACCATCCCAACCGCAATAGCTATATTGGTGAATAACCAGGGGAGGCTTTGGCCTGAGATTTCCGAGAGGAAAAACCCTTTTTACCTGATCCGGATAATACCGGCGTAGGGAGTGTTCTTCAACGCCCTTCCCGCATTTCCTTCAGGAAACTCATTCGCCGGCGCTATCAGCCGGTTAAACCGGCAGCGGCCGTTCAATTCCGCCAGGGAGGAATTTCATGTCCCCACAATCCGTGCTAACCTCGGATAACAACAGGTCATTACTGGCATCGGAAGCGGCGGTGAGCCGTGATCCCTTTCCCGCCTCGAAAAAAGTTTATCGGGCGGGAACCCTCCATCCCGATATTCGGGTGCCCATGCGAGAAATCAGTCTATCGCGTACGCGTTCCCATTTCGACAAGGACCTGGACAAGCAAAACGAGCCGGTAGTGGTTTACGATACTTCCGGGCCTTACACCGATCCGGACATGCCCATCGATTTACGGAAGGGACTGCCGCCGTTGCGTCGGGAGTGGATTCTCGGCCGCGGAGACGTGGACGAACTTTCCCAATCCTCCTCCGAATATGGAAGAAAGCGCCTACAAGACGAAAGCCTGGACGCCTTGCGTTTTCCGGGCCGCCGGGCGCCGCTGCGGGGCAAGCCGGGAATGGCCGTCACCCAAATGGAATACGCGCGCAAGGGAATCATCACTCCGGAAATGGAGTACATCGCCATACGGGAAAATCTGCAAGCCGAAATAAAGGACGAGCAATTGGCCCGTCAGCATGCCGGTGACAGCCGCGGCGCGCGCATACCCAAAATCATCACGCCTGAATTCGTCCGCGACGAAGTCGCCCGGGGCCGGGCCATCATACCTTGCAACATCAATCATCCCGAGCTTGAGCCTATGATTATCGGGCGGAATTTTCTCGTGAAAATCAATGCCAATATCGGTAACTCGGCCATTACCTCCTCCATCGACGAAGAAGTGGAGAAAATGGTGTGGTCTACGCGCTGGGGCGCTGATACCGTGATGGACTTATCCACGGGAAAGAATATCCACGAAACGCGCGAATGGATCTTACGTAACTCGCCGGTTCCCATCGGTACGGTACCGATTTACCAGGCGCTGGAAAAAGTGGGCGGCAAGGCCGAAGACTTGACTTGGGAAATCTATCGCGACACGCTTATTGAACAAGCCGAGCAGGGTGTCGATTATTTCACCGTGCATGCTGGGGTGCTGTTGCGTTACATTCCCATGACGGCGAAACGCATGACGGGCATCGTCTCGCGCGGCGGCAGTATCATGGCGAAATGGTGCCTGACTCACCATAAAGAAAGTTTTCTGTATACCCATTGGCGCGATATCTGCGACATCATGCGCGCCTACGACGTTAGCTTTTCCATTGGCGACGGGTTGCGTCCCGGTTCTCTGTACGACGCCAATGACGAAGCCCAGTTCGCCGAATTGAAAACCCAGGGCGAACTCACGGAAATCGCCTGGGACATGGGTGTGCAGGTGATGAACGAGGGGCCGGGACATGTCCCCATGCATATGATCGAAGAAAACATGCAGAAACAGCTGGAATGGTGTCACGAGGCCCCCTTCTATACGCTTGGCCCATTGACTACCGACATCGCACCGGGCTATGACCATATCACCTCCGGAATCGGAGCGGCCATGATCGGGTGGTATGGATGCGCCATGCTTTGCTACGTCACACCGAAGGAGCATTTGGGCCTCCCCGATCGCGAGGATGTGAAGGCCGGGGTAATCACATATAAAATCGCGGCCCATGCCGCCGATTTGGCCAAAGGCCATCCCGCGGCTCAGTATCGGGACAATGCGCTTTCGCGCGCGCGCTTTGAGTTCCGGTGGCACGATCAGTTCAACCTGTCACTCGATCCCGATACGGCGCGCAGTTTTCATGACGAAACCCTGCCTGCCGAAGGCGCCAAAGTGGCGCATTTTTGCTCCATGTGCGGTCCGCATTTCTGTTCCATGAAAATCACGGACGATGTGCGGCGCTATGCGGAACAGAAAGGCGTGGAGGACGCCGCGGCCCTGGAAGAAGGAATGGAGGAGAAGTCGCGTGAGTTCGCCGAAGCGGGCCGGGAATTATACCGTAAATTGTGACTCGAAGATCGAATGAGAAAAGATAGAGCGAGTCGCCGGCTATTACGCGCGTTCCAACTCAAACAAGATGGGCTGCGAGCGGCGCGCAAGAAATAGGCCGCCTCCGATATTTATGAAATGGGGAGCGAGTCTCTTGCGATACCAGTCGGCCCGGCGCAGGTATACCGATCCATCGGTGGATTGGGTATCGCAATTCCGTTCCCAGTCCTCAGACGTCAAAGCCTCCAGATAAAGAGCGCCACGGCATAGGCGTGCGATATTCTCCAGGGCGGATACCGCCTCTGCATTCCGCAAATATTGCATCACCCCCTGGCAGATGATCAAATCGAAGCTTCCCTTCCCTTTATAATCGGCAATCGAAGCCTGGGTAAAACCATACTTGCCGCAGAGATATTGACTAACCTCCAATCCCGTATAGTGGGCATCGGGAAATGACCTCCGCAGTAATTTCGCCCAATGACCCAAACCACAACCGGCGTCCAACACACGTTTCACCGGAACCCCGACATGCTTAAGGCCGGCGGATACATAGGCGGCTAAACGAGTTCGTGTCGAAGGATCGGTTACGCGTGTGGTGGGGTTCAGGTAATAGCGGTGGTAATACGCGGCATCAAATCGGAATTCCCGTTTCTTTTTCATGAAGGCAAAGTTAGGATTAGACCCTCCCCATCGCAAGTTTTAGGTTACGCTCTCGCCTGCTTGTTTGGCTTTTTCCAAGATATCACCCGCTTGTTGCGAAGTTTCTTCCGCTACCGTCCGCACCACCTTTTTCCCTTTTGCGTAAACTTCCTCTCCTTTGTCATAGGCTCGTTTTTTAAGATTCTCTGAGGCATCACCCAGGACTTCTTGTTCTTTTCGCGATTCAGGAATGGCCGTTCCCAAGAACACGCCGGCAGCCAAGGCCGCTACTCCCAAAATCAGCGGATGATTATGCAATGCCCGATAAGCGGATTCTCCGCTCTTTTCCAGGCCACGTCGCGCCCAGGATTCCGCCTTGTCCTTGGCTGAGTATGCCAAGTTTGATCCTTTCTGATAGGCTTTTTCCTTACCTTCGGTTAATTTTTCCTTGACCTTCTCCTTGATTTGCCGCCCTTTGGATAGCGACTCCTCCATGCGTCCACCGGGCCGCCAATCAGTTGCCGGTTCGCCTCCGATGTCGTCGTTTCCATCGTAAAAATCAGGGTATTCCGAATCGTATTGAGGCATACCTCCGAATTTATCCTTGCTTTGGTTGTATAGCAACCAAGCCGCACCCGCTCCCATCAATACGGCGGGAATCGGATTTTCTTTAAAGGCAGCAACCGTAGACCTTCCTGCTGAACGCGCTTTTCGCATCAGGGCTTCTTGATTCTCTGGTTTCCGGGCGGCCCGTAAGGCCTCGTCCAGCAAGTGGCGTGGAGTAAGCCTTTCGCTAACCTTATCAATCAACTCGTCCATTTTATGACGGGTCCCACGAATGTCGTTCTCGATTTCCCGCGGTTTCGATTTTTTGGCGTATTCCGCGATTTTACCTGTTCTTATTTCCTCTTTTGACGTATCCATTCCTTATCCTCCTTAAATGAGTGTATGGTTTTTTGGGGCGCCAGCGACTCCTTTTTAATGGTGGAGATGGCTTTTTGAATCAATCCATAACCGATCAGCAAAACCGCCGTACCGACCACCAACGCGGCGATCCAAGCGGAGAGCATACCGGATAATCCTGCGGCGATGAGCACCCATTGCAGGAGAAAACTCACTCCCAATACCAAGACAATCAATCCCGCAAAAGCGAGTAGAGCGCCCGCCGCGAGATAAATTCCGTTGCGGGATAAAAGGGATGCCTTTTCACTCATTTCGCTGCGGATGAGGGCCACCTCCTGATAGATGAGAAGCAGAGTCTCGTCGCGTAGCTCCTTTATTAAACCCGCCAAGGATTGGCTTTCATAAGAGTCGGCCGTATGGGTATATCGGGGCTCGGATTGACGCTCGGTTCCATAAGCTTTGGTTTCATTCCTGTCATCCATTTTATTTCCTCCCGTCTGAATTGAAAGAAGTATCGGGCTCGGTGGTGTAGCCTGATTTCTGTGAGGGGAAGGTTTCAGGAAAGGAATCCGTCGCTACCGGCTCCGGCTCATCCCTCAGTTCGTCATTTTCGTAGGATTCGAATGATTTCGAGCCAGGAGGGGAAGCCTTCAAAAAGCGCGCAATCGTTAGACCCGCGACGAACATTCCACCCACGAACCATTCGGGTTTTCTTTCCACCATCTCTCCAATCCTATGCAGCAATTCGCGAGGACTTTGGTCTTCCAAAGAGCGGGAAAGCGAATCCGCCCGTACGGCGAATGCGTCGACATAATCGGCCAGGGAATTATCCTGGTCTTCCCGTAAGCTTTCGGCGGCCCTTTTTAAGGCCTTCGATAGGTTTTCCACTTCGTGGGCGGCCTTTTGCTGGCGTTCACCCAGGAAATCCTCCCCGTACTTCCGTACCGTACCGATGGTTTCGTCCGCCTCCCGCCGGCTCGTCTCGAAATTCTTTTTCAATCTCTCCTTGAATACCTGTGCCGATTCCTCTCCTTCTTCACCCGGCATGGTACCGATATTTTTTTCCATTTCGTCCATTCTCTCCTCCCTTATCTAAAAAACGTGCTTCCATCTATTCATTAAACAAACACTGGTTTTGCGGGGAGTCAAATCAATTAGCGGAACGGAATTAGCCACTAAAATTGGTGGGAACGGATCTAGTTGCAGAATAGTACCGCCAGCAGGGGCTATCTTTGCAAATCGAAAAATCGTCGTAAAAATCAAACTGGGATTACTCCCGAAAAGGGCCGCCGCTTAGGGTGCGGAAGAGCGGGAGCGACCGGGCGGCAGGGGCGAGGGCGTTCGGGGAGCGTGAACCCACCCTTGCATGCTGTGGGGCGGTAAAACCGCGGGAAATCCGCAGCGTGGACAGCAGCCCCGGTAGTGGGTTCCATCCTGGCTCATATAGGCACGGGAATACATGGCGCAGCATGGGAAAAACATTCCAATCCATTTTCTTCCGCGCAAGGGCATGATTGGATGATTATAACATCGGCATGGGTAAAATGCCTTGCTTGGGAGCGGATTCCATTGCCTTTGCACAGGACGGATTTTTCATTTTCCTATATAACCCCAAGCTTAGGAGGCCGGGAATGGAGAATGAGAAATTTGAGCGGCTTATGGAGACGGTGAAGCATGCCCGTACCCAGAATGAAGTGGAAAATTTATTGGAAAAAGCTGCGGGAGATGAGGGTGTCCAAATTGACCTGTCGATGGAAAGTTTTACCAAGGTTGCCAAAAAGCTGGATGAATCCGGTAACCATGATTTAGTGAAAGTATTGGAAGCAGCCAACGGTAGGTGGTGTGAACTATCGGCCTGAATGAAACGCAAAAAAGCCAAATTACTTAAAAAGATCTGAAATATTAGGCTGCGAAAATATTTACTCATTCAGTACAATCAAGGGAAATGAATTCGTATCTGGGAATGGCGGTTGGGATTGCTATGGCCGCATTTTTGTCGGCTGTTCCGGGTTTTGGAGAAAAAATTGGAGAACCACCCGCCCTACCCCGGATAGCGGTCTTGAACCCGGTCGACTTGGCCATGGAAGGGGAGGGGCCAAGGTTGTGGGGCGACCTGGTCCGACGGAATCTGGCGCAGTCGGGAAAATGGGAGGTCATTCCCGTAGATTCCGTAGTGGAAAAATATCGGGCTTACGGTCTGGAACCGGATAATCTCTGCCGTGAATTTCAATGCGCATATGATGCCGGGACGGTTATCGGTTCCAGTTTCGTGCTCTTTGGAACCGTAACCGCTTTGCAGGAATTCTATACCTATACCCTGAACCTGGTCCATCTGCCTACGGTTCAAACCGTTTGGTCGCGAGTGGGCGAAGTGGTGCGTAGGCGTGAGGGAAATCCCGCCCAAGGGGTACAAACCGTCTTAGGCGATTTGGTTGGGCAGCTCGATCCCATGGAACTATCCTTGGAGAGTAAAGGCAAACGTGGCTTGATGACCGTCATCGACTTGAATCCGGCCTCCGTGTATTCGCGGGTGATGGCCGAACGGACTACCACGCACCTTTATGGATCGCGAGAATTCAATGTGATGACACAGCAGGAACTAAACGAACTCTTGCTTGCCATGGAAATCGATCGTACGGCTTTGCCGAATTCTGATGAAAGTATCCTGAATCTGGGTAGAAAGGCCGATGTTTCCCATATGGTTGCCTCCCGGCTTACCTTGGACAACCAAATGTACCGGCTGCAAATGCAATTTTTTGATGTTACCGAAGGTAAAAAGTTGCGCGACTGGCCCTCTCCCGCTACGTCAGATTTTCAGAAGATTCTTCAATTCGAGAAAAAGTTTTTCGCGGGGCTTTTCAAAAATCAGGATGATATTTGGCAACCGGCGAAGGAGCGGCCGGGAAAAACCCGATGGTGGCCGACTGTTGTTTCGGGGATGCTGGTTACGGCGGGAGCCGTAATGGGGTATTTGGCTTACGATGCTCATAAGGGCGGTGAAGCGGAATATCAGGCCTTCCTATCCGCTCAATCACGGGAAACCGCAGTCCATCATCGCGCTCAAGTGGAGGGACTCGACCGTAAACGAAATTGGTTGGGTTTATCGGGAGGCGCTAGTGCCGGCTTGGGGCTGGCGCTATTTGTTTTTTAAGCGGACTTGCGTGAGGTTTAAGATGTGGAAACCATTACGGCAATTTGCATCGAATCGTAGCCCTGGCGGAAAATCCCTTGCCCAGTCAACGTGGGTTACGGCATTGGTTATTGCGATAGTGGGAACCTTTTTGGTAGCGGGTTGTAACCGCAACTTCGATAATCCTCATGATCCAGCCAGCCCCAATTATGCCGGGGACGATTGGACCGTGGATGGAAACGGCAACGGAATCGCCGACAGCGTGGAGAAATATGCCCCTACCTGTTCTTTGGAACCGTCATTATGTCTGGCCGAAGCGAAAAAGGAAAAACAAAGGATAGTGGATTCGGAAACCGGCTCTCCCCCGGATACCACCGGTCCCATCCCATTTTCCAAACTTCAGGCGCGGGATATGCTTCTTTGGGTGGGGGACACACCCAAGCCTCCCCGTTTCGTAGGAGATACCGCGCAACTGGGGGTTAATGGCTATTCTCTGGAAACAGCCGATTCCACGGTCGCGGCATTGGAGGCTGGAAAAATCAAGCCTGTTTCCATTGGAACCGCGCGCATCGATTTTCTCACCGGGACGGGCGCGCAGGGTTTTTTCAACGTCTCGGTGGTGTCACAGGGCACCCCCTTGCAATCCATCAGTGCCGGAAACCTTTTCTTTACCGTCGGTGGCCTTCCAAAACCTCCGGTAATTACCTGGAATCCCTCCAACGCTACATACAGGAACTTTTACATGACGAGTGGTGACCCGTCGGTGGCTTCGGCCGCTCAAGGTTTCGTGAATCCTCACAGCCCCGGGCAGGCTTTATTTATGGTTGAGTCGGAGGACGGCTTTCACCAGGCGGAGTTCACCGTTACCGTGGTGCGCGCGGAAGATTATCGTCCCGTACAAAGCGTAACAGTGGCGCCGCTTTTTTTGGGTCTCGGAACGCCGGATGTCCTTCCCGAAGTGGAGTGGATACCCAGCGACGCCACCAATAAGGGATATCGTCTGGTGAGCCAGGATCCCCAAATTGTGGCGATAGTCAGCGGTAAAATACGCGCAGTGGCGCTGGGTAAAGCGTTGCTTTTGCTGATGTCGGATGATGGGGAGGGAAAACTGGTTCCTTTCGAGGTAACCGTGACTGAAAATGCCGCTCCTTTGGAGTCCGTGTCGGCTTTGGATATGCAATTGGTTTTGGGTGAGAGCGCCAGGATACCTACCCTGATTTGGCATCCGTCAGATGCGCGAAATCAGAATTTCTCGTTAAGCAGCTCCGACTCCAGCGTGGCTACAATTTCGCATGGAAATGCCGTGCAACCCGTCTCCATCGGAAATGCCTGGATTACGGTAACAGCTGAGGATGGGGGCAAACAAGCCATTTTTACGGTCCAGGTTTCTCCACCTGATACCAGCGTCTCCTTGGCGGGGGTCAAGGTTATGGATATGGAAATGCGCATGGGTGAGGCTGCGCGAACTCCTTTGGTGGAGTGGACTCCTACGAACGCGGGTAACCGCAACCACATCCTGATGAGCCTCAATACCTCCATCGTAAAAATTGAAACTGGAAAGATCGCCGCTGTGGCGGTAGGTCAGGCACAAGTGGTTATAATCGCCGAGGACGGCGGCTTCACGGATACAGCCTGGGTCAAGGTGCTTCCCGCATTCGTCGCGCTGACTTCCGTCGAAGTGGGAAAAATGGACTTCATGCTGGGGGAGGCGCCGAAAGCTCCGTCCATCACATGGATTCCCGCAGACGCTTCGGAGAAAACCTATAGTCTTGTGCATACCAGTAATCCTTCGGTTGCCACGCTCAGTGCGGACAAACAGAAAGTAGTGGCCCAGGGAAAAGGCATCGCCACGGTGGTTCTGCAATCGGGTTCTATCAGTAAGTCTTTCCAGGTGGAGGTGAACCAGCACATTCCCGTCGTTTCGATATCGGGGGCGGATTTCACCCTGAATGTCGGAGATCCGGATTTCGATGTAAGCGGTCAATTGAGTTGGAATCCCACCAATGCTACCGACAAGCGGTTCACGGCCAAAAGTTCCAATACGTCAAGAGCGCAAATCATCGGCGGAACCCATGTTAGGGCTCTGGACGACGGTAAAGTGACCATCGAAGCGACTACCGTAGATGGTGGGAAAACGGCTTCTTTCCAATTGGAGATTATCCGTCCCGTTAAATCGGTGAAGGTGGAAGACATGAGATTAGGTTTATTGAGCACGTCTCAAGCCCCCTCCATTAGTTGGACACCCGATAACGCTACCTATAAGCAATACACCTTGGTAAGCGACAATCCTGATGTGGCCCGCATCGTGGATTTCGGCCGAAAAGTCGAACCTGTTGCGACGGG